>NZ_JBVIZC010000003.1:221689-592056 GCF_055591945.1 Streptomyces sp. NPDC041191 | reverse complement strand
GGGGGACGTCGGCCGCGGGCCTGCGCCCGGCCGCCAGCCGGACCTGCGCGCGGGTGTTCGCGTCGTCGCTGTAGACCAGGACCGTGGCACTCGACCGCATCGTTCCTCCCGGGACGCCGGCCGGGCCGCCCGCGCGGTCCGGAATCCGCCGCCCGGCACGCCCCGACGGGCCCCTCACCACCGTACGTCCCCCGGGCGGGCGGCGAAGGGGGTGACGCGGCGACTCGGCGGGGGAGCGCAGAGGAGCGCCGGGGAGCGCGGGGACGCAAAAACAACCGCGAGAACATGCGAACAGATGTTCAAGAATCGTCACAACGGGTATTCCGGTCTGTTCGGCACCCGCCGGGCGCCCGTGTCCGCCGGACGCGGGCACACGGCCGCAGCTTCACGGCGGTGAGAACCCGATGGCTCCCTGCAAGAGGCCCGACTACCGCACCGGCCACCGCGGCCGGCACTGGACCCACGCCCTGCGCTCCGCGCAGAAGGCCGGTGCCGTCATCGTCACCGACGACACCGGAGAGCCCGTCGCCTACGCGCCCGATCGCTCGGGTCCCGGCCGATTCAGGCCCTGGATCACCGAGGCCGGCCTCCGTCACGACAGCCACGACGTCCATCCCGAGTGGTGACCGGCGCGTCCGTCCCGCCGCCCCGGGGGTCAGGCCCCCTCGGTCCCGAAGGCGCGCAGCAGGTCGGCGGCGACGCTCACGGCGATGGTCGCGGGTTCCTTGCCGGTGATGCCGGGCAGCCCGATCGGGGTCCTGATCCGGTCGATGGCCGCCTCGTCGTGGCCGCCCTCGGTGGCGAGGCGCTTGCGGAACCGCGCCCACTTGGCCGCCGACCCGATCAGGCCGATGGAGCCGAGGCCGGGGGTGCGCAGGGCGGCGTCGCACAGGGCGGCGTCCTCGGCGTGGTCGTGCGTCATGATCAGGACGTGGGTACCCTGCGGCAGCTCCGCGAGGACCTCCTCGGGCAGCAGCGGTGTGTGGTGCACGCGCACCCGGGCCACCGCGTCCGCCAGCACGCCGAGCCGCTCCTCGGCGAGGACGTCGGAGCGGCTGTCGATCAGGTGGAGGTCGAGGTCCTGGCGCGCCAGGACGCGGGCCAGCTCCAGGCCGACGTGCCCGACGCCGAAGACCGCGACCGCCCGTACCACCGGCAGGGGTTCGAGCAGCACCGAGACCGTGCCGCCGCAGCACTGCACGCCGTGCCGGTTGGTCACCTTGTCGTTCAGGGCGAAATCGATCAGCTCCGGTTCCGGCGCGGCCGTCGCGATCATCTCCCGGGCCCGGTCGATCGCGACGGCCTCGACGTTGCCGCCGCCGATCGAGCCCCACGTCCCGGCCGGTCCGACCACGAGCTTCGCGCCCGCGTCGCGGGGGGCGTGGCCGCGCACGGCCGCGACGGTCACCAGCACGCCGGGTTCCCGGCGTGCCCGCAACCGCGCGACCGCGGCGATCCATGTCGTGTCAGGCACGGTGCAGCGCTTCGGCGTCGGTACGGGCCGGACCGCCGGCGGCGAGGCCGTCGAGGGCCCGGCCGCTCCCGGACGCGTCGCCCCGCCGGGCCTCCCGGATCGCCCAGTACACCGCTTCCGGCGTGGCGGGCGAGGCCAGTTCGACGCCGGTCCCGGGCGGGCCGAACGCGGCGGCGGCCTGCCGCAGCGCCTCCCGCACCGAGAAGGCCAGCATCAGCGGCGGCTCGCCCACCGCCTTGGAGCCGTACACCGCGCCCTCCTCGGTCGCGTTCTCCAGGAGCGTGACGTGGAACTCCTCGGGCATCTCCGAGAAGCTCGGCAGTTTGTACGTGCTCGCCGCCTGGGTCAGCAGCCGGCCGCGGTGCGGTCCGTCGCCGGTGTCCCAGCGCATGTCCTCCAGGGTCAGCCAGCCCGCGCCCTGCACGAACCCGCCCTCGACCTGACCGATGTCGATCATCGGGGAGAGGCTGTCGCCGACGTCGTGCACGATGTCCACCCGGCGGACGCGGTACGCGCCCGTGAAGCCGTCCACCTCCACCTCGGCCGCGGCGGCTCCGTGGGAGAAGTACTTGAACGGCGAGCCCCGGAAGGTCTTCGCGTCCCAGTGCAGCCCCTCGGTCCGGTAGTAGCCGGCCGCCGAGAGCTGCACCCGCTGGAAGTACGCGGTGCGCACCAGGTCGTCCCAGGCCAGCTCCGTGTCGCCGCCCAGGGCGCGCGCGACGCCCTCGACGATGCGCACGTCCGAGGCGGGGGCGCCCAGCCGGGTGGCGGCCACCCGCAGCAGCCGTTCGCGCAGCTGCTCGCAGGCGTTCTTGATCGCGCCGCCGTTGAGGTCCGTTCCTGAACTCGCCGCGGTTGCCGAGGTGTTGGGCACCTTGTCGGTGCGCGTCGGGGCGAGGCGCACCTTGTGGAGCGGGATGCCCAGCGTGGTCGCGGCCACCTGGATCATCTTGGTGTGCAGACCCTGGCCCATCTCGGTGCCGCCGTGGTTGATCAGGACCGAGCCGTCCTTGTAGATCAGCACCAGCGCGCCGCCCTGGTTGAAGGCGGTGAGGTTGAACGAGATGCCGAACTTGATGCCGGTGACCGCGAGGGCCCGCTTGGTGTGCGGGTGCGCGGCGTTGAAGGCGGCGATCTCGCGCCTGCGGTCGGCGACACCGGCGTTCTCCTTGACCTGCTCCCAGACCGCGGAGATCCGCTCGGCCTGGGTGACGGGCTGCCCGTACGGCGTCGTCTGGCCCCGGCCGGGCCGGTAGAAGTTGCGTTCCCGCAGCTCCATCGGGTCCAGGCCGAGCCGGGGCGCGCAGCGGCCCAGGATGTCCTCGACGACCAGCATGCCCTGGGGGCCGCCGAAGCCGCGGAAGGCGGTGTTGGAGACCTTGTGGGTCCTGGCGACGCGTCCGGCGACGCGCGCGTGGGGGATCCAGTACGTGTTGTCGATGTGGCACAGCGCGCGGGCGAGCACCGGTTCGGAGAGGTCCAGGCTCCAGCCGCCGTCGGCGGTCAGGGTGGCGTCGAGGGCCTGGATGCGGCCGTCGGCGTCGAAGCCGATCCGCCAGGAGGCGTGGAACCCGTGGCGCTTGCCGGACATGGTGAGGTCCTGGGTCCGGTTGAGCCGCAGCCGGACCGGGCGACCGGTCAGCCTGGCGCCGAGCGCGGCGACGGCCGCGAACCCGTGCGGCTGCATCTCCTTGCCGCCGAAGCCGCCGCCCATCCGCAGGCACTGCACGGTCACCTCGTGGCTGGGCAGGCCGAGCACGTGCGCGACGATCTCCTGCGTC
Source organism: Streptomyces sp. NPDC041191 (assembly GCF_055591945.1). Taxonomy (NCBI): domain Bacteria; kingdom Bacillati; phylum Actinomycetota; class Actinomycetes; order Kitasatosporales; family Streptomycetaceae; genus Streptomyces; species Streptomyces sp. NPDC041191. Next base: position 588,801 of record NZ_JBVIZC010000003.1, on the reverse strand, counting down.
TCCGAGGGGTGCTGGCTGCTGCTCTGGACGAACACCTGCCCGTTCTCGTCGATGTGGGCGAGCGCGCAGTGCGTCTCCAGGTAGAAGTGCTCCTGGTCGGAGAACTGGAACTCGCCGGTGAACACGTGCGCGGAGCCGGCGAGGCCGGCGTCGACGTCACCGGTCACCATCAGGGGGCGGGCGCCGTGGAAGCTCCCGGCCTCGATCGCGTCCTGCAGCGTGATCAGGGAGGGGAGTTCCTCGAGGTCGACCTCGACCGCCGCCGCGCCGAGCCGGGCCGCCTCCAGGGTCTCGCCGAGCACCCAGGCGACGGCGTGGCCGTGGAACATGACCGTGTCGGGGAAGAGCGGTTCGTCGTGCTTCATGCCCGCGTCGTTGACCCCGGGCACGTCGGCTCCGGTGAGGACGCGGACCACGCCGGGGACGGCGAGCGCGGCTTCGGTGCGCAGCGCGGTGATCCTGGCGTGGGCCTTCATGACCTGGACCGGGTGGGCGTGCAGCACGTCCTTGGTGCGCTGGACCAGGTCGTCGGTGTAGAGCGCGGCGCCGGTGACGTGCAGCGCGGCGCTCTCGTGCGGCACGGAGACGCCGACGGCGGGCTTCTCGGGACGTTCGGACAGATGGCTCATGACGAGACCGCCTCGGTGGTTCGCGCGTACAGCTTCAGCAGGCTCTGGCCGAGCATCGCGGTGCGGTAGCCGGCGCTGGCCCGGTGGTCGTCCATCGGTGTGCCCTCGGTCCGCAGGACCCGGGCCGCGGCGTCGGCCGTCTCCGCCGTCCACGGCTCGCCCTCCAGGGCCGCCTCGGTGGCGAGGGCGCGGATCGGGGTGGCGGCCACGCCGCCGAGGCCGATCCGGGCCGTGCGGACGACGCCGTCCCGGATGTCGAGCGCGAAGGCGACCGCCACGCTGGAGATGTCGTCGAAACGCCGCTTGGCGATCTTGTGGAAGGCCGTGACCGGTGAGAGCGGCAGCGGGACGCGCACCGCGCGGATCAGTTCGCCGGGGCGGCGCACGCTCTGCCGGTAGCCGGTGAAGTAGTCCGCCAGCGGGACCTCGCGCTCGCCGTCGGCGTCGGCGAGCACCACCGACGCGTCGAGGGCGAGCAGGGCCGGCGGGCTGTCGCCGATGGGGGAGCCGGTGCCCAGGTTGCCGCCGAGGGTCGCGCTGTTGCGGATGAGCCGGGACGCGAACTGCGGGAAGAGTTCCGCGAGCAGCGGGACGGAGCCGTCGAGACGGCGTTCGATCTCGGTGAGCGTCAGCGCCGCCCCGATCTCGACGAAGCCGGGTTCGACGCGCAGCTCCCGCAGTTCGGGCAGCCGGTCGACGGCGACGGCGCAATCGGCCCGGCGGGAACGGATGTTCACCTCCACGCCCCAGTCGGTGGAGCCGGCGACCACCACCGCGTCGGGGCGCTCGCGCAGCAGCAGGAGCGTTTCGGCCAGGGTGTCCTTCCGCAGGAAGGCCCTGCCGTCCTGGACGTACTCGGTGGCCACGGGGGCGGGCGGGGCCTGCTCGCGGCGCCGTGCCAGCGGGTCCTCGTCGGCGGGCGTGCCGACGGCGAACGCGGCGTCGCGGATCGGGCGGTAGCCGGTGCAGCGGCACAGGTTCCCGCTCAGCGCGTGCAGGTCGAAACCGTTCGGACCGTGCTCGGCGTCGGCGGGGGCGCCGTCCGCGGGCTCCGCGTGCGCGCAGCGGCCGGGCCGGTAGTACTCGGCGGCCATGCTGCAGACGAATCCCGGCGTGCAGTAGCCGCACTGGGAGCCTCCGCGCATCGCCATCTCCTCCTGCACCGGGTGCAGGACGGGCGGCGTGCCGGGTTCGCCGGCGGTGGCGAGGCCCTCGGAGGTGACGACCTCCTGGCCGTCGAGCGCCGCGACCGGGAGCAGGCAGGCGTTGACCGCCACCCAGTCGGTGGGCTTGTCCACCCCGGGGCGGGCCACCAGGACGGAACAGGCGCCGCACTCCCCCTCGGCGCAGCCCTCCTTGGTGCCGGTGAGGCCGCGCTCGCGCAGGAAGTCGAGGGCCGTGGTGTGGGGCGCGGCCGGCGAAATGGGGGTTTCTTTTCCGTTGATCGTGAGGCGCGCCGCTACCATGCCGTACCTTCGTTCCGGTCCGTGTTCGGTCGATTCATCGTGCTCACCCATTTCAGGCAGATTTCTGTGTCCGGACGCGCCGAGTGAAAGGAAGGGGCGCGGAAGGGCACGCGGCGACGGCGTGCCGGGAAGCGGTGAAGGGGAAATCCGGAACGCGCCGGGAACGGGCGCGCCGGGACGGCGCGTTCAGCAGCCGTGTGCGATCCGGCCCGGCGCCCAGGCCGTGCGGCGGGCGAGGCGACCGAGGTCAGAGAGGGTGTACATCTGCCGGTCGCCTCCTTTCCGGGAGTCGGGGATCAGGAATCGAAAATCGACGCCCACCGCAAATTAGTGGCGGTCGGCACGGGGGTCAAGGGGCCGGGCCCGGCCTTTCGGAATCCGGACGGATTCTTTTTCGGTGACCGACGCGGTCGGCGACCTATGTGATCGTCGGCCGATGTGGTCGGCGGCCGATGTGGCGGTAGGTCGACGCGGTCAGTAGTCGACGCGGTCGCTCTTCGCGTTCCACGCCTCGAACGGCTCGGTGCGGTGGGGCAGGTCCAGGTGGACGATCCGCATCGGCCACTCCTCCTGGGGCTTCTTCTCGAACAGGTCGTAGAACTCGCGGTCGTCGAAGCCGGCCGCCGCGGCGTCGTGGCGGTCGGCGGAGAACACCAGCCGGTCGACGCGCGCCCAGAGCGCGGTGGAGAGGCACATCGGGCACGGCTCGCACGAGGTGATCAGGGTGCAGCCTTCGAGGCTGAAGGTGTTCAGTTCCCTGCAGGCGGCGCGGATGGCGTCGACCTCGGCGTGCGCGGACGGGTCGTTCGTCGCGGTGACCCGGTTGTGCCCGGTCGCGACGACCCTGCCGTCCTTGACGATCAGGGCGCCGAAGGGGCCGCCGCCGCTGTTCACGCTGTCGGTGGCGACGGCGATGGCCTGCCGCATCCACGCCTGCTCGTCCTGGACGGTGCTCGCGGTGCTCGCGGTCACGGTTGCTCCTTGTCGAATGCGGTGGGGCGCGGGGCCGCCGGGAGGGCCGCGGCGTCCGCGCGAACGGGGCCGGGGACCCGCCCGTAGGCTTCCACGGGGCGGCGACGCCGGCGCCGGGACGGGCGGTCCCGGCGTGTCGGCCGGACGGCCTCTCCGGCGGGGCTTTCCCGTCCCTCGTGTTCGGGTGTGTGCGAGCAGTACACAGCCGTCCGCCCGGGACCGGCCAGGCGCCGAAGACATGAAATACGGGCAGCCCGGAGCCGATGCTTCGTGGGTTCCTACGAGGGCCGGTACGGGTCGATCCGGTGGGCCGCACCCGGCCGCCCCCGGCCGCACCCGCGCTCCGGCCCCCGACTCCCGGCTCCCGGCTCCCGGTCCACGGAGCCCGGGACCGGAGGCCGGAGCCGGGGACCGGGCCGCACCGGCCCGTCGCGTACGGCCTGACGCGTACAGACCGTCGCGTACGGGCCTGCCACGTACGGGCCTGCCGCGTACGGCCCGTCACGTACGGCCCGTCACGTACGGCCCGGCACCGTGTTCACCGTCCGGAGGTCACCCGGCGGACCGGTTCGGCCGCAGGAGCACCGGGCGCAGCCTGTTGTACCCGCGCACCGACACGGGTCGGAGGGCCTTGAGTTCGTACCCCTCCGTGCCCGCCAGTTCGCCCGCGAACGCCGTGTCGACCAGCACGGTGCCGGGGCGGGCCACCGCGGTGAGCCGGGCGGCGATGTTGACCGCCGCCCCGTAGACGTCGCCGAAGCGGCTGAGGACGGGACCGTGGGCGAGCCCGGTCCGCACGCGGGGCAGGTCCGGTTCGGCCCCGGCGCGCGCGGTGAGTTCCAGCGCGATGCCGGCGGCCTCGGAGGCCGAGTCGCACACGAAGAGGACCTCGTCCCCGATGGTCTTCACCACCTGTCCCCCGCCCTCGGCGACCACGTCACCGGTCAGGTTCTCGAACAGGTCGATCACCCGGGAGAGTTCGCCGCCGTCCAGTCCACGGGTCATCCGCGTGTAGCCGACCATGTCGGTGAAGCCCACCGCCCGGTCGCGGATCTCGGCGCCCGCGCGGGGCTGCGCCGCTCCGCCCGCCGCCGCGCCCCCCGTCCCGCTCTTCCCCGCTCCCGGCCCGCCCGGGCCCTCCCCCGCCCCGGCGAGCAGCCTCCCGGCGTGCGCCGCGAGGTGCCGGCGCCACACGTGCCTCTGGAGCAGTTCCATCTCCGGCAGCAACGTCGCGACGTGGCGCACCAGTTCCTCTTCGCCCACGGGGCTCTCGGAGCCGCGGTGCGCCATCCAGGCCCAGAGGGTGTCGACCTGCCATTCGGCGAGCCGGGACAGGTGGTGCCCCAGGGCCCGCGCCATCATCGTCTCGTTCTCCTCGGTGATGAGCCCGGCCCCGATGAGCCGCTCCCCCGCGCGCAGCGCTTCGGCGTCGGCGTCGGTGAACACCCGCGCCTCCTCGTCCGCCGCCGGAAATCCGAGCGCGCGCCAGATCTGCACCGTGCGTCCGGGCTCGACGCCGGTCCGCTCGGCGATGTCCCGCCTCGTCCAGACGCGACCGCCGCCGAGCAGCACCTCTTCGACGGTCCGCCGCAGCCGGTCGGCGCCGGACGGGTCCACCGGTCCCCCGTCCGGCCGCGCCGCGCTCACGTGGTGTGCACGATCAGCACGTCGAGGCCCGACTTCCTGGCGATGTCGGCGGGTACGGAGCCGAGGATGCGCCCGGCGAGCGAGCGCAGGCCCCTGTTGCCGACGACCAGGAGGTCGGCCGACGCCTTCCGCGCGATCCCGACGAGCGCGGCGACCGGTTCGCCCTGCACGGCGACCGTCCGCACGTTCGCCGCACCCTGGGCGCGGGCCCGGTCCTTGGCGGTCAGCAGGGTGTCCTCGGCGGGCGCGGAACCCACCACCTGGTACGCCTCCGCCCCCAACTGATCCTGGGCCACGGCGAGTTCGGGGCCACGCATCGGGAGGTACGCGCAGGCGATCACGAGTTCGGCCGCACAGGCGGCGGCCAGTTTCGCCGCCGTCTCGACCGCCGCGAACGACGACTCCGAACCGTCCGTACCGACCATGACCGTCCGGTAGGCAGTCAAGGCAACCTCCTTACCAGAGAGTAAACTTACTTCCAAGTAAGGTAAGGCGGGAAGGGTCGGCCCGGCAAGGGGGCGGGCCCCGCCGAAGGTTCCCGCGCCGGACCCGGCCGAACCGGCGCCCCACCCGGACGCGCGGTGGCCGCCTGCCGCCCCCGCGCCGCTCCGCCCGCCAGACTGGGACGTCCGATGCCCTGTGCGTTACGGAGGTCCCCCATGCCCCTGCACTCCACCGGACCGGGCGGGACGGACACCTTTCCGGCCGTCTGCGCGCACACGCACCTGTTCCCGGGCGCCGGATGCCGCGTCCAGGGGCTGCCCGACCCCTCCGCCTTCGCCGCGGAACCCCGGCCGATCGAGGTGGACCTGCGCTTCTCCGACGGGGTGATCGCCGACGCGAGGCTGACGCCGGAGGACCCTGCGGGTCCCGTGCTCGCCGTCCCGGCGTACACCACCGGCGCCGGGACCCCGGTCGCCGCCCGCGCCTGGGCGGTCCGGAAACTCACCCGGGTGGGGTCCGAGGTGGAGCTGACGATCGGTGGCCCCGTCGGGGCGTGAATCCGCCACGGACCCCCTGTCGAACACGCGGGTGATTTGACTGCCGCGTCACCCCGAGGGGCGTCCGCCCGGCCCCGCCGACCCCGCACACACGGGTTCACTCCGCAAAGCGCCCGGACGGGCGCGTCCGGACCCCGACAAAGCACCCCTCCCGCAGGACCCCTCGGATCCGCGGGGCATCTCCGGCATCTCGCGGGTCAAGAGAAATTAGCTTTCGCACATTCGCTTTTTTCCCATTTGCATGAACTGATTCCTCTCGGCGCCACCCTCCCTCCTCCCGAGGGGAGGAGGAAGCGCCCAACACCGGGCCCCACCTGGGATTTTTCATTTCCGATCAAAATCAGTCAGACAAAGCAGGTCAAGGCTCTGTCTGGATGGTCGATACAGGAGCAGACGCGGAGCGGTTTTCGACATCGACCGGGCACAACCAGTCCCGTGCAAGACGCTCGCAGAAGGGAAACAGCTTGCACGGCGGGAACTTCACGCCGCTCGGAGCGAATGCATCTGATCAGACGATATCGTGACGTCACCGCACGCGATCCCTCGACGACGGACCGTGATGCGCGTGCCCCGGGGAGGTACGGCCCGGGGCCCCGGCACAGGCCGTCGACGACCAGAAAGAAGCCCAGCATGACCCTCGGAGTAGTCAGGAGCCCGATATCGCTCCCCCGGCCGGTCCCCACGGGATCATCCCTCTCCCCCGCCGCGGCGAAACCCCCGGCCCCCCGCTGACGGACCTCCGCCGGTGCGGCGCGCCAGCCTCCGGAGCGCGCCTCACCCCGTCCGTCCCCGTCGGGGCCGAGCCCCCGGCCGGACGGAGGCCGCCCCCGGGCGGCCCCGTCCGGCCCCGACCGCTGACGCCCCGGACCGGCGGGCCACCGCACCCGGGGCGGCGAAGGGAGAACTCCCATGACACTGCCACCGAAGGGCGTTCACCGCGAGTACCGCGATGGCCCCACCGAACGGAAGACGGCGCACGGACGCCCGCGGGACCACCGCGGACCGACGGGCCGGCGACGGCTCCCGTGCGCGCACGACCGCACCCGGGGCGACGGCGCCCGCCGGGCGGGGAGCGCCGGTCCGGCGCTCCCCGCGCCCCCGCCGTCCGCCGCGCCCGCCCGGCGTCCGGAGCCCGGCGGAGGGGCGGGGCGGCCGTGAACGGACCACCTGCCCCCCGTTCGGCCCTGTCCGGCCTGAAGCTCGGGTTCGAGGCGTTCCGCGAGGCGAACAGGGGCGCGTACGTCCGGTACGCCGAGAAGTGGACCGGCGACGCGGCGGAAGCGGAGCGGTGCGTCGAGGCGGTGCTCGACGCCCTGGAGAACCGGTGGGTCGGCGTGCTCGGCTCCGACTCCCCCGCCGCCCGCGTCTGGGAGGAGCTGCGCGCCGAAGCCGCCCGCCGGTCGGCGGACTCCGGCGGCCGGACGAGGCGGTTCCACACCGCCCTGCGGGACGACCAGGCCGACGTCGTGCTCCTCCATCACGACCTGGGGCTGTCCGTCGAGCACGCCGCCCACCTCATGGGGCTGGACGTCCCCGACGCGCGCGCCCTGCTGCGCGGCGCCGAACGGGACCTCCGCGCGGAGCGCGAACGCTGACACCGGACGGCCGCCGCGCGACCGCCCGGCACCGGACCGGCGCGCACCCCGTCCACGGGTGGCGCGCCGGTCCCCCTCCCCCGCGTCGCACAGGACCCGCCCGGCCATTTGCACCCTTCGGGGTGACTAGCCGTCAGGCGGGCGCGCTCCTAGGATGAGCCCTCGTGTCCGGGTACAACCGGCCCGGACAGGGGTTCAGGGGAGCGTGTATGACCAACGGCGGGGAATCCCGAACGCGCGTCATCGACACCGACCGTGCCAGTGCCGCGCGCATGTACGACTGGCTCCTGGGCGGGACGGAGAACTTCGAGGTCGACCGGGACGCGTGCGCCGAACTCCTGCGGATCGCGCCCAGCACCCAGCAACTCGCGCGCAACAACCGTGACTTCCTCCGGCGCGTGGTGCGTTACCTCGCCGTCGAGAAGGGGATCACCCAGTTCCTCGACCACGGCAGCGGCCTGCCCACCCAGGACAACGTCCACCAGGTCGCCCAGCGCGTCTCCCGGGACGCCAGGGTCGTCTACGTCGACAACGACCCGATGGTGCTCGCCCACGCGCGGACCCACCTCGACGACAACGCGCGCACCATGGTCGTCGACCACGACATGCGGGACACCCAGAAGATCAGGGAGTCCACCGAGGGCTTCCTCGACTGGGACCGGCCCGTCGCGGCCCTCTTCGTCTCCGTCCTGCACTGCATCCCCGACGACGAGCAGAGGGGGCCGGCCGCCGTCATAGAAGCGGTGTCCGAACTCCTGGCACCGGGCAGCCACATGGTCATCTGCCAGCTCGTCAGCGAAGACCCGGCCGTCCGCGACGGTGTCACCCGGCTCATGGAGGGCGCGACCGGCGGCAACTGGGGACGCGTGCGCGAGCCCCACGAGGTGCGGCGCTACTTCGACACCCTGGAGATCGTGGACCCCCCGGGCCTGGTCGACGTGATCGACTGGCTTCCCGACTCGCCGCCCCCGCCCAAGGAGCTGCGGTCCACCGACTGGGTGGAGTGGGGCGGCGTGGGGAGCGTCCGGGCGTCCCGGTGATCCCGCCGCCGCGGAGCGGCCGCTCCGTGCGGCCGTCTACTCCGACCGCTCCGCGGCGGCCCGCTTCTCCCAGTGGGCGATGGCGCGTTCCAGCGCGCGCACGCTGTCCTCGCGGTCGTAGAGGTTCGCCCGGACGTTGAGCAGCAGCTTGCGCGTACGGTCGAGCTGGACCTTCTGCGTGATGTAGTGCGCGCCGTCCGCGTGCTCCACGTACGCCAGCTCCTGGTGCTCCCCGTCGGCGAACGCCAGGTGGAAGACGGGGGTGGGCGGGGCGATGACGTGTTCCGGGACGATGCGCACGTTGACCTTCTCGGTCAGGGTGGCCGTGTGGAGGAAACGCATCTGCTCGACCATCATGCCGGCGGTGCCGTAGGGCTGGGAGAGCACGCGTTCGCCGATCAGCGCCGCCAGCCTGGGCAGTCCGCTGTCGAGCATGAGCTGCCGCTGCATCCGGAGGGCGACGATGAGTTCGATGTCGCTCTCGGAGCGGCCGATCTCTATCATCCGGACCAGGGCGCGCGCGTACGCCTCGGTCTGCAGGAGACCGGGCACGACGCGGGGTTCGTAGACGGTGATCTGCCGCGCGGTCCGTTCGAGCCGGATGAGGCGCCGGAGGAAGGCGGGGGTGACGTCGGCGAACTTCGCGAACAGGTCCTCGTTGCCCGCCTGCTGGTGCAGCTGGTCGAGGTGGGCGCGGTCCTCGCGGGAGACGCCGTAGAAGAGGGCGAGGTCGTTCAGGTCCCGGTACTTGACGGGGCTCTTGCCCAGCTCCATCCGGCTGATCTTCGACGTGGAGGCGCGGATGACCCGCGCCGCGTCGGCCAGGGTGTAGCCGCGCCGCTCGCGGTGGGAGCGCAGTTCGTCGCCCAGCATGCGGCCGCTCAGACGGTCGCCGGTGGTGTCCTGCAGGGGGACCACCGGCGCGTCGGATTCGGACCGGTGCTTGGGGGCGGCGGGCATGCGGGCTCCGGAGTCGGGGAAATGCCGGTTCGCCCGTCAGGATGCCCGAGGCGAGCCCACCGCCACAAACCATGGCCAATGCCTTACGGGGCGCTCACGCCAGGGCGCGTGTCGGAAGTGGCGTCGTTCGCCCGGAGGGCGGGCCCGGCGGTGTCCGGTGCGTGCGAGCACAAGGCGGAGGGTCACCCCGATACCGGATGTACCGGGGTGAGCCCGGCAACGCGGTGAGCGTGCGGGCCGGGCGCCGCCGGGCGGACGGGACTTCCGATACGTGCCCTAGACGGCGAGGTCGTCGAACTCCTCCCCCTTGACCCCCTCCGTGAAGGCCCTCCACTCGGCCTCCGTGAAGACGAGGGTGGGACCGGCGGGGTGCCGCGAGTTCCTGAGCGCGACCCCGCCGCCGGGCAGCCCCGCCGCCTCGACGCATTCGCCCGCCCCGATGCTCGCCCGCGCCTTCCTCCAGGCGACACCCGCGATCGCGTCCCCGGGAACGCCGTTCTCCACCACCGACATGTCCGTCCTCTCCGCTCGACGTCGGGGGCCTTCCGGCCACCGGCGTGGCGCGTTCCCATATGGGAACCGTCCGCCCCGCACATGCAAGGTTAGGAGGAGGCATCCGCGCGGGCACTTCCCCGAAAGAGTGCACTTCAGGGCCTACTTCCCCATGATCCTCTCGACGTTCCATACGATTTACAGATGTAACCTCCTCCGCTGTTCCGGAAGAGCCGGAAAAAAATCGGGCGGCGATGTCGAGAAACCGCGCCCGGCTCCGTCCCCGGGGTGAACGCGACCACAATGGGCCGCACCAGGACCGAGGAGAGACACCATGGCCAAGTACCTGCTGCTCAAGCACTACCGCGGCGCCCCGGCGGCGGTGAACGACGTACCGATGGACCGGTGGACGCCGGAGGAGATCTCGGCCCACATCCAGTACATGCACGACTTCGCGGCCCGGCTGGAGGAGAGCGGCGAGTTCGTCGACGGGCAGGCGCTCGCCCCCGGGGGTTCGTGGGTCCGTTACGACGGCGAGGGGCGTCCACCGGTCACCGACGGGCCGTTCGCCGAGACCAAGGACCTCGTCGCCGGATGGATGGTGATCGACGTCGACAGCCACGAGCGCGCCGTCGAACTGGCCGGGGAACTGTCGGCGGCGCCCGGGGCCGGCGGGAAGCCGATCCACGAGTGGCTCGAACTGCGCCCCTTCCTGGCGGCGCCGCCCACCGTCCCGGAATGCCCCCACGGATGAACGAGGCCCTGCTCCGGAGCCTCACACCGGACGTCCTCGCCGTCCTGGTCCGCCGCGGAGCCGACTTCGCGGCGGCCGAGGACGCCGTACAGGACGCGCTGGTCGAGGCGGTCCGCGTCTGGCCGGCCGACCCTCCGCGGGACGCGAAGGGCTGGCTGGTCACCGTGGCCTGGCGTCGGTTCCTCGACGCGACGCGCGCGGACACCGCCCGCCGCCGGCGCGAGGGCCTCGCGGACGAGGAACCGGCCCCCGGGCCCGCGCCCTCGGTGGACGACACGCTCAGCCTCTACTTCCTGTGCGCCCACCCGTCGCTGACGCCGTCGTCCGCGGTCGCGCTCACCCTGCGCGCCGTGGGCGGGCTGACCACCCGCCAGATCGCACGGGCCTATCTGGTGCCCGAGGCGACCATGGCGCAGCGGATCAGCCGGGCCAAGCGGACCGTCTCCGGTGCGCGCTTCGACCGGCCCGGAGACGTCGCCACCGTGCTGCGCGTCCTCTACCTGGTCTTCAACGAGGGCTACTCCGGGGACGTGGACCTCGCCGCCGAGGCCATCCGGCTCACCCGGCAGCTCGCCGCCGCCGTCGACCATCCCGAGGTGGCGGGGCTGCTCGCCCTCATGCTGCTCCACCACGCCCGGCGCGCGGCCCGGACCGGACCCGACGGCGCCCTGGTGCCGCTCGCCGAGCAGGACCGGAGCCGGTGGGACACCGGGCTGATCGCCGAGGGCGTCGGGGTCCTGCGGGCGGCCCTCGCCCGCGACCGCCTCGGCGAGTTCCAGGCGCAGGCCGCCGTCGCGGCCCTGCACGCCGACGCGCCCAGCGCCGAGGAGACCGACTGGGTCCAGATCGTCGAGTGGTACGACGAGCTCGCACGCCTGACGGACAGCCCGGTCGTCCGGCTCAACCGCGCGGTCGCCGTCGGCGAGGCCGACGGACCGCGCGCCGGTCTGGCGGCGCTCGCGGAGCTGGACGGCCCGCTGCCCCGCCGTACGGCGGCGGCGGCCTACCTCCACGAACGCGCCGGGGACGAGGGGACGGCGGCACGGCTGTACGCCGAGGCGGCCCGCGAGGCGTCCAGCCTCGCCGAACGCGACCACCTGAACCGCCGGGCCGCCCGGCTCAACGCCCGCCGGGAGGGGTGACGCGCCCGCCGGATCAGGGACTGGTGGCGGAGACCGCGTACACCTGCGGGAAGGCGGGCTCGGTCAGATCGACGGTGATGTCGGTGGCCGGGCGCGGCTTCTCGCGCCCGACGGTCGTCCCCGCCCAGGCCGTGCCCCCGCCGAAGGACCAGCCGGCGATCTCCGCGTCGCGGTCGCCGACGGTGACCAGCCCCTGCGTGAGCCGCGCGCGGCCGGTTCCGGAGTCCGCGAGGAAGGCGTCGAGGCCGGCGGCGGTCGTCGTGAAGCGGACGTACAGCCGGCTGGTCTTCCAGTTGCTGGTCTCGTAGTAGGCGACGTCCCAGGCGCCGGTGGGGATCGGGACCTCGAAGATCCGGCGCTTCATCTGGGAGGGCCAGTTGGCCTGGAGGCCGGCCACCGAGGACTCGCGCTCCTTGTCGCGTCCGCTGTCCCGGCTCTGGCCCGCGGAGATCACGAGGTAGCCGGCCGGGATGCCGACGAGGAGCACGATGATGACGGCCGTCAGCCAGCGGCGGCGGATCATGTGCCGGCGGTCCTCGGGGAGTCCGCCGCGCGGCGGACGCGGCGGGGCGACCGGAGGGGACGGGGTCATGAGGACGGGTCCTCGGGAGGCCGGACGGCCCGGCCCGGGGCCCCGCTGCGCAGGGCCTGGGCGTAGCGCTCGTACCGTTCGTACCGCTCCACCCGGCGCCGGTTGGCACGGCGGAAGCGGCGGGCGACGAGCCGGGCGAGGTCGGCGGCGCCGACCATGCCGGCCTCGGGGCCGAGCTGCGCGCGGACGAGACGGGCCTCGGGGCGGTAGCCGCGGCCGGTGAGGTGGCGGCGGAAGGAGTCGCGGGCGGGGCCGATGAGGAGGTCGTCGGCGGCGGAGACGCCCCCGCCGATGACGAAGCAGGAGGGGTCGAGGGCGGCGGCGAGGTTGGCGATGCCGACGCCGAGCCACTGGCCGATGTCCTGGAACAGCTCGACGCACATGGCGTCGCCCTCGCGGGCCAGCTCGGTGATGAGCGGGCCGGTGATGTCGGGGACGTGCCCCTTCACCCGCTCGATGAGGCCGTGCGCGACCGGGGAGTCGGCGGCGGCCAGCTCCCGGGCCTCGCGGACGAGCGCGTTGCCCGAGCTGTACTGCTCCCAGCAGCCGCGGTTGCCGCAGGGGCAGCGGTGGCCGCCGGGAACGACCTGCATGTGGCCGAACTCGCCGGCGACGCCGTACTTGCCCCGCTTGACCTGCCCGTCCTCCAGGATCGCGCCGCCGATGCCGGTGCCGAGGGTGATCATGACGAGGTGGTCCTCGCCGCGCCCGGCGCCGAAGCGCCACTCGGCCCAGGCGGCGGTGTTGGCGTCGTTGTCGACCATGACGGGGACGGCGAGGCGGCCCTGGAGGGAGTCGCGCAGGGGCTCGTTGCGCCAGGCCAGGTGGGGGGCGAAGAGGACCCGGGCCCGGTCGGCGTCCACCCAGCCGGCCGCGCCGATGCCGACGGCGTGCACGTCGTGCCGGTCGGAGAGGTCCAGGACCAGCTCGACGATGGTGTCCTCGACGACCTTCGGGCTCTTGGACTTGTCCGGGGTCTCCGTGCGGAGCGTCTCCAGGATGTTCCCGTCCGCGTCCACGACGCCGGCCATCACCTTCGTGCCGCCGATGTCGATGCCGACGGTCGGCACCCGGGGCGCCGTCAGGTGGGAGCGCCGCTCCCGGGTGCCGACGGTCCGCAGCACGGTGCCCCGGGCGGAGCCGCGGTGGGCGAGGTCACGGTAGGTACTCATCGGCTTCGATTCTGCCAGGTGGGGTGCGCGGGGCCGTTACGCGGCGGGGGGCCGTTCCAGTTCGTGGCGCAGGTCCTCCAGCTCGGTGCCGCCCGCCATCTGCCGGGTCAGTTCGTCCAGGGTGACGGAGCCCTTGGTGTGGCTGCCCGCCATGGTGCCCCGCTTGAGGAGGACGAAACGGTCGCCGACGAGGTGGGCGTGGTGCGGGTTGTGGGTGATGAGGACCACGCCGAGCCCCTGGTCGCGGGCGGCGGCCACGTACTTGAGGACCACCCCGGACTGCTTGACGCCGAGCGCGGCGGTCGGCTCGTCCAGGACGAGGACCTTGGCGCCGAAGTGGACGGCGCGGGCGATGGCCACGCACTGGCGCTCGCCGCCGGAGAGGGTGCCGATGGGCTGGTCGACGTCGCGCAGGTCGATGCCCATCCGCAGCAGGGCCTCGCGGGTGGTGGCGCGCATGAGCCCGACATCGAGCCGCTTGAGGGGCCCCTTGCCCCGGGTGGGCTCGGAGCCGAGGAAGAAGTTGCGCCAGACCGGCATGAGCGGGACCACGGCGAGGTCCTGGTAGACGGTGGCGATGCCCCGGTCGAGGGCGTCGCGCGGGTTGGCGAGGGTGACCTCCTCGCCCTCGACGCGGAAGGTCCCGGCGTCGTGCCGGTGCAGCCCCGCGATGATCTTGATGAGGGTCGACTTCCCGGCACCGTTGTCGCCGAGGACGCAGGTGATCTCACCCGCGCGCACCTCCAGGGAGACCCCTTCGAGGGCGCGGATGTTGCCGTAGTACTTGCTGACGTCGTCCAGCTCCACCAGCGGGGTCGTCCGCGCCGTCATTTGGTCGCCTCCACGCGCTTGCGGATCCAGGCGTTCAGGAGGGTCGCGAGCAGCAGCATCGCGCCCAGGAAGAACTTGAACCAGTCGGGGTTCCACTCGGCGTACACGATGCCCTTGCTCGTCATGCCGAAGATGAGGGCGCCGACCGCCGAGCCGATGGCGGAACCGTAGCCGCCGGTGATCAGACAGCCGCCGATGACGGCCGCGATGATGTAGATCAGCTCGTTGCCGACGCCCTCGCCCGACTGGACGACGTCGAAGGAGAAGAGCAGGTGCTGCCCGGAGATCCAGGCGCAGAGGGCCACGCCCGCGTAGAGGCCGATCCTGGTGCGGTGGACGGGGACGCCGACCGCGCGGGCCGCGTCGGCACCGCCGCCGACCGCGAAGACCCAGTTGCCGAAGCGGGTGCGGAGCAGGATCCAGGTGGCGAGCGCGACGAGGCCGAACCACCACAGGATGGTGACCTTGAACTCCACGCCGCCGAGGGTCAGCTGCGAGGCGAAGAGCTTCCGGGCGGAGGAGAAGCCCTCCATGTCGGCGATGGTCTTGGTGGAGACGGTGCCGCTGATCAGCTTGGTGAGGCCGAGGTTCAGGCCGGTCAGCATGAGGAAGGTGCCGAGCGTGATGATGAAGCTGGGCAGTTCGGTGCGGGTGAGCATGACGCCGTTGAACACGCCGATCGCCAGCGTGACGAGCAGCGAGACGCCGACGCCGACCCAGACGTTGGCCGTCATCTGGTAGCTGAACATGGACGAGATCAGCGCGGAGCTGGTGACCATGACGCCGGCGGAGAGGTCGAACTCGCCGCCGATCATCAGCAGGGCGACGGGGACGGCCATGATGCCGATGGTGGAGGCCGCGTAGAGGACGGTGCCGAGGCTGGAGGCGCGCAGGAAGCTGTCCGCGAAGACCGCAAAGAAGACGAAGACGGCGACCGCGCCGACGACCGAGCCCAGCTCGGGGCGGGCGAGCAGCTTCTTCAGAGGGGTCGTGCGCAGCAGCCGCTCGTCCACGTGGTCGGTGCCGGGCGGGGCGGTGGGGCTCATCGGGTGCCCCGATCCGCGTAGGCGACCAGTGCCGGGGCGTCGTCCTTCGTGATGATCTGGGGGCCGGTGAGAACGGGCCGGCCGCCGCCGAGGACGTCGGCGTTGTAGCGGTACAGCCAGAGCAGGTCGACGGCCTCGTACCCCTGGAGGTAGGGCTGCTGGTCGACGGCGAAGCCGAGGGTGCCGGCCTTGAGGGCGGTGGCGACCTTGGCGTTGAGGTCGAAGGTGTCGATCTCGGCCTTGCTGCCGGCGCTCTTCGCGGCCTGGACGGCGGTGTCGGCGAAGGGGGCGCCGAGGGTGACGACGGCGTCGATGTCCTTGTCGGACTGGAGCTTGGCCTCGACGGACGCCTTGACGTCGGGCATGTTGGTGCCGTCGACGTACAGGTTGACGAGTTCGCCGCCGAAGGTCTTCTTCGCACCGGCGCAGCGCTGCTCGTGGCCGACGTTGCCCTGCTCGTGCAGGACGCAGAGCGCCTTCTTCCTCCCCCGCCGGTCGAGCTCCTCGCCGACGGCCTCGCCGGCGACGGTCTCGTCCTGGCCGATGTGGGTGAGGGCGCCGTACGCCCTGGACTGCTCGGCGCCGGAGTTCACGGTGATCACCGGGATGCCGGCCTTGACGGCCTTCTCGACGGCGGCCTTCATGGCGTCGGGCTTGGCGAGGGTGACGATCAGGCCGTCGACGCCCTTGGCGATGTACGAGTCGACCAGCTGCGCCTGCTGCTGGGCCTCGTCGTTGTGGGCGTAGAGGAAGTTGATGTTGTCCTTGACGGCGGCCTGCTTGGCGCCCTTCTGGACGATGTCCCAGAAGGTGTCGCCGTCGCCGGAGTGGGTCACCATGGCGAAGGTCCAGCGGGGGGTGTCGACGGCCGCCCTGCCCTGGGCCTGGGCGGCCTTGCGGGCGTCCTCGGCCCGCTTGCCGCCGGTGCTGCTGCATCCGGCGAGCGCCGCCGTCAGCGCGAGCGCGAGCACGGCGCCGACTGCGGCGCGTACCCCTCCTGTCCGAACCCTGGTCACGAGGCCGTGCCCTCCTTTGTGTCCTTCTGCGTGCATTGCAGTATCGGTCATGCCGGTCGCGGCGCTCGCCGCGGGGCACGCCCGGGGGCGCGGGCGGGTCGCCGGCCGGGCCGGCGCGGGTCCACCGGGGACGGGGAAGGGCGCCGGAGCGCGGGGCACGGAGGGAGCGTAGCCCGGGGCGCCGGTGACGGAAAGCCGTCGGTCCGGCCGCGCCGCCGGATCCCCGGCCGTGCGGACGGCACCGCCCCGCGACGGGGCCGCGCGCGCCGGACCGGCCGGTACGGGGCGGAGCCGGCCGCGCTCCGGCCCGCCTACGGGCCCTCCGGCTCGTCCAGGAGGCCCGCGTCGTGGACGAGGAGGGCGATCTGGACGCGGTTGTTGAGACCGAGCCGAGCCAGGACGCGGGAGACGTACGTCTTGACGGTCGGCACGCTCATGTACAGCTCGGCGGCGATCTCCGCGTTGGAGCGACCGTGACCGACGGCGACGGCCACCTCCCGCTCCCGGTCGGTGAGCCCGGCGATCCGGTCGGCGGCCGCGACGCGCCGGGGCGGCTCCCGCCGCTCCGCGACGTGGGCCATCAGCCGGCGGGTGACGGCCGGGGAGAGGACGGGGTCGCCCGCGGCGACCCGGCGGACGGCGGCGACGATCTCGGCGGGCGGGGTGTCCTTGAGGACGAACCCGGCGGCGCCGGCCCGCAGGGCGCGCAGGACCTGCTCGTCGGCGTGGAAGGTGGTGAGGACGACGACCTCGGGGGCGCCGGGACGGGCCCGGAGGAGCTCGGTGGCGGTGAGGCCGTCGACGTGGGGCATGCGGATGTCCATGAGGACGACGTCGGGGGCGTGCCGGGCGACGAGTTCGGGGACGTCCCGCCCGTCGGCGCCCTCCCCGACGATGACGAGGTCGTCGGCACCGCCGAGCATGAGGGCGAGGCCCCCGCGGACCAGGGGGTCGTCGTCGACGATGAGCAGCCGGATGGTCATGGGGGCCACGGTAGCCAGGCGCGCACGGTGAATCCGCCGCCGGGGGCCGGACCGTGTGCGAGACGGCCCCCGGCGAGGGCGGCGCGCTCGGTGAGCCCGATGAGGCCCTGGCCGGATCCTGGCACGTGCGGGGCGGGTCCGGCGGGGGCCGGGTTGCGGACCTCGACGGTGAGGCCCTCGCCGGGGCGGCCCCGGACGGTGACGGTCACCGGGGCGCCGGGGGCGTGCTTGCGGGCGTTGGTCAGGCCCTCCTGCGCGATGCGGTAGGCGGTGCGGCCGGTGGCGGCGGGGACCGCGCCCGGGTCGTCGACGGTGGTGTCGAGGACGACCTCGGCGCCGGCCTCGCGGGATTCGTCGACCAGCGCGCCGAGGGTGGCGAGGGTGGGCTGGGGCCGGTCGCCGTCGCCGTTCTCGCCGGGGGCGCGCAGGACGCCGATGATCTCGCGCAGGTCCTGGAGGGCTTCGTGGGCGCTGTCGCGGATGACGCCGGCGGCGCGGGCGACCTGCTCGGGCGGGGCGTCGGGCCGGAACTCCAGGGCCCCGGCGTGCACGCTGAGCAGGGTGAGCCGGTGGGCGAGGACGTCGTGCATCTCGCGGGCGATGGCCTCGCGGGCGAGCCGCTGCGCCTGGGCCGCGCGCAGCCCGGCCTCGGCCTCGGCGCGGCGGGCGCGTTCCCTGAGGGCTTCGACGAGCTGGCGCCGGGAGCGGACGAGCATGCCCCAGGCGATGACGAGCAGGATGAGGACGAAGCCGAGGACGAGGGAGAGCGCGAGTCCGGTGGTGGGGTCGGGGCGGAGGAACGCCTGGGCGGTCGAGGTGGCCACGGCCAGCGCCCCGATCCAGGCGACCTCGCGGAAGGGGCGGCGCACGGCGACGCTGAACAGGCTCGCGAGGAGGGCCCCGGCGGCGACCGGTGCCACGGTGTTCGCCAGGGAGAGGCCGATCGCGAGCCCGGCCGGCCACCGGCGGCGCAGCCAGAGCGCGCAGCAGGCGGCGGCGCCGGCGAGCTGGTCGAGGAGGGTGACGGCCCCGCTGGTGTACTGCGCGCTGGTGTCGGCGGCGACGAGGCCGACGAGCGCGGCGAGCAGGAAGAGCGAGAGGTCCACGATCCAGTCGCGAACGGTGCGACGGGGCCGTCCCGCCCCGTCCCCGCCCGGTTCGGCCAGGTGGGAGGGGAGCAGCCAGCGCTGCCGGTCCGTACGGGTCATGTCCGCAATGTACGCAGCCGGGGGTGGCGCGGGCAGCGTGTGCGGCCGGGACGGTACCGAAGTCGCGGAGGTCGGTACTTCGGTAGCGGCGGTCGTGGACCGGGGACGGACGCGACCGGTTCCGGGGCCCGGCCATGATCGGCGCATGAAGAGATTTCTGGAGACCGCCGGGTTCCTGCTGGCCGTGTTCGGCGTCTGCGGGGTGATCCGCGAACTGACGGACGGCTGGTTCGGGTTCATGGGCCTGACCCGGTTCCTGACGGAGAACGTGGGGTTCCTGGAGGGCCGGGAGGTGTTCGCCAACGTCGTGATGGCGGCGCTCGGCGTGGTCGTCATGATCGCATCGGACCGGGTGCCGGAGTCCTGAGCGGCCGCCGCGCCCGGGGGCGGCGATCGGCGGAGCCGTCGTGAAGGGTTTCCTCCCCCTCTCCCGGAGGGGTGGGGGCTCCGGCGGCTCGCACGGGGCGGTCACCGCGCCCGGTGCGGCGGCCGGTGACCGCGCCTTTCAGTAGCTGCCGTACCGGGGGCGCCCCTGGAGCGCGTAGGTGTGGATCGCGACGCCCGCGCCGGTGGTGCGGGCCCCGGTGTGCCGGAAGGCGGTGGGGCGGACGCCGTCGGTGAAGAGGCGGCGGCCGGTGCCCAGGATCACGGGGAAGACCAGCAGATGGAGGGTGTCGATGAGGTCGTGGTCGAGGAGGGTGCGGGCGAGTCCGGCGCTCCCGTGCATCTGGATCTCCCCCTCGGTGCGCTCCTTGAGGGCGGCGACCTCGCGGGGGACGTCGCCCCGGAGCACGGTGGTCCCGGCCCAGCCGGGGTCGGTGAGGGTGGTGCCGGCGACGTACTTGGGGAGGCCGTTGAGCTTGCTCGCGATCGGGTCGCCGGGGTCGGTCCGCTCCGGCCAGTAGCCCGCGAAGATGTCGTAGGTGCGGCGGCCGAGGAGGAAGGCGGCGGGGCGGGCGAAGACCTCTTCCATGAACCGTCCGAAGTCCTCGTCGCCGTACGGCACGGACCAGCCGCCGTGCGTGAAGCCGCCGCCGGGGTCCTCGTCGGGGCCGCCGGGCGCCTGCTGGACGCCGTCGAGGGTGAGGAACTGGGTGAGGCTGAGCGTGGCCATGGCGGAGGTCCTCTCGCTTCTGCGGGCCGTGCTGTTCCGGAAGGGGTGACCGCGCCGCCGGGCGGAACTCATCGGTCCACCCGTGCGCCGGCCCCCGGCCCGCCGGGCGGGTTTCACCGGTCCGGCCCCGGGGTCGGTGTCCGATGGCCGCCGGCGCCCCGGCGCGCCGCCGACTTCCATGGGACCCGCGACCACTCGGTACGACCCACGGAGGTTTCGGGATGTCCACGATGAACGGCACGGCGGTCCTGGTGACGGGCGGCAGCCGGGGGATCGGCGCGGCGACGGCGGTACGGCTCGCCCGGGAGGGCGCCGACGTGGCCTTCACCTACGTCCGGGACGAGGCGCGGGCCGCGGAGGTCGCCGCGCGGATCGAGGAGGCCGGCCGGAAGGCGCTGCCCCTGCGGGCCGACGCGGCGGACGCCGGGGACGCGGCGGGCGCGGTGGCACGGGCGGCGGACGCCCTGGGCCGGCTCGACGTCCTGGTGAACAACGCGGGCGTCGGGCTCCTGGGCCCGCTGGAGTCGCTGACCCTCGCGGACGTGGACCGGGTCCTCGCCGTGAACGTCCGGGCGGTCTTCCTCGCCTCGCGGGCGGCGGCGGAGCGCCTGCCCGAAGGCGGCCGGATCCTCACGATCGGCAGCTGCGTGGCCCGGCGGGTGCCGGGGCCCGGCGCGACCCTCTACGCGACGAGCAAGGCCGCGCTCGTGGGCCTGACGAAGGCGCTCGCCCGGGAACTGGGCGGACGCGGCATCACGGCGAACCTCGTCCACCCCGGCCCCGTCGACACCGACATGAACCCGGCGGACGGCCCGTACGCGGACGGCCAGAAGGCCCTCACGGCCCTCGGCCGCTTCGGCACCCCGGACGAGGTGGCGTCGGTGGTCGCGTTCCTGGCGGGCCCGGAGGCGCGGTACGTGACGGGGGCGGAGTTCTCGGTGGACGGGGGGCACGCGGCGTAGCGCCCGGCGGGGCGGCGTCCCGGAGGGGGGACCGCCCGTCCGGGGCGGCGGGAGCGGCGGGGCTCCGGGCCGCCGCACGGCCGGCGCGCGCCCGTGCGGCGGCCCGGCGGGGTCCGGGGGCGCACCGGCGCTGCCGGGCCGGTGCGCCCCCGTGGACCGGGCGGGGTGTCGTCCCCCGCCCGGTCCACGGGGGCCGGGCGGGACGGGTCAGCCGCCCAGCTCCTGGTGACGGGCGGTCAGCCGCGCCGCGCCGGCTTCCGTGAGGGAGCCGAAGAGGCGCAGGCGGGAGATGCCGCCGTCCGGGTAGATGTCGATCCGGACGCGGGAGCCGGCCACCGGGGCGTCCAGGACGAAGCGGTGGTTGGTGTCGGGCTGGAGGCGGGTCCGGGGCAGGATCTCGGTCCACTCCTCCGAGCCCTCGGCGGCGACGGAGAGGGCGGCCCAGCCCGCGCTGTTGCCCTTGAGGTAGGCGGTGTCGATCTCGACGGCGCGGATCTCGGACTCGGCGGCCAGGGCGTAGCGGATCCAGTCGTTGCCCTTGTCGCGGCGGCGGCGGGTCTCCCAGCCGTCGTCCATCTTGCGGGAGCGGCCCGGCTGGATGGTGTGGGTGGCCGGGGAGTAGAAGCGGTCGGAGGCGTCCTCGACCCGGCCGCCGTTCTCCAGGGCCGCGAGGTCGAAGGTGCCGAGGGCGCCCAGCCAGGCCGGGTCGGGGACGACCTCGCCGTACACGCGGAGACGGGCGATGCCGCCGTCGGGGTGCTGGTTGACGCGCAGGTGCGTGAAGCGCTGCTCGGCCTCGACGGCGAAGCCGTTGGCGGCGTGGCCGCCGACGGCGGTGCGCGGGACGAGCACCGTCCACTTCACGTCGTCGGCGAGGAGCTCCTCGGGCGAGGGCGAACCGGCGACCGAGGCGCCCTCGACGGAGACGGCCTGCGGGTAGTTGCCCCGGAAGTGGGCGGTGTCGACGACGACGCCCCGGATCACGCCGGGAGCGCCGAGCCGTACGAGGGCCCAGTCGTGGTCGTCCTCGGTGGGGTGCGGTTCCTCGGCGGAGACGCCGCGGCGGCGGCGGGTCTCCCAGCCGTCCATGATCTTGCCCTTGTGGCCGAAGTGCTCGGGGTCGAACGCGGCGGCCCCGGGCGTGAGCAGGTTCTCGCGCTCGGCGAAGAACTCGTCGTTGGCCGCGATCACGCCCGCGCCCAGCCGCCGGTCCGCGAGGTCCGCGTATCCGGTGAAGGGGAAGTCGGCCGTGCGGTAGTCGGCGTACGGGTCGCCGCCGCCGTAGGGGCTCGCGTCACCGGTGAAGCGGGGTATGGACGACACGTCAGTTGTTCCTTTCGAGGAGTCGGCCGGAGGGTTCGGCGAGGGTGCCGCGGTCGGCGATCCGCTCGCCGCGCAGCCAGGTGGAGGTGACGACGCCGCTGAGGGTCTTGCCCGCGTAGGCGGTGATCCGGTTGCGGTGCTGGAGTTCGGCCGGGTCGACGGTGAAGACGGCGTCCGGGTCGAGGACGGCGAAGTCGGCGTCGCGGCCGGCCTCGATGGCGCCCTTGCGGTCGAGTCCGGCGAGCCGGGCCGGGCCCTCGGACATCCAGCGGACGACGTCCTCCAGGGTGTGGCCGCGGCGGCGGGCCTCGGTCCAGATGGCCGGCAGGCCGAGCTGGAGGGAGGAGATGCCGCCCCAGGCGGAGGCGAAGTCGGGTGTCTTGAGGTCGGCGGTGGACGGGGAGTGGTCGGAGACGACGCAGTCGATCGTGCCGTCCGCGAGCCCCTGCCACAGGGCGTCCCGGTTCGACGCCTCGCGGATGGGCGGGCAGCACTTGAACTCGGTGGCGCCGTCCGGGATCTCCTCGGCGGTGAGCGTGAGGAAGTGCGGGCAGGACTCGACGGTGATCTTCACGCCCTCGGCCCTGGCGGCGGCGAGGGCCGGAAGCGCGTCGGAGGAGGAGAGGTGCAGGACGTGGACGCGCGCATCGAGCCGGCGGGCCTGGTCGATCAGGTTCCCGATGGCCGTGTTCTCGGCGTCGCGGGGGCGGGAGGCGAGGAAGTCGGCGTACGCGCCGCCCGTCCGCCGGGGCGCGGCGGCGAGGTGGTGCGGGTCCTCGGCGTGCACGATCATCAGGCCGCCGAAGCCGGAGACCTCGGCGAGGGAGGCCGCCAGCTGCTCCTGGTCGAGTTCGGGGAACTCCTCGACCCCGGAGGGGGAGAGGAAGCACTTGAAGCCGAAGACGCCGGCGTCGTGCAGCGGCCGGAGGTCCTTGACGTTGCCGGGCAGGGCACCGCCCCAGAAGCCGACGTCGATGTGCGCCCTGGTCCGGGCGACGTCCTGCTTGACGCGCAGGTTCTCCACGGTGGTGGTGGGCGGCAGCGAGTTGAGCGGCATGTCGAGCAGGGTGGTGATGCCGCCGGCGGCGGCGGCGCGGGTGGCGGTCCAGAAGCCCTCCCACTCGGTGCGGCCGGGGTCGTTCACGTGCACGTGGGTGTCGACCAGACCGGGCAGGACGGCGTCGTCGCCGACGTCCTCCAGCCGGGCGCCGGCGGGAACCCCGGCGTCGTACGGCAGTACGGCCGCGATCGTCCCTCCGGAGACGGCGACCGACGCCGGGCGCGTCCCCCCGGGGGTGATGACGCGCGTCGAGCGCAGGACCAGGTTGACGTCCACGCGTACCCCTTCTTCCAGTTGTCCCCGTGCGTTCCACGGGCCGGGGCGACGGCCCGGAGGGCGCACGGGGGGATGCCCCGGAGCAGTGCTCCGGGGAGGAATTCAACGAACTGTTGAAGGAGTCTTCACTTCCGGACGACGTGCCGTCAAGGGTCCGGTCCCCGGACGGGCACCGGTCGGCACCCGCTTGGACGTTTCCATGAAGTGGAATGTAAATTTCACAGAGTAGAACGTAGCTCCGTACGGACGGGACGGCGCCGAGCCACCGCCGACACCGGACAAACACCCCCTGACCGGCCCCGACGCCGGGACCGGGACCGTGTGCGCCGACCGGCGGCCCGGTAGGCTGCTGCCTTGCCCGCCCGCCTCGAAAGGACCGTGACGTGCCGACGTCCAGCGCCAGCACCACCGACGCCGCCAAGCCCGCCGCGAGCGGGGGCGTCCAGTCCCTGGAGCGCGCCTTCGACCTCCTGGAGCGGATGGCCGACGCCGGGGGCGAGGTGGGCCTGAGCGAACTCTCCGCCAGCAGCGGACTGCCGCTCCCCACCATCCACCGCCTGATGCGCACCCTGGTCGCCTGCGGCTACGTGCGCCAGCAGCCCAACCGCCGGTACGCGCTCGGCCCCCGGCTCATCCGGCTCGGCGAGTCCGCCTCCCGCCTCCTCGGCACCTGGGCCCGGCCGTACCTCGCCCGCCTCGTCGAGGAGACCGGCGAGACCGCGAACATGGCGCTGCTCGACGGCGACGAGATCGTGTACGTGGCACAGGTGCCGTCCAAGCACTCGATGCGCATGTTCACCGAGGTCGGACGGCGGGTCCTGCCGCACTCCACGGGCGTCGGCAAGGCGCTGCTCGCGCACACCCCCGCGGAGGAGGTGCGCGCGCTGCTCGCCCGCACCGGCATGCCGGCCGCGACCGAGAAGACGATCACCACGCCCGAGGGCTTCCTGGACGCGCTCGCCGCGGTCCGCGAGGCGGGGTACGCGGTCGACGACAACGAGCAGGAGATCGGAGTCCGCTGCCTGGCGGTCTCCGTGCCGGACTCCCCCACCGCCGCGGCGATCTCCATCTCGGGCCCGGCGGGCCGGGTCACCGAGGCGGCCACGGAGAAGATCGTCCCCGTGCTCCAGGAGGTCGCCCGCGACCTGTCCGCGGCGCTGGCGAACACGGCGGGCGGCGGGGCGGCGTAGCCCTTCCGGGGGGGGCGCGCCGCCCCGGGAACGGCGCGTCCCGCCCGGCCTCAGCCCGTCGCCACCGGTTCCGTGAGCCGTCCGTCCCGGACCGCGACCGTGCGGTCCGCCCGGAACAGGTGGGCGCGGTCGTGGGTGACCAGGACCGTCGCCGTGCCCCGTTCCGCCGTGAGGCGGGTGAGCAGGTCCATGACCGCCGCCCCCCGCTCGTGGTCGAGCGCGCTGGTGGGTTCGTCCACGAGCAGGACGGACGGCTCGTTCATCAGCGCCCGCGCGATGTTGACGCGCTGCCGCTGACCGCCCGACAGCTGGTGCGGCCGGCGGCCGGCCAGGTCCGCGAGGCCGACCGCGTCGAGCAGTTCCAGGGCCCTCCCCCGTGCCGCCTTCGGGGCGCGCCCGGACAGGTGCGCCATCACCTGCACCTGCTCCGCCGCGCTCAGCGACGGCAGCAGGTTGGGCTGCTGGAAGACGATCCCGATGTGCTCGCGCCGCAGCTCCGCCCGGCCGGCCGGGGTGAGCGCCCCCGTGTCCGTACCGGCGACGGCGACCCGCCCCCGGTCCGGGGTGACGAGGGTGGCGGCGACCGCGAGCAGGCTGGACTTGCCGGAGCCGGACGGGCCGACGACCGCCGTGAGCGTGCCCGCGGGGACGGTGAGGGAGACGGCGTCGAGGGCGGTCAGCCGGCCGTCGCCGTCGGGGTAGGTGAGGGTGACGTCGTCGAGGACGAGGCTCATCGGGCGCTCCGGAGGACGAGGGGGAGGGCGGGGCGGTTCGGGTCGCTCCGGGGGGCGGCGGGGAGGTGGCTCACCGCGCGCTCCCGAGGGCGGTGAGGGGATCGACGGCGGTGATCCGCCGGACGGACAGGGCGGCGCCGAGCGCACCGAGCACGACGATGACGGCGGCCGGTCCGAGGACGGTGAGCGGTTCCAGGACGAAGGGCACGTTCCCCCCGCCGATCAGCGCGCCGATGCCGACCGCGAGCGCGGTCCCGAGGAGGGTGCCGGCGGTGAGCATGAGGACCGCCTGCCCGAGGGCGTCCTTGAGGAGGTACGGGGTGGAGGCGCCGAGCGCCTTGAGGACGGCGACGTCACCGGCGCGCTGGATGGTCCAGACGGTGAAGAAGGCTCCCACGACGAGTGCGGAGATGACGAAGAGGAAGCCGCGCATGAGCTGGAGGGAGCCGTTCTCCGCCTGGTAGGACCCTATGGCGGTGAGGGCGTCGCCGAGGGTCCGCGTCTCCGTGCCGACGGCCTCGTCGCCGGCCGCCCAGTCGGTCCCGTCCCGCCCGCTCAGGGCGATGACGGTGGCCTGCTCGCGCTCTCCGGGGCCGCCGTGCCCGAGCTTCCGCCAGTCGCCGAGGGAGGTCCACACCACGGGGGTGTGGCTGTACGAGGCGTCCCCGGAGACGGCCGCGACGGCGACCTCCAGGGGGCCGAGCCGCACGGTGCCGCCGGCGCCCACGCCCAGCTCCCGCGCCGCCGACTCCGACAGGACCGCCTTCCCTCCGGCGACCGGTCCGGGCGCGAGCCCGGACCCCGGCTCCGCGCCGAAGGCGGAGACGGCGGCGGTGCGGTCGCCCGCGACGGCGTTCAGGGTGCGGATGCCGAGCGGCGCCGCGCCCGTCACCCCGGGCCGCTCCGCCCAGGCCCGCCACTGCTCCTCCGTCACCGTCGAACGGGTGAAGGAGGCCGGCTGCCCGGCCGGCGACGCCGCGAAGGCCAGCCGGTCGGCGGGCAGGCCGGTGATCGCGGAGACGTTCTCCCGCGCGAGTCCGGCGGTCAGCCCGGACAACAGTCCCACGAGCAGGGTGATCAGCACGATCACCGTGCCCATGAGGGTGAAACGCCCCTTGGCGAATCTCAGGTCTCTCCATGCCACGAACATGCCGACCAGAGTGGTCCGCGCACCCCCGCGCGGGCATCGCGCCACGGATGGCTCCGCAATCAAACTTTCGGTTGAGCCCGGACCGCCGCCCGCTGTCTACGCTGGAGGGGTCATGGATTCCCGCCCCTCCCTCCACCCCGCCCCGCGCCCCCTCACCCCCGCCCCGTTCGTGCTGCGCCTCTGCCTGCACCTGCTCATGGCGGGTCTGCTCGTCCTGGCGGCGGTGCGGGCGCACTCGGCGGCCGGGACGGTGGCGGCGGCGGTGACCGGGGCGGTCTACGCGGCGGGACCGCGCCTGCCGGCAGTGCGCGGCTCCCGGCGGGCGGCCGCCGGCTGGCTGGGGGTCCTGGGGGCGTCCTGGCTGGCGATGCTCTGTCTGACGCCCGAGGCGCTCTGGGTGGCCTTCCCGCTCTACTTCCTCCAGCTGCACCTGCTGCCCGTCCGCTGGTCGCTGCCCGCGGTGGCGGTGACGGCGGGCGCGGCGATCCTCTCGTACGTGGGGCACGGCGCCGCGCTCAACCCCGGGGTCTTCATCGGGCCGCTGCTCGGTGCGGCGGTCGCGGTGGCGACGGTCCTCGGTTACCAGGCCCTCTACCGGGAGAGCGAGCGGCGGCGCCGGCTGATCGAGGAACTGATCGCGACGCGGGCGGAGCTGGCGGCGGCGGAGCGGCACGCGGGGACGCTGGCCGAGCGGGAACGGCTCGCCCGGGAGATCCACGACACGCTCGCGCAGGGCCTGTCCTCGATCCAGCTGTTGCTGCGGGCGGCCGAACGGGCGCTGCCGCCGGACTCCCCGGCCGCCGGGCACATCGACCGGGCGCGCCGGGCGGCGCAGGACAACCTGGCGGAGGCGCGGCGCTTCGTGCGGGCGCTGTCTCCCTCGGACCTGGAGCACGGTTCCCTGGCGGCGGCCCTGGAACGGCTGTGCGAGCCCGGGGCGGGCTCCGGTCCGTACGGGCCGGGGCCGCGGGTCCGGTTCTCGGTGAGCGGGACGCCGGTGGAGCTGCCGACGCCGTACGAGGTGGCGCTGCTGCGGATCGCGCAGTCGGCGCTCGCGAACACGGTCCGGCACGCCTCGGCCTCGCGGGCCGAGATCACCCTGTCGTTCATGGGCGCGTCGGTGACGCTGGACGTGGTGGACGACGGGCGGGGCTTCGATCCCGGCTCCGTGCGCCCCTCGTCCGAGGGCGGCTTCGGGCTTCCCGCGATGCGTTCGCGGGCGGAGTCGCTGGGCGGTGCGTTCACCGTCGAGTCCGCGCCCGGCCAGGGCACCGCCGTCGCCGTCTCGCTGCCCCTTCCCGCCGGAGGCCCCGGAGCCTCCGCTCCCGCCGGAGGTTCCGCATGACCGTCCGTCTGCTGCTCGCCGACGACCACCCGGTGGTACGGGCGGGTCTGCGCGCCGTCCTCGACACCGAACCGGACTTCACGGTCGTCGCGGAGGCCGCCACCGCCGAGCGCGCGGTGGAGCTGGCCGCCGCCGGGGGCGTCGACGTGGTCCTCATGGACCTGCAGTTCGGTTCGGGAGCGCACGGTTCGGAGGCGACGGCGGCGATCACGGCGGCGCCGGACGGGCCGAAGGTGCTGGTCCTGACGACGTACGACTCGGACGCGGACATCCTGGCGGCGGTGGAGGCGGGCGCCTGCGGCTACCTCCTGAAGGACGCGCCCCCGGAGGAGCTGGCGGCAGCGGTCCGGACGGCGGCGGCCGGACGGTCGGCCCTCGCGCCGGCGGTCGCGCACCGGCTGATGGACCGGATGCGGACCCCGGCGGAGGCGTTGACCAAGCGTGAGCTGGAGGTGCTCCGGCTGGTCGGCGAGGGGTTGTCGAACCAGCAGATCAGCAAGGCGCTGTTCCTGAGCCAGGCGACGGT
Organism: Streptomyces sp. NPDC041191; assembly: GCF_055591945.1. Lineage (NCBI taxonomy): Bacteria > Bacillati > Actinomycetota > Actinomycetes > Kitasatosporales > Streptomycetaceae > Streptomyces > Streptomyces sp. NPDC041191. The sequence goes on along the minus strand of NZ_JBVIZC010000003.1, from coordinate 560,575 downwards.
GAAGTCCCACCTGGTCCACGTCTTCGCGAAGCTGGGCGTGGACTCCCGCACGGCGGCGGTGGCGGCGGCGACGGCACGGCGCCTGATCCGGCGGTAGGGGGCGGACCGCGGCCGGCGGGCGCCCCCGGGCCCCGGCCGGCCGTCGGGCCCCGGCGGGCTGTCGGGCCCCGACCGGCCGTCGACCCGAACCTCCGTCCGGCCGGTCCCCCGCCTCCGCCCCGGACCCCGGGCCCTCCTGACGGCCTTTCAGCCCGTGGTGTTCCGCTCCGGCGGCGGGCCGAAGAGTTCGACGGCCCGGCGGACCCCCGCGAGGCCGTCCGCGAGCGCGCTGACGGAGCCGACGCAGCCCGCGACGATCAGCAGGGAGCGGCGCAGCCGCCGTACCTCCGGAGCACCGGCGAGCGCCATGGCGTCGAGCGCGGCGAGTTCTCCCTCGGCGATCTCACGGTCGGCGAAATCGGCGCGGTGTGCGGCCAGTTCACGCCGGAGCCGAGACACCGCGCACCGCAGTTCGGCCACCCTGGGGTCCACGACCTCGCCGCCCACTCGCCTCTGCCCCACGCTTCGCAACATGGTTCTCCCCCTCGCACGACACTGTGCGCAGAACTCCACACCGGGAACACTCCGAACGCTCAGGACCGGCCTGCGGAAAGGCGGCCGGGCGCCGCGAGTCGGGCCAGTAAACTCCTTCGCCACCCTCCGCGCCACCCCCCGCAAGGCTGATTCGGGCACCCGTGCCGTCACCCCCGACGGGGTAGGCAGTCCCCATGACGACCGCAGACTATCGAACAAGCGATCGATTCACTGGCCGTTCCGCCGGGGTGGCCGGACTCCTGCTCGCCGCCGGGGGCGGGCGCCGGCTCGGGGGCCGCCCCAAGGCACTCCTCACCCACCGGGGCCGCCCCCTGGTCGAGCACGCGGCGGGGGTGCTGCGGGCGGCCGGGTGCGAGGTGGTGCACGTGGTGCTGGGGGCGGCGGCCGACGCCGTGCGGGAGCGGGCCGACCTGCCCGGATGCGTCCTGGTGGAGAACCCGGGATGGGCGGAGGGGATGGGCTCCTCGCTCCGGGCCGGGCTCGCGTCGCTCGCCGCCGATCCGCGCGGAGTGGACGCGGCGCTCGTCCTCCTCGTCGACCAGCCGGGGATCGGGGCGGAGGCGGCGGCCCGGGTCCGGGCGGCCTACGCGTCGCGGGACTCGCTGGCGGCGGCCTCGTACGGGGGGCGGCGGGGCCACCCGGTGCTGCTCGGCGCCGGGCACTGGGCGGGCGTCGCGGAGGCGGCGACGGGCGACCGGGGCGCACGGGACTATCTGGCGGCGCGCGGGGACGCGGTCACGCCGGTGGAATGCTCCGACGCGGCCGATCCCCACGACATCGACACCGAGGCGGATCTGGCGCGCCTGGAGTGAGGCCGGGACGGGCGGGCGCCCGGCACCGGGCGCCATGTTCTGTCGATCCGGAGAATCTCGACATCAACAAACGATTGAACTTCCACCATGAGGAAACTAGTATCCACTGTTCAGAAGCGCCTGCTGCTCCAGAGGGCGCTCGCGGCCGCATCCCGGCTCCGGCGGCACTCCGTGCCGTCCCGTGACGCCCGGCGGCCGCATGGCACCGCCCGCGAAGTCCGCTGAAGGAAGTGACAGTTCATGTCCGCACCAGCGCCGTCCCCCCTGGTCGTCGTCGATGCCGAGCCCCTGCCGCGCCAGGAGGAGGTGCTCACCGAGGCCGCCCTGGCCTTCGTCGCCGAACTGCACCGGCGGTTCACCCCGCGCCGGGACGAACTCCTCGCCCGCCGGGCGGAGCGCCGCGCCGAGATCGCCCGCACCTCCACCCTGGACTTCCTGCCGGAGACCGCCGCGATCCGCGCCGACGACTCCTGGAAGGTCGCGCCGGCCCCGGCGGCCCTGAACGACCGCCGGGTCGAGATCACCGGCCCGACCGACCGCAAGATGACGATCAACGCGCTCAACTCCGGCGCGCGGGTCTGGCTCGCCGACTTCGAGGACGCCTCGGCGCCGACCTGGGAGAACGTCGTCCTGGGCCAGCTCAACCTGATCGACGCGTACACCCGGAACATCGACTTCACGGACCCGCGCTCGGGCAAGTCGTACGCCCTCAAGCCCGCCGACGAGCTGGCCACGGTCGTCATGCGGCCGCGCGGCTGGCACCTGGAGGAGCGTCACCTCACGTTCGACGGACGCCCGGTGCCGGGCGCGCTGGTCGACTTCGGCCTGTACTTCTTCCACAACGCGCGGCGGCTGATCGACCTCGGCAAGGGCCCGTACTTCTACCTGCCCAAGACGGAGTCGCACCTGGAGGCCCGCCTCTGGAACGAGGTCTTCGTCTTCGCCCAGGACTACGTCGGCATCCCGCGGGGCACCGTCCGCGCCACCGTCCTCATCGAGACCATCACGGCCGCGTACGAGATGGAGGAGATCCTCTACGAGCTGCGCGAGCACGCCTCCGGCCTGAACGCGGGCCGCTGGGACTACCTCTTCTCCATCGTCAAGAACTTCCGTGACGGCGGCGCCAGGTTCGTCCTGCCGGACCGCAACGCGGTCACGATGACGGCCCCGTTCATGCGCGCGTACACCGAACTCCTGGTGCGCACCTGCCACAAGCGCGGCGCGCACGCGATCGGCGGCATGGCGGCCTTCATCCCGTCCCGCAGGGACGCCGAGGTCAACAAGGTCGCGTTCGAGAAGGTCAAGGCCGACAAGGACCGCGAGGCCGGCGACGGCTTCGACGGCTCCTGGGTCGCCCACCCCGACCTGGTGCCGATCGCGATGGCCTCCTTCGACGCCGTCCTCGGCGAGAAGCCGCACCAGAAGGACCGCCTCCGCGAGGACGTGTCCGTCGCCGCCGGCGACCTGATCGCGATCGACTCCCTCGACGCGAAGCCCACCTACGACGGCCTGCGCAACGCCGTCCAGGTCGGCATCCGCTACATCGAGGCGTGGCTGCGCGGCCTCGGCGCCGTCGCCATCTTCAACCTGATGGAGGACGCGGCCACCGCGGAGATCTCCCGCTCCCAGATCTGGCAGTGGATCAACGCCGGCGTCGAATTCGAGCACGACGGGGAAACGGTGAAGGCCACCCCCGAGCTGGCCCGCGAGGTCGCCGCCGCGGAACTGGCCGCCATCCGCGCCGAGATCGGCGAGGACGCCTTCGCGGCCGGGAAGTGGCAGCAGGCCCACGACCTGCTCCTGCGCGTCTCCCTCGACGCGGACTACGCGGACTTCCTGACGCTCCCCGCGTACGAGCAGCTGACCGGCTGACCCCGGACCCCGGCCCGCACGACGCCCTCCGCCCCCGGTGAACGCACGGCTCCGGGGGCGGAGGCGTGCCCGGGGACGGACGCCTCACGGGAGGACGACGCCGAGCGGCCCCAGGACCCGCGCGGTCTCGTGGCGGTCCGCCCCGGTCATCGCGCGGACCAGGGCGGCGGAGCCGCCGGGCCAGGTGGCCGCGGCCCGGTCGAAGGCGGCGCGGCGGGACTCCAGGGGGCCCCGCTTGGCGGGAAGCGAGTCGAGGACGCACAGCGCCCGCGCCGAGGCGGGCACCCGGAGCGGATCGGCCTCCTCGCCCCGGGCCTCCAGCGCCCGCAGGACGTACGCGCCGAGCACCGGGTCGCCGAGGGCGGCGCGCAGCGCGTCCGGCGGGGCGGCGGAGGTGTCCAGGACGGTGAACAGCCTCCGGACGGCGGCCGCTTCGGAGGTGCCGGCGTGGACGGTGCCGAGCGCGTCGAGGAGTTCGGTCCAGGCGCGGGCGGTGTTCACGCGCGCCCGGAGCCAGGCGGTGAGCACGCGCGCGGCGGCGGACGCGGGCCAGGCCCCGGCGGCGGCGACCAGGACGGGCGCGGGCCAGGCGGCGGCCTCGGCGGCATCGGGCGCGGCGACTCCGCGCACACGGAGGAGGTAGCGCAGGGTGCCCGCGCCGCGCGGGGTGAGCCCGAAGGCGTCACCGGCGCGGAAGACCAGACCGGTGGCGGCGAGCCGGTCGAGGACGGCGGCCAGGTCCCGGGCGGGTCCTTCGAGCCGGGCCCGTTCGGTCTCGTCCGGCTCCGGCGTGCCGAGCAGCCGGATCAGCTCCGGCACGGGCGGGACGGCGTACGCGCCGGGGGTGCCGGAAGCGCCGTCCGGCACCGGCACGGGCAGGTCCTCCAGGGCCGGATCGACGTTCCGGTCCTCGTACTCGGCGGCCTTGCGGGCGACGGACTCCGCGGAGCAGCCGCGCCGGTAGACCACGTACAGCAGGTGCGGGGCCTCTCCCCCGTACGGCTCGAACTCCTCCTCCGCCAGCTCCTCGACGGCGGCGAGGAGGGCGTCCGCGTCGGCCTCGACGGGCCCCGGCGCGATGACGGGCGGCGGGGGCACGGGGACGCCGGGGTCCCCGTGGTGGTCGAGGTGTTCGTCGAGGAGGGCGTCGGCCAGGTCGAGGTGGGGGAAGGCGCCGGGTCCGGGCGCGTAGTGCGCGTACGGTCCGGCGAGCTGTTCGGCGAGCCCGGCGGCGGTCCACCGGTCCTGGAGCGCGGCGGCCACCCGGCCGATGCCGGCCGCGACGGCGTGGTCGGTGAGCAGCGGACCGGCGGGCGGGGGCGCCTCGGCGTCCCGTACGTACGCGCGCGTGAGCGCCTCGGTGAGCAGGGCGTCCGCGAGGGCGGTCCGGCCCATGAGACCGGCCCGGTGCACGCCGTCGGGGAGGGGGGCGCCGTCGAGGGCGGGGAGCCTGCGCCGTACGTCCTCGGGGTCGGTGAGGTCGGCGCCGCAGGTCCGCAGCAGGGAGGCGTACCAGCGGTGCCAGGTGAGGTTCCCGGGGTCGCGCATGGCCCGTTCGAAGTCGGGCACGGCCTCCGCGACCGCTCCGGCGATCCGTTCGGCGCACTCCTCGTCGAAGCGGGCGGCGAGCGCTCCGAGCACGGCGGGGCAGAGCGCCAGGTCGCCGGGCGGCAGGTACACGAACGCCGGCAGGTCCTCCACGAGGAGCCGACGCGCCAGCGCGGGCGTCGGCTCGGGCACGCCCGTCCCCCGGTCGGCCCCCCGGAGCGCGAGGAGCCCGAACACCGCCTCGGCGGCACGCGCGAACGCGGGGTCGCGGCGCTCGGGCGCTTCGTCGAGGAAGCCGTCGAGCCCGGTGTTGGTGAGAACGGTCTCGGCCACGCCTACCAGGGTAGTTCGGGGCGGCCGGTTCCGGGCGGCAAGGACCGGGGGGCAGGTGTGTCGCGGGGCGGGAGGCGGGACTCCCGGGGGGAGGTGTACGGGGCGGACGGCCGGGCCGGGGCGGGGGTCGGAACGGGGGCCGGGGCGGGGGTCGGAACAGGGGCCGGGGCGGGGGTCAGCGCACCACCACCGTCCTCGGTGCCGAGAAGTCACCCCAGGTGCCGTCCGGGAGCCGGGCGCGGAGGGTGACGGTGTAGCGGGTGCCCGGGGGGTCGGTGACCGGGAAGGTGTAGGTGGCGCGGCCCGTGGGCGGTTCGGTGCCCCAGACGATGGTGGTGGCGAAGCGGCCGTCGAGGTGCAGTTCGTGGTGGGTGACCGGGGCGCCGGTCTCCGGCGGGGTCCAGGTGAGGGTGATCTCACCGCCCTTCGCGGCGGTGGCGGTGAGACCGGTGGGGGCCGTGTTGGGGGGTGCGCCCGGTGCGGGGGCGGTGGTGAGGTCGACCGCGTCGCTGTCCGGGGAGGAGTTCTCGGCGGCGTCGCGGGCCCGGACGGTGAACGCGTAGGCGGTGCCGGGGCGCAGGCCGGTGACGAGGGCGTCGGTGGCGGTGCCCGGGACCGTGTGGACGCGGGCGTCGGCCTGGTACACGTCGTACGCGGTGACCCCGGTGTCGTCCCGGGCCGGGGACCAGCGGAGGGTGGCGGCGCGGCTGCCGCCGGGGGTGACGCGGAGGCCGGTCGGGGCGGTGGGGGGCGTGCGGTCCTCGGCGGCGGCCGGGAGGGTGGTCGCGGCGACGGTGGCGCTGGGGAGGGAGACGTTGCCCGCGGCGTCGCGGGCGCGGACGGCGAAGCGGTGGGGGGTGGCCGGGGCGAGCCCGGTGACGTCGGTCATGAGGGTGGTGGCAGGGAGGTCCTTGACCTTGCGGCCCTCGCGGTAGACCTCGTAGCCGGTGACGGCGCGGTCGTCGGTGGCCGCGCTCCACATGACGTGGACGGTGCTCGCGCTGCCCGCCGTGGCGGTGACGCCGGTGGGCGCGGCGGGGGGCCGGACGTCCCCGGCTTCGGGTCCGGCGGTGGAGCAGGCGGCGAGGACGAGCGCGAGGAGCGGTCCCAGGGCTGCCGAAAGCCTTGGGGGGAGCGGGCGTTGCACGGGCGGGCCTCCGTCCGTCGGAAAGGTCCAGACCTATATCGCACAGGCGGGGCGGCCCCGACAAGGGGGCGCCGTGAAGTGGGGCGCCGGGAGCCCGCCTCCACCGGAGGCCGCCGACGACGGGCGTCGGCCGCGGAGGCGTTGTCAGTGGGGTGCGCTTCACTGGAATCGTCACTCTGCGTAGTCGATTTCTGGGGGGATCATGACGGACCGTACGACCTATGTGGCGCTCGCCGGGGTGCGCCGGCGCGGCTGGACCGACGCGATGGTGCGGGACCTGCTCGGCGCGCCCGACGTGCAGGGGCGCGATCCGCGCCGCTGGTCCCTCGCGCCGGTGCGCCTCTATCTGCTCGCCCGGGTGGAGGCGGTGGAGCGGACGCCCGAGTTCGCCGGGGCCTCGGCGCTCTCGCGGGCCCGCTCCTCCGCCACCGGGGCGTACGCCGCACGGCGGCGGGCCGCCGTCCTGGCCGCGATCCGCGCGGAACCGATCGAGGTGCCCCGCCTCCCCCTCCCCGAGCTGGAGCGGCGCGCGGTCCTCCACCGGCACGCGCTGGGGGCCCGGAGTCCGGGGCCGGGGACCGGGAGGGAGGCGGGAGCGGTGCCGGGCGGGGGCGGGCCGCCCGCCGGGGCGCTCGCGCGGTGGCAGGTGAGCTACCTGCGGCACGCCCTCTCGCGGTACGAGGCGCTGCTCGACGGGCTGTACGGCGAGACCGGCCGCGGTGAGGCCGAACGGCTGCTGCGCGGGCGGCTGTACGAGGCGATCGCCGCCGCCTACCCGTCGCTGGCCCGGGAGTGCCGACGGCGGACGGCGGTGGAGGGGTGAGCGCGCGGGCGCCGGATGCCGGTCGCCGGGGTGGTCCGGGCCGGACGGGGTGTGCCGGGCCCCGGCGGCACGCGCCCGGGTCCCGGGACCCGGGCGCGGGCACCGCTCCCCCGGCCGGCCCCGGCGCGCTCCGGCCCCGGGCCCCGCGGCGGGCGCGGGGGCCGGGGCGGCCGGGCGGGGTGGGGAGCGGGGTCAGTGGACGTGCGCCGCCTTCGCGGCGCGGCTGCCGGAGATCTCCTCGCCGGGCTCCATCGGGGCGGTGACCTCGTCGTCGTCCCGGCGCCGTCCCAGGTGGTTGAAGACCACGTTGAGCAGGACGGCGGCGACGCAGCCGGTCGAGATGCCCGAGTCCAGGATGATCCGCGCGGTCTCCGGGAAGGAGTGGTAGAAGCCGGGCTCGGTGATCGGGATGATGCCGACGGCCAGGGAGACGGCCACGATCAGCACGTTGTTGTCCTTCTCCAGACCGGCCCTGACGAGGGTCTGGATGCCGCTGGCGGCGACCGAGCCGAAGAGGACGACGCCCGCGCCGCCGAGGACCGGCCGGGGGACGATCGAGATGAGCGAGGCGGCGACCGGCGAGAGGCCCATCAGGACCAGGAAGCCGCCGCCGCAGGCGACGACGAAGCGGCTGCGGATGCGGGTCATCGCGACCAGGCCGATGTTCTGGGCGAAGGCGCTGCACATGAAGCCGTTGAAGAGGGGGCTGAGCGCGGAGCCGAGGGTGTCGGCGCGCAGTCCGGCGGCGATGGTCTTCTCGTCGGCGGGCCGCTCGACGATCTCACCGAGCGCCAGCATGTCGGCGGTCGACTCGGTCATGGAGACCAGCATGACCACGCACATGGAGACGATCGCGGCGAGGGCGAACTGCGGGGCGCCGAAGTGGAACGGCGACGGGAAGCCGACGAGGTCCGCCTCGGTCACCGGGGAGAAGTCGGTGACGCCGAACGGTACGGCGATGAGGGTGCCGGCGACGAGGCCGAGCAGGACGGCGATCTGCTTGAGGAAGCCGCGGGTGAAGCGGCGCAGGAGCAGGACGACGACGAGGGTGATGCCGGCGAGGGAGAGGAAGGTGGCCGAACCGTAGTCCGCCGCCTTGGGGTTGGGCCCCTGGGCCCAGCCGAAGGCCACCGGGAGGAGGGAGACGCCTATGAGGGTGATGACGGTGCCGGTGACGACCGGGGGGAAGAACCGCACCAGCCGGGAGAACCAGGGGGCGGCGAGGAAGCCGAGGAGTCCGGCGACGATGATCGCGCCGAAGATCACGGGGAGCGCGTCGGTCTTGTTCTCGGTCGTGTCGATGATCGCGAGCATCGGGGCGACGCCGGCGAAGGTGACGCCGTTGACGAACGGGAGGCGGGCGCCGATCTTCCAGACGCCGAGGGTCTGCAGGAAGGTGGCGAGCCCCGCGGTGAAGAGGCTGGCGCCGGTGAGGAAGGTGAGCTCGGTGCCGGAGAGGCCGACGGCCGCTCCGACGATCAGGGGCGGGGCGACGACGCCCGCGTACATGGCGGCCACGTGCTGGAGGCCGCTGGTGAGCATCTTCAGTGGGGGGAGCGTCTCGTCGACGGGATGCCTCTCGCGGGCGTCGGGGGCGGAGCCTGCTTCTTGTGCCTTGCGAACCTGGGGCGTGGCGGCCACGGCGGTTCCTCCGGTCGGGTGCACGTCGGCGGTGACGTGGGTGTCAGGGAGGTGGTGCGAGGAGGTGCGGTGTGCGGGAGGTGCGGCCCGCCCGTCGCGCGCGGGATGCCCGGCGGACGGTGCTTCGCGGGGTGGAGCGGTGCCGCCGCGGGAGGAGCGGCGCGCGGACGGGTGCCCGGTGGGGGGTGCGGGCACGGCTCACCGTCCCGGGAGGTGCCGTACGTCTTCCGCGTACGGCACCTCCCGGTCGGGCTGCCGCGGACCCGTGCGGGTCCGCGGCGACCGGCCGGGGGCCGTCCCCCCTCGGCCGGACTCCGTGGGGAGGGTCAGGGCCGGGCCGCGATGCGGGCCAGGCGCCGCGCCTCCGTGCGCGCTTCGCGCGCGACGGCGTCCTCGTCGACCGTGAGCAGCCGGCCGTCCTCGACGATCTGTCTGCCGTTGACGAAGGAGGCGGTGACCGGGGCCGCCGCTCCGAGGACGAGGGCGGCGACCGGGTCGGCGATCGTGGAGTGGCCGAGGCCGTCGATCCTCCAGAGGACGAAGTCGGCGAGCTTGCCCGCCTCCAGGGAGCCGGTGTCGTCGGCGCGGCCGAGGACCCGCGCGCCGCCGTGGGTGCCGAGGCGCAGGGCCTGGCGGGCGCTCAGCGCGGCCTCGCGGTGGACGCCGAGCCGGTTGACGAGGAGCGCGTTGCGCAGCTCCGTGTGGAGCTCGCCGGATTCGTTGGAGGCGGTGCCGTCGACACCGAGGCCGACGGGGACGCCCGCCGCGAGCATGTCCGGTACGCGGGCGATGCCGGCGGCGAGGCGCGCGTTGGAGGAGGGGCAGTGGGCCACGCCCGTCCTCGTGCGGGCGAAGGCGGCGATGTCGGAGTCGTTCATGTGGACGCAGTGCGCCATCCACACGTCCTTGCCGAGGAAGCCCGTGGACTCGAAGTAGTCCGTCGGCCCCATGCCGAACAGTTCGCGGCAGAACTTCTCCTCCTCCACGGTCTCCGAGCCGTGGGTGTGCAGGCGCACGCCCAGGCGGCGGGCGAGCGCGGCGCTCTCGCGGAGCAGTTCGGTGGAGACCGAGAAGGGGGAGCAGGGGGCGACGGCGACCTGGACCATCGCGTCGGGCGAGGCGTCGTGGTGGCGCTTCACCGTCTCCTCCGTGGCGGCGAGCGCACCCTCGGTGGTCTCGACGGCGAAGTCCGGCGGCAGGCCGCCGTCCTTCTCGCCGCGGTCCATGGAACCGCGGGCGAGGGTGAGGCGGACGCCCGTCTCGGCGGCGGCGCCGATGACGGCGCCGGAGAGGTCGCCGGAGTCCACCGGGTGGATGTAGTGGTGGTCCGCGGCGGTGGTGACGCCGCCCCGGGCCATCATCGCCAGCGAGCCCCGGGCTGCGGCGCGCACCATCCGCTCGTCGATCCGTGCCCAGGCCGGGTAGAGCGCGACCAGCCAGTCGAAGAGGTTGTGGTCGGTCGCGAGGCCCCGGGTGATCCACTGGTAGAAGTGGTGGTGGGTGTTGACCAGGCCGGGTGTGACGAGGTGGCCGGCGGCGTCGATCCGCCGGACCACGTTCGCCAGGTCACCGGGGGCGCTGCCGGGGCCGACGGACTCGATCCTGTTGCCCGCGACGACGAGGTGCCCGGAGGCGTACTCGGTGTCGTCCGCGTCGACGGTCGCGATCGCCGCGTTCTCGACGACGATCCGCTGGGGAGCTGTCGAAGGTGCTGCCATGACGGTGCCTCCTTCATTCCTCGGGAGTGGGGCGGGCGCGGTGGGGCCCGGGGTGTGCGCCGGAAGCGGCGTCGTCCGTCCCTGGGGGCGGGACTTTCCGGACACGTCCTAGGAGGATTCGAGTGCCGGGGCCGTGCGGCTCCGGGCGCCGAGATGGTGGAAGAACAGGTTGAGCAGGACCGCGACGAGCGCGCCCGCGCTGATGCCGGAGCCGAGGACGGTCTGCGCCCAGGCCGGGAAGTCGGCGTAGAAGGTGGGCGCGGCGAGCGGGACGATGCCCGCTCCGAGCGCGACGGCCACCAGGATGATGTTGGAGCTGTCGTCGAGTCCGGCCTCCGACAGGGTGCGGATGCCGCTGACGGCGATCGAGCCGAAGAGGACGATGCCGGCGCCGCCGAGGACGGGCATCGGGACCGTGGAGACGACCGCGCCGAGGACGGGGAAGGCGCCGAGGACCAGGAGGGCGCCGCCGGCGACGGCGACCACGTACCGGGAGCGGACCCGGGTCAGCGAGACGACGCCGACGTTCTGGGCGAAGGCCGAGGTCGGGAAGCCGCCGAAGACGGGGCCGAGGAGGGTGGCGATGCCGTCGGTGCGCAGGCCCCGGGTGATGGTCCGGCCGTCGCTGCGCCGTTCGCAGATCTCGCCGAGGGCGAGCATGCCGGCGCTGGACTCCGTCATCAGGACCAGCATCACGATGCACAGGGAGAGGATCGCGGCGGGCTGGAACTCGGGGGCGCCGAAGGCGAAGGGGGTGGGAAGCGCCGCGACGGGCGCCTCGCGCAGGGCGGTGAAGTCGGCCATGCCGAAGGGGATCGCGGCGAGGGTGCCGACGAAGAGGCCGAGCAGCAGGGCGATCTGCTTGACGAAGCCCCTGCCGAAGCGCTGGAAGAGCAGGATGACGACGAGGGTGAAGGCGGCCAGTGCCAGGTACTTCATGGCGCCGAAGTCTGCGGCGAGCCGGTCGCCCCCCTGCGCCCAGCCGACGGGCACGGGCATCAGGGTGACCCCGATGAGGGTGATGACGACGCCGGTGACGAGCGGCGGGAAGAAGCGCAGGAGTCTGCCGAAGAAGGGACCGACGGCGAGGCAGAACACTCCGGCGACCATCACCGCGCCGTAGATGGCGGGGAGTTGGTCTCCGGGGGCGCTGGTCTCGGCGATGGCGAGCATCGGGGCGATGCCCGCGGACGAGGCGGCGTTGACGAACGGGAGCCGGTTGCCGGCGAAGCGTCCGAGGCCGAGGGTCTGCAGGATGGTCGCGCATCCCGCGATGAGGAGACTGGCCGCGATGAGCCGGGTCATGCCGGCCGCGTCCAGGCCGACGGCCTGGCCGATGATGAGCGGAGGGGTGACGACGCCGGCGTACATGGCGGCGATGTGCTGGAGTGCCGCGGGGACGAGCCGCGAGACGGGGAGCTTCTCGTCCACCGGGTGGCAGTCTGCCGGGGTGGACGGCGGGGTGGAACACGGGCCTTCGGCGGGTGCCGGCCCCATTGCGGGCTGTGCCATGGGATTCCCTCCGGTCCGGTGCGGCCCCCGCCCGGCTGCGGGCGGGCGGGGGCCGGTCACTCGGATGCCGCTTAGAGGTTGGTCATGTCGACCGGGATCTGCGCCGTGGCTCCGTCCCGCAGGACGGTGGCCTCGATGAGGCCGTACATGCGGTCGGCGGCGTAGTAGACCTCGTTGTCGTTCTTCAGGCCGAAGGGTTCGAGGTCGACCAGGAAGTGGTGCTTGTTCGGGAGCGAGAAGCGGACCTCGTCGATCTCCGAGCGGTGGTTGATGATCCGGGCGGCCATCTGGTAGAGCGTCTGCTGGAGGGAGTACGAGTAGGTCTCCGCGAACGCCTCCAGCATGTGCTTCCTGGTCTGCTCGTAGGACCGCTCCCAGTGGGGCATGCGCTGGTCGTCGTCGGTCCAGTTGAAGCGCCAGCGGCCGGACACCTGGGTGGCCAGGATGCGGTCGTACGCCTCCTGCAGCGTCGTGTACTTGTCCTTGATGTAGCCCCAGAACTCCGAGTTGGTGGAGTTCATGACGACGAGGTCCTTGAGGCCGGAGATGACCTCCCACTTCTCGCCGTCGTAGGTGATCTGGGTGACGCGGGTCTCCTGGCCCTTGCGGGCGAAGGAGTGGTTGACCTCGTCGGCGCCGATGAACCGGGAGTTGGCGTCGGAGGAGGCGATGCGCTCCCAGGCGTACTCCTCGATCCGGATGCGGGCCTGCTTGATCGGCTCCTGGCTCGTCACGAAGTGGCGGGCGAGGTGGATGCCGAACTGCTCGGCGGACTCGATGCCGTACTCCTTGGCGAACGCGAAGACGGTGTTCTTCGTCGTGTCGGTGGGGAGGCAGTGGGCGTTGGAGCCGGTGAGGTGGACGTCGCTGAGGTCGCCGGAGAGGGCGACGGAGACGTTCAGGTCCTTGATGTGGTGGGTGGCGCCGTCCCGCGTGATCTTGACGACGCGGTTCTCCGCTTTGCCGTACTGGTTCTGGCCGAGGATCACAGGGTGGGCAGGGCGGGAAGGGGGTGTCATGTCTGCTAGCTCCCTCGGTAAACGGAGTAGCCGAACGGGTTGAGCAGCAGCGGTACGTGGTAGTGCTCGCCCGGCACGACGGCGAACGTGATCGCCACCTCCGGGAAGAACGCACCGGTCGTACCGCTGTCCCGATTCGCGGGGGCGTCCTGCTGCGCCTCGGCTTGCTTGTTCTGCTTGCTCAGGAAGTACGCCTCGGTCTCGAAGTCGAGGCGCACGTGGGTGGTTCCCTCCGGCAGGGCCGGCAGGTCCTTGCAGCGCCCGTCCGCGTCGGTGGCGGAGCCGCCGAGCGCGACCCATTCCGCGCCGGAGCCGGCGCGGGCCGCGAGCGTGACGGCGACGCCCCCGGCGGGACGGCCGCGGCTGGTGTCCAGGACGTGTGTGGACACCGAGGCGGTGGTGTCGGTGCTCATGCGGTGTTCTCTTCCTCTACGAGACGGGCCAGCCGGATGCGGTTGATCCTGCCCAGTTCGGTGCGGACGGTCTCCCGCTCCTCCTCGGGCGAGTGGGCGATCCGCTCGCGGGCCGCGTCGCGCATCTGCTCACCGGTCCTGCCGGTGGCGCAGATGAGGAAGACGTGACCGAACTTCTCCTGATAGGCCAGGTTGAGTTCGAGCATCTCGGCCTTGAGTTCCTCGGAGGCGCCGGCCATCCCGCTCTGTTCGCGGGAGGAGGTCGGGTCCCCGGCCTTCGGACGACCGATCGGCGGGTGCCCCGCCATCGCCTCGGCCAGGTCCTCGGCGGTCAGCTCGGCCGTGGCGGCGTCACTGGCGAGGAAGAGGGCTTCGGCGGTGGTGTACGGGCGCCGGGCGAGGATCCTGCTCCCCCACGCCGAGCTGGAGCACACCTCGTGGAGCGCGGCGACCGCCTCGCTGTCCGCCGAGGTGTTGAACCGGGCGAGGCCCGGTGTCGTACCTGAAGTCACGGGAAGCCTCCGTGGCTGTTTTTCGCTGTGCGTCGGACGGGCTGCGGATAGCTAACGCCCTCCGCAACACGGCGTCAACACTTTGTTGAAAAGTTGGTCACGCAAAAGCCGCCGCCCCGACATCCGGGCGGCGGCTTGTGGTCACGCATGGCCAACTAGTCGTTCTCGACCGCCTTTTCCCTGTTCAGAGCGGTCTCCCGGTTCAGGTAGTTGTAGACGGTGAAGCGGCTGACGCCGAGCGCGCCCGCCACCGTCTCCACCCCGTGACGCACGGAGAAGGCGCCGCGCGCCTCCAGGGCGCGGACGACCTCCTGCTTGGACTTGCGGTCGAGTTCCGACAGCGCCGTCCCGTACCGCCGCTCCATCGCCGCCAGGATGTGGTCCAGGGACTCCGACAGCTGCGGGAGGCGCACGGCGAGCACGTCCTCCCCCTCCCAGGACAGGACCACGTCGTCGGCCCCGGCCCGCCCGGGGTCGAGCAGTTCGGCGCCCATGGCGTCCACCAGGGGCTTCACCGCGGCGACCAGAGGGTGTTCGTTCACTTCTCGCCCCCCTCGGCGGCGGCGCCGCCCCCGGTCGCGCCGTGCCCGGCGGCGCCCTCCCCGGCCCCGTCCCGCCCGATCACGTTGACCTGGAGCGAGACGCGGGTGGCGCCGACCGCGAGCGATTCGCGGAGCAGCGCGCCGACGGCGGTGAGCACCGCGTCCGCGCCGCCCTCCGCCGTGTTGCCGAAGGGGCCGACGTCGACCGCGTCGAGGCCGGCCGACTGGATGACCTCACGGGCCACGACCGCGTGCGCCGGGGCCTCGTCGAGGTCGAAGGGCTCGGTCGTGAACTCCACTTTCAAACGCACCATGCCCCCACGCTACGGCCCTTCCCCGGCCCGGCGGGAGCCCCGGACCTGCGGGGACCTCTTGACAAGCACGCCACCCACCTTGCAGCATTCCGTCAGACAGAAACTTACTTCCGCGATACGGAAGGAGCGCCCACCCCTCATGACCCGCTTCCCAGAAGACGCCGTCACGGACCAGCGCTTCGATGTGAACCTGTCGATCCTCTTCACGGAACTCCCGCTCCTGGAGCGCCCCGCCGCCGCCGCCGCGGCGGGCTTCACCGCGGTCGAGCTGTGGTGGCCCTGGATCGACACCGCCACCCCCCGGCAGAGCGAGCTCGACGCCCTCAAGAAGGCCCTCGACGACGCCGGGACCCGGCTGGTGGGCCTGAACTTCTACGCCGGACGGCTCCCCGGCCCGGACCGCGGGGCCCTCTCCGTGCCCGGGGAGGAGTCGGACCGCTTCCGCGCCAACATCGACGTGGCCGCCGACTTCGCCGCCTCGGTCGGCTGCGGGGCGCTCAACGCGCTCTACGGCAACCGCGTCGAGGGCGTGGACCCGGAGGTCCAGGACGCCCTCGCCCTGGAGAACCTGGTCCTGGCCGCCCGGGCCGCCGACCGCGTCGGCGCGATCCTCCTGATCGAGGCCCTCAACGCGCCGGAGTCGCCGCTCTACCCACTGGTGAGCGCCCCCGCCGCGATCGAGGTCGTGGACAAGGTCAACGCGGCCACCGGCCTCGGCAACGCCAAGTTCCTGCTCGACGTCTACCACCTGTCGATGAACGGCGAGGACGTGAGCGAGGTCATCGCGCGGTACGCGGACAGGACCGGCCACGTGCAGATCGCGGACAACCCGGGCCGCGGCGCGCCGGGCACCGGCGACCTGCCCCTGGAGCGGCTCCTCGACGAGCTGAGGAAGGCCGGCTACGACGGCTGGGTCGGCCTGGAGTACAAGGCCGCCGACGCCGCCGCGTCCTTCGCGTGGCTTCCGGCCGAGGCCCGCGCGGCCCGCTGACCAGCACCCCTCCCCGTACCACCAGAGCTTTTCGAGAGGCACCCTCATGAGCACCCTTCCCAAGGTCGCCTGGATCGGCCTCGGCATCATGGGCTCCCCCATGTCCGAGAACCTCCTCAAGGCCGGCTACCAGGTCACCGGCTTCACCCTGGAGCAGGACAAGCTGGACCGCCTCGCCGCGGCCGGCGGCACCGCCGCGGGCTCGATCGCCGAGGCCGTCGGGGACGCCGACGTCGTCATCACGATGGTGCCCGCCTCCCCGCAGGTCGAGGCGATCGCCTACGGCCCCGACGGCATCCTGGAGAACGCGAAGCGGGGTGCGCTGCTCGTCGACATGTCGTCGATCACCCCGCAGACCTCGGTCGACCTCGCCAAGAACGCCGCGGAGAAGGGGATACGCGTCCTCGACGCCCCGGTCTCCGGCGGCGAGGCCGGCGCCGTCGAGGCCGTACTCTCGATCATGGTCGGCGGCGAACGGGCCGACTTCGACGAGGCCCTGCCGGTCCTGGAGGCCCTCGGCAGGACGATCGTGCTGTGCGGGCCGCACGGCTCCGGCCAGACGGTGAAGGCCGCCAACCAGCTCATCGTGGCGGTCAACATCCAGGCGTGCGCCGAGGCCGTGGTCTTCCTGGAGAAGTCCGGCGTGGACCTGGGCGCCGCCCTCGACGTCCTCAACGGCGGCCTGGCCGGCTCGACCGTGCTGACCCGCAAGAAGGACAACTTCCTGAACCGGGACTTCAAGCCGGGCTTCCGGATCGACCTGCACCACAAGGACATGGGCATCGTCACCGACGCCGCCCGCAACGTCGGCGCCGCCCTCCCGGTCGGCGCGGTCGTCGCCCAGCTCGTCGCCTCCCTGCGCGAGCAGGGCGACGGCGGCCTGGACCACTCGGCCCTGCTCCGCGCCGTCGAGCGCCTCTCCGGCCGGCAGGTCTGATCCCCCACCCCGCTCCCGGGGCCCCGATTTCCGGCCGGCGGCGGTGCCGACACTTGTCCTGTCGCGCCCAGGCGCCGCCGCCGGCCGGAACACCACACTTCGATTTCAACAAACTGTTGACGTTTTTCGAGTGGCGTCCTTACGCTCCTCACCACTTCAGCAGTGCATCCCGTACGGAAGGTCGACCCGACGAAATGACGCAGCGCGTGCTTACGACCGAGTCCGGCGCCCCCGTCGCCGACAACCAGAACTCCGCCACCGCCGGCGTCGGTGGTCCCCTCCTCCTCCAGGACCAGCACCTGCTGGAGAAGCTCGCGCGCTTCAACCGCGAGCGGATCCCGGAGCGCGTGGTGCACGCCCGCGGTTCCGGCGCGTACGGGTACTTCGAGGTGACCGACGACGTCACCGGCTTCACGAAGGCCGCCTTCCTCTCCGAGGTCGGCAGGCGGACCGAGACCTTCGTCCGCTTCTCCACCGTGGCCGACTCGCTCGGCGGCGCGGACGCGGTCCGCGACCCCCGCGGTTTCGCGCTGAAGTTCTACACCGAGGAGGGCAACTACGACCTCGTCGGCAACAACACCCCGGTGTTCTTCATCAAGGACCCGATCAAGTTCCCCGACTTCATCCACTCGCAGAAGCGCGACCCCTTCACGGGCCGTCAGGAGCCGGACAACGTCTGGGACTTCTGGGCCCACTCCCCCGAGGCCACCCACCAGATCACCTGGCTCTTCGGCGACCGCGGCATCCCCGCCTCCTACCGCCACATGCACGGCTTCGGGTCGCACACCTACCAGTGGACCAACGAGGCGGGCGAGGCGTTCTTCGTCAAGTACCACTTCAAGACGAACCAGGGCATCCGCAGCCTCTCCGCCGAGCAGGCCGCCGAGCTGGTCGGCAAGGACGCCAACTCGCACCAGACCGACCTGCTCCAGGCGATCGAGCGCGGGGTCAACCCCTCCTGGACCCTCTACGTCCAGATCATGCCGGCGGCCGAGGCGGCGGACTACCGCTTCAACCCGTTCGACCTCACCAAGGTGTGGCCGCACGCCGACTACCCCCTCCAGCGGGTGGGCCGCCTGGTCCTCGACCGCAACCCGGACAACGTCTTCGCCGAGGTCGAGCAGGCCGCGTTCTCCCCGAACAACTTCGTGCCCGGCATCGGCCCCTCGCCGGACAAGATGCTCCAGGGCCGCCTGTTCGCCTACGCGGACGCCCACCGCTACCGCCTCGGCGTCAACCACACCCTGCTGCCGGTGAACGCCCCCAGGGCGACCACGGCGCAGAACTACGGCCGCGACGGCCTCATGGCCACCCGCAACGGCTCGCGCCACGACAAGAACTACGAGCCCAACTCGTACCGGGGCCCGGCCCAGACCGACGCCGCGCTCTCCGCGCCGCTCGCGGTCCACGGCTGGACCGGCACCCACGAGGCGCCCGCGCACGTCAAGGACGACGACTTCTTCCAGGCCGGCGAGCTGTACCGCCTGATGTCCGAGGACGAGAAGGGCCGGCTCGTCGCCAACATCGCCGGCAGCCTCTCGCAGGTGTCGCGCGAGGACGTCATCGAGAAGAACATCGCGCACTTCGCCGCCGCCGACCCGGACTACGGCAAGCGCGTGGCCGAGGCGGTCAACGCCCTGCGCGAGAGCTGACCCACGGCAGCACCCAGGCTGCGTACGGCACTTGACGGGAGGTCAGCGCCGTACGCGGTCCGGAACACCGGCCCGGATGAGGGGTGGCCGGCGAACCGGACAGCGTGAGGACCGCGGCGGCGCCGAGCCAGTGCGGTGGCCAGGGCGACGGCCTTCCCCTCCTGACCTGAAGGAGGGAAGGGCCGCTCCGCCCGCCGGCGCCGCCGCGGTCCCAACGCCCCCCGTACCGGGGGAACCCCGAGGCTCCGCCCGGCGGTGCGGACGTCCTGTCGCGCCCGCCCGCCCCGCACCGCCGGGCGGTCAACGAGCGGGAGGGCGCGGAACCAGGTCCACGGACACCGGTTCCGCGCTCTTCCCCTTTTCTCCCCCCTCCCGGTCCGCCCGCGCCAGCAGGAACGTCACGACGAGCGAGGCCAGGGCCAGGACCACCATCCCGGTCCGCGGCGAGGTGTACTGGGCGAGGCCGCCGCCCAGGGCCGCGCCCACCCCCTGGAACGCGAGCATCCCCGAGGAGTGCAGTCCCAGGGCGTGACCGCCCAGCTCCTGCGGCACCAGGGCCGTCAGCCGCTCCTGGTGCAGCAGCGTCGCCCCGTACCCCACCGCCGACACGGTCACGGCGGCGAGCGCGAGCGGAAGCGCGGGGTCGAGGGCGAAGAGGAGGAACGGGGCGGCGAGCAGCGCCTGGAGCGGGAAGCGGAGCCGGCCGCGCAGCCGCGCCGGTACGAAGCGGCCGACGGCCACGTCCCCGGCCAGCATCCCGAACGCGCCGCAGACGAAGAGGAGTCCGGCGCGCTCGGGGGCGTACGGCACGAACAGCGACTCGCAGCCCACGATCAGCCCGTTGGGCACCCACAGCGCGAGGTAGCAGCGGCGCCGGGCGGGCACGGACAGGAGCCGCGCGTTGGTCCGCCGGGTCGCCGCGACCGAGGGACGCCCCCCGGCACGCGGGGGACGCGCCCCCAGGCCGAGGCGGGCGGACAGGGCGGCGGCGAGGTACAGCCCGGCCCCGGCGAGGACCGCGCCGCGCGGTGAGAGCAGGGCGACGAGGAGCCCGCCGGCCGCGAAACCGCCGATCTGGCAGGCGCCGGCGGCCATGTTCGTCACCGAGCGGCCGAGGAGGTACGCCTCGCGCGGCAGGATCTCGTTCAGGAGGCCGTACCGCACCCCGCCGCCCAGCGAGGCCGCGAGCCCCTCGGCGAGGAGGACCGCGAAGACCGCCCAGGTGGGAAGGGCGGGGACCGCCAGGACGGCCGTGCCCGCGGCGAAGAAGAGGGCGACCCCGGAGAGCGCGGCGCGCGGCGGCAGCCGGTCGGCGGCGGAGAGCAGCGTGGTCGCGCCGAGGAGCTGGGCGAGCGAGGGACCGAAGAGGGCGAGCGCGGAGAGGAACGGCGAACCGGTGGCGTGGAGGACGAGGGTGGCGAGACCGAGGCCGGCCACCGTCTGCGCGGCGGTGTGGACGGAGCCGGTGAGGAGGAGCGGGGTGAATTCGGGGGTGCGGAAGAGGGTGCGGTAGCGGGCCATGCGGGGAGTCTCGGAGGGGTCCGGCGCGTACCGTTAGCGTTTCGCCGGGGGGCGAAACCCGGACCTGTGGGAGGGCGGCGGCATGGGCTGGTGGCGGATCGGGGCCGACTCGCTCGCGGGCGGCCGCTTCGTGGTGTCGCCGCTGGCCGAGACGGTCGCCGCGCTCAAGGTCCTGCACGCGGCCGCCGCGAGCCACCCGGGTGAACGGGCCTGGCTGACCGCGTCCCTGCCCGCCTACCGGGCGCGCCTGACGGCCGAACCGCTCGACGCCCTGCTCGTGCGGTCCGCGATCGGCCCCACCTGGAACGCGGACTTCCTGACGCCGACGCCGCTGGGCGAGGGCGAGCGGCCCTTCGAGGAGGAGGTGGAGGCCGTCCGCGCCGCCGACCCGGCCGGCGCGGTGCCGCAGCTGGCCGTCGCGCTCGGCGGGCCCGTGCCGGAGCCGCTGCGTGCGGCGCGGGACCTGCCCGGACGGATGGCGGAGGTCCTGACGTGGGTGTGGCGGGAGACGGTGCTTCCGGAGTGGCCCCGCCGGCGGCGGATCCTCGAGGCCGACGTGACGGCGCGGACCGCGCGGCTGGGGCGGGGCGGCTGGGCGGCGGCCCTGGACGAGCTGAGCCCGGGGAGGACGCGCTGGCTGGGCGACGGCCGCCTCCAGGTGAACACCCGCTCCCACCCGCCGCGTTCGGTCGACGGCGGCCTGCTGCTCTTCGTACCGGTGACCCCGGCCACCGGCTGGGTGTCCTGGGAGGGGGCGGAGCGGTTCGCGGTGGTGTACCCCTGCGCGGGCGTCCTGGCGGACGCCTCGGGCCCGGTCGTGCCGCGGGCGCTCGGCACGCTGCTCGGACCGGCGCGGGCGGGGGTCCTCGTGCGTCTCGGGTCCCCTCTGTCCACGAGCCAGTTGGTGGCCCTGACCGGGCAGGGGCTCGGTTCGGTGGGCCGCCACCTGAAGGTGCTGCGGGAGGCGGGCCTCGTCCGGCGGGGACGGGCGGGCCGGTCGGTCCTCTACGAGTGGACGGAGGCGGGCGCGGTGCTCGTACGGGCCCAGGGCGTACGGATGCGGGAATGAGCACGGCCCGGCGCGTACGGGCGCCGGGCGCGGGAGGGGCGGGGAACGGCCCCCGTCCCGGTGCTCGCCGGGACGGGGCCCCGCCGCGGGGGCGGGAGCGGAGCGGATCAGACCCGGAGGGCCCTGATCGCGGTCGGCGCGTGGCCGGGCTCGGTGGCCAGCTCCTCGAACTCGGTGACGTCGCTCATGTCGGCCGTCCTGCTCATCGCGATGTTGGTGACGCGCTCCAGGATCACCTCGACGACGACCGGGACCCGGTGCTCGACGGCCAGCTTCCTGGCCTGCTCCAGGGCCTCGCCCAGCTTGTCCGGGTCCTCGACGCGGATGGCCTTGACGCCCAGGCCCTCGGCGACCTTGACGTGGTCGACGCCGTAGACGCCGATCTCCGGGCTGTTGATGTTCTCGAACTCCAGGTTGACCTCGAAGTTGATGCCGAGGCCGCCCTGCGCCTGGCGGATGAGGCCGAGGTAGGCGTTGTTCACGAGGACGTGGACGTAGGGGACCTTGTGCTGGGCGGCGACCGCCAGCTCCTCGATCATGAACTGGAAGTCGTAGTCGCCCGAGAGCGCGACGACCGGGGTGTCCGGGTCGGCGGTCGCGGCGCCGATGGCGGCCGGGACGGTCCAGCCGAGCGGGCCGGCCTGGCCGCAGTTGATCCAGTGGCGCGGCCTGTAGACGTGCAGGAACTGCGCGGCGGCGATCTGGGAGAGGCCGATGGTGGTGACGTAACGGGTCTCCGGACCGAAGGCCCGGTTCATCTCCTCGTACACGCGCTGCGGCTTCATCGGGACGTCGTCGAAGTGCGTGCGGCGCTGGAGGGTCGCCTTGCGCTCCTGCGCGGAGGCGGCCCAGGCGGTGAAGTCGGGGAGGCGGCCGGCGGCCTTCCACTCCCGGGCGATCTCCAGGAAGAGTTCCAGTGCGGCCCCGGCGTCGGAGGCGATGCCGTAGTCCGGGGCGAAGATCCTGCCGAGCTGGGTGGGCTCGATGTCGACGTGGACGAACTTCCGGCCCTCGGTGTACGCGTCCAGGTTGTAGCCCGTGTGGCGGTTGGCCCAGCGGTTGCCGATGCCGAGGACGAAGTCGGACTCCAGGAAGGTCGCGTTGCCGTAGCGGTGCGCGGTCTGGACGCCGACCATGCCGGCGGCCAGCTCGTGGTCGTCCGGAATGGTGCCCCAGCCCATGAGGGTGGAGATGACGGGGACGCCGGTCAGCTCGGCGAACTCCACGAGCAGGTCGGAGGCGTCGGCGTTGATGATGCCGCCGCCGGCGACGATCAGCGGGCGCTCGGACTCCAGGAGGAAGCCGAGGGCCTTCTCGGCCTGGACGCGGGTGGCGCGCGGCTTGTAGACCGGCAGCGGCTCGTACGTCTCCGGGTCGAACTCGATCTCGGTCAGCTGGACGTCGATCGGCAGGTCGATGAGGACCGGGCCGGGGCGCCCCGAGCGCATGAGGTGGAACGCCTGCTGGAAGACGCCGGGGACCTGCGCGGCCTCCAGGACGGTGGTGGCGGCCTTGGTGACCGGCTTGGCGACGGTGGCGATGTCGACGGCCTGGAAGTCCTCCTTGTGGAGCTTCGCGACCGGGGCCTGTCCGGTGATGCAGAGGATCGGGATCGAGTCCGCGACGGCCGAGTACAGGCCGGTGATCATGTCGGTGCCGGCCGGTCCCGACGTGCCGATGCAGACGCCGATGTTGCCGGCCTTGGCACGGGTGTAGCCCTCGGCCATGTGGGACGCGCCCTCGACGTGGCGGGCGAGCGTGTGGCCGACGCCGCCCACGTTCTTGAGCTCGCGGTAGAAGGGGTTGATCGCCGCGCCGGGGACGCCGAACGCCTGGGTGACGCCTTCGCGCTTGAGGATTTCAACGGCCGCTGCGGCGGCGGTCATACGAGGCATGGGAGTGCTCCTGCTTCGGCCGGGCGGATCCAGGAGGTCCCCTCCGCCGGGAGGCCCACCTCACTGTTTCCGTAATGCGGAAATACTGTTCTGCCATACGGAAGCAATGTAGGCGCGGCGGCGAAGAGCCGTCAAGAGAGGTCCGCCCGCCGGGACGGACGGCGCGATCGCGTCGTCCGGAGGGACCGATGTGGCCGAACGGCCTCCCCCGGGAGGGCGGATGGGGGGACGATGGGAGCGAGCGACAGGGGGTTGGGTTGTGGGCGATTCCGTACCGGTGCGCTGCCCGGAGTGCCTGAGCACGCGGGCGTACGCGGCGCCCGCCTTCCCCTGCGCGTGCGGAAGTCCCGTGGCGGCGCCGGTGGCGGCGGGCGCGGCGGAGCCGATCACGCGCCGGAACTGGGCGGACGAGTGGGTCGCCGTCCGCTGCGGCGCCTGCGGCCGCGAGAACGACTGGCCCCACCCGGAGTTCGCCTGCCCGTGCGGCACGGTCCTGCGGGTGCCGGTCCGGCCGGTGGACGGTGGGGGCGGTACGGCGGAAGGGGGCCGCGCGGACGGCACCGAGCACGGCGCCGCCCCGATGCCGGCCGCGGAGGCGTCACGGCCCCCGGGCGGCCACGGCCCGGACGGGAGGGGCCCCTCCGCCCCGGGGCGCGGGACGGGAGCGGAGCCGGGGCGGTACGCGGCGGGGACGGGACCCGGCGGACCGCCGGCCGGCCGTGACGGCCTCCGGGGCGGACCGTCCTCCGGGGGCGCCCGGCGCCGCGCGGCGGAGCCCGGCTCGGAGTGGTTCGGCACGGCCCCCGGCGGGCCCCGGCCCGGCGGGAGCGGTAGGGGTGCGACCGGTTTCGGTGCGGGCGGTACGGGCACGGGCGGTGCCGACGGGAGCGGTCCGCGTGCGGGGGCCGCGCGCCCGGGCGGTCCGTCCGGTTCCGGCACCGAACCGGACGGCGGCGCCGGGCGGCGGGGCCCCGGCGTGCCGCCGCCCGCCGGGCCGTACCGCGCGTCCGCCGGGTACGGCCCCGCGCACGTCCCGCCGCCCCCGGTGGTCCCGCGCCCGGGACCGGCGCGGGGCGCGTTCCGGCCCGTGACGATCCGGACCGCCCGGGACGCGGTGGCGGCCGCCGCCGGGTACCTGCGCTGGCTCGGGTTCCCCGGCGTCGTCCAGCCCGAGGAGCGTCCCGCGTCCGGGGTGGACCTGCGGGCGCCGGGGCTCGTCGCCCAGGTGGACCCGACCACCCGGCCCGCCGGGCTGCGGGCGGTCGAGTGCCTCTGGCTCACCGGCCTGAACGCGTCCGCCGTGAGCGTGTTCTTCTCGCTCGCCGGCTACACCCCGGAAGCCCGTTCCCGCGCCGCCGAGATCGGCCTGCCGCTCTTCGTGCTCGACCTGACCGGGACCCCGCAGCCGGTCAACCGCGCCGCCGACGACCTGGCCGCGGGCGGCGCCTGCGCGCCGTAGGGCGCGCGGGGGACCCGGGGCCCCGGGGACCCGGGGGACTCGCGAAGAGCGCACGGAGGGAACACGGCGAACGTGCCGGGAACGCCCGGGTGGTGCGCCGGGAGCACGCGCGGAGCGTACCGGCGGCACCCCCGGAAGGCGTGTCGGGAACGCGCCCCTCCCTCCTCCCCCGCACCTTCTCGACATGCGAAATCGGCCATTCACGCGTGACGATCACGCTCCACCGGGCACAACTCCCTTGGGGGTGGACGTCATGGGGACGGGGACGTGGTGGTTCATCGGGGCGGCCTGGGGCGAACTGCTGCTCGCCGCCGCTCTGTTGCGAACGCGCAGCCGGGAGAGCGGAGAGGGGGACACGGACCGCGTGCCGGCGCCGCAGGCGCTCGCGCTGCTGCGGGGCGGGCGGCGAGCCGCGGTGACCGTGGCGCTGGTGGCACTGCACCAGCGCGGGGCGGTCGAGGCGGGCCGCAAACATACGATTCGGGCCAACGGCGGGCCGGGCCGGACCCGCGACCCCGTACAGCTCGGTGTGCACGGGTCGCTCCGCCGGGCCCTCGCCCTGGGGGAGCTGGCCCAGCGGCCGGAGGCGCGGCGGGCCGTGGACGCGCTGAGCGGCGAGCTGCGCGGGGCCGGGCTGCTGCGGCCGGTCCCGCGGCTGCGGGCCGCGCGGGCGCTGCTCTGCTGCGTACCGCCGACCGTCCTCGCGGGGCCGTTCGCGACCGGGGCGTCCGGCGCGGACCTCGCGGTGGCGCTCGCGGCCGGGTCGCCGGCGGCCCTGGGAGCGGCGGCGCTGCTGCGGCTGCCCGTCACGACCGGGGCGGCGCGGCGGCTGATCGCCGGACTGCGGGAGCGGTACCCGCTGCCGGCCCACCGCCAGGAGGTGACGGACGGGGGCCTCGTCCAGTTGTACGTGGCGCTGTACGGCGACCCGGCCCTCGCCCTGTTCCTGCCCCGCTTCTCGCGGGACGGGGGACTGCTCGACCGGGCCGGGGAGGAGGGGCGGGGCCGCCCGGCGGCCGGCGGCCCCGCGCGGTGAGGGCACGTCGCGCCGTGCCCGCCCGTACCGTCCCGGGCCATACTGGCGCATGCGCATCAGAGCGGCCGCCGCGTCCGAACTCCCCCTGCTCCAGGACATCGAACGGGAGGCCGGCGAGCCGTTCCGCTCCCTCGGCATGGCGGCGGTCGCCGACGACGACCCGCCGTCCCTGGAGGTCCTGGAGGCGTACCGCCGTGCGGGCCGGGCCTGGGTGGCGGTGGACGACGCCGACCGCCCGGTGGCGTACCTGCTCGCCGACACGGTCGACGGCGCCGCCCACGTCGAGCAGGTGTCGGTACGTCCGGAGGCCGCCCGCCGGGGCGTCGGCCGGGCCCTGATCGAGCACCTGGCGCGGACCGCGGCGCGCGAGGGCCTGACGGCGCTGACGCTGACGACCTTCGCCGAGGTGCCCTGGAACGCCCCGTACTACGCCCGGCTCGGTTTCCGCCCGCTCGCGGACTCCGACCCGGCCCTCACCGAGGGGCTGCGCGCCGTCCGCCGGGCGGAGGCGGCCCACGGCCTGGCGGCCTGGCCCCGCGTCTGCATGCGCCGGGACCTCACCGCCGCGCCCTGAGCCACCGCCGGGCGCGCCCCGGGACGTTCCGTCCGCCGTGCGCGCCCGGGGCCGGCCTCACGTCCCCTCGGCGTACCGTTCCCGCAGCTCCACCTTCCGCACCTTCCCGCTCACCGTCATCGGGAACTCGGTCAGGATCTCCACCCGGCGGGGGACCTTGTAGGGGGCGAGCCGGTCCCGGCAGAAGTCCCTGATCTCGTCCGGGGTGGGCGGGTCGGCCGGGTCGCGCGGGATCACGCAGGCCAGGATCTCCTCGCCGTACCGCTCGTCGGGGACTCCGACCACCTGGACGTCGGCGATCTTGGCGTGTCCGTGGAGGAACTCCTCGATCTCGCGCGGGTACACGTTCTCCCCGCCCCGGATGATCATGTCCTTGATGCGGCCGACGATCCGCACGTATCCGTCGTCGCGCATCACCGCCAGGTCGCCCGTGCGCATCCAGCCGGCCCGGTCGATCACCTCGGCGGTCCTCTCCGGGTCGTCCCAGTAGCCGAGCATCACGCCGTAGCCGCGGGTGCACAGCTCCCCCGCCGTGCCGCGTTCCACCGTCAGCCCGTCCGCCGGGTCCACGATCTTCACCTCGACGTGCGGCAGGACCCGCCCGACCGTGCCGGTGCGGCGCTCCAGGTCGTCGTCGCGGCGGGTCTGGGTGGAGACGGGAGAGGTCTCGGTCATGCCGTAACAGATCGACACCTCCGCCATGTTCATCTCCGCGACGACCCGTTTCATCACCTCCTCCGGGCACGGCGAGCCCGCCATGATCCCGGTGCGGAGGGTGGACAGGTCGTACGCGGCGAAGTCGGGGAGGTCCAGCTCCGCGATGAACATCGTCGGCACCCCGTACAGGGAGGTGCAGCGCTCCTCCTGGACCGCCCGGAGGGTGGCGGCGGGGTCGAAGGAGGGGGCGGGGATCACCAGGCAGGCGCCGTGCGAGGTGGCCGCGAGGTTGGCCATCACCATGCCGAAGCAGTGGTAGAACGGGACCGGGACGCAGATCCGGTCCCGCTCGTCGTAGGCGAGCATCTCCCCGACGAAGTAACCGTTGTTGAGGATGTTGTGGTGGGAGAGCGTGGCGCCCTTGGGGAAGCCCGTGGTCCCCGAGGTGTACTGGATGGTGACGGGCTCGTCGCAGGAGAGCGGCTCCGGACGCGACTCCCCCGCCGTGCGGGTGAGGAACGCGTCCCAGCTCGCGTCCCCGAAGTACACGGTCTCCCTCAGGTCCCTCCGTCCCGGGGCGACCTGCTCGACCATAGCCCGGTAGTCGCTCGTCCTGTGGGCGAGCGAGGCGAAGAGCAGGGAGATGCCCGCCTGGTCGAGGACGTACGCCAACTCGTCCGCCCGGTAGGCGGGGTTGACGGTGACCATGACGGCGCCGATGCGGGCGGTGGCGTACTGGACGAGGACCCATTCGGCGCGGTTCACGGCCCAGATGCCGACCCGGTCGCCCTTGCGGACGCCGCTGCCGAGCAGGGCGCCGGCCAGCCGGTCCACGTCCGCGGCGAACTCCGCGTAGGTCCAGCGGCGCCCGGCGGGAACGTCGACGAGGACCTCGCAGTCGGGCCGGGCGGCGACGGCCCGGTCCAGGCAGGCGCCGATGGTGTCCCCGAGGAGCGGGGTGGTGGACGTGCCGTGGGCGTACGAGAGTTCCTTCGGCGCGTTCACGCGAGGTCCCCCTCGGCGTACTCGGTGCCGCCGCCCTCGGCGGTGAGGCGGCGCAGCTCCACGCGCCGGATCTTCCCGGAGACGGTCTTGGGCAGGTCGGCGAACTCGATGCGCCGGATCCGCTTGTACGGGGCGAGGACCGCGCGCGAGTGCGCGAAGAGGGCCTTCGCGGTCTCCTCGCCCGGCTCCCAGCCCGCCGCGAGCACGACGTACGCCTTGGGGACGGCGAGCCGCAGCGGGTCGGGGGCGGGGACGACGGCGGCCTCGGCGACGGCCTCGTGCTCCAGGAGCGCGCTCTCCAGCTCGAACGGGCTGATCTTGTAGTCGGACGCCTTGAAGACGTCGTCCGCGCGCCCGATATAGGTAATGTATCCCTCTTCGTCCCGCGCGCCGATGTCACCGGTGCGGTAGTAGCCGCCGGCCATCGCCTCCGCCGTGCGCTCCGGATCGCCGTGGTAGCCGGCCATCAGGCCCACCGGGCGGTCGGACAGGTCGAGGCAGATCTCGCCCTCGTCCGCGTCCGGGCGGCCGGTCACCGGATCGAGGAGGGTGACCCGGTAGCCGGGGCTCGGACGGCCCATGGAGCCCTCCTTGAGTCGCTGGCCGGGGCTGTTGGAGACCTGGACGGCGGTCTCAGTCTGGCCGAAGCCGTCCCGGACGGTGACGCCCCAGGCGCGCCGCACCGCCTCGACGACCTCGGGGTTGAGCGGTTCCCCGGCGGCGACGGCCTCGCGCGGCGGGGTCTTGAGCTGCGCCAGGTCGGCCTGGATCAGCATCCGCCACACGGTCGGCGGGGCACAGAAGCTGGTGATCCCGTTCCGCTCCATCTCGTCCATGAGCCGGGCCGGGTCGAAGCGCGTGTAGTGGTGGACGAAGACGGTCGCCTCCGCGTTCCACGGCGCGAAGAGGTTGGACCAGGCGTGCTTGGCCCAGCCGGGCGAGGAGATGTTGAGGTGGACGTCGCCGGGCCGCAGGCCGATCCAGTACATCGTGGAGAGGTGCCCGACCGGGTACGAGGCGTGGGTGTGCTCGACCAGTTTGGGGCGGGCGGTCGTGCCGGAGGTGAAGTACAGCATCAGCGTGTCGTCCGCGCGGGTGACGCCGTCGGGCTCGAAGGCGTCCGGCTCGCGGGCGGCGTCCTCGTACGCCAGCCACTCCCCCGTCCCGTCGCCGCCGACCGCGATCCGGGTGTAGTCGCCGGGGACATCGTCGAACTTGGCGGTGTCCCCGGCACGGACGACGACGTGGCGGGCGCGGCCCCGGTCGACGCGGTCGCGCAGGTCGGCGGGGCCGAGGAGCGGGGTGGCGGGGATGACGACGGCCCGCAGCTTCATCGCGGCGAGGACGGTCTCCCACAGCTCGGTCTGGTTGCCCAGCATGACGACGATCCGGTCGCCGGCGCGCACGCCCCGGGCCCGCAGCCAGTTCGCGACCCGGTTCGAGCGGGCGGACATCTCCGCGAAGGAGACCTTCGCCCCGGAGCCGTCCTCCTCGACGATGTGCAGCGCGGTGCGGTCGTTGCCCTCCGCGACGACGTCGAACCATTCGAGCGCCCAGTTGAACCGCTCGGGCCGGGGCCACGCGAAGCCCTCGCGGGCCGTGTCGTAGTCCTCGCGGTGGGCGAGCAGGAAGTCCCGGGCGGCCCGGAACTCCTCGGTCGCACTGGTCTCCGTCATGTGTCCTCCTCGTCGGGGGCCGGTCCAGGACATCGTGTAATCAGTGACCCGGGTCCCACCACCCCCCGTCCGGGGAGGAACCCGCGGACGGCGGGTTCCCCGGACCGGGCGGGGACCCCTCGGGTCACCCTTCCGGGTCGCGGAAGACGATCTCGTACGGCACGCCCGGCCGTCCCGTGATCCGCAGGATCCGCTCGGCCTCGGCGGCGAGGTCGGCGCGCCGGGCCCGGGTGGGGCGCTCAAAGGGCTCGACGGTCAGCGTGGTCCGCTCCCCGCCCTCGTCCAGGTACCAGCACCCGGCGAGGAACCCGTCGAGGAGGAAGACGCGGAGGCCCCGGTTGTTTCTCCAGGTGCGGGAACGGACCCCCGGCGCGAGGACGCGGGTGCGGTCGGCGTGCGAGAGGAGCAGGTTGTCGTACTCGGGGAGGAACCGGGGCGGGGCGGGGGTGTCCCCGTCGGGGCGGGGCGCGTCGGGCAGGTCGAAGAGTTCGGTGCCGCGCTCGTCCCGGAAGACCAGGAGCCGGGGCCGCAGGCGCTCGAAGGCGGCGCGGAGCCCGGTGAGCCCGCACCAGGTCCGCATGTCCTTGACGGAGGCGGGCCCGAAGGCGCGGAGGTAGCGCGGTACGACTTCGTCGGGGCCGGCGTCCCGCTCCGCGGCGTCCTGTCGCGCGGCGTCCCCGAACCACGCGTCCGTCGTGGTGAGCGCGACCCGTCCGCCGCGTCCCCACAGGCCGCGCGGGGTGACCTGGACGAGGGGGAGCAGACAGCGGGCGGCGGTGGAGAGGGAGACGGGGTCGGCGCCGGGCCACTCCCCGAGGAGTTCCCGGCGCAGCTCCCCGGGCGTGCGCGGCCGTTCCTCGACGAACGCGCGGGCGAGGGCGGCGAGCCGGCCGAGGTCGACGCCGTCGAGGCCGCCCCGGGAGACGAAGAGGGCGAGTTCACGGTCGACGGCACCGGGCTGCGCGAACCGGCGGAGGGCGACGGCGTCGCGCGCGGTGTGGGTGTGCACGGTGGAGCGCAGGGTGACGATGCGGGCGACGGCGCGGGACTCCATCAGCGCGGACAGCGCCTCGGGCCGGAAGCCGTCGAGGCGGGCGGCGAGCGCGTGGTACGGGGGCTTGGTCTCCTGGGCCTGGAGCCCCACGAGACGGCCGACGGCCTCCTCGGCGCCGAGCGGGGAGGGCCGCAGGAGCAACTGGCGTTCGAGGGTGGCGCGGTTGAGGGCGCGGGTGCCGAGCACGGGGTGGGTCGTCCTGAGGGCCATGGCGGGCACGCTATCCGCCCATGCGGACAGTTCCGGTCCGCGAGGGAACGGGGCGGACGCGAACGGGTGGGTCCCGCACCCCGGCGGGCGGCGGGCGGCGGGCGGAAGGCGACGGGCCGCGCGGGCGGAGTACCGGGGACCCGGCCGGTCCTCCGGCGACACGCGCGCGTAGCGTGGGACGCACGTCGGCTCCATAGCCCCTCACCCCCGGAGATCCGCCTGTGACCAGCGCCGCACCGACCCGTACCTCCGTCGTGGAGTCCCTGATGGACCGCTTCCCGGGGATCCCCCCGGAAGCCGTGTTCAAGGAGGACCTGCTGCGCGGCGGGCTCGCCTTCGACCCCTCCGCCCTGTCCGGCAACGAAGGGGGCGAGGTGAAGCCGAAGTCGTACTTCATCTTCTCCTTCGACCACCGGACGCTGCCGGAGCTGGGCGAGGCGGCGCTGAACCGTCCGCCGGAGGAGATCGTGCTGACCGGCGGGCCGTACGGGCTGCGCCGCACGGTGGTGTCGGTGCGGGTCAACCCGTCGTCGCCGTACCGGGTCGCGCCGGACGCCGACGGGGCGCTCGCGCTGTTCCTGGACGGGGCGCGGATCGCGGACGTCGGGCTGCCGCCGATGCCGGAGTACTACCGGCACCCGCTGTCGAACGGCAAGTCCGTGATGGAGGTGGCGCCGACGATCCAGTGGGGCTACCTGATCTACCTGACGGTCTTCCGGGTGTGCCAGTACTTCGGCGCCAAGGAGGAGTGCCAGTACTGCGACATCAACCACAACTGGCGCCAGCACAAGGCGGCGGGCCGCCCGTACACCGGGGTGAAGCCGGTGGACGAGGTCCTGGAGGCGCTGGAGATCATCGACCGGCACGACACGGCCCGCGCCTCGACCGCGTACACCCTGACCGGCGGGGCCGTCACCTCGCAGGTCGGCGGCAAGGACGAGGCCGACTTCTACGGGCAGTACGCGCGGGCGATCGAGGAGCGCTTCCCGGGCCGCTGGATCGGCAAGGTCGTCGCGCAGGCCCTGCCCAAGGAGGACGTGCGGCGCTTCCACGACTACGGCATCCGGATCTACCACCCGAACTACGAGGTGTGGGACCGGCGCCTGTTCGAGCTGTACTGCCCCGGCAAGGAGCGCTACATCGGCCGGGACGAGTGGCACCGCCGCATCCTGGACTCGGCGGAGGTCTTCGGGCCGCGCAACGTCATCCCCAACTTCGTCGCCGGGGTCGAGATGGCGCGCCCCTCGGGCTTCCTCACCGTGGACGAGGCCATCGCCTCCACCCGTGAGGGGCTGCGGTTCTTCATGTCGCGCGGGATCACGCCCCGGTTCACGACCTGGTGCCCGGAGCCGACGACGCCGCTGGGCCGCGAGAACCCGGACGGCGCGCCCCTGGAGTACCACCTGCGGCTGCTCGAGGCGTACACGGAGACGCTGCGGGAGAACGGGCTGACCGCCCCGCCCGGCTACGGGCCGGCCGGTCCCGGGCGCGCGGTGTTCTCGGTCAGCTCGTTCATGGACGCGCTGGCGCCGGAGCCCGGCTCCGGGGACTGAGGGGCCCCGGAGGAGGCCGTCCGGACGCGCACCCGTTCGGACGCGTACGAAAGCGTGGCCGGGCCCGGGTCCGCGCACCGGACCCGGCCGCCGTCAGAGGCGCAGCTCCTTGGCCTCGAACCGGCCGTCTCCGAGGACCAGGACGAAGGAGACCTGCTGTCCCTCCGAGAGGACCCGGCTCTCGTCCTCGATGTCCTCGGCACTGAACCAGATCTGCTCCTCGGAACCGACGGGGACGACGAATCCGTACCCGCCGAGACGGTTGAAGGAGTGCACGAACCCTTTGCTCCTGTTTTCCACCGCTGCCTCCTCCTCGGCGCCGGTGACGCGGTCGGGGGTGCCCCGGCCGGGGTCCGGACGGGACCGCGTCTCAGAGGAGATCTACCCCGTCCGCCCGCTCTTCGCCCGCCGGTGTGGGGGGCGGGACCACCCCTCCCGGGAAATATGTAGAATATTCAACAGAGGCCCGGTGCCGGGGATCCCCCGTGTCCGGTACCGGGCCTCGCCGCGCTGTCCGCTTCCCCCGGGTACGCGATCCGCGCCGCGATCCTGGCGATGCGCGCCGCCGTCTCCCGGGGGGAGGCCACCGGCTGGACGATGTGGCTGACGGTGAGCCGCACGACCGTCTCGACGGCGAGTCCGCGCGACTCCTCGTCCACGTCGGGCCAGGCCCCGACCGCGTACGCGTCGAGCATCGCCATGGCCGTGCCGAAGACCGGCTCCGGGCGGGTCGTGAGGTAGGCGAGCAGGTCGTCGCCGCCCTCCCGCGCCGCGACCAGGACGCTCCTGATCAGCGGGTCGTCCACGACCTGCTGGAGCGTGTAGCCGATGCCGGCCCTCGCCGCCGCCTCCAACTCGCCCCGGTGGGCGTCGAGTTCGCGCTCGATCCCGATCAGGAAGCCCTCCAGTTCGCGCTGGACCAGGGCGGTGCCGATGGACTCCTTCGAGCCGAACTCGTTGTAGAGGGTCTGGCGGCTGATGCCGGCGGCCCGCGCGAGGGAGGTCATGCGCAGCCCGCCCCAGCCCTCGGCGGCGACGAGGCGGTGAGCGGCGTCGAGCACCTGCTCGCGCAGCAGAGAGCGGACGCTCTCGCGGAAACGTGTCATCGTCCCCCCACTTTATCCACCGGCCCCCGCCACGAGCAGGGGTGCGCAAGGGCCTTCACAACGGCCCGGAGGCCCCGGACCGCGGCCCTCAGAGGGCGCTGCCGCCCGTCACGTCCACGTACTGGCCGGTGATCCACCGGGCGTCGTCGGAGACGAGGAAGGCGACCACGTCGGCCACGTCCGCGGGCGTCCCCAGCCGGTTGAAGACCGAGAGCGCGGCGAGGGCGGCGCTCGCCTCGGGCGTCGCCCTGCGCCGCGCGTTCATGTCCGTCGCGATGTACCCGGGCGCCACGGCGTTGACCGTGATCCCCCGGGGGCCCAGCTCCTTGGCGAGGGCGAGCGTCATCGTGTCGACGGCCCCCTTGGTCATCGCGTACGTGACGGAGTCGGGGAAGGCGTGCTTCGTCACCGCCGAGGAGATGTTGACGATCCGGCCGCCGTCGCGCAGCCGGTCGAGGCCCCGCTGGATGAGGAAGAGCGGGGCCTTGACGTTGATCGCGACCAGCCGGTCGAAGACCTCGGTGGTGAGCTGGTGGATGCGCCCGGAGCCGCTGGCGCCCGCGTTGTTGACGAGGACGTCGAACCCGGGTCCCGCGTCCCGCTCCGCGAGACCGGCCTCCAGGCCCGCGTAGAAGGTGTCGACGGCGTCCGGCTCCCCCAGGTCCGCGCGGAACGGGAAGGCCCGGCCGCCCTTCTCCTCGATGGCCGCCACCGTCGCGCGGGCGGCCCGCTCGTCGCTGCCGTAGTGCACGGCGACCAGGGCGCCGTCCGCGGCGAGCCGTTCCGCGATGCCTCTTCCGATGCCGCGGCTCGCCCCGGTGACGATCGCGGTCCTGCCGGCCAGCGGGTACATGTCGGTGCTGTCTTCTTTCGGTCGGGGACGGGCGGGGCCCGGTCAGGAGGGGGCGAGCAGGTCCCGGTACCACGCCGTGTGACGCGCGGCCCCCGTGGCGAAGTCCGGCCCCGGGTCGCGGTCGAAGTCCCGCCAGGGACGGTCGTCGGCGAACCAGTGGTCGGTGGCGAGCAGGGCGAGGTGGTGCAGGGCGACGGGATCGTCCGCCAGGAGGGCGCGCGCACCGGCGACGTCCGTCGCGGGCCCCCGGCGCGGCCCTCCCCGCAGGGCGAGCAACTCCTCCCCCCATGCCAGGAGTTGTTCCACGGGAACCGGCGTGGGGTGGTTCACGTGATAGGCACCGGGCCGGGTGCGGGGGGAGAGCGCCGCGCCGACCAGGGCACCCGCCAGGCTCTCCACGTCGATCAGGGAGTGCAGCGAGCCGCCCCCGTCGAGCGGACCGGGCAGCGCCGAGAGGAGGCGGACGACGCCCGGCACCAGCTGCCGGTCCCCGGTCCCGTACACCAGATGGGGGCGCAGGACGGTTCCCCCGGCCTCCGTGACGTGGCGTTCGCCCGCCGCGCGGGTGCGGCTGGTCGCCGAGACGGGGGCGATCGGGAGGGCGTCAGGGGCGGCGGCGCGGAAGGGGCCGCGGCCGTGGACGGAGGCCGTGCTCAGGGCGACGATCCTGCTCACCCCGGCCCGTACGGCCGCGTCGACCAGGGCCCGGGTGCCCTCGTCGTTGACCGCGCGGGCCGTCTCCTCGTCCCCGCCGATCGCGGAGGCGCAGTGGAGCAGGACGTCGATCCCCTCGCAGGCGCGGCGGAGGGAGGCGGGGTCCCGGAGGTCGCCCCGGACGGTCTCGACGTCCGGGGCGCCCCTCGCTCCGGCGCCCGCCGGCGGGGCGGGCGCGCGGCGGGCGAGCAGCCGTACGCGGGCGACGTCCGCCGCCGTCGCGGCGGCCGCCACCCGGCCGCCGATGAATCCGGTCGCGCCGGTGATCAGGATGCGAGCGCCCATCGTTCCGTTCCGGTTCAGGCCGCCGACCGGGCGACGGAGCCGATTCCGGCCACCACCGGTTCCCGGGACGGGGAGGGAGAGCTGAGTGTGCAGAGGAAGACGGGGGTCCCGTCCTGCCGTCCGGTGACCCGGACGGCGGGCGGGCCCACGGGAGCGGCCACGACCTCGGGCTCGATCCAGCAGGGGCTGTCGAGTTCGGCGTAGCGCGAGAAGGAGAGCTTCATGGTGACGGGGAGGTAGGCGGTGTCGCCGGTCACCAGCATCGCCGCCTGCCGGGCCGCTTCGAGGAGGAGCATCCCGGGGACGTGGTCGTTCGGGCGGCGGAAGAGCGTGGGGTGGGCGGTGTTGACCCGCAGCCGCCACCGGCCGGGGCGGTCGCCGGGCCCCAGGACGACGTCCTTGGCGTCCTCGCGGCCGACCAGGTGCGGGGCCACGCCGGGTATCAGGGGGACCGGGCGGCCGAGGGCCGCCATCCGCCCGCCCCGCACGCGGCGGTAGGCCGGGGCCGAGGTGCAGCGCGCCGTGCCGCCCCCGGTGGCGAACGGCCGGCCGTCCCGGGTCAGTACGACATCGGTGCGCAGGCCCCGGACCCGGCCGCCGCGCCTGTCGAGCTCGGGGAAGGTGATGTCGGCCGCGATGTCCGAGGAGGCTCCGTCGAGGACGAGCGCGTCGGGATCGGCGGCGTACCACAGCTCCCACATGACGAACTGGTCGTCCACGGGTACCGCGAGTTCGGTGTGAGCGACGAGCATGGTGGCCTGACGTATCGTCTCGGCCACCAGGACGGGGTCGTGACGGGCCCCTGCCACCGGAGAGAAGAAGGGATGCGAGGCGGACCAGCGAGCGGGGACGGAGTAACGGTTCTCCTGCGGTCGTGCCCAGCCCGTGGGGATGATGTCGGCCGGGTCCGCGCGATGGACGAACTCCCCGGGGACGGGTGTCGTCGCCCCTCGACGGCTCTGTTCCATGGCTTCCCCTCGCGTCACGGCACGCCCCGGACGGCAAATCCGCCCGGCGTAGGATACGTACAGCGCGGTTTTCTTTTCAATGCTTCACGTCACACGTTGAGCACAGACAGCGAGACAGCGGGAGGCGCCTTGGCGCAGCAAGCGCGTGCAATCCGTACCCGGCGGATGATTCTGGAGTCGGCGGCCGCCGTCTTCGCGGAGCGCGGCTACGAGCGGACGACCATCGGGGAGATCCTGGTGCGCGCCGGGGTGACCAAGGGGGCGCTTTATTTCCACTTCGCCTCCAAGGAAGACCTCGCCCTCGGCGTGCTGGACGCCCAGATGCTCGACGAGCCGCTCGGCCCGCAGCCCATCAAGGTCCAGGAACTGGTCGACCAGGGCTTCCTCCTCGCCCACCGGCTGCAGCGCGACCCCCTGGTGCGGGCGAGCGTCGCCCTGGCCCTGGACAGCGGCGCCACGGGCGTCGACCGGGCCGCCCCCTTCCGGGCCTGGATCGACCAGGTGTCGGAGATCCTGACGGTGGCGAAGGTGCGGGGCGAGCTCCTCGTCCACGTGGACGTGACGGACACGGCCGAACTGTTCGCCGGCGCCTTCGCGGGAATCCAGACGATGTCTCAGATTCTTTGCGAGCGGAATGACCTCACTCACCGCGTTCTGGTTCTGCTCCGCCACGTCCTGCCGACCATATGCACTCCGGCCCTGTTGACCCGTCTGGAGATGAGCGAAAGCCGCGCACGCCAATTGGCCGCCGAATACGATGCGAACCGGCTCCGCCGCGAAGAGGGAAATCTCGCGGAAACCCCCGGCACGTAAAACCGACCAGTCGGTTTCTCCAGCGCCTCGACGCCAGAGCGTCGGGGCGCTCTGGCGTCGTGGTACTGAGTGTGCTTTGCTGAGGGTACTCAGTGCCACAAGTGTCTAGGGGAGCTCCACATCATGGGCAAGGACTTCGATCTGTACCGACCTTCGGAGGAGCACGAGATGCTCCGGGAGTCGGTGCGTGCGCTGGCGGAGGCGAAGATCGTTCCGTTCGCGGCGGCGGTGGACGAGGAGGGGCGTTTCCCGCAGGAGGCGCTGGACGCGCTGGTGGCCAATGACCTGCACGCGGTGCACGTGCCCGAGGCGTACGGGGGTGCGGGGGCGGACGCCCTGGCGACGGTGATCGTGATCGAGGAGGTCGCGCGCGCGTGCGGGTCGTCCTCGCTGATCCCGGCGGTGAACAAGCTGGGCTCGCTGCCGGTGATCCTGTCGGGCTCGGAGGAGCTCAAGCACAAGTACCTCGCTCCGCTGGCCCGGGGCGAGGCGATGTTCTCCTACGCCCTGTCGGAGCCGGACGCCGGCTCGGACGCGGCGGGGATGAAGACCCGCGCGGTGCGCGACGGCGACTTCTGGGTCCTCAACGGCGTCAAGCGCTGGATCACCAACGCCGGCGTCTCCGAGTACTACACGGTCATGGCCGTCACCGACCCCGACAAGCGCTCCAAGGGCATCTCCGCGTTCGTCGTGGAGAAGTCCGACGAGGGCGTGTCCTTCGGCGCGCCGGAGAAGAAGCTCGGCATCAAGGGCTCCCCGACCCGCGAGGTCTACCTCGACAACGTCCGCATCCCCGCCGACCGGATGATCGGCGCGGAGGGCACCGGGTTCGCCACCGCGATGAAGACCCTGGACCACACCCGCATCACCATCGCCGCCCAGGCCATCGGCATCGCCCAGGGCGCCCTGGACTACGCCAAGGGCTACGTCACCGAACGCAAGCAGTTCGGCAAGCCCATCGCCGACTTCCAGGGCGTGCAGTTCATGCTCGCCGACATGGCCATGAAGCTGGAGGCCGCCCGCCAGCTCACCTACGCCGCCGCCGCCAAGTCCGAGCGCGTCGACGGTGATCTGACCTTCTTCGGCGCGGCGGCCAAGTGCTTCGCCTCCGACGTCGCCATGGAGGTCACCACCGACGCCGTCCAGCTCCTGGGCGGCTACGGCTACACCCGCGACTACCCCGTCGAGCGCATGATGCGCGACGCCAAGATCACCCAGATCTACGAGGGCACCAACCAGGTCCAGCGCATCGTCATGGCCCGCAACCTCCCGTAACCACCACCTCGTCGAAAGGAGACAGGCCGTGACCCTGAAGATCGCTGTCTGTGTGAAGTACGTCCCCGACGCGACCGGCGACCGCGGTTTC
The DNA here is from genome assembly GCF_055591945.1 of Streptomyces sp. NPDC041191. NCBI lineage: Bacteria > Bacillati > Actinomycetota > Actinomycetes > Kitasatosporales > Streptomycetaceae > Streptomyces > Streptomyces sp. NPDC041191. Next base: position 522,381 of record NZ_JBVIZC010000003.1, on the reverse strand, counting down.
GCCGACGACCTGACGACCGACCGCGAGGCCGTCGACGGCCTGCTCTCGGAGCTGGACGAGTACGCCGTCGAGCAGGCCCTCCGCATCCAGGAGGAGGCCGACGACGCCGAGGTCACCGTCGTGACCGTGGGCCCGGACGACGCCAGGGACGCGCTGCGCAAGGCGCTGTCGATGGGCGCCGACAAGGCCGTCCACGTCAACGACGACGACATCCACGGCTCCGACGTCTTCGCCACCTCCGCGATCCTGGCCAAGGCCCTGGAGAAGACCGGCTTCGACCTGGTCGTCTGCGGCATGGCCTCGACCGACGGCACCATGGGCGTGCTGCCGGCGCTGCTCGCCGAGCGGCTGAACCTCCCGCAGGTCACCCTGCTCTCCGAGGTGTCCGTCGAGGACGGCGCCGTGAAGGGCCGCCGGGACGGCGACGCCGCCACGGAGCTCCTGGAGGCCCCGCTGCCGGCCGTCGTGTCGGTCACCGACCAGTCCGGCGAGGCCCGTTACCCCTCCTTCAAGGGGATCATGGCCGCCAAGAAGAAGCCGGTCGAGGAGCTGGACCTGGACGACCTGGGCATCGACGCCGGCGAGGTCGGCCTCGCCGGGTCCTGGACCCTGGTCGACTCCGCGACCGCGCGTCCGCCCCGTACCCAGGGCACGATCGTCACGGACGAGGGCGACGGCGGCAAGCAGCTCGCCGCCTTCCTCGCCGCCCAGAAGTTCATCTGACCCGCCGTCGGCCAGACATCCCACACAGGAGCAACGAATCATGGCTGAGATCCTGGTTCTCGTGGACCACGCCGACGGTGCGGTCCGCAAGCCGGCCCTCGAACTGCTGACCCTGGCCCGCCGCCTGGGCGAGCCCTCGGCGGTCGTCCTCGGCGCCGGCGAGGCCGCCGCCTCGATCGCCGCCACCGCCGGCGAGTACGGCGCGGCCACCGTGTACGTCGCGGACGGCGCCGAGTTCACCGAGCGGCTCGTCGTGCCGAAGGTCGACGCGCTCACGGGGATCGCCCGGGAGAAGGGGGCGGCCGCCGTCCTGGTGACCTCCTCCGGCGAGGGCAAGGAGATCGCGGCCCGCGTCGCGCTCCGTCTCGGCTCCGGACTGATCACCGACGCCGTGGACCTGGAGGCCGGCGAGAACGGCCCGGTCGCCACCCAGTCCGTCTTCGCCGCCTCGTACCAGGTGCGGTCGACGGTCTCGCGCGGCGTGCCGGTCATCACCGTCAAGCCGAACTCCGCCGCCCCGGAGGCCGCCCCGGCCGCCGGCGCGGTCGAGAACGTCACCGTCGCCTTCACCGGCAACGCGGCGAAGGTCGTCTCGCGCACCCCGCGCGTCTCCACCGGGCGTCCCGAGCTGACCGAGTCCGCGATCGTGGTCTCCGGCGGCCGCGGCGTCGGCGCGGCCGAGGGCTTCGGGGTCGTCGAGAAGCTGGCCGACTCGCTCGGCGCGGCCGTCGGCGCCTCCCGGGCCGCCGTGGACGCGGGCTGGTACCCGCACGCCAACCAGGTCGGCCAGACCGGCAAGCAGGTCTCGCCGCAGCTCTACGTGGCGGCGGGCATCTCCGGCGCGATCCAGCACCGGGCCGGCATGCAGACGTCGAAGACGATCGTGGCGGTCAACAAGGACCCGGAGGCCCCGATCTTCGACCTCGTGGACTACGGCGTGGTCGGCGACCTCTTCGAGGTGCTCCCGCAGCTGACGGACGAGATCGGCGCCCGCTGATCCCCGCCGGTACCGGAAAGGGGCGGCCGGGTGGCACTCTGTGCCACCCGGCCGCCCCTTTCACGCGGTGCGGAACCGGTCCCCCTCACATCCAGCCGTCGAGCGGAACCTCCTCGCAGAGCCGGACGACCGGCCTGCGGCCGGACACGCCGACGCCCGACGCGAGCCTGACCCGGACCCCGGGCCGCACCGCGTGCAGCGGTCCGTCAACCCGGCAGCGGACCACGAAGCCCTCCGTCATGTGCACCGGCCAGAGGTCCGCGTCGGCGGCGGCGACCCCGCGCCGTACGGAGATCACGCCTTCTCCGTCGCTGAGTTCGGGCGCGAGGTCGGTCGACCCGCAGGTCGGACAGAGCAGCCGCTGGAACGTGGTGGTGTGGCACCAGCGGCAGCGCTGGAAGTAGAGCTCGGAGTCGGGGGCCGACTCCTCGGCCTGGACGGCGGTCCCGCTCCTCAATCCCGTGTGGAACACGATGCCTTCTCCTTGCACTCGACGGCTCGACCGTGCACGAGGCAAAGATATGGCACTGAGTGCCATCAAATAAAGACCTGAGTTCCCTCAATTGAAGATACCGAGAACCCTGAATGCCGCCCGGCTCCGTTCCGGCGCGCCCGGCCCCCGCCCGGCTCCGTCCGGCCCCCCCCGCCCGGCTCCGTCCCGGCGCCCCTCAGCCCTCGCCGAGGCTCGCCTCCACCTCGCGCACCACGCGCCACATCGGGGTGGACCGCTTGGTGATCACCACGACCACGTCCTCCGTCTCCTCGGCGGCCGCGGCCGGGGCGGGCCCCCAGGTGGCGCGCACGAACTCCAGGGCCCCGTCCACCGCCGCGAGCGGATCGCCCTCGCCGCCCGAGCGCAGCCAGTGCCGCAGGGCGTGGTTGTGGGCGGCGACCACGGCCGCCGCGACCACGTTGGCGCGCAGGGTGCCGTCCCTGCGGTCGGCCCAGCGGGCGCGCAGGTGGTCGCCGAGGGTCTTCTCGTACCGCCAGACCACCGACAGCTCGTACGTCCGCAGACCGGTCACCTCGCGGGTGAGCCGGTAGCGCTGGACGGAGAAGGTGGGGTTCTCGGCGTACATCCGCATGACGAGCCGGGCGGCGTCGCAGACGCGCGCCACCGGGTCGTCGGAGTCGGCGCTCGCCGCCAGGAAGCGGGTCATGTCGGCGAGGCACTGCTCGTGGTCGGGGAAGACCACGTCCTCCTTCGACGGGAAGTACCGGAAGAAGGACCGCCGGCCGACGCCCGCGAGCGTCACGATGTCGTCCACGGTGGTCTGCTCGTAGCCCCGCTCCAGGAAGAGCTGGAAGGCCGCGGCGATGAGGGAGTCCCGCATCGCGGGCTTCGTGGAGTTCGTCGACCCTGTTCCCATGGCCCGAACCTAACACCCGGGCGGACTCGGCGCGGCACTAGGTGCCGGAGGAATGCGGCACCCAGTGCCCTCGCGGGGGTACGGAGGATCAGCGGGCGGTCATGCGGAGCGCGCCATCCATGCGGATCGTCTCGCCGTTGAGGTAGTCGTGCTCGACGACCATCGTGACGAGGCGGGCGTACTCCTCCGGACGGGCGAGGCGCTGCGGGAAGGTGACGCTCGCGGCGAGCCCGGCCCGGACGTCCTCGCCGAATCCGGCCATCATCGGGGTGTCGACGATGCCGGGGGCGACGGTGACGACCCGGATGCCGAACTGCGCGAGGTCACGGGCGGCCGTGACGGTCATGCCGGCGACGCCCGCCTTGGAGGCGGCGTACGCGATCTGGCCGACCTGACCCTCGAAGGCGGCGATGGAGGCAGTGTTGACCACCAGGCCGCGCTGTCCGTGCTCGTCGGGCTCGTGCCGCGCGATGGCCTCGGCGGCGAGCCGCATCACGTTGAACGTGCCGAGCAGGTTGACGTCGAGCACCGTGCGGAACAGGTCGAGGTCGTGCGGTCCCTTGCGGCCCAGGACGCGGGCGGAGGGGGCGATGCCGGCGCAGTTCACGGCGAGCCGCAGCACGGCGCCGTCGGCGTCGATCGCGGCGAGGGCCGCGCGGACCTGCTCCTCGTCGGTGACGTCGGCGGCGAGCAGCCGGACGCCCTCGGGGAGCGGTCCGGCGGCGGCCACGGCCTTGTCCAGGTCCAGGCCGTAGACGGCGGCGCCGCGCGCGGCGAGCGCGGCGGCGGTGGCGGCGCCGAGGCCGGAGGCGGCGCCGGTGACGAGAGCGGCGGAGCCGGCGATGTCCATGGAACTCCTCGTTCGTGTCGTGCGGGTGCGACCCCGCCGCCGGGATGGCCGCCGGATCGGACGCGTGCCCGCGGAGGACCGCGCGGTCCGCGCGATCTGCGCCGCCCACCATAGAACCGCGTGCCGCGCTCCCGGAAGCGGAGGCGGCACGCTCCTCCGCCGGGACGCCGGGACGCCGGGACGCCGGGACGCCGGAGCGCCGGAGCGGGACCGGAGCCGGGACCGGAGCCGGGACCGGGACCGGTGACGCGGCACCCGGCCGGCCTCCGGGCCCGGAAAGGGAGCGTGGCCCGAATCAGTTGGCCGAATCACGGCGTCAGTGGAGCGTTAGTGCGACGGCAGCGGGACGTGAGCACCGCGCGCCAAGGTGGAGGGGACCATCGTGGCCGGCGTGCCGGCCACGGACACCAGACCGCGGAGGACCGCCCCGTGCCGGACGCCGGCCGGGGGACACCCGCGCGGCCGTCTCGTCCTCCGTACCCGGGCACCCGACCGCGCCCGTGCGGCCGGGGCGTGTGAGAAGGGGCAGGTAGCGGAAGTGTTCACCAAACGGGTGACGGTGACCGTCCACGCGTCCGATCCGCTCAGCCGGGCCGGGCTGATCAGCCACCTGCGGCACCAGCCGTCCCTGGACGTCGTACCGGAGCCGGACGGCGGGGAGCGGGGCGGGGACGCCGGGGGCGCCGGGGAACGGAACGCCTCCGCCCCCGCGGTCGCCGTGATGCTCGCGGACCGGATCGACGACCCCACCACGGCCGAACTGCGGCGCCTGCTGCGCGGCCGGGACCAGCGCGTCGTCCTCGTCGCGGGCGAGCTGCGCGAACCGGACCTGCTGTCGGTGGTCGAGTACGGGGTGCGCGCCATCATCTGGCGCCACCAGGCCACCGAACAGCGGCTGCTGAGCGCCGTGCACAGCGCGGCGCGCGGCGAGGGAGAACTGCCGCCGGACCTGGTCAGCCGCCTGCTGAACCAGGTGGGCCGGCTGCGGCGGGCGACGGCGGCGGGCACGGCGGCCGGCGGGACGGCGCCGCTCTTCGGGATGGCCCCGCGCGAGGTGGACGTCCTGCGGCTGCTCGCCGAGGGCCTGGACACCCGGCAGATCAGCGAGAAGCTCGCCTACTCCGAACGCACCGTGAAGAACATCCTGCACGCGCTGATGACGCGCCTCCAGCTCACCAACCGGGCGCATGCCGTCGCGTACGCGCTCCGCGAAGGCTACATCTGATGATCCACGAGATCGACGAGGCGCTGCGCCGCCTCCTCGCCCCCGCCGTCACGGGCGACGTCGCCTTCGACGCGCCGACCCGCGACTGGGCGGCCCGCCGCAACGAACCGACCCTGAACGCCTACCTGTACGACATCCGGGAGGAGGTGACGCGGCGCGAGGGGGGCACGCTGGCCGAGCGGGACGCCCGGGGGATCGTGACGCGCCTGCGCCGGCCTCCGCGCTGGTTCCGGCTCTCGTACCTGGTGACCGCCTGGACCTCGCGGCCCGAGGACGAGCACCGGCTGCTCGCGGGCGCGCTCGCCCTCCTGCTGCCCCACGAGGCGCTGTCGGGGGACGCGGTGCCAGAGTCCGTGCGCCCGATCGCCACGGCCCTCCCGCTCTCGGTCGCGATGCCGCCGGCCGAGTCGCGGTCGCTCGCGGACATCTGGTCGGCGCTGGGCGGCGAGCTCAAGCCGTCCCTGGACGTCGTGGTGGTCACGCCGTTCCCGGTCGCCCCGGTGCACGAGCCGGCACCGCCGGTCACCGAGGGCGCGGGCCTGATCGTGCGCGGGATCGACGGCGTACCGGAGGGCTCCGGGATCCGGATGGCGCGGCGGACGGGGGCGGCGCCGGGAGCGGCGGTTCCCGGCGGGAAGGACGGGGACGGGCATGGCCTCCGGCACTGACACCGGCACCACGGACGCGGACCGCCCGGTCGGGGGCGGCGTGCTCGAACGGATCGCCGCCCTGCGCGAGCGGGTCGCCGCCCTCGTGGAGGCCCGCAGCGCCGGGGACCCCACGGCGGGCGATCCGCTGCGGGGCCTGTACGTCACCGGGGAGACGGCCCGCCGGGCCGCGGCGGGTCCGTCCCCGGCCGTACCGGAGGGGGGCGTCGTGCCGCCGGGCACCGGCGGGACGGACCGGCCGGACGTGCTCGCGCGCGCCTTCGGGCTCTCCCCGCTCGATACGCACCTCCTCGTCGTGGCGCTCGCGCCCGAGGTGGACCGGGGGTTCGAGACGCTCTACGGCTATCTCAACGACGACGTCGGCCGGCGCCGCGCCACCGTGGCGCTCGCCCTCGACCTCGCGGGCACCGGCCCCCACGATCCGGCCGGCCGCGACCGCTTCCACCCGGCCGCGCCGCTGCGTTCCGGTGGACTCCTGGAGGTCGAGGACGAGGACCGGCCGCTGCCGGGACGGGCGCTGCGCGTGCCGGAACGGGTGGTGGCGCACCTCCTCGGTGACGACGGCCGCCTCGACGCCGCGCTGATCGGCGCGGGGGTCGAGCTGCTGCCGCCCGAGACCGCCGGGACGCCTCCGGGGCCCGCCTCGGTCGGGGCGCGGGTCGCGGCCGCCGGGCCCGTCACCGTGCACCTGCGGGAGCGGGTTCCCGGGTCCGGGGCCGATTCCGTGGTGGTCGCGCTGCGGGACGCCGGACGGCCCGTGCTGCGGTACCGGCCGGAGTCCGTCGACGTCCCGGTGGCGCGGGCGCTGCTGCGCGAGGCCCGGCTGCGCGGCGCCGCCGTGGTCGTCGAGCCGCTGCCGGCGGGGCCGGGGCCGCTGGTGCGCGCGCTGGCCTCGTCCGCCGTGACCGTGGTCCTCGCGGGCACCGACGCACCCGACCCCCGGTGGGCACCGGACGCCGAACTGCTCGCGCTGGACGCGCCGGACGGCACGACGGCCCCCGACGACCTGTGGCAGCGCGAACTCGGTCCTCTGGAGGGCGAGTTCGATCTCGCGGAGGTCACCGCTCCGTACCGCCTCAGCGGTGACCAGATCCGCCGGGCGGCCCGCTCGGCGCGGGCGCTGGCCGCGTTCGAGGGCGCCGGCCCGAATCCGGCGCAGGTGCGGCGCAGTGCCCGGCTGGTCTCCGCGCCGCTGCTCGACAGCCACGCGCGGCGGGTGCGGCCCGCCGTGGGGTTCGCCGATCTCGTGCTGCCCCCGGAGCCGCTGGCGCTGCTGCGCGAGCTGACCGGGCGGGCCCGCGACCGGGACCGGGTGCTCGGCGAGTGGCGGCTGCGGACCGGGGGCGGCCGGGGACGCGGTGTCGTCGCGCTGTTCGCCGGCGAGTCGGGCACCGGGAAGACGCTCGGCGCGGAGGTCGTCGCGGGCGAACTGGGCCTCGACCTCTACGTGGTGGACCTGTCGTCGGTGGTCGACAAGTACGTCGGGGAGACCGAGAAGAACCTGGAGCGGATCTTCACCGAGGTGGACCGCACGGACTGCGTCCTGCTCTTCGACGAGGCCGACGCGGTCTTCGGGAAGCGCTCGGAGGTGAAGAGTTCGCACGACCGGTACGCCAACCTGGAGAGTGCGTACCTGCTCCAGCGGCTGGAGGCGTTCGACGGGATCGCGGTGCTCACCACCAACCTCCGGGCCAACATCGACGAGGCGTTCACGCGCCGGCTCGACCTGGTCGTGGAGTTCCCGTTCCCCGATCCCGGGCAGCGGGTCTCGCTCTGGCACTCCTGCCTGGCGGGGGCGCCGAGGGAGGCGGACGTGGACGCGGAGATCGACCGCTGCGCCCGGGAGTTCGAGCTGGCGGGCGGCGCGATCCGGTCGGCCGCGGTGACGGCCGGCTACCTGGCGGCGGCCCGCGGCTCGGCGGTGACCGGCGCGGACGTACGGGCGGGGGCGCGGCGCGAGTACCGCAAGGCGGGCCGGCTGGTGCCGGACGCGGGCCTGCCCTGGGCCCCGTGACGGCCGGCCGGGGAGCGGACGTGAGGAGGGGGCCACCCGTGCGGGTGGCCCCCTCCTCCGGTCCGGGACGGGTCGCCCCGCTCCCGGATCACATCACGCTGCCGCCGCGCATCCGGTGGAGCGTCGGCCCGTCGACGACGCCGGTGGCGGGCAGGCCGACGGCCTGCTGGTACAGGCCGACGTACCGGGTGACGTTGTCGTCGTAGCGGGAGGGCTCCGTCTTCCCGGTGGTGAAGTAGGCGGTGCCCTGCCGGGCGTAGCCGCGGTCCCGCGTGAGGTCCGCGGGACTGTGCTCGCGGTTGTACGCCCACCAGAAGGCCGCCACCACCCGGGTGGTGTCCCAGCTGCTGCTGCCGGACTTCAGGTTCCCGGCCACGACTCCCTGGACCCAGAGCGAGGTGAGGGTGGCGCGGCCGAGTTCGCCCTCCTTGTCGGTCTTGAAGATCGCGGCGGAGTTCTGGTTCGTCTCCTTGCCGGTGTCGACGACGAGGTGCTGGTAGCAGGCGAGGGACGCCCGGGTCGGGCCGTCGATCACGCCGCTGGTCCAGGGCGGCCTGAGCGTGCAGCGGTTCTTGCTGCCGAGGGCCGCGAGACGTGCCTGCGCGAACGCGACGACGTCGTCCTTCGGGTATCCGGCCTTCCACGGCGGCACGGTCACGGAGGGAGCGGGCGGGGCCGGGGGCTGCGCGCCGCCCCCGCTTCCCGAACCCCCGCCGTTGGCACCGCCGTTGCCGGACCCGCCGGGAGCCGCTCCGCCGGGGGCCGGTCCGCCCCCGGCCGGCTCCCCGGTCGGTGCACCGCCCGGCAGGGCGCCCGTACCGGGGTCCCCCCCGGCGGGCGGCGGCGTCCCCCCGCCCACCGGCGGCGGGGTTCCCCCGCCGGGCTGGTTCCCGCCGGGCGTGGGGACGCCCTCCGGGGGCGGGGGCGCCGCGGGGAGCGCCGTCCCGTCGCCCTGCGGGGCGGGGCGGGGCGCGCCCGTCGCCGCGAGGTCCTTGGCCGCGCTGACGACCTTCGGGGAGAAGCCGAGCCAGAGCGCGACGAAGGCGATCACGGCGGTCATCAGGAGTCCGCCCGCCACCACCAGCCAGGTCCCGAACACGGGGCGCTGGTCGAAGGTGGCGTCGAGGTCGAGGGCCGTGTCGTCGCCCGCCCGCCGGACGGCGACGGTGAACCGGTGCGACTCCTCCGAGCCGGTCCACCGCACGGCCTGGGGCCGCACCACGAGTTCGCCGAAGGCGGCCCGGCCCGGGGCGATCTGCACGGCGTTCGGCCGTACGTCGAAGGTGAGCCGGTTCGCCTCGTCGCGCACCACCAGGGAGGCGGTCAGCGGGGTGTTGCCGAGGTTGTCCACGGCGATGCGGGCGCGCCCGCGGAAGCGGCCGAAGAGCGCGGGCGGCAGCACTTCGGCGCGCGTCTCGGTGAAGGGGGTGACGGTGAGCCGCCCCTCCACCACGTCGCGGGCGCCGGAGTTCTCCCGGGGATCGACACGGACGCCGTACGCGACGGGCCCGGCCTCCACGTCCGAGGAGCGGGGCGGGGCGAACGAGATCTCGGCGGTCCCCTCGCCGCCCGGGTAGAGGCGCAGGACGTCGGGCTCCACCCGGGACCAGCCCGCGGGCCTGCCCACCAGGGAGAGCCGGTACTCCTCGACGGTGTCGCCGGTGTTCCGCACCCGCAGGCGGGCGGAGGTCCGGGCCCCTGGCTCGACGGTCACCTCGGCCGGGTCCAGAGAGGTCCACATGGTCATGGGCGAAGGCTAGGGGCGAAGGGGCGGCGTCCGGTTGCCCGAACGTACCTGTTCGGGGGCAGCGCGGCGTGCCTCCGCGCGCTCCGGAGCGATCCGGGGGGCGGTTGCGGCCGTGACCGGGGCGTGCCCCCGGGTCGTACCTTTACACGCGCGGGCCGCGCCACCAAGGGGGTTCCCCCGCCCGGCCGTACGGCTCCGGCCGGACCGCCCCGCGAAACGGAGGCACGTGGCGGGCGTCGGCGCCGAAGCCCGTGCCCGGCCGGTGCCGGTGCCGGTGCCGGTGCCGGTGCCGGTGCCGAGGGCACGCCTACCCGCCCCGGGCGCGCGGGAACCCCCTGGACGACCGGGCGAAAGGGCACCGGGGCCTGCCCCCGGGGTTTCCCGCGCGCGCCTCCCCGCCCGCCGGCCCGCCCGGCAGTCTCGTCCTGTGGGTACGGGCCGGTCCGTACGGCCCGGTTCGCACGGGCCGGGTTCCGCGACCCGGTTCGTACGGCCCGGTTCGCGGGAACCGGTGCGTACGGGCGGTGGAGGCGGAGGCCCCCGTCGTCCCCGCACCCCGGCCCTCCCGGGCCCGGTGGTCCTCCGCGGGCGTGCGAGCGGAGGGCGGTGTCCGCGAGGGCAACCGCCACTGCCCTCGTGAGCGCCCCTTCTTCCCTGGTCGCGGCGGTGGAGTCCGGCGAGAGTCGGAAGCGTACGACCACCGGCCGGGAACGCGGGGGAGGGCAAGCGGGATGAGGGCGGCGCGCCACGGCGTCACGAGGACGGTCCGGGACGACCGCCCGGCACGGACGCCCTTTCCGGGAAACACCGCACGGCCCGGGGAAATCGTCCCGAACCCCTGAACCGCCCCTCACTTCCTAGGAGCACCACACCCATGCCCACGTACCTGTCCCCCGGCGTCTACGTCGAGGAAGTCGCCAGCGGCTCCCGCCCCATCGAGGGGGTCGGGACCTCCGTCGCCGCGTTCGTCGGGCTCGCGCCCGCCGGGCCGCTCAACGAGCCGGTCCTGGTGACCAACTGGTCCCAGTACGTGGCGGCGTTCGGGGACTTCACGGACGGGTACTACCTCGCCCACTCCGTGTACGGCTTCTTCAACAACGGGGGCAGCGCCGCGTACGTCGTGCGCGTCGGCGGCGGGGACGCCCAGGGCGCCGCACAGGCCGTCGCCGCCGACGCGCCGCGCGAGCTGGTGGCCGGCGAGGCCGTGGCGCTCGGCTCCTTCCGGGTCGCCGCCCTGACGGCCGGGACCGAGGCCGGCGGGGCGCTCACCGTCGAGGTGCAGGACGTCGAGGGCGAGACCGAGCGCTTCAAGCTGGTCGTCAAGGACGGCGAGAAGGTCGTCGAGAGCTTCGACGCCTCCGCGAAGAAGAGCGCCCGCAACTACGTCGTCACGCAGGTCAAGCAGCGTTCCAGGACCATCGTCCTGGAGGAGGCCGCGGCGGGCGGGCAGCTCACCAGGCCCGACGCGCAGGCCGTCACCCTCGCCCCGCCGGCGCAGGCCCCCGTGCCGGCCGTGGCGCAAACGGCGGGTCCCGCCGCGCTGGAGTCCGGGCAGTTCATCGGCGACTCCGCCGACCGCACCGGCTTCGGCGGTCTGGAGGCGCTGGACGAGATCAACATGGTCGCCGTGCCGGACCTGATGGCCGCCTACCAGCAGGGCCTCATCGACCTGGAGCAGGTCAAGGCCGTGCAGCTCGGCCTCATCGCGCACTGCGAGCTGATGGGCGACCGGATGGCGATCCTCGACCCGCCGCCCGCCCTGAACGCCCGCGACGTCCGCAAGTGGCGCCAGGAGGTCGCCGGTTACGACTCCCGGTACGCGGCCCTCTACTACCCGTGGATCAAGTCGTTCGACCCGGCGACCGGCCAGACCCGCACGGTTCCGCCGTCCGGCCACATGGCCGGCGTCTGGGCCCGCAACGACTCGGAGCGCGGTGTCCACAAGGCCCCCGCCAACGAGATCGTGCGCGGCGCGGTCGACCTGGAGCTCCAGATCACGCGCGGCGAGCAGGACCTGCTCAACCCGATCGGCGTGAACTGCATCCGCGCCTTCCCGGGCCGGGGCATCCGGGTGTGGGGCGCGCGCACCCTCGCGTCCGACCCGGCGTGGCGGTACCTGAACGTCCGCCGCTACTTCAACTACCTGGAGGAGTCGATCCTGGTCGGCACCCAGTGGGTCGTCTTCGAGCCCAACGACCAGTCGCTGTGGGCCCGCATCCGCCGCAACATCTCCGCGTTCCTGGTCAACGAGTGGCGCCAGGGCGCCCTGTTCGGCCAGCGCGCCGAGGACGCCTTCTACGTGAAGTGCGACGCGGAGACCAACCCGCCGGAGTCGATCGACCTCGGCCGCGTGATCTGCGAGATCGGCATCGCCCCGGTGAAGCCCGCCGAGTTCGTGGTCTTCCGCCTGGCGCAGTTCCAGGGCGGTGGCGGCGAGCTGGAGGAGTAGACCTCCGCCCCGCCGCCCCACCCGCACCCCTCCCCCGCCCCACCCCTCCGCGGAACCGTGCGGGGCCGTCGCGAGCCGGCCCCGCGGTTCCCACCCGAACAGGAGTGACCCCTCATGTCCCTCGACACCGGTGACGCCCTCACCACCCACAATTTCGGCCTGCAGATCGACGGTGTGATGGTCGAGACCCTGCAGGAGGTCAGCAGCCTCTCGATGGAGCAGGACGTCATCGAGTTCCAGCAGGTCTCGGCCGACGGCAAGCCGATCATCAAGAAGCTCCCCGGCGTGAAGAAGGCCGGCGAGTGCACGGTGACCCGTGGTGCCACGCAGTCCGCCGCCTTCACCGAGTGGATCTCGTCCTCCATCGCCGGCGACATGGGCTCGGCCCGCAAGGACGCGTCCATCATCTTCCTGGACTACCAGCTCAACGAGGTGAAGCGGTACAACCTCCGCAACGCCTGGTGCACCAAGGTGGAGCTGAGCGCGACCAAGGCCGGTGACGCGGCGGCCCTGACCGAGCAGGTCACCATCACCTTCGAAGAGCTGACGCTCGGCTGATGCGACGCGAGGGATCGGCGGGAACGCAGCAGGACCGCCCACACGAGCCGCTCCGTACGGAGTTCGAGTTCGAGCTGCCGCGCGGGTTCGTCGACGAGGCGGGCACCGTGCACCGCAACGGGGCGATGCGGCTGGCCACGGCCAGGGACGAGCTGGTCCCGCTGCGGGACATCCGGGTCCGCGAGAACCCGGCGTACCTGTCCGTGGTGCTGCTCGGCCGGGTCATCACCCGGCTGGGCACGCTCCCGTCGGTCCACGACGGGACGGTGGAGAACATGTTCGCCTCCGACCTGGCGTTCCTCCAGGACTTCTACCGGCAGATCAACGCGGAGGGCCACACCAGGGCCGCCGTCGCGTGCCCGCACTGCGAGGAGTCCTTCGAGGTCGAGCTGGCCGGGAGCCGCCTGGGGGAATCGTGACGTACGCGGCCGACCGGATCGAGGAGGAGACCGCGTACCTCGCCTTCCACTTCCACTGGGGCATGGACGCCATCCTCGACCTGGAGCACGCGGACCGGCGCCGTTACGTGGCACAGGTGGCGTCGCTGGTGGAGCGGTCGCAGGCGTAGGGCCGGGACCGGGGACGCGGTCGGGGCCCTCGGGCCGGAGCAGGGGCAGGACGGGAAGGGAGGTCGGAGACGGTGGGAATGTTCGAGAAGTGGCGGACGCGGAAGCCGCGCGGTACGGGGGCGGACGCTCCCGTGGAGGCGGGTGCTTCCCCGGGGAGCGCGGCCCCCGGGACGGCGTCCGGCGACGCGTGGCGGGCGCTGCCGCCGGTGCGGCGGGTCCTCGACGCGCCGCGCACCGTGGCGGAGCACGGCTTCGCCTCCTCCCTCGCGACCCACTGGAACCCGTCCTTCCAGAGCGACCTGGGCCACGGCACCCTCCCGGACGCCCCGGCCGGCGTCCTGCTTGACGCGGCGCGGACCGTCCGCCCGGCCGCCGGCAGCGCCGCCCCCGAACTGCCGGGACTGCGGCTGCCGGTGGCACGGTCCGTCGCCCCGGGCACGGACGCGGGACCGGACGCCGGCCCGGACCCGGCCGGCGGGGCCGGAGGGCCGCGCGCGGTCCGGGGCGGGACCGCCGCTCCGGTACGGGGTGACGGCCCGGTGCGCGCGGGGGGCTCCTCCGGCGCGTCCCCGTCCGTCCAGCGTGCCGCCGCGTCCGGGAGCGCTCCGGCCCGTCTCCCGGTGACCCCCGCGCGGGGGGCCGTGGCGGGAACTCCCGGCCCCACCGGCGGAAGGCCCGCACGGCGTTCGCCGCTGGTCTCCGCCCCGCCCGTCCGGGCATCGCGCCTCCTGACCCCGGCGGGCGCTCCCCGCCCCGCCCTCCCGGCGCCCTCGCCCGCACCCGCGGCCGGGGGGACGCCCACGGCCGCACGGCCCGCCGTCGCACCGGAACCCCCGGCCGCCGAACGGCCCCAGATCGTCCCGGGCCCCGACTCCCCCGCGGGGCCCGGGACTTCCGGCGGCACGCCGGGCGCTCCGGTCCAGCGGCGCCCCGCCGTGCGCCGTTCGCGGCGCGCCCCCGGAGCGGACTGGAGCACGACGGCCTCCGCGCCCCAGGCACCCGCGCCGGGCCCGGCACCTGCACCGCCGGCCGTTCCGGTCGCGCCTGCGCGTCACGCCGCCCCGGCCCCCCGGACCGACCCGGCGGACCGGAAGGCCCCGGCCCCCACCGCGTCCCCGGCCGCGTCCGCGCGCCCGGCGGCCGGGAACACCGCGCCCGCGCCGGCGAAGTCTCCGTCGTCCCCGGCCGCCCGGCCGGCTCCGGCCGTCCAGAGGAAGCCGGGTCCGGAGCCCGTCGCTCCTTCCGCATCCGGGTCCCCGGCGTCTCCGCAGACCCCGAAGAGGCCGGCGTCCGCCACTCCGCCCGTGACCCCGTCGGTTCCGGGGAGCCCGGCGTCCGCCACTCCGCCCGTGGCTCCGACGGCGCCGAAGAGCCCGGCGTCCGTCATCCCGCCCGTGGCTCCGAAGAGTCCGGCCCCCACCCCTTCGCCCCTGTCCCCGTCGGCACCGAAGAGCGCGGCGCCCGCCGCCCCGCCCGTGTCCCCGACGCCTTCGGACACTTCCGTGCGCCCGGCGGGGCGGGCCCCGCAGGCGGCTCCGTCCGCCGGGACGAACCCGGCGCCCGGCGCCGCTCCCGTACGCCCGGCCGTCCAGAAGAGCCCGGCACCCGCCTCGGCGCACCCGGCTCCCGGGACCCCGCCGACGGGCCCGTCCGCGCACCCGAGCCCGGCGCCCGGCGCGCCTCCCGCACACCCGACGGCCTCCGCGCATCCGATGGTCCGGACCGCGAAGACGGCCCCGCCCCGCCGCACCGGCCCGGCGACCGGCGCCGCCCCCGCGCATCCGTCCGTCCAGCCGCTCCGGGAGAACCCGGCCGCCCCACAGGCTCCGCACGCCCCGGCCGCCCCTGCCCCGTCCCCGGCCACCCCGACGGCCTCTGCGCCGTCCCCGGCCACCCCGTCCCCCGCCCGGCCCGGACTCGGCGCCCCCGTGCGGCGCACCACAGGCGACGTACCGGCGGCGCGAACGAACCCCGTGCCGCGGCGCTCCCCGATCGGGGCGCCCCTCACGCGGCCGGCCACGGCCCCCGGTCCCGCCGGGGCCGCCCCCGTCCAGCGCGCCACGGTCTCCCCGGCGACACCGCCTCCGTCCACCCCGGCCGCGTCCCCGACCGTCCCCGTACCGCCTCCGTCCACCCCTGCCGCGCCTCCGACCGTCCCCGTACCGCCTCCGTCCACCCCTGCCGCGCCTCCGGCCGCCCCCGTACCGCCCGCGCCCGCCCCGGCCGCACCGCGCTCCCCCGGCACCGGCCCCCTCCCGGGCCCGGTCCAGCGGTCCTCCCGGGCCGCCGCGCCCGGCGCCCCCGGAGCGGGCCTTCCGGAGGCGTCGCGCACGCCCGTTCCCGCCCCGTCCCGGCCGGCGCCCGCCGCACCGCGCGCCGGGGAACCCTCCCGCGCCTCCGGCCAGGAGCCGGCCCCGGCGCCCGGACGCCGGTCCCCGGGCGGTTCCACGGCGCCCGCCGGGCTCTCCGTCCCCCTGGTCACCCCCGCCGGCCTCCCCCGCTCCTCCACTCCCCCGGTCCAGCGGCGTGTCTCGCTCCCGCTGGCCACCGGCCGCCCGCTGACCCCGCGTCTCCCGGACGCCCCGGGCCTCCCGGGCGCTCCCGCCCCCGCGAACACGGCTCCCGGCCCCCGCGCCCCGCACCGCTCCGCGCCCCTCGCCGCCCCGGCCCCGGCTCCCCTCACCGCTCCCGCTCCCCGCGCCGCTTCCGGCGCTCCCACCGCGCCCCGGCCCGTCGTCCCCCTCTCCCCGCGCACGCCCGCACCCGCCGTCCAGCGCGCCGTCCCCTCCTCCCCGGCCCCCCGGCCCGTCGTCCCCCTCTCCGCGCCCGCCCCCGCCGGGCCGGTCGCGCGGCCGGTGGTCGTACAGCGCCGGAACGACCCCGAGACCGCGCCCACGCCGGCACCTGCCCCCGCCCCCGCCCCGCTCCAGCGGACGGCGTCCCGGCGGCCCCCGGCCGCTCCCGGCGCCCCCTCCGCCCCGACCGACCCCACTCCCGTCGCCCGCACCGCGTCTGCACCGCCCTCGGTGCAGCGCGATGCGGAAGCCGCTCCCGACACAGCGTCGCCCACGCAGCTCGACGAGCTGGCCCGTCGCCTGGTCACTCCCCTCTCGCGGCTCCTGCGCGCCGAACTCCGCGCCGACCGCGAGCGGGTGGGCCGCCTCCGGGACCACGGTCACTGACCGCCGGAACCCGGCCCGCCCGTCCGTCCCGGCCCTCCGCCCCGTCCCTTCCCGCACCGCCGACCCGAGAGAACCGCCTCATGCCCACCCAGCCGGACCCCGCGTCCACCGTCTTCTTCAAGCTCACGATCGACGGCCAGGACCTCGGCCTGTTCAACGGCTGTGACGGCCTCTCCTCCGAGGTGGAGGTGGAGCAGCGCCGGGAGGGCGGCAACAACGGCTTCGTCTGGCAGCTCCCGACCCGTGTCACCTTCTCCACGATCCGCCTCTCCCGCCCCCTCACCGCCGACACCGCCAAGGTCGCCACCTGGATCTCGTCGCTCGCGACCGGGATCACCCGCCCGACGGCGCAGATCGCGGCCCTGCGCGCGGACGGGTCGACGGTCGCCCAGTGGGGCCTGGTCGAGGTGCTGCCGGTCCGCTGGACGGGGCCGACGCTCGACCCGGCCAGTCCGGCGGTGGCCACCGAGACGCTGGAGATCGCGCACCACGGCTTCACCGACGCGGGAGGCGCCTGAGATGGCTCCCCTCATGGGCGTGGCCCGCGGTCTCTCGCGCGCCTCGCTCTCCATCCACCAGCCGCCGACGGACCTCGGCGGTTCCATGGGCGGCCGGATCGGGGAGGTGAAGTTCCAGTTCAACCCGGAACAGCTCCAGTTGAGCCGGTCCGCGAAGTGGCACACCGAACCGGCCGTCGCGTACACCCGCGGCGCGCCGCCGAAGTTCACCGGCAGCGAGCCGGCCCGGCTCCAGCTCGACGTGTTCCTGGACCGGTCCGACGACCCCTCCTCGAACGACGTGCAGCAGCAGGTCGAACTCCTGCTGTCCTGCTGCGAGGTGACCCGGCAGAGCATCGACGCGAAGGCGCCGTCGCCGCCGTGGGTGGAGTTCTCCTGGGGGTCGTTCTCGACCGTGCAGTTCGTCGCGTACGTGACCTCGGTCTCCGCGACGTACACCCTCTTCAGCCCCAGTGGCATACCGATCCGCGCCGCCTGCTCGCTCTCCCTCACCGAGGTCGCCACCGCGACCAAGAAGCAGAACCCGACCTCCGGCGCGCTCTCGGCGCGCCGCGCGCACCGCACGGTCGCCGGGGACTCGCTCGCCTCCCTCGCCTGGCGGGAGTACGGCGACGCGACCCGGTGGCGGGCCATCGCCGAGGCCAACGGCATCGACGACCCGATGCGGCTGCGCCCCGGCACGGAACTGCTGCTCCCGTCCACCACCGACATGCCGGAGACCCAGGGCGCCCCATGAGCGAGAAGACCTTCACCACCGTCCTCCACGTGCAGCTCGACGGCACGCCGCTGCCGGACCCGCTCGCGGTCCGGCTCACCGAGGGCTGGGTGGACGCCAGCGTCAACGTCCCGTCCGCGTTCCAGCTGACGTTCAGCGACAAGGACGGCACCCTCACCGAGAAGTTCCCGTACCTCAAGGTCGGGGCGATGGCGGTGCTCTCGCCGTTCACCGACGGGCGGCTCGGCGAGCCCATGCTGACCGGGGAGGTCACGGCCGTCGAGGTGGACGCGGCGCCGGGCCACGGCCGGTACCTGATCCTGCGCGGTTACGACCCGGGCCACCGGCTGCTGCGCAACCGGCGCGTCGAGGGCTACCCGAACATGACGGCCTCCGACATCGTGCGGAGGCTCGCCGGGCTCAACCGCATCCCGATCGGCAAGGTCGACGCCACGCCGACCGTGTACGAGCTGGCGACCCAGCCGAACATCACGGACTGGGACTTCCTGTCCCGGCTCGCGCGGGAGAACGACGTCCGGCTGTCCCTGGACCCGGCGGGTCGGCTCGTCTTCGCCGCGCTGCCGCCGGCCTCCACCGCGCCCTCCGACACCACGCCGGCCGCCGCCAGCCCGTACGTCCTGGACTTCGGGTCCAACACGCTGCACAGCCGGGTGTCGGTGACCGCCGCCGGGCAGGTCGGGAAGGTCGACGTGCGGGGCTGGGACCCGCGCACCAAGCAGGCGCTGACCGCGCCGACGCCGGCCGCGACGAGCCGGGACATCGTCTCCGACATCACCCCGGCGCAGCTGTCCGCGCTCTTCGGCGCGTCCGAACTCGCCGCCACGGGAACGCCGTTCACGACCCAGTCGGAGGTGAGCCAGGCGGCCGCGGCGCTCGCCGACGACGTCACCGGCTCGTTCGCGGAGGTGGAGGTCGCCGTCACGGGCAACCCGGCGCTGAAGCCGGGGCAGCCGGTGGCCGTGAAGGGCGCGGGTTTCCCCTTCGAGGGCCGGTACACCGCGACCGGGGTGCGTCATGTCTTCGCCTCCGGGCGGCAGTTCACCACCTGGCTGACCGTGTCGGGCCGGCAGTTCCGCTCGCTGTACGGGACGGCCTCGGGCGGCGGCGAACCGGCGCCGCCCATGCCGGGCGTGGCGGTCGCGCTGGTCACCAACACCAAGGACCCCCTCTCCCTCGGCCGGGTCCGGCTGCGCTTCCCGTGGCTGTCGGCGACGTACGAGAGCGGCTGGTGCCGGGTGGCGCAGCTCGGCGGGCGCGGGGGCGGCGGGCTGGTCCTGCCGGAGGTGGACGACGAGGTGCTGTGCGCCTTCGACCGGGGCTCCCTGGAGCACCCGTACGTCCTGGCCGGGCTCTACAACGGCATCGACCGGCACACCCCGGCCACCGACCGGGTCCCGCCCGTCGATCCGACGAGCGGGCGGGTGCAGTGGCGTGCCCTGACGTCCCGCACCGGCCACACGGTGGAGCTGCGCGAGGAGGGCGGCCGGACGCGCGCCTCGCACGGCATCCGGCTGCGCACCTCGAAGGGGGGCCTGAGCGTCGAGCTGAACGAGGCCCGCACCACCCTGACCATCGACAGCGACGGCACGGTCACCATCACGGGCGCCCGGGGCGTCACGGTCGAGTCGGGGACGGACCTGAAGCTCTCGGCGGTGGGCCGGATCGAGCTGAGCGCGGGGCTGGGCGTGGACATCAAGGCGGGGGCGAAGTTCAAGGTGTCGGCGGTGACCCAGGCAGTCGTCAACGCCCCGTCCTTCGTCACCTCGACCGTCCCGATGCCCAACCCGGTCGTGGCGAACCTGCCGTTCTGACCGGCCGTTCCCGCCCCGCCGTTCCGCACGTCCCTTCCGATCCCGACCCTCCGAGGAGGACCTTCCCTTGAGTGAGCACTTCGTCGGCGCGGGCTGGGCCTTCCCGCTGCGCACCGGGCCGAGCGGTTCCATCGCCCTGGTCCGGCGCGACCGCGAGATCGAGGAGTCGATGCGGCTGGTGCTGGCCACGGCACCGGGCGAGCGGCCGATGCGCCCCGAATTCGGCTGCGCGGTGCACGAGCTGGTGTTCGCTCCGGTCAACGACACGACGATGGGGCGCATCCGGTACGCGGTGATGAGTTCGCTCGACCGCTGGGAGCCGCGCATCGAGGTGGAGGACGTCGTGGTCGCCCCCGCCCCCGGGGAGCCGACCACCCTGTACATCGACGTCCGTTACCGGGTGCGCGGCGCCAACAACCCGCGCAACCTCGTCTTCCCCTTCTACGTCATCCCCTCCGAGGACTGAAAGAGCCGCCATGGCCCTGCCCGCACCCCATCTCGACGACCGGCGCTTCCAGCAGTTCGTCGACGACGCCAAGCGCTACATCCAGCAGGCGTGTCCCGAGTGGACCGACCACAACGTCTCGGACCCGGGGGTCACCCTGGTCGAGGCCGTCGCGCACATGGCGGACCAGCTCGTCTACCGCCTGAACCGGGTCCCGGAGAAGAACCACCTGGCCTTCCTCGACCTGCTCGGCGTGACGCTCTTCCCGCCGGCCGCCGCCCGCGCCGACATCACGTTCCGGCTCTCGGCGCCGCAGTCGGAGCCGGTGCTGCTGCCCGCCGGCACGGAGGTGTCGACCGGGCGCACGGAGACGGAGGAGGCGGTCGTCTTCGCGACCACCGCCGATCTGACCGTGGTGCCCTGCACGCTGACGCACCTGCTGCGCCAGGAGGCCGGGGGCGCGCCCGAGGACCGCTTCCCGGCTCTGGAGGGCGGTGAGGACGTACCGGCCTTCTCGCCGCTGCCGCGCGTCGGCGACCTGCTCCTCCTGGGGCTCTCGGCGGCCGTGCCGGACTGCGTGCTCGTGCTCGACCTGGACAGCCGGGTGGACGGCGTCGGCGTGGATCCGCGCAGGCCGCCGCTGGTGTGGGAGGCGTGGTCGGCGGCCGACGGCTGGACCGCGTGCGAGGTCGACGAGGACACGACGGGCGGGCTCAACCGGCCGGGCGAGGTGGTGCTGCACATGCCGTCCGGGCACGCGCTCTCGCGGCTCGGCGGGCACGAGGCGGGCTGGGTGCGCTGCCGGGTGGTGGAGCCGGCGGAGGGGCTGCCGTCGTACAGCGAGTCGCCGACGGTACGGGCGGCGGGGGCGTTCACCATCGGCGGCACGGTCCGCGCGGCGCACGCCGAGACGGTGCGGAACGAGCTCCTGGGCGAGTCGGAGGGGGTGCCGGGGCAGCGGGTGCGGCTCGCGCACGCCCCGGTCGTGGACCGGCCGCCGCTGCTGCTCCAGGTCGCGGAGCGCGGGGACGGCGGCGACGGCGGCGACGGGCAGGACACGGAAGACGCGGAGTCCGGCTGGTCGGAGTGGACCGCCGTCCACGACTTCGCGTCCTCGCGCCCCGGCGACCGGCACTTCACCCTGGACGCGACGACCGGCGAGATCGCCTTCGGGCCGAGCGTGCGCCAACCGGACGGGACGATGCGGCAGTTCGGGGCCGTACCGCCGAAGGGGGCGGCGATCCGCGCGGCCCGCTACGGCACCGGGGGCGGCCGGGCGGGCAACGTGGCCCGCTCCACCATCAGCGTGCTGCGCAGCTCCATCCCGTACATCGCGCGGGTCGAGAACCGCGAGGCGGCGCGGGGCGGGGTGGACGGGGAGACCGTCGAGGAGGCCAAGACCCGCGCGCCCGTCACCCTGCGGGCGCAGGAGCGGGCCGTGACCGCGCGCGACTACGAGGAGCTGGCCCGGCGGGCGGCGCCGGAGGCCGCGCGGATCGCCTGTCTGGCGGCGGACGCGGCCGAGGCGGGCGAGAACGCGGTCCGGGTCCTGGTGGTGCCGCAGGCGGTGCCGGACCGGGGCGGGCGGCTGCGGTTCGAGCAGCTCGTCCCGGGCGAGGAGCTGCTGTCCCGGGTGACCGGTTTCCTGGACGAGCGGCGCCCGCTGGGCACCCGGCTCGCCGTGGGGCCGCCGTTCTACCAGGGGGTGACGGTGGTGGCGACGCTGCACGCGTTCCGGGCGGCGGAGGTGGAGCGGGTGCGGGCCGAGGCCCTGGACGTGCTGTACGCGTACCTGGACCCGCTGACGGGCGGGGCGCACGGCGAGGGGTGGCCGTTCGGGCGCCCGCTGCGGGCCGGTGAGGTCTTCGCGGCGCTCCAGCGGGTGCCGGGGGTGGAGCTGGTGGACGAGGTGCTGCTGCACCCGGCCGATCCGCTGACGGGGCGGCGGGGCGAGACGACGGACCGGATCGAACTGGCGCCGTCGGCCCTGCTCTTCCCCTTCGACCACCGCGTCCGTGTGATCGAGGCCCGGTGAGCGGCGCCGCGGAAAGCCCGGGGAGCGGTTCCGCGCGGCGTGCGGCGGGCCGTTCCGCGCGGGGCACGGTCCCGGGCCTCGCGACCCCGTACCCGCTGGGGGCGGCGCTGCCCGCCGTCTACGCGGAGGACGACTTCGGGCAGCGGTTCGTGTCCGGCCTGGACGTCGTCCTCGCGCCGCTCTTCAACGTCCTGGACTCGCTGGAGGCGTACTTCTCCCCCGCGCTCGCCCCCGCCGACTTCGTGGACTACCTGGCGACCTGGGTCGGCGCGGAGCTGGAGGGCACCGAGCCGCTCGCGCTGCGCCGGCACGCGGTCGCCTCCGCCGTGGCGCTGCACCGGGTGCGCGGCACCCGCCAGGGGCTCGCGGCGGCGGTCCGCCTCGCCTTCGGCGTTCCGCCGGAGATCACCGAGAGCGGCGGGGCGAGCTGGTCCGCCCGTCCGCTCGGCCCGTTCCCCGGAGAGCCCGTGGCCGGGCTGCACGTCGTCCTGCGGACCGCCGACCCGGCCTCCGTCGATCCGCAGCGGCTGCGCGCGGTCGTGGCCGCCGCCCGCCCCGCGCACCTGCCGTTCACGGTCGCGGTGACCACTTCCCGTACGCCCGAAGGAGTTCGACCCCATGAGTGACACGCCCTCGTCCCGCCCCTGCCCGGACTGCGCGAGTCCGGTGCGCGCGGAGAGCCAGTCGTTCTGCGACAGCTGCGGGGCGTTCCTGCGCTGGGACGCCCCGGCCGGGACGCCCCGCGAGGAGCCGGCGCCCGCCCGCCCGTCGGCGGCCCCGGTGGCGGCCCCGGCAGACACCGCGGCGGCCCCGGGGAACGACCCGGCGGACACCGCGGCGGCGGGCTCCGGGACCGGCCCGGAGGCCGGCCCCGAGGAGGTCACCACGCCCCTGCCCGTGGTGGACCCGACGGCGGAGCCTCCGGTACGGGAGACGGGCCGGGGCCCCGGGGAGGAGCGGGCTCCGGAGACGGCGGCGCCCGCCCCCTCCGCGTCCCCCGCGCCCGCCCCGGCCTCTCCGGCCTCCGCGCCCGCCCCGGCCTCCTCGCCCTCCGCGTCCTCCGCGTCCTCCGCGTCCTCCTCCGACACGGTGGCCCGTTCGCTCCTGGTCCCGGTCCCGGGAGACCGTCCCCGGGACCCGGCGGTCGCGGCCCCGGTGCTCCCGGCGCGCCCGGAGGCGGCGCGCCCGGTCACACGGGGGGCGGGGGCGGTGGCCCCGGTCCAGGGCGGCACCCCGTGCCCGGCCTGCTCGCTCGCGAACACGCCCGGCCGTCACTTCTGCCGTTTCTGCGCGACGCCGATGGTCCCCGAGCGGCTCTCCACGGCCGAGGGCCCGTACGCGGGGCGGCGCCCCGGTCTCGCCCGCGACCGGAGCCGCTGGGTCGTCCGGGCCCTGATCGCCACCGGGATCGCCGCCGTGGTGGTCGGCGGCTTGTTCGGCGGCCCGCCGGCCGCCCGCGCGGTGCAGGACCACTTCGCCACCCGGGTCCCGGTCCACCCCGTCTCCTGGACGGCTTCCCACGCGGCGCCGGGGCAGGACCCGAAACTGGCGGGCGACGGCTACTCCAACACCTGGTGGGGAACGGGGTACGCGGGCGACTCGGCGGGCCAGTACCTGGAGGCGGCGTTCGCGGAGCCGACCGACCTGCTGAGCCTCCTGATCACCCCGGGCAGCTCGAAGAACACCACCCAGGCGGACGGCCAGGCGACCCCGCGCACCTTCGAGCTCGTGGTCAAGGACGCGTCGGGCGAGGTCCACGTCTCCCAGCACCTCATCAACGACGGCGGCACCCAGCGCGTCGACCTCCGCGTCCGTGACGCCCTCTCGGTCCGTCTGGTCCTCCGCACCGCCTGGCGGGCCGACCCGCGCAAGCAGGTGGCCGTCGCGGAGCTGGAGTTCTTCGGCAGGTCGGTCTCCTGAGGCGGGGCGGGGGCGGGGGCGTCACTTCCAGACGGCGACCGGATCGCCCTTGCGGGAGCCGGGCACCCACTCGACGCGGGTGGGGCCCGCCCCGCCCTCGTCGGTGAGGTAGATGGCGCACGACGTGTAGCTCTTGCCCTTCGGGGCGCTGTCGAAGTCCTTCGTGTCCGTGTCGTCGGCGCGGCACGCCTCGAACTCCGGCGCCGACTCCATGGTGACCTTGCCGTCCGCGCCGACGGTCGGAGTGGGGAAGCCGGGCCGGATGCTCAGGGAGGTGAGCCGCCGCTTGTCGCTCCGGACGTCGAGGTCGGGCCACTCGGTGGCCCCGTCCGCGGTCTTGGTGACGCGGTAGTGGACGTAGTACGGCGTCCGGCCGGCGTACCGCTCGGGGTTCTGCAGGACCGACAGGTCGTCGGCGCCGCCCCGCTCCACCTTCAGGACGGTCACTTCGAGGTTCTCACCGGTGGCCTTCCCGCCGTACGAGAGTTCCTGCCCGGAGGAGCAGGCGGTGAGGACGGCGGCGGAGAGGGCGATCAGGGCGGCGTGCTTCGGTCGGATGTTCAAGGGGTGTCCCATGGGTGAGGTGGGGTCCGGCTCCCGGCCGGGCGGGCGCGGGGGCCTGCCCTTCCGGTCACGGTCGGAGCCGGACGACGACGGTGGCGGCGGTGACGGCGCCGGGGTGGGTCCGCGCCCGTCGGGGCGGACGGCGGTGGTCCGGGACCGTTCCGGCATGTCGCCCGGCGGTGGAGCCGCCGGGGGACCGCCGGACCCGGTCCGGTTCACAGCCCGAAGTGCTCCCGCGTCGACGGCGCCCTGTACAGCGCCGTCCCCGCGCCCAGTACGACCGCGGCGGCCGCGAACCCGCCCATCTGCAGGCGCCGGTCGGGGGAACCCGGGTCCCACATGAACAGCCCCCTGCCCACGGCCGGCACCGAAAGGCCCAGGAGCGGGGTGCGCCCGAAGGGGGCCGGGGGCGGCCCGAAATCGGCTCGGGCGAGCGATCCGGTCCCCCCGGCGAGGACGGTCGGGCCGAACAGGAGCCCCACACAGCAGAGGAACAGGCCGACGACGCCGCCGATGCTCCGGTTCTCTCCGGGCGGGGCGTCCTGCATCCACACCCACGTGGTGTACACGAGGAAGAGCATCCCGCCCGTCACCACCGTGCCGACCAGCAGGGCGTGCACGATGAACGCGAGGGCCGGAAGCGGGCTCCGTACCCGAGGCGCCCGGCGGGCGGGGGCTCCGTCGCCGTGAACCGGGGCGCCGGGACCGTGAGGGCTGCGGGGAACGGGACTGGTCACGGAGTTCTCCTCTGCCGGGAAACACTCGTCGCCGATCGGGGCCGGCGTGTCGCGCGCCGGGTTCCCGGCGAAGCCTCGCGGCACGGCCCCGACACGACATCCCCCACTCTGCCCCGGGCCCCTGCACAGCCGGTGAAATCCTGCTGAAGGCGCGGGCCCGTCCGGCGGCGGGCCGCCCTCTCGCACCGCAGAGCCCGCGCGCCGCCGGTACGGACACCGGGACGGGCGGCTCAGCTGTTGAAGAAGCGCTCGACGGCCCGGAGACTCGACACGCCGGCCAGGGAACCGAGGTGGGCCTGGCGGAGAACCGTTGGTGACGGCGCCGGCGAGCGGGGTGCCGGCAGAGGGAAGGATGACGCCGTCACGGGAGAGGCACCGGGTGGCGTACGTGGGGCCGGACGCCGGCGGCGGCGAGGACCGCTGCACGTACGCGGCCGCGCCGGTCGCATGGGACCGCGCCCAGTCGTACGCGGAGGCGAACAGGCCGCCCGCCTCCGCGAAGGCCCACGCGGCGGCGTCCGCCCCGGCACCGCGACCACCGCGGCTCTCGTCATCCGGCTCCGCGTGCGGTCACCCGGACAGGTCCTGATCACGAGCACCGGGACGGAGGGATCCGTCCGGACGGCCCAGGTCCGGTCCGGTGGATCAGGGCCGGGGGAACGGATCAGGACCGGGTGAACGGATCAGGGCCGGGGGAACGGATCAGGACCGGGGGCCCTCACCCGTTCGCCCCTCGGACACGGATGCTTCCGGCACGGCGGTCCCACTGCCGTGACCTGCGGTGACGGTGGCGCGGACGGCAACCGGGCGGCCGACCGGGCGACATCCCCGGGCACCGCCCATGTTGCGGTGACCCACCACGGGCCTTTCCCTCGTGCTCGGAGCACAGCACAGGAGCCGCGCGGACGAGCCGGGCGGGAATCGCTCCGCCCATCGCTCCGCCCGAGGAGAAACCATGCGTCTCGCCCGTACCGGTGCCACGGCCGCCCTGATCGCCGGCGCCCTGGTCCTGCCCGCCTCCACCGCCGTGGCCGCCGAGGGCGGTGGCTCCGCGTCGGGGGACGTTCGCGTCGCCCCGGGGACGGCGTCCCCCGGCGGCACCGTCACCGTCAGCACGACGGCTTGCGGCAAGGAGACGTACGGCAAGGGCGAGTCCGCGGCGGGCGGCACGTTCCACCTGCTCCCGGGCGACCGGAAGGGCGTCCTGACGGGTGAGTTCCGGCTGCCGCAGGACGCCTCCTCCGGTACGGACACCGTGACGCTCAAGTGCCCGCCCCGGAAGAAGGTGACCGCCACGTACCGGATCTCCGGCCGCCCGAAGGGCGCCGTCGACGCCGGCTTCGGCGGGACCGCGGGCAAGGGAAGCGAGTCCGGTCCCGGCTGGCTCCTGGCGGGCGCGGCCGTCGCGGCCGGAGCGTTCGGGATGCGCCGGCGCGTCGCGGGCGCGGGGAACCGGTCCTGACGCGGACCGGCGGCCGGCGCCCGCGGTACGTCCCGCTGCCGGTCTGGGCCGCGCTCGCCGGGGTGCTGCTGCTCGTCGACACGACGACCGGCCACGACGCCCCGCCACCCGCCGCGCAGGCCCCGCCGCGGGAGGCGCGGGCCGCCGGGGCGGACGTCCCGGACCGCTCCGGTTCCGCGGCCGAGCCGCTCCCCGCGTCGGACCCGGTACGGGTCCGCATCCCGCTCATCGGGGTCGACGCCCGGCTGATGCGCCTCGAACTGGACGAGGAGGGGAGGCTGGAGCCGCCCCCGCCGAACCTCCCGGCCTTCGCCGGCTGGTACGCCCGGGGGATCCCGCCCGGCTCGGCGGGGACGGCCGTCCTGACGGGCCACCTGGACACCCCCGCCGGCCCCGCCGTCTTCCACCGGCTCGGGACCCTGACGCGGGGCGCCGGGATCGCCGTCGAACGCGCGGACGGCAGCACGGCCCTCTTCACGGTCGACGCGGTGGAGGAACACGCCAAGGACCGCTTCCCCGACGACAAGGTCTACGGCGGCTCCGGCGCCCCGGAGCTGCGGCTGATCACCTGCGGCGGCGACTGGTCCGACGACACCGGCTACCGGGCCAACACGGTCGTCTACGCCACGCTGACCGGCGCGGACCGAGCCCGCGTGGACTGAACCCGTGCGGACCGAGCCCGCGTGGCGCGGCTCGGCCGGCAGGGAGGACGGCGTCGGGGAGCGGGGGCAGCAGCGTGCCGAGCAGGACGGAGGTGGCGTCGGAACCGGCGGGCGTGGACGAGCAGTGGGCGAGGATGCGGCTGAGCGTCAGCCCGTCGGCGTTGGCCCAAACCGCCTGGCTGTAATGGCGGCGGTTGTCGTTCAGATGGCCCAGGACCGCTTGCGGCACGTTTCCGCCGCGTACGTAGAAACCGAGGGACGCGACGTAGGTGCGGCTGCCGGACTTCACCGTCGAACCGAACAGCCCGCAGACGGCCGAGGCTCCACCGGCGTCCCCGGCCATGTCGGGTGCGACGGAAGTCGTGCCCGCCCTGCCGAAGTTGACCACGTCCGAGGTCATCGTCAGGCGCAGCCCGGCGAGGCTGCCACGGGCGGCGGTGCCGGACCAGGCGTCGACGGAGATCAGCTTGTCGGCGGCGCCGAAGGTGTGGGACACGTGCCGCTGCGTGCCGGAGCCGCCGGTGTCGCCGCAGCGGAAGGCGCGGCCCGGGAAGACGACCTGGATGCTGCGGATTCCGGCCTCGTCGTACCAGACGTCGGTCTTGGTCGTGTAGGGCGAGTCGGCGCCGCCGGGTGGCAGGAACCAGACGGCCCGGTGGAAGCCGGCGTCGCTGTACACGGGGCCGTACGCCGTTCGGCTCCACGATGGACTGTCCGGCGAGGGGCCTTCCGAGCCGGGAGGCGCCGAAGGGGACCTGGGCCGGGACGTCCCGGGCGGAGGGTGGATCAGGGGAGTGGGACCGGCCGCCGTCCTGTCGTGGACGGGATCTGACGACGGGTGTGGGACGACCGGTTCGTACCGCCTCCCGCCGGGTGGCAGGGAGGTCCCGGGACCTGGCCGTGCCCGGCCCACGGGCACGAACAGGACAGGACGGCCGGAACCTGTCTTCTTGATGTCCTGAGGAGTGTGGCGTCCGGCTGGACCGAATGCTGGACAAGTGCTCCGCGGTCAGGTGTCCCAGGCACGAGGACGGGCCAGCTCTTCCCACTCGGGGCGGAGCAGCGAGAACACGGCGAGGTCGTGGCGGCGTCCGCGGTGGAGGCAGGCGGCGCGGCTGATTCCTTCCTGGGTGAAGCCGGACTTGGCGAGGACGGCGAGTGCGGGGGCGTTGTCGGTGTGCGTTTCCGCCGTGAGCCGAAACATCGGGAGCTCGCCGAAGGCGAGGTCCACCACGGCGTTGAGGGCGGCGGTGCCGTGGCCGTGCCCGCGATGTCGAGCAGCGAGCATCAGCTCGACCTGGGCTGTGCCGTTGACGATGTTCTGGCTGGTCAGTGCGGCGCAGCCGACAGGGATGCCGTCGGGAGGGATGATGAGGAAGTCGTCGCGGTCATCGTCTTCGATGTCGCGCTCGATGCGCTCGCGCACGGCGGTGAGTGAGCGTGGCCAGATACCTATGTGGTGGGCGACCACGGGGTCGGATCTCCATCTGTGCATGAGCTCGGCGTCGTCTACGTCGAGTGCCGCGAAGCCGACAGACCCGGCCCTCCAGACGAGTTGCCTCTCAGGCTCTGCGTCATGCTCGTCATCTGCAATCCTGATGTTCTCGGTCACAGGCGGATGCTATGGGCACCTTCAGGCTGGCACCACCGTGTTTCGCCGCTCAGGGGCGCGGCGTCATGCCTGGTCAGCGGCGAGCCCGGATAAGGAGGGCAGCCAGGTGGAGTGCTGCCCGACACGCGAGGGCAAGTTTGTCGGTTCGCATGGCCGGGCCACTGCTTGAGCCGGGCGATGCGCCGTTCAACGGTGTTGCGCTCCTTGTACGTCTCGGCATCGAAGCCAGGCGGGCGCGAGGGGAAGGACGGCAGTACCGGCTCGACCAACGCCCGTAGAACATTCGGCAGATCATTCGGCATGAGCCGCTGCGACAGATCCCCACCCATGAACGATCACGATGCCGCTGCCGGCCACCCCGGCGACTGCCGGTGGAGGCGTTGGGCTGGTCGCTCCACCACCTCAAAATGGGTGCATGGCTCCTCTTCCCATCCACCCGCGCTCCTTGAACGCCGACGAGCGCGCAGTACTCGAACTCATCCTGTCGGCGGAGTTCGTCGGTGCCTCGCGACTGCGGAGTCAGCTGGACCGCACCGAGGTGACCGGCGTCTGGGGGCCCGGTTCCGTGAGCGTCGACCTGCGAGTCCGGGAACCTTGCGAACACGCAGCACTGCCGACAGAGCTCGTGCCCGTCGACGCGCACGTCCATAACTCGTCCGACACCTACGTCGGCGAGATCCTCGTATGGACGAACCGCGGAGCCACGCTTGCGGCCCTGGAGTTCGCCTGGGTCACCGACGAGATGCCCACGTCTCTCCCGGCCGTCGTGGACGGCCGGCTCGGCCGGCCTGACGGCCGCGCTCGCCCTTGACACCCACGGCTCCGTAGTGGGCGAGATCGCCACGTGAGACACCGTCTTAAGCTCGCCATGAGGCCCTCGTGTTCCCAACGCGTTCCCACGGCGTCTCGGAAGCCGGCCAAGATCGCACTGTCTATGCAGCTCGGAGGCAGGAAGACATGAGCACCGTAGAACTCACCAAGGAAGCTCTCTAAAACAGGGCTCTGACCTGCGGTTTTCTCCTGACCTGCACCGCCCGTCGAAGGACCGGCCCTCATCTCCGCGCATCTTCCCTCATCTCCACGCACTGGACCCCCTTCCTATTCCCACGGGAACAGGTAGTCCGGCAGGCTGTTGTCAAGTCCCCCATGGAGTGAAGCCGGTGCTCAGGCAAGGTTTTCGGCGTTCACGGCCGACAACCGACCCCCGGAACCCGTACGAAGGGAATGGCAGAAAATCACCTCCGGGAAAGAGAGAGGGCCTGGCGCCGAGGCGCCAGGCCCAGTGATCTCGACCTGCTTGCGGAGCATGGAGCGAGATGCACCCCCGTCGGCCCTCCCCAGGATCCGGCGGAGTACCAGCGCGTCGCCTGCGGCATCAGCCGAAACGGCGCACGTAGTACGGCTTTCGACTACCCGGGCGCGCCATCGGATGCACCCCAGCCCCCTTCTTCATACGAAAGGGTGAATTCCGGCGAATTGGGCCCCCGTCAGCGCAGAGGTAGTCGAGTGGGAGCGGCATAGACCTGGGGGTCGTCGACCGGCGGCATGCGATACCCGAGGGCCACCTCTCCCGAAACGAGGCGGCCCACCTCGACCCCGTCGAGCTGCGCACCGGTGCTGTCCGCACCACGCTGCTGCTCACCGCGGCCTACTCGGCAGCCGCCGGACGCGACCGCACGACGGCCCTCGCTCTGCTCGACGAAGCCGCCGAGACCGTGGAACGCCGCCCGCACGCCGCCCCCGGCGGGCTCTTCACCGTCGAGGCCACCCAGACGCAGGTGGACGTCTACCGCATCGGCGTCCACACCACCCTCGGCACCCCCGACGAAGCGGTGGAGATCGCGCGCGGCCTGAACATCGGCCTCATGCCGACCGCCGAACGTCGCGCTCGGGCCTGGACCGACACGGCCCGGATGTGGCACGCGCTCGGCAACGGCGAGCAGACCTTCGCCGCTCTGCGCCACGTCGAGCAGGAAGCGGCCCAGGAGGTCCGCCGTCCCGCCCTGCGGGCGCTGACGGCGAACCTCCTCTACGGCCCGACGCGCCTTCCGGGGCTCAGGGAGTTCGCGGTCCGCACGAGGGCCGTGCCCGCCTGAGCGAGTCCGCCCCCCGGCGACGCCGAGGGGCCGGACGGCACGGTCACGGTGCCGTCGCGAACCACGCCTCGGGCTCGTCCTTCTCGACCAGGGCGACAAGCTCCCGCATCCGCTCGCTCATCGGCGGCAGAGCGTCCAGCGGAAACCAGCCGACCTCCACCGACTCGTCGTCGCAGACCCGGGGCTCCTGGCCCGAGACCGCCGGACGGCAGGCGAACACCACCTCGAAGTACTGCGCCCGGTCGCCGTTGCCGTGCCGTACCGGCGGAGACTGGGTGACCGCCGCCAGCCGCTCCACCACGACCCGGACTCCGGTCTCCTCCTCCGCCTCCCGCGCGGCGGCGACGGCCGGGTGCTCACCCGGCTCCACGATCCCGCTCAGCGGCGTCCACAGCCCGCCGGCGGAGCGCCGTTGCAAGAGCACCCGCCGGTGTTCGTCACGGACGACCGCGACCACTCCCGGCAGCCAGAGCAGGCAATCGGAGCCGACCGCTTTCCGTAGGTCTGCGACGAAATCAGGGATCATGCCCTCACCCTAGGGGGAGGGGGGGAACGCCGGTGGGCATTCCCTCATGCCGGTGGCCCCGGGCCTCTCGCCCGACGCCGCCGCACCTTCAAGTCCGCGCAACCGACCCCGGGGCGATGAGAGCGGCGTAGGCGTGGGAGAGGTCAACCGGCGGCATGCGCCGCCACATCCTCGCCGCGCGCCCGGGGGCTTCGCCGTCGGCTCCCCGCTGACGAGGGACCCGGTAGAGCGGGACACTCATCTCACGGCGCCACATCGCGGTCGTCACCACACCCGGCGGAAGCGGGCTCCACGAGCCGAAGAGTTCGACGATGCGCTCCAAGGGCCGGGGCCGGAAAGCGATCCCGCCCTGGCCGTACAGCTCGACGAGCGCGGCCATCGGCCCGGGGGCCGTCTCGGTGGTGGCGTGGCTGATCGAAATGGCGCTCCCGTCCGGCAGCCGTTCCCGCAGGGTCCTCATCACCTCCGCCGCCTGGTCGTCGTCCATCCAGTGCAGGAGTTCGTGGGCGAGGACGGCGACCGGCCGGCCGAAGTCGAGATGGCCTTCCGTCTCCGCCTGGTCGAGCAGCTGCCCGATACGCCGGACGTCCGCGCCCATCACGCCGGTGAACTCGTTATCGTCCCGCTCCGTGAAGGCGTGCGCGAGGACGGCGGGGTCGTGGTCCACGTAGAGGACCCGTGCGTCCGGCCGGACGGCCTGCGCGACTTCGTGCACCATCAGGAGCCGGGGCGGCGGGTAGCCGCATCCCAGATCGAGAAACTGCCGGAAGCCCAGTTCGTGCGCCAGCACGGCGACGGCCCGGAGACCGTACTCGCCGGCGAGCCGGGCCGAGGTCGCGAGCCACGGTGCCTCGGCTTCCAGGCGCGCGGCCAGGTGCCGGTCGGGCTCCTGGTGCTCGCAGCCGCCGAGGAAGTGGTCGTGCAGCCGCCCGATCGCGGGCTGTTCGTAGACGCAGGGCGGGATGACGAGCCCGAGCGGCGACAAGGAGTCAGGCACTGCAGAACCCCCTTTCACGGCGGCGGCGAGGAGGCGGTGCGTCCCGGCGGACCCCGTGGGCGGCGATCAGTTCCTCCAGGCGCCGGACGCACGGCTCGCACGCGTACACCGGAGCCGTGCCGTGGTCGTCGCTGTGCGCGGGGCCGAGCCACAGAACCGGGACGCCGGCGTTGTCGCAGCGCCAGCACTCGCCCGTGACCCAGACTCGCCGCTGGTCGGAAGCCTGCCCTTCCCCTCCAGCCGGGGCCGGCGAGGGCGGGCTCGAAGGCATCATTGGAGGACCCCCAGCAGCAAGGTGAGGGCAAGTCCGGCCAGGGCCACCACGTAGATGCCCTGCTTCATGCGGTCGCTCACTGCGGCGGCTCCTTCGTCAGCCGCAGGTGCCCCCCGCCTCCGGTGTCGTAACACGGTGGGCACGCGTACAGACTCCAGCCGGGTCCGCTCAAATGCTCGCGCCAGAGCACGCGCTCGGCGTCTCGCGACGGCAGCCCGCAGACGTAACACACCGCCAGCGGCCCGAGTTCGCCGGCCGTCTCCAGCGGGCCGACGACGCTCTCCACAGCCAGGCGCAGGGCGCCCGGATCGGTGAACATCCGGTCGTCCAGCAGCGGGTATCGCAGCCAGTTCATGGAGGCACAGCCGTTCGGGCCGGGGACAAGGAGTCCCTCGCCCGGCGGGCAGCAGACGACCCCGGCTCCCGTCGCGTCCGGCCAGTCGGCGCCGCCGGGCGGAAGGAGCCATACAGCCCGGACGAGGCCGGCGTCGCTGTACACCAGGCCGCACGCCTTGCCCAGGGCCCCGACCACGAAGTGCGCCCACTCCAGGTGCACGGACACCGCACTCCGCCGGTCGCCCACGGTCATCAGGTCGTACGCGCGACCCGGCAGGTACGGGGGCCGCACCCCTGCGCCGCTCACCGCGAGGCTCCCGTCAGAAGGCCGGCCCGCGCGGCCTCGGCCGCCAGGTCGACCGGCCGGACGCCGTTCAGCTCCACGATGGCCTGTCCGGCGAGGAGCATCCCGAGCCGGGAGGCGCCGAAGGGGACCTGCGCCCCCGACTCGACCGGGATCACCGTCCGGCCGTACGGGGCGTGAAGAATGCCGTACAGGCCCCACCGGACCGGGACTGTCACCCGGGCGGCGACGTAGTTCTTCAGGAGGTGGGGGCAGTGCCGCACGGACTTCCACGCGCACGGCAGGTGCAGCGGCGGTGCCATCGTTCGCTCGCCCTCCTCGATCGGGCCGCGCAGCCCGGTCGCCGCGCCAGAGCCCGCAAGGAACAGGTGACCGCCCTCGCGTTCGGCCTCCGGGCCGGTCGGCTCGCCGCAGACCTGGCACAGCAGGCCCTTGATCATGCGCCGCTGCCGGGCCGGATGGACGTGGCTCAGGTGCGGCTCACCCCGGCCGTGCGCCAGGGACCACACCCGCCACAGCGCGCCCTGCTGTGTACTGGCGAGGGTCAGGAGCGGGTCGGCGTAGACGATCCGGCTGCCGTCGAGATGAACGGCTGGGGTCCTGTCCTGCTCCGCCGACCAGCGCGCGATCTTCGGGACGCGCAGGCCGCGGTGGACGGGCAGGGTGTCGAGAGTCATCAGATCGAATCCATGGAGGTAGGCCCTCCGCCCGGGGCCGCGGCGTGGCACGGGGGGACCTGCGCCGGGACGTCCCGGGCGGAGGACGGTTCGAGGGGGTGGGACCGGCCGCCGCCGGTAACGGACGGGACGGGCGGCGGCCGTGGTGCGAGCCGGTCGGCGTCGGAGTCGCACCGCTCCCGGGTAACCGGGAGCTCCCCGGGTCCTGGCCGTGCCCGGCCGACATGCACGGGCACGGCCAGGACGGTCTCAGGTGCGGATGTGCCGGCCGCCCCGGGCCAGGATCGTGCTGCCGTCCGGCTTGACGACGACCCGGGCGCCCCGCAGGGGAAGTTCCCCACGCGCGAGCCAGTCCGTACGGATCGCGTCCAGGTCGTCCCACAGGCGACGCGGGCCGCTCTGGTGGACGGTCGGCCGCTCGGTGCCCCGGGCCTGGGCGCGGGCCCACGAGCCGTCGGGGTGGGCCATGCACGCGGTCCGCAGGCCGTCCGTCTCGGAGTACTCGTGGACGATTCCCGGGGTGGTGAGGTCGAGCATGGAAGCGAGGTCCCATGCCTGCTCGACGTCCACGACCGGGTACGGGCCCGTGGTGACCTCCTCACCGTCCTGGCCGGACAGGGCCTTCGCGAGCGCGTCGGGGCGCGGTTCGTAGTCGGGGCTCTTCCGGGCCCGCATGAACCCGGCCCGGTCCCACTCCACCCGGCCGGACGCGCCGCCCTCGGCGTTCTTCTCGGCCGTCACCAGGAGACTGGTGCCGGCGATCGTGGTCACCAGCCGGCCGCCGACCGGCAGGGCGCCGAGCCAGCTCGTCGGGACCGACCGCACCGACACCATGGCGACAATCCGGTCCACCTCCCCGGCACCGACCGGCAGCACGCCGGTGGCGTCCGCCATGTGCAACTGCGGGTGGACGTGGAGATAGCCCAGCCGCTCCCGCGCGGCCTGTACGAGGTAGGGGTCGATGTCGACGCCCACCACCCGGTCCTCGCCGAGGCGGTGGACCGCGAGCGCCGGTCCGTACCCGGACCCGGTGCCGACGTACAGCAGCCGGGAGGAGTCCTGGAGCAGGCCGTGGCGAAGCATCCTCACCACCAGGCTCGGGTGCGTCGCGGACGACGTCACCAGGCCGTGGACGACCTCCCCCTCGGCGGTGTGGTCCGCGTGCCGGGTACCCACGCGGGTGATGAGCGAGCGGTCCGCGAAGGCGGCGGCCGGCCACTCGTCCGCCTGGTCCCACTCGAACACCTGATACCCGCCGTCGGGGCGTCGCTGGAACCAGCGGGGCACGAAGTCCTGCCGGGGGGTCTCGGCGACGGGCCGCGCCCACCGGGAGCCCGGAGGCGTGATCTCGGCGGCGAGCTTGGAGGCGTGCGACTTCCAGGGCGGGATCACGAGCGGGTGCCTCCGAGTTCCAGGAGCACGGGCCCGGTCGGCGGGACGTAGCACGCGGTGGTGTTCGCCGGGTCGCAGTCGGAGGAGTCGTCCGGTGGGCACGCGCCCTTCACCGGCAGCGGCACGGAGTGGGTGAGTTCCGCGTACCGGTCGCTGGTGAGGATGTCCGCGAGGCTCCGCTCCCGCACGTTCCCGGCGACCATGAACCGGGAGAGGATACAGCCGGACACCGCGCCGTCCGGGGAGACCGACACCCGGTGGCGGAAGCAGTTCCCGCACAGCTCCGCCGTCGTGGTCTCGCTCTCCTCGCCGGCCCCCCGGCCGACCTTGCGGACGCGGTCGACCTTGATCCGCTCGACCCCCAGCTCGCGCAGCTCGGCCACGGCCTCGTCCACCCGCTGCTCGGGCAGGACCTCCACGATCCCGACCCGCGTCGTGATCCCCAGCTCCAGGGCCTTGACGAGGTTGCCCCGGGTCCGCGCGTGGGAGCCCCTGCCCCGGGTGATCTCCTCGTGCTGGGCGGCCTGGTCGCTGTAGTAGCTGGTGGCCAGGCACACCCCGGGGCGGGAGAGCGTCGACCACATCACCGGACCGATGTGGGACAGGTTCGAGTAGACCTCCGCCGTCAGGCCGTGGGCCAGGGCCCGGTCGATGAACTCGGGCAGGTACGGCGACAGCGTCGGCTCGCCGCCGATGAACTGCACGGCCGGAATCCCCAGCCGGGCCACGTCGTCGATGACGGCCAGCCAGTCCTCCCGGGTCATCTCGCCGGCCGGGACGTCCGGACCGGAGGTGGTGCGGCAGTGCGTACAACGGAGCTGGCAGGTGCCGGTGATCTCCAGTTCCACAGACCTGATCGCGGACACGAGACTCACAGGGGGACTCCTCATCGTGGTGTGCGGACATGACCCTGCCGGTGCGGCACGGCCACAGGAAAGAGGGGGTGGTCAGGCGGAATGGTGCCGAGCGGCGATACCGGACCACAGGCGTCCGGTCCGGGAGGCCGCGGCGAGGTAGGCGAAGGTCTCTTCCGGGCCGCTGCCGGCGGGGTGCGGGTCGAAGCCGACCGTGACGTGGACGGTCCGGGAACGCGCGGCCTGCCGGTACCAGCTCTCCGTGGGGGACGGGACGTGCAGCCGCCACTTGGGGTGGCCGTAGTCCAGGGCCACGACCCCGCCCTCCAGCATCAGGTTCCAGGTGGTGGGCCGGGACCCGTCCCCCACCGGGGCCAGGCCCATGCCCTGGGCGAGCGCCAGCATCCCCGACAGGTACGCCTCCGCGCGCTCCCCCGGCCGCGGCGTGCCGGGAGTGATCAGGAGGCGGCACAGCGGGCCGGCGGGAGAGGAGATGTCGGTCCAGGACGTCGTGGTGACGGACCGGAGGAAGTCCGAGCCGGGCAGGGCCCGCGCGAATGCGGTGCTCATGCCTCTCCCCCGTCCTGAGCCCGCTCTCCCACCGGCCTGTCGCCGGGAAGACGCAGACGCATGGGGGTGATGGCGGTCTCCTCGAACTCCCGATGCCCGGTGGCGCGAGCGTGCGTCAGGGCGAACGTCTCCGCCCGGGTCAGGTCCGGACTGCGCAGTTCGGACCTGCCGCACTCCAGGCAGCGCGCCTTCCGCTTCGCCTTCGCCCCAGTCGTGCTCGGCAACCACCGGTGCGTCAGGCGGTCCGCCTCCAGGGTGCCTCCGTCCAGGGTCGGGCCGTCCAGCGTCACCGCGAGACCCCCACTCCGGCCGGAGCGTCGATCAGCGTCGCACGCAGCGGCGCGACCGTGACCTCCTCGAGCTCGGTGTGCCCGGTGAGGCCGGCGTGCCGCGCGCCCCAGTGACCGGTGGCCATCAGGTCCGCGCTCGGCTCGGACTTCTCCGGGCACTGACGGCACACCATCGTGCGGACGAGCGGGGCCCCGGTGGGGTCCAGGCGCCAGCGGGCGAAGGCGAAACGTCGGCGGGTCACCCGGCCACGCTCCTTTCGGGAAGCAGTGCGTAGAGGATCTGGTCGTGGTTGCCCTCGGCGCAGGCGCGGTGCGCGAACACGGGTACTCCCGCAGGGTTGTCGCGGGTCGCGTTGATCATGCGGACGCACACCTCGGGGCCGGCCTTCGGGCAGTAGGCGCAGTGCCGTTTCGCGGCGGCGATCACGCGGTTCGTCGTCACGTCAGCACCTCCGCGCTCGGCACGAACTTCGCGGCGTCCTGGAGGTGGCGGCCGACGTCGCTGCCGTGGAGGAGCTTCACCGGCGTCGTGGTGCACTCGACCCACGGCGTGGTGTCCCAGCGGGCGCCGTACGACGGCGGGAGCGCGATCCACTGGTCCGGCCCGGACCGCACTTCCCCGGAGACCGAGGCGTCGAGGGCGTAGCGGCCCGTAGCGGGGAGGACCAGGAGAGCGGCCGTCTCCTCCTGCACGAGACACGGAACGGGGGCCATGCGCTCCACGGAGACCATCGCCGCCATCCCGATACTGCGGGGCACCACGACCGCGTCGAACGCCGTCGTCCACGCGATGATGCCGGCGCCCAAGGACGCCTCCAGCTCCTGTATGGCCGCGCCACCGCTGTGCCAGACCTGCGAGCCGGGCACCGGGTGCGCCCCGGGCGTCGGGCAGTCCTGCGTGCCGCACGTACAGCCCTGCCGGGGCCGTCGCCGGAAACCGACCGACAGCGGCCACTTCAGCATGTCGGCGTACGCGCAGGCGGCGAGGTCCGCACGGCGGGTGTCGATCAACTCCATCGCCACTCCCTGAGATCACTAACGTACGAGCAGTGACCTCACGAGAGTGGAGGCAGAACACAGGCGCACCCCCTAGAAAATCTAGGGGGCGTCAACTGTTCGACTCACAGCGGTAGTTAGCTGACCAGTTCCATGTTCCGGATCAGGCCGGAAAGGGTCGACGCCTGCGACGGCACGCCGACCCTCGCGAGCGACGACACCAGCGCCCGGGACATCGGGTCCGCGTAGACGTAGTACGGC
Source organism: Streptomyces sp. NPDC041191 (assembly GCF_055591945.1). Taxonomy (NCBI): domain Bacteria; kingdom Bacillati; phylum Actinomycetota; class Actinomycetes; order Kitasatosporales; family Streptomycetaceae; genus Streptomyces; species Streptomyces sp. NPDC041191. The sequence continues at coordinate 483,954 of NZ_JBVIZC010000003.1, read as the reverse complement.
GCGGCGGAGGCGGCCTCACGCAGTTTCACCACGGCCGACGGGTTCTTTCCCATGCGGTGCAGCGCACGGGCCTCGTCGATCGCGTAGTGCGTCCGGCGCTCCTTGCTCGGCACCTCCGCGATGTCCACCTGGGGAACCCTCTTGAGCCCGGCGTCCGGCTGGTCGACCTCCACGCCGGCCTCAGCCGCGTGGACGGCGACGGTGCCCCGGCCGAACACCGTGTGCCGCTCGAGGTCGTACCACTGCGGACCGAGCCGGTCGGCGTCCTCCAGGGCCGCGTCGATCCGCGCCCAGGTGTCCTCCTTCGATCCGGCACCCCGGGCCAGGGCGATGGAGCACCGCAGGTGCAGAGCCCCGCGCAGGGAGAGAGCGACGTCGTCCGGCTGCCGCGCCGATGCGAGCGGCTCCAGGTCCCGCAGGGCGGCCTCGGCCACGGCCACGGTCTCCCGCAGGGATGCCTGGTGCAGCAGCGCGCCACACCGGTCCCAGGCGACGGCGGCCTTCACCACGGGGTCACCGAGTTGCGTCGCGGCACCGGCCGCGACCTCGGCGGCCACCCACGCCAAATCCGGGTAGCCGATCTGGTTCAGGCACATGCGGGCGGTTCGGGTGGCGTCCGCGAGCAGCCGGAGCGCGTCCTCCCGGTCCCGGCCGCTCGTGGTCAGCACCGCCGTGTTCAGGTCCTCGACCAGCGACGGCAGGATCGTGGCGACCGCCGGAAGGTTCGCGGCCTGCCTCGCCGTATTCGCTTTCCGCACCCGAGCCCGCATGCCGTCCAGATCCACGGGCCCGCCCTGCGGGGTCAGCCCAGGATGTCCCGAGAGAATGAGCCCGGCCCGGCGCAGACCGGTCCGCAGGGCGGGAACGTGCGCATGCGCCAGCCCTCCTTCGCCGTGCTGGAGCCGGTAGGGCTGCCCGAGCAGCCACACCACATCGATGTCGCAGCGCTCCGCGATGGCGGTGATGACGCTGTACCGGTCGAGCGGCTGCCGGCCCCGCTCCACGTTCGCCACCCAGGACTCGGAGCGCCCGAGGAAGTCCGCGAGCTCAACTTGAGTCAAGCCTGCGGCGTTTCGGGCAATCTGCACTCGCGCGCCGATGTGCTCGTCACTGGAAGAGGGCATACTGAGCTCCGTACTCCGTGCTGACCTAGACACTCAGGACGGTACTCCGGATCGCGCCCCTGCACAGCCCTGAGCCGCAGGGGCGCGATCCGTAAACCCCCGGCACAGCACGAGCGGTCACAGGCCGTCAGAGGCAGCCGTACGGTACTTCCGATTACGGCTGCTTCCTTCTTCTGGGCGAGGTGACGACTCCCTCGCGCTCCTCAGGGACGAGGGCGCCGACTCCCTCACCCTCCAGCCCGTCATGACGGCCGTGGATGTCCTGGCCCGCCTCCGTGACGACCAGCGCGTCCCGATCGTCGCCTACTCCGCCTCCGGCGAGTGGGGCGCACTCCGGACGCTCGGTGCGGCCGGGACGGTCGAGTACCTCGGGATGCTCAAACGCGCGGGCGCCGACCAGGTCCTCACCTTCGCCGCCGAGGCCGTGGCCCGCCGCCTGGAGGAGGCCCGCAGTGCGTGACGTCCCCCACCGGCGGCCCGCGCGGCTCGACGCGATCCTCGCGGACGCGGCCCGGACCGGGTTCGCGATGTCCTGCGAAGAACGCACCGGCTCCCTGCTGGCGACGCTCGCCGCGTCCAAGCCGGGCGGCCACGTCCTGGAGCTGGGCACCGGCGTCGGCGCCGGCGCGGCGTGGCTCACCTCCGGCATGGACTCCACGGCCCGACTCACCGCCGTCGAGGTGGACCAGGAGGTGCAGGCAGTCGCCCGCCGGCATCTCGGCGACGATCCCCGGATCGAGTTCGTCCACTCGGACGCGGACGCCTGGCTCACCGCGCAGGAGCCCGGCGAGCGGTACGACCTGGCGTACGTCGACTGCAGGCCCGGGAAGTACGTCCGGCTGCCGGACCTCCTTGCGCTGCTCAAGCCCGGCACCCTGCACGTCGTGGACGACATGCCGCCCCGGGCCACGTGGCCGGACGACCACCGGCCCCGGGTCGACGGGTTCCTCGAACGACTGCCCGATGTGCTCAACGTCCGCGCCACGCCGATGCGGTGGGCCTCGGTGCTCGTGGTCGCCGCCCGGATCCGAGGGTCTATCGTGCCCTCATGCCCAGTGATCTGATTCGCATCGTCTCCCGCGATTCGCCGATGGCCCTGGCCCAGGTGGAGCGTGTCCGTGCCGAGTTGGCCGCGCTCCGCCCCGGCATCACCACCACGGTGCTTCCGGTGAAGACGACGGGCGACAAGTGGATGGGCGACCTCAGCGCGGTCGAGGGGAAGGGCGCCTTCACCAAGGAGGTCGACGCCGCGCTCCTCGCCGGGGAAGCCGACCTCGCGGTCCACTGCGTCAAGGACGTCCCCGCCGACCGGCCCCTCCCGGCCGGAACGACGTTCGCCGCGTTCCTCAAGCGCGACGACATCCGCGACGCCCTGATCCACCCCGGCGGCCTCGCACTCGACGAACTCCCGGCCGGGACCCGCATCGGCACCTCCTCGGTGCGCCGCATCGCCCAGCTCGCCGCCTCGCACCCGCACCTGGAGTGCGTCCCGATGCGCGGCAACGCCAACCGGCGCCTGGAGAAGCTGGCCGCCGGTGAAGCCGACGCGCTGCTCCTGGCCGTCGCCGGCCTGGAGCGGATCGGCCGCCCGGACGTCATCACCGAGATCCTGCCGACCGACGTGATGATGCCGCCGATCGGCGCCGGCGTTCTCGCGCTCCAGTGCCGCGAGGGCGACACCGACCTGATCAGCACGATCAGCGACCTCGGCGACCTCGACGCCTATCGCGAGACGCAGGCCGAGCGGATGCTCCTCCACGTCCTCCAGGGCCACTGCAACTCCCCCATCGCCGGTTTCGCCCGCGTCGAGCGCGGTGGAGAACTGTCCCTGCGGGCCTGTGTGTTCACCCCGGACGGCAAGACGGTCCTCAATGCCCACGAGTGGGCGGGCCGCCTCGATCCGGCCACGCTCGGCACCTCCGTGGCCGTCGCCCTGCTGCGGCAGGGGGCCCGGGACGTCATCGACGGCATCCCGCATTGATCAAGGCCCTCACGACGAAGACGCCCCGCTCTTTGAAACAGGGCGGGGCGCCTCGCTGAGTAGCACCACAGAATTACGCTGCCCACAGTGCGAGGAACCCCCGCGCACGCGCCCCCGACACGCACAAGGCCGGCCGCACGGCTGGGAGATGTACGACCGGGCTCACTCTGCGGCACCGCAAGGGGGATTGCGGCCCCTTGGAGGGGTGCTCTCGAAGGAGTGGGTTCCGAGAACGCCTCCAGGATGACCCACCACGGGGTGGTCTGCGCGCCTTTTTCCGAAAACGGGGCGCCAGGGATTCCGCGGGTTCGGCAGTCGGTGGATCGACCAGCCCTCAGACCACCTGGGGCGATGCGGCCATGATCAAAGACGAGGAGCCGGAGCAGGAAACCCCTGCCGTGTCGCCGGCGAAGGACGCACCGAAGACCAGAGATGTCCCGCTTCCGGAGTGTGAAACGGGACGTTCCGGTCCCGCTCCCCCGGCCTCTCCGGCGGCGGGTCCCGGGGGTCCCGCGGGTTCGGCGGGGCGTCGGGCGGCTGGGGGTTGATCTCGTCGCACTCCGGGCCGCACAGCTGGACGAGGCGCCGGTTCGCCGCGTCGCTCGCGTCCCTCGGGGACCCGCCCGAGTCCGGGCGGCCGACTGAGCATCGGCGGCGAGTTCCACTCCGACACGTTCCAGCCAATCGTCAACGGCCGGGCGCCGAAGCCGAGCAGCCGGGGACACGCCGCCCGACCCGGAATCCGCCCGGTCCCGGGCGTCGCCGGCATGACTCCGCACGGCCTACGCCATGCCGGCAGGGTCTGGCCGGACAAGGAGGGGCGCCGCCCGCGCGTCGCCCTTGAGGAGCGGATGGGCCACGAGGTCCCCGGTATGGAAGGCACCTGTTCCCACACGATCCTCGGCATGGAGCCGGCCATCGCCGACACTCTGGAACGCCTGTGGGGGGCCCGGCGCCCGGGCCTCGACATCCGGGAGTACGGTCCGATCCGCTCGGGAGAAGTTGTTGGAAACTTGATCTCCCAAAATTCTCCCCAACGGCGAAAAGGCGGCCCCCGAGGCGCGCACCGGAGGCGTCGGGGCGCTGGACGAAACTTCCCACGTGGGGTCCGACCCGCTACTTCTCCGCCCGCACCAGCCCCCGGCTGATCACCAGCCGCTGGATCTGGTTGGTCCCCTCGAAGATCTGCATGATCTTGGCCTCGCGCATGTAGCGCTCCACGGGGAAGTCGCGGGTGTAGCCGTAACCGCCGAGGACCTGGACCGCGTCCGTGGTGACCTTCATGGCCGTGTCGGTGGCGATGAGCTTGGCCGCGCTGGCCTGGCGGCTGAAGGGGCGGCCGAGGTCGCGGCGGCGGGCCGCGTCCAGGTAGGTGGCGCGGGCAGCGTCGACGGCGGCGGCCATGTCGGCGAGGAGGAAGCCGAGGCCCTGGTGGTCGATGATCCTGCGGCCGAAGGTGGTGCGCTCGTTGGCGTGGTCGACGGCGGCGGCCAGGGCGGCCTGGGCGAGGCCCGTGGCGCAGGCGGCGATGCCGAGGCGGCCGTTGTCGAGGGCGCTGAAGGCGATCTGGAGGCCCTGCCCCTCCTTCCCGACGAGGCGGTCCTCCTCGATGAGGGCGCCGTCCCAGTGGGCGGAGGTGGTGGGAACGGCCTGGAGGCCCATCTTGCGCTCGGGCACCCCGAAGCTGAGGCCCTCCGCGGTGCCGGGGGCGAGGAAGCAGGAGACGCCGTGGCTGCCGGGGGCCGTGCGGGCGAAGAGGGTGTAGAAGCCGGCCCGGCCGCCGTGGGTGATCCATGCCTTGGTGCCGGTGATCCGGTACCCGCTGCCGTCGTCCTGCCGCTCCGCCCTGCAGGTGAGGGCGGCGGCGTCGGAGCCGGCCTGCGGCTCGGAGAGGCTGTAGCCGCCGATGGTCCGGCCCTCCAGCATCGCGGGCAGCCAGCGCTCCTTCTGGTCCGGGGTGCCGAAGGCGTGGAGGGGGTGGCAGGCCAGCGTGTGGACGCTGGTGGCGACGGCCACGGCCGCCCAGCGCGCCGCCAGCTCCTCCAGGACCTGGAGGTAGACCTCGTAGGGCTGGCCCCCGCCGCCGTACTCCTCGGGGTACGCGAGGCCCAGGAGCCCCGCCTCCCCGAGCTTCGCGAAGAGCCCTTCGGGATAGGTCTCGGCGGCCTCGTGCGCGTCCACCCGGGGAGCGAGTTCCTTGTCGGCGATCTCCCGGGTGAGGGCGATGAGGTCCGCGGCTTCGGGGGTGGGAAGCAGGCGGTCGACATCCATGGCGACTCCAGCGGCGCGCAAAGTGGTACTGGCAGAGGTACTGCAGTACCGCTGAGAGTAGCGCAGGCGGGAGCCGCCGCAACCCCCCGGAGGGACGGCCTGGAATACTGGCGGGGTGATCGAGACCACCGCCGCCGACACCCCGCACCTGACGGGCCGCGGGGCGGCACGCCGCTCCGCCCTCTTCGAGGAGCTGGTCGCCCTCCTCGTCGACGAGGGCTTCGCCCGGCTGACGCTCGACGATCTCGCCGCCCGGCTGCACTGCTCGAAGCGGACCCTGTACGGCCTGGCCGGCAGCAAGGAACAGCTCGTTCGCGCGGCGGTCGTGCACTTCTTCCGGCGCGCCACGGCCCGGGTCGAGGCCGTCCTCGCGGCCGCCACCGGCCCGGCCGAGCGGCTCGCCGCCTACCTGCGGGCCGTCTCGGCCGAGCTGGCACCGGTCTCGCCGCGGTTCTTCGACGACGTGGCGGCCTTCGAACCGGCGGCCGAGGTGTACGAGCGCAACACCCGCGCGGCGGCCGGCCGGGTCCAGCAGCTCATCGAGGAGGGCGTGCGGACCGGCGTCTTCCGCGAGGTGCACGTGACCTTCGCCGCCGACGTCATCTCCTCCGTGATGGTCCGCATCCAGCGGCGCCAGGTCGCCGCCGCGACCGGCCTGGCCGACGCCGAGGCGTACGACCAGCTGGCCGAACTGCTCCTCAGCGGACTCCGAAAGGCCTGAGCCGGACCCCGGAGGGCCTGAGCCGGACCCCGGGGACGCCTCCCGGGACCGAGGGCGCCTCCGGCTCCCGGACGCGCACGGGCCCGGAGGCGGTCCCGGCGCGCCCCGCCGGACGCCCCGGACGCTCCGGCGCGAATGGCCGGTTTCCACCCCATCTCCTCCGTCACCCCGCGCATGCGCTCCGTTACCGTGTGCCGCGCCCCTGGCCGACCCGTTCCGAGGAGACCTCCGCGTGGAGCACAGCCGTACCGTTCTCAGAATCCGTGCCGTACTCGCCGCCACGGGCGTCACCGCCGCCCTCACGGCGGCCCCCGCGGCACAGGCCGCGCCCGCCGCGCCCACCGGAGAGCACCGGGCGGCGGCGCACGCCCCCTGCACCGGGGAGTTCCGGGGCGACGGCCGGCTCGGGCCGCGGTACCTGCCGAAGAAGAACCAGAAGCCGGTCGGGCCGCTGCTCGACGGCTACCACCGGACCGGGAAGCTCTCCCCCGCCGCCTTCCTCAAGAAGTACTGGGAGGGCCCGGCCGACACCGGGGGCTGGAAGTACCCGCCGAACGACGGCTTCGGCGAGGTCAACGGCGAGGTCGACAAGTCCCCCGACCTCCTGGCACCGGGCGAGCGCCTGGACCGCTTCGGTTCGGAGTACGGCGGCTACCTGGCCCCCGCGGGCGACGCCTACGCCGAACGGGCGCTGCCCCCGCAGAACCTCAACACCCGTGACACGGCCGTTCCCTGCGACTACCGCGTGTACGAGGTGAGGCGGGCGTTCGTGGTCTGGGAGGGTTCCGTCGCGCCCTGGTTCGAGCAGCCGGGCGGCGGCCGCCAGATCAAGCTGGACCCGGTCTTCCTCGACCCGGGCGAGGGGCAGCGCCTCAACGTGAAGTGGCTCCTGGACCACGGCTACCTGGCGCGGGTCCCCGCGTGACCGGTCTCCGCGCGCTGGAGCGGGCGCTCGGCGACGCCGGTGTGCCCGCCGGGTACTACTGGATCGAGGGCGTCCACGAGCCGTCCCCCGTCCCGACCGACTTCGCCTACCTGCGGGCGGCGCCGGACGGGAGCGGCTGGGAGACCGGGGTGTACGAGCGGGGCGTGTACGAACCGGTCGCCGTGCACGCCACCGAGGCGGACGCCTGCGCCCACCTCCGGTCCCTCCTGGGCGTCTGACCCGCCCCGGAAGGGCCGCCGGGCGGCGGACCCGTCGCGCCCCGGACGGTGCCGCTCCCGGGCGGCACCGTTTGGCACGCGCGAGGAGCGGGCAGCCGGTCCGCATCCGGCGACGGGACCGGAGCGACGACGAGGAGACCGCATGAGCGACGGGGGCGCGCCGACGGAAGTCCGCGCGGTGTTCGGGGAGTTCGACACCGACGACGACTGGCGGCTCGATGTGCGCGAGTTCGGCCGTGCCGTGAGGCGGCTGACGGGGCGGGACCACGACGACGAGGCCCTGCGGCACCTGTTCCGCAAGGCCGACGTCGACGGCGACGGCCTGGTGACGCTCCCCGAGTTCGAGGACTGCCTGAAGCGGCTGTGACCGCCCCACCACCCCACCGGCCGGGCGGGGCGGACGGGAGCGGCGGTACGCCCGTGCCGGGTGCGGGGGCGGCCGGCGGGGCGCCGGGCAACGGTCCTGTCGCAGGCGGTGGATACCCTGCGGGGATGAACAACGCGATGTGGGACGCCCTGGCGGCGACCCCCCTTCCGGAGGTGCGGCGCCGCGCGGCCGTCGTGGACGAGCTCACCGGGGTCGAACCGGTGACGGTGCCCGGCGCGTGCCGTCCGGCCTGGAACGACGGCGGCGGCCAGTCCGCGGTCTGGTACTTCGCGGAGGACGGCCGCGTCCTGCTGCTGACCTTCGACCACGAGTCGGAGCTGAACCTGTACGCCGAGGGGGACTTCGCCCTCCAGGAGTCCTTCTACGAGGGCGTCCCCGAGTCCCTCGTCGCCCTGGTCCGCGACCGTCCCGAGAACTACGAGTCGCTGAACCTCACGGACCCCACGACGGGCCGGACGATCCATTACGCGGGCGGCGTCTTCTGGTACGACGGCGCACGCTGGCACGTGTCCGACGGTCTGGCGGAGCACTGCCGCCGCGAGGACGTGGACCTCTTCGGCGAGTCCGGCTTCGACTACTGCCTGGACGCCTACCGCTTCGGCCGGGACTTCACCCCGGAGACCGTCGTGGCGGCGCGGGACGAGGACGGCCTGTACCAGGACGAGAAGGAGAGGGAGGCGGACCTCGCCCACGTCCGCGAGGTCTTCGCCCGGCACGCCTGACGAACTGCTGTCGTCGTCGCCCTCGTACGTGGCGATGGTGAGCAGGGCGTCCCTGTCTCTGCCGCGGGCCGGGCAGGGCCGGGGCCCGGGTCGGTGGCAGTCCACCGCGGCCGGCCGCCGGCCTTCCGGCCGGGCGCGCCGGCCCGTTCTCTGTCGTAGAACTCCTCCGGCCACGGAAGTTCTTCGCCGTCCATCTCCGCGTCGGCGGCCTGCCACACGCTCAGGTTCCCCAGCTGCTCCTGTCGCGCGGGACGGGCGGGCAGGTCGTGGCGATGCCGGTCGGCTACGGCCGAGGCCGGGTGAACAAGCCTGGCTCGGTCTCGGCCGGGATCCCGCGGTCGGCCAGCCGCGTGAGCTTGAGGCGGACGTCGTTGATGCTGTTGGGCGCGACCGCCACGTCCATCGCCTCGCACACCTGCCGCGCACGCAGCGGATGGTCGGCCTCGGTGAACACCGCCACGACCTGCCGGTAGGTGATCGTGCCGCCCTGCCGGTCGGACACCGACGCCTTTCCCTCGCGAGCCGTCATCGCCGGCCGTGTGATCGCGGCGGCGAGTTCGCGGACGGAAAGGTCCTGCGCCTTCTTGGCGTTGGGCACGATGAGACCTCGCGGCGTCGCGACGGCGGCTCCGAGGTTCACGTCACGACGGATGCGGATGAACGCGCCGTTCGGTTCGTCCCCATGCGGCTCTCGCGGCCGGAGTCCGGCGGATCGCACGCAGGACTGCCGGCCAGACGACGAGCAGTGGAGACACCTTCACGCCCTCGAAGGGTCCGCGGAGCGAAGGTGACGGAGATAGCCCATCGTCTGTGTCACGTCGGCCTCGGTCCACACGCTCACCTGCGGGGCTTCGCGCACCGAGGCCGCAGTCGTCGCCTTCCGCACCCGCGGGCGGGGACGAGTTCGACCTGCGGGTCTTGCTGCGCACAGCGTGCCGTGGCGGCGCTGCTAGCCATGTGCGCGTTCCGGCTTGCGCGCCTCCGCCGCGAGGATCCCGAGCAGGCCAGGGAAACGTGCGTCGATGTCCGACCGGCGCAGCCGGATGCCCTTCCGGTTCCCGTAGTCAATCTCGCAGATCAGTCCGGCCTCCCGAAGCGCACGGAAGTGGTGCGTCTGGGTCTGCTTCGAGATCGGCAGATCGAACGAGTTACACGTGCGCTCGCGATCCTCCTTGTCCACGGCGAGCTCGACCATCACCGCACGACGGTGCTCGTCGGAGAGCGCTCGGAGGACGGTGCCGAGCTCCATCTCCGCAGCCGCCGGCCCCGAAGGTGTTTCCTTCACCATTCGCTTCCTCCTCTCAAGTCTGGTTTGCATCGTACCTTACGTGCATGCTTCCATCAGGTACGACCCACATCGTACCTAGGAAGAATCTTGTCGCCCACTCACGCCACCCCCGAGCCTCCATCACCATCGCCGTTGCTGCTGCCCGTCGTGCTGCTGGGCATCTTCGTGATGCCGATCAGCATCACTGGCGCCGCGATCGCGCTTCCCGACATCTCGCGGGACCTCGGCAGCGACCCGACCATGCTGCAGGGCGTCGTCAACGGCTTCAACATCGCCCTGACGGTCTCCACGCTGCTGTGGGGGCAGATCGGCAACCGGATCGGGCTGCGACGGACGTTCGTCGTCGGCCTCGCCACGGTCCTGCTCGGAGCAGTCGGAAGCGCCCTCGCCGGAAACCTGATCCTCCTCGACCTCGCACGGATCATCACCGGCGTCGGCGCGGCCGCCATCGCGACCGGCGGCACCTCGATCATCTCCCACGCCTACGACGGCAAGCGACGCGCACACGCCTTCGCCCTCCTGGGCACGATCGTGGGCATCGGCCTGGCGGTCGGCCCCACGCTCAGCGGCCTGCTTGTCACGGCGCTCGGATGGCGTGGCGTCTTCGGCGTGGTCGCCGGGGTCGCCGCGCTCGTACTGGCGGCTGCGGCGTTCAGAGTCCTGCCGGCACCGTCCGCCACGTCGACGGGCGACGCGCCCCGCCGAGGCCTCCTCGATCTGTCGCCGCTGCGCAGCCCTCGCTTCCTTGCAGTCGCGCTGGTCCCCGTCGCCGCGTCGTTCGCCTACGTCTCAGTCCTCACCTACGCACCCATCGCGCTGAGCGCCGTCCACGGTCAGGACTCGGCGACCGCGGGGCTGTTCATGCTCCCGCTGACGCTCCCCGTGCTCGTCGGCCCGCTGCTCACCGGCGCGCTGATCACCCGCACCCGCGTCTCGCCGCACACGATCATCAACACCGCCATCATCCTGCTCATCACCGGCGACGTGCTGTTCCTGCTGTTCGACCCGAGCCTGTCCCCCGTGCTGCTCGTCATCCCGATGATCCTGCTGGGATTCGGATGGGGGCTCCCCCTCGGACTCGTCGACGGCGAAGCACTCGCCTCCGTCCCCGCACACAGCAGCGCCGCCGCAGCCGGCGTACTCAACTTCCTCCGACTCGGCAGCGAAGCGCTCGCCGTCGCCGTCTTCGGCGCCGCCCTCGCCGCGATCATCGGCGCCCAGCTCAGCAACCCGACTCTCGGCGCCGAGGTCGCAGCCGGGGCCACCGGCCATGCAGCCGTCTACGCCACCGTGTTCCGCATGATGATGATCGCCTGCGCCGTCGTCACCACGGTCATCGGCGCCGCCGTCATCCTCCTGCGCCGAGCCGGCGGCACGCCCACCCCCCACTCCACCGGGGACGAGCCGCCCACTGCGGCGGAGTCGCCCACCGATTCCGTCCCGGTCCCGTGAAAGGAGCCACGATGACGAAGAATCTGGGGTTCCTCTCCTCCGGCCACTACCGGCCCCGCCACCACCTGTCCGCGGCCGACCTCATCAGCGGCGGACGTCTCCAGCTCGGCATCAGCCGAGGATCACAGGAACCCGCCCCGCGCGGATGAGAGAGCTTCGGCTTCCGTCCGTCCGCCGACAGCGACGCCGCAGACATGGCACGCGAGCACACCGACCGCTTCCGCGCCGCCATTGCCGGGGCTCCGATGGCGATCAGCGACCCCGCCGAGACCGGCGTGCAGGTGCCGTTGCCGGTCCAACCGCAGTCAGAGACCCTTCCGCAGCGCATCTGGTGGGGATCGGCCACGCGACAGAGCGCACAGTGGGCCGGCGAACAGGGCATGCACCTGCTCAGTAGCACCTTGCTCTCCGAGGACACGGGTGTTCCGTTCTCGGAGCTCCAGGCCGAACAGGTCAGGGGCTTCCGCGCCGCCTGGGATCGCGCGGGCCATCGAGGTGCGCCCCGCGTCGCCGTCGTGCGCAGCATCCTGCCGATCGTCTCCGACCGTGACCGATCCTTGTTCGGCCCCGCGGCGCTCCGAGCACAAGAAAACGTCGGCGTCCTTGGAGGTGCCATCTCCCGTTTCGGGAAGGGCTTCATCGGAGAGCCGGAGGCCATCATCAGGGAGATTCGGCAAGATCACGCAGTGAAGGAGGCGGACACCCTGCTCGTCACGATCCCCAACACGCTCGGCGTGCGGGAGAACCTGCGCATCCTCGGCAATATCGCAGAGCATCTCGCGCCAGCTATTCACTCCCTGAGAGCGGGTTGACTCAAGGGAGCCATGCCGGCCAACGGAGGGGGCGGTGAACCGAATCCATTCGTGACGCCACCTCCTCCGCCTCTTTGTTCACCTATCGTGTCGCCGTGCGGAAATGGCGAGGTGAGACGCCGCCTTCGCGCCGAAACGCCGTGCTGAACGCTCTCCCAGAGGGCATTCGATCGAGGCGAATTTCCCTTTCTTTTCCAGCAGGCCCCCCACCAGGCTGATGTTGTCCCGTCCGTCATGCCGTGGCGTTTGTGTTTCCCGGAGTGGTACGGGGTGTCGGCGGCGATCCCGATGCCGAACCCCGCCGCGAGCCGGGCGTAGGTGTCACCGCACCGCAGGTGGGCCGGGGCGGGCAGGGCCCGACGTGCCACGGGAAGCCGCCGCCACCGCGTCCCGACCACCAGGAGCTTCGTCGTCGCGCGGGACGGTCCAACGCGTTCAGCCTGCCGGCTCCGGAGAGGCTCACCGGCAGGGGAGTCTTGTGGCGGAAGCAGCCTGCTAGCCAGGCGTCCCGTCGCGCTTGCTTCGTCGGGCGAGGTTTCGGGCCTGCCCTTCGTGGATGCTGCTTGCCCACTCCCAGCCGGGTTTGGGCGATACGACCCGTGGGTCGCTGGACACCCGGGCGTCACGCAGGTCCTCCACGTACGCTCGATCCAGTTTGATCCTTGCGCGTACCTCCTCGTCTCTGGCGGGGGACCCATGTCCGGGGATGAGGACATCGACGTCGTCCGCTACGACCTCGAGCAGCCCCAGCCCGACCAGGTAGTCCTCAACCGGGTCAACGGTGTCGTCGAGCATGGGAACGAAGACGTCGGAGAGCATGTCGCCGGCGATGAGAACCCGGCGTTCTTCGATCAACAGGGCCGCATGGCCCGGGGCGTGCGCCGGATGCTCGATGATCCGCACCTTGGGGCCGTCCCAGGGAAGCCGCGCGGTTTCAGCGGGCAGACCAGTGATCAGGCCGTACAGGTCGAGCGGTGTGTCCTCGGCGATTTCCGGCGGCAGCCCCTCGGTGACGCCGGCCTTCCAGTCCGCGTTCGACAACGCATCCCGCATGAAGTCCGCGCAGCGGGCCGTGCCGTAACGAGGCACTTCGCCGAGTTCAGGGTGCCAGAGCACGTGATCCCAATCGGGATGCGTCGAGAACCCTGCCACCACGGGCCGGCCCAGCTGTCGGAGGTCGTTCGCCAGACAGGTCATTTCGGCGCCGGTGATCCCGGCGTCCACGAGCAGCACGCCGTCCCTGCCCTGCACGACAACGGTGTTGTTCTCGAGCAACTCACTCTGGTGGATCAGCACACCCTCGGCGACCTGCTTCAGCATGGGTCCCTCCCCGTTTGATGTCCGCACCCTGCCAGAGGGTGTGGCGCACATCAACACAACCGGACGGGGGCGCGTGACGGCGACTCTGCGGCGAGACCGTCCACGGAGGCTTCTTCAGGGGCCAACCCGCGTCAGTTGAGGACCCGGAGACGGCCCTTCGGGCTGGAAGAGGCTCACCGACTTATTGGATCAGGTCGGTATGCGTGTAGCACGTCGGGCAGACGTAGAGCTGCAGATGATTCGCGTCGGAGACCTGGATCCCGGGCGGGTTCGACACGGGGTCGTTGTCGAGCACGGCGATGGATTGGTCCTCGTGCGGGGTCCAACTCCTTCTGTGGTCACGGCATTCGTCCGAGGCGATGGTCAGCAGCGGGCTCATCGCGGCGCCGCAGTTGATACAGAACCGGGCGACGGGATCGGTGAGGCCCCAAGGTGCCCATCCACCGACCTTCCAGCCAGGGGCCTCCGACAGCTCGTTCATGTAGAACTCCTGCGGAGCGGCCTCATGGCGATCGTCCATCTCGACTCCGGCCGCCTTCCACAGGCTCCGGTCGCTCAGCTGCCGCTGCAACTCCTCGTCCAACTCAAGGAAGTTGGGGTACTCGGTGACTTGCTCCGGTGCGAGCACGCACGGCTCCGGCGCGTAGCCGTACTGCACCTCGCTCGGCCTGGGCGGCGAGGCGAGGACGTGGGTGACGTCGGCGGCGGTTCGCCAGAACAGCTCGGTCGTGGGCTTGTACTCCGGCGGGTGCTCCGAGGGACACCACAGCACCTGGAGCAGATCGGTCCGTCCGGGCGTCCGCAGCAGGGGCACGTCGCGCGCGTACAGCTGGGCCACGGGCAGAAGGGGGGAAACCGGACCTTCGTGCCACTTGTCGCAGTACAGCCACGGCTGGCTGGAGGGCCACAGCAGCGGCCCGCCGACCGAACTGTCGTATGGGGACGGAGAGCCGGGGCGGGGATGCAGCCGGGTCGCCGTGCGGGCCAGCGGGGCCAGCCGAGGGAAGGCCGCGGCCACGTCGATAGGCCGTGGTGGAGTGGTACGGGAGACGTTCACAGAGGCGATGTTGCCAGCAGCCTCTGACAATCGGCGTACGGCGAGATCGGCCGCAGCTCCGCCCTCTCCTCCGAAGACCCCCGTCGCGTCGGCATCGGTACCCCGCTCCCTCGCCCACCAGGTCCAGCGCGTTCCACTCGGGAGCCGAGGCATCAAGTCATTCTCGTGAACGGTCATCCGCGGGAGTTCCGCGAGAGCCCCCGCTTCGTCCTCGTCCCCGCGCTCCGCGAGGAACTCGAAGTCCTGCTCCCCGCCGACCGCCCCGGTCCGGCCGCGAGGGGCCGTGCGGCGGAGGAGTCAGAGGGCCGTGAAGAGGTCCCCGGGCGCCCCGTCCACGACGAAGCCGTTGTCGAAGCGGACGCGGACGCGCGGGCGGGGTCCCCGCTCCCGGTGCGCGGTCCACGCCGGTTCCAGGGAAGCGATCTGCTCTTCGAGCCGCTTCCTGCTGTCCGGGGGCATCTGGTGGCCGAAGTCGCCCAGGAGCGACGTGAGCCGTTCGTACTCGCGGACGTCCCGCTCCGGCTCCCGCTCCTCGTCCACCCGCTCGACGGTGCCCTCGGCGCCCGCCCCCAGGGCCAGGAAACAGGCGTCCGTCCCCGGTACGGACCCGCCGGCCGGGACGGCCTCTCCGGACAGCCCGAGGTCCACCGCCAGCCTCACGCGCCGGCCTTCTTCCCACATCGTCGTTCCTTCGTCTACGAGACGGCCGGACCGTGCCCGCGTACGCGCGGCACGGCCCCCTGACGGCCATTGTCGCGGGTCGGGCGCGGAGTTCCGGCACCGCCTCCGGAAGGGCCCCGGAGAGACCGGAAGGGCCGGGGGCACCGGAAGGGGCGCGGGAGCCGCAAGGACCGCGGGAGCCGCAAGGGGCGAAGAATCCGGTTCCCCGCGTTTCGGGAACGGGTTCACGGTTATGCGGATTTCCACCACGGACAGAGGAACGCACGAGAACACGAGAACACGGGAACCCGGAGCCACGGTTTCCCGGAGAGGAGTCACCATGTCGGGCGACGAGAAGATGCGGGCCAAGGGCGAGCAGGTCAAGGGCGCGATCAAGGAGACCACGGGCCGCGCGCTCGGCAACGAGCGGATGGCCGGCGAGGGCCGCGCCGAGCGGGCGAAGGGTGACGCCCGCGAGGCCAAGGAGAAGACGAAGGACGCCTTCAGGCACTGAGCCGCAGAACCGGCGCCGCCGCGGACCCCGCACCCGTCCCGGGTGGGGGGCCGCGGCGCGCGTGGAGCCGTACACGAGCGAGGGAGGGGTCCGGATGAGGGCGACCGGGAAGAACAGTGCGACGGCCCGGCGCGGCCCCGTGGCCGTCGGGCGCGATCTGGTGCTCGCGATCGGGCTCACGGGGATATGCGTCGGCGGCTTGGCCCTCTTCTTCAAGACGGCCGAGGCGGCGGGGAGCCGCGGGTCGGGGGTCCCGGCCGCCGTTCTGGTGGCGCTCGCCGCCCTCGGCGCGCTGGCCGTCGGTCTCGCGATGGTCCGGAGGAGCGCGTCGGCCGTCCGCGACCGCCGGGCCCGGCGCCCGGCCGGGCCCGGGACGCCGGCCGGGCCCGGGACGCCGGCCGGCCCGTACGACCCCGGCGCGGCCGATCCGTACGACTCCGGTGTGCCCGGCGCGACGGAGGCGTACGGCGAGCCCGTGGTGCCCGACGTCGGGGCCGGGGCCCTGGACCACGCGGCGGTCGACGCGGACGGTTTCGAGCACACGGTGGCCGCGCTCTGCGCCCGGGACGGCTGCACCCCCGTGGAAGTGGTGGGCGGGGCGGGCGACCTGGGCGCCGACGTGATCGCGACGACCGTGGACGGCCGCCGCCTGGTGATCCAGTGCAAGCACTACGCCGAGACCAACCGGGTGGGCTCCCAGGACCTCCAGAGGTTCGGCGGCACCTGTTTCACCGTCCACGGGGCCGACGTGGCCGTGGTCGTGACCACCAGTTCCTTCACCGCGCCGGCCGCCGAGTACGCCGCCACGTGCGGAATCCTCTGTGTCGACGGCGAGGCCCTGACGGCCTGGACCGACCAGACCGCTCCTCCCCCGTGGGACGCGCTCCCGGCGGACCCGGCCTCCCTGACCGAACCGGCGTGACCTCCCCGGCCGTACCGGCGTGCGGCATGCGGCCCGGCACCGGCCGCCCCCTCCGCCCGGTGAACAGCGTTGCCGGCACCGGCGCCTGACACCCGGTCCGGCCGGCCGCCCCCGTGTACCGACCCCGGCTACAGCTCCCCGGCCACCGCTTCCCGGGCCGTGTCCCCCGGCCCGCCGGCCGGTTCCGGGGGTCCGTCGTGGTGGATGGGGGTGTGGGCGCCGGCGAGGGGCACCCCGCTGCCGCCCCGGCGGTGGGCGACGATCTCGGCGCCGATCGACAGGGCGGTCTCCTCCGGCGTACGGGCACCGAGGTCCAGGCCGATCGGGGAGCGCAGGCGGGCGAGTTCGGCCTCGGTGACGCCGGCCTCGCGCAGCCGTTCGTTGCGGTCCTCGTGGGTGCGGCGGGAGCCCATGGCGCCGACGTAGGCGACGGGGAGCCGGAGGGCCACTTCGAGCAGGGGCACGTCGAACTTGGCGTCGTGGGTGAGGACGCACAGCACGGTCCGGCCGTCGAGTCCCCCCGCGGCGGAGACGGCCTCCAGATAGCGGTGGGGCCACTCGACCACGATCTCGTCGGCCTCGGGGAAGCGGGTCCGGGTGGCGAAGACGGGCCGCGCGTCGCAGACGGTGACGCGGTAGCCGAGGAACTTCCCCACCCGTACGAGCGCGGACGCGAAGTCGACGGCACCGAAGACGATCATGCGCGGGGCCGGGACCGAGGACTCGACCAGGAGGGTCAGCGGCTGCCCGCAGCGGCTGCCGTCCTCGCCGATCTCCACGGTGCCGGTGCGGCCCGCGTCGAGCAGCGCGCGGGCCGCGCCGGCCGCGGCGCGGTCCCGTGCCGGGGGGCCGCCGAGACTTCCCTCGTACGAGCCGTCGGGGCGGACCAGGAGCGCGCGCCCGAGCAGGCCGTCCGGACCGGCGACGATCCGGGCCAGGGCCGCCGTCTCCCCCGCCGCGGCGGCCGCGAGCGCGGCGGGGACGACCCCGCCGCGGACCGGGGAGACGAGGACGTCGATGGTCCCGCCGCAGGTCAGACCCACCGCGAAGGCGTCCTCGTCGCTGTAGCCGAAGCGCTCGGCGACGGTCCGGCCGTCGTCGAGCGCCTGGACGCAGAGGTCGTACACCGCGCCCTCCACGCACCCCCCGGAGACCGATCCGATCGCCGTGCCCCCGCCGTCGACGGCGAGGGCGGCGCCCGGCTGCCGGGGCGCGCTGCCGCCGACCGCCACCACGGTGGCGACGGCGACGTCGCGCCCCTGCCCGACCCACCGGTGCAGCTCTTCGGCGATGTCCAGCATCTCGGTTCTCCTCGGGAGGTGCGGGAGGGCCGCCGGGCGTCAGCCGACGCCGAACCAGCCCTCGATCGGATGGATGGCGAAGTACACGAGGAAGATCGCCGTCAGGGCCCACACGAAGGCGCCCACCTCCCGCACCTTCCCCTGTGCCGTCTTGATCACCGCGTAGGAGATGACACCGGCGGCGACGCCCGTCGTGATGGTGTAAGTGAACGGCATCAGGACCACGGTGAGGAACACCGGGATCGCCACGGAGCGGTCGCCCCAGTCCACGTGCCGGGCGTTCTGCATCATCATCGAGCCGATGACGACCAGGGCGGCGGCGGCGACCTCCTGCGGCACGATCGCGGTCAGCGGGGTGAAGAAGAGGCAGAGGGCGAAGAACCCGCCGGTGACCACGGAGGCCAGGCCCGTACGGGCGCCCTCGCCGACGCCGGTGGCGGACTCCACGAAGACCGTCTGGCCCGAGGCGCCGCCCGCGCCGCCGACGATCCCGCCGGCGCCGTCGATGAAGAGGGCCTTGGAGAGGCCGGGCATGCGGCCCTGTTCGTCGGCGAGCTTCGCCTCGGTGCCGACGCCGAGGATGGTCGCCATGGCGTCGAAGAAACCGGCGAGCACCAGGGTGAAGACGATCATGGTGATCGTGAGGTAGCCGACGTCGCCCCAGCCGGTGAAGGACACCTTTCCGAAGAGCGAGAAGTCCGGTGCGGAGACCGCGCCGCCACCGAGTTCCGGCGGACCGGAGAACCACGCCTTGGCGGGTATGTCGGCGACCGCGTTGACGATCACCGCGACGACCGTTCCGGCGACGATGCCGATGAGGAGCGCGCCGGGGACGTTGCGGGCCTGGAGCGCGAAGATCAGCAGCAGGGTGACGGCGAAGATCAGGACGGGCCAGCCCTGGAGCTCACCGGCCGGGCCGAGGGTGACGGGGCCGCCGCCCGGGGCGGGGTTCTCGTGCACGAAACCGGCCTTCACGAAGCCGATGATCGCGATGAAGAGGCCGATGCCGATGGTGATGGCGTGCTTCAGGGCGAGCGGGATCGCGTTCATCACCATCTCGCGGAGGCCGGTGACGACCAGGAGACAGATCACCGCGCCGTAGACCACGGACATGCCCATGGCCTGCGGCCAGGTCATGACGGGGGCGACCTGCGAGGCCATCACGCCGGAGACGCTCAGGCCGGCGGCCAGGGCGAGCGGCACCTTGCCCCAGAAACCCATGAGGAGGGTCGTCACGGCGGCCGTGAGGGCGGTGGCGGTGATGAGCGCCGGCTGGCCGAGCAGGTTCCCCTCGACGTCCTTGCCGCCGAGGATCAGGGGGTTGAGGAGGAGGATGTACGCCATCGCCATGAAGGTGGTGACGCCGCCGCGCACCTCCGTGGCGACGGTGGAGCCTCTCTCCGAGATGTGGAAGTACCGGTCGAGCCAGGACCTTCCCGCGGGGTTGCGCGAGCCGGGGCCCGCGTCCTCCGCGGTGGTCCTGGGCTCCACTGACGACTGGGTCATGGGGCCTGCTCCCAAGGTTCAAAGGGGCACCCGCGCCGGGCGCCGGAGGGTTCCGGTCCGTCGAAGAGCGCGGGATTCGGGATGGTGCGTGGCCGCACGACCCGGGGGACGGCCCGGGGCGGACGGGGTGGTGCGGACTCCGGGCGGTACGGGCGGGGAAGGGTGGCGTCCCCGGGACGAGCCGTACCGCCCGGAGGCGTCTACTGGGTGCCGGTGAGCGCTTCGGGGCGGACCGGCACCTTGTTCAGCTCCAGTCCCGTCGCGTCCCGGATCGCCGCGAGGACGGCCGGGGTGGACGACAGGGTCGGGGCCTCGCCGACTCCCCGCAGGCCGTACGGCGCGTGGGGATCGGCGAGTTCGAGCACGTCGACCGGGAGGTCCGGCGTGTCGAGGACCGTCGGGATCAGGTAGTCCGTGAAGGAGGGGTTGCGCACCTTCGCGGTGTCCGGGTCCACGACGATCTCCTCCATCAGCGCGATGCCCAGGCCCTGGACGGTGCCGCCCTGGATCTGGCCGACGGTGGAGAGCATGTTGAGCGCCCTGCCCACGTCCTGGGCGGTGGCGAGTTCGACGACCTTGACCAGGCCGAGCCCGGTGTCCACCTCGACCACCGCGCGGTGGGCGGCGAAGGCGTACTGGACGTGGCCGCCGCCCCGGCCGGTGACCGGGTCGAGGGGGACGGTCGGGCGGTGGCGGAACTCCCGCACGACGTCGATCGGGTCCTCGCCCTCCAGCACGTCGGCCAGGGTCGCGAGGACCTCGCCGTCGCCGGTGACGATCCCGCCGTCCGCCAGGAGGAGCCCGGCGGCCGGCCAGACGGGGCGGCGGGCACCGTTCTTGCGGCGGGCGATCTCCAGGACCTCCTCGCGGACGGCCTCGCACGCCTTCTTCACCGCGCCGCCGGTCATGTACGTCTGCCGGGAGGCGGACGTCGAACCGGCGGAGCCGACCCGGGTGTCGGCGGGCTGGATGGTCACCCGGGCGACGCCCAGCTCCGTGCGGGCGATCTGGGCGTGCACGGTGACGCCGCCCTGCCCGACCTCGGCCATGGCCGTGTGGACGGTGACGACGGGTTCGCCGTTGACGGCCCGGAGGACCACGCGGGCGGTCGAGTAGTCGTCGAAGCCCTCGGAGAAGCCGACGTTCTTGATGCCGACGGCGTAGCCGACGCCCCGGACGACGTCCTCGCCGTGGGTGGTGTGGGAGAGGCCGCCGGGCAGCGCGCGGATGTCCGCGTCCTCGCCGGCGGTCTCCCACTGGCGCTCGGGCGGCATCGGGCGCTCCTTGACCCGGCGCAGCAGTTCGGCGACCGGGGCGGGCGAGTCGACGACCTGGCCGGTGGGCATGACCGTGCCCTGCTCCATGGCGTTGATCCGCCGGAACTCCACCGGGTCCATGCCGAGTTCCTTCGCGAGCCGGTCCATCTGCGCCTCGTACGCGAAGCACGCCTGGACGGCGCCGAAGCCGCGCATGGCGCCGCAGGGCGGGTTGTTGGTGTAGAGGGCGAGCGCCTCGATCTCGACGGCGTCGATCGCGTACGGTCCGGCGCCGAGCGAGGCGGCGTTGCCGACGACGGCCGGGGAGGACGAGGCGTAGGCGCCGCCGTCGAGGACGATCCGGGCCCTGAGGTGGGTGAGCCGGCCGTCCCTGGTGGCGCCGTGCTCGTAGTGGAGTCGGGCCGGGTGGCGGTGGACGTGGCCGAAGAAGGACTCGGAGCGGTCGTAGACGATCTTGACGGGTCTGCCGGTGCGGAGCGCCAGGAGGCAGGCGTGGATCTGCATCGACAGGTCCTCGCGGCCGCCGAAGGCGCCGCCGACGCCGGAGAGCGTCATGCGGACCTTCTCCTCGGGCAGGCCGAGGACGGGGGCGATCTGGCGCAGGTCGGAGTGGAGCCACTGGGTGGCGACGTAGAGGTCCACGCCCCCGTCCTCGGCGGGTACGGCGAGGCCGGACTCCGGGCCGAGGAACGCCTGGTCCTGCATGCCGAAGACGTAGTCGCCCTCCACGATCACGTCGGCCCGCCGCCGGGCCTCCGCCACGTCGCCGCGCACGACCGGCTGGCGGCGCACGACGTTGGGGTGCGGGACGTGGCGGGCGTGGTGGTCGTCGCGGTCCTCGTGGAGCAGCGGCGCGCCGGGGGCGAGGGCGGACGCCTCGTCGGTGACGAGGGGCAGTTCCTCGTACACGACCTTGATCCTGGCGGCGGCGCGGCGGGCGGTCTCCGGGTGGTCGGCGGCGACCAGGGCGACCGGTTCGCCGTGGTGGCGGACCCGGCGGTGGGCGAGGACGGGGGTGTCCCGGATCTCCAGGCCGTAGTGCTTCGTCGCGGTCGGCAGGTCGTCGTGGGTGAGGACGGCGTGCACGCCGGGGGTCGCGAGGGCCCCGGAGACGTCGAGGGAGACGATCTCGGCGTGGGCGACGGTGGAGCGGAGGGTCCGGCCCCACAGCATGTTCTCGTGCCACATGTCGGAGGAGTACGCGAATGCGCCGGTGACCTTGAGGACGCCGTCGGGGCGGAGCGTGGATTCGCCGATGCCGCCCCCGGTGTGGTGCTGGGTGACGTGCGCGGGCGTGCCGGCGGGCACGGTGCGGGTGGTCCGCTTCACGGCCGGTCCGTCCCTTCCCGGCGGGCGGCCGCCAGGCGGACCGCGTCAAGGATCTTCTCGTAGCCCGTGCAGCGGCACAGGTTGCCGGAGAGGGCCTCGCGGATGTCCTGGTCGGACGGGTCGGGCAGCCTCTCCAGGAGTTCGTCGGCCGCGACCAGCAGGCCGGGGGTGCAGAAGCCGCACTGGACGGCTCCGGTGTCGAGGAACGCCCGCTGGACGGGGCTCAGTTCGACGCCCTCGCCGGTCTGCGAGTCCTGGACGGGCCCGGCCTCCCGCTTCCCGGCCGTGCCCGTCGGGGCGGCCGTGCCCGTCGGGGCGGCCGGGGCGCCGCCTTCCCGGCGGGCCTTCTCGCGCCGCCCGGCGAACTCCGCCAGGCCCTCGACGGTGAGGATCTCGCGGCCCTCCGCCTGGCCGGCGGCGACGAGGCAGGAGCAGACGGGCACGCCGTCGAGGCGGACCGTGCAGGAGCCGCACTCGCCCTGCTCGCAGGCGTTCTTGGAACCGGGCAGCCCCAGCCGTTCGCGCAGGACGTGGAGGAGGGACTCACCCTCCCAGACCCCGTCGGCCACCTGCGGGCGCCCGTTGACGGTGAAGGCGACGCGCATCGTCATGCGGCCCCCTCGGACGCGCGGCCGGTGCCGCGGTACCGCTCGCAGGCCCAGCCGAGCTGGCGGCGGGCCATGACGCCGACCGCGTGACGGCGGTACCGGGCGGTGGCCCGGACGTCGTCGATCGGGTCGGTGGCACCGGCGCAGAGGTCGGCGAACCGCCGCGCGACCGACGGGGCGACGGCCCCGCCGCCGTCCCAGAAGCCGCTCTCCTCCAGGGCCGCGTTCAGGAACGCCTCGGCCGCTTCGGCGCGGACCGGGGTCGGCGCGGCGGAGCCGATGCCGGTGCGCACGGTCCGGGTCCGCGCGTGGAGGGCCAGGCCGAAGGCGCAGACGGCGATGACCATCGCGTTGCGGGTGCCGACCTTGGAGTACTGCTGGGGACCGTCCGCCTTCCTGATGTGGACGGCCCTGATGAGTTCGTCCGGCGCGAGGGCGTTGCGCTTCACGCCCGTGTAGAACGCGTCGATCGGGATGAGCCGGCTGCCGCGCACCGAGGCGGCCTCGACCTCGGCGCCCGCGGCGAGCAGGGCCGGGTGGGCGTCCCCGGCGGGCGAGGCGGTGCCGAGGTTGCCCCCGACGCCGCCGCGGTTGCGGATCTGCGGGGAGGCGACCGTGCGCGAGGCGAGCGCCAGGCCCGGCAGCTCGGCCCGCAGGTCCTCCATGATGCGGGTGTACGGGACGCAGGCGCCGAGGCGGACGGTCTCCTCGCCGACCTCCCACTCGCGCAGCGGTCCGATCCGGTTCAGGTCGAGCAGGTACTCGGGACGCCTCCGGTCGAAGTTGATCTCGACCATGACGTCGGTGCCACCCGCGATGGGCACGGCCGTGGGGTGCTCGGCCTTGGCGGCGAGCGCTTCCTCCCAGTCGGCGGGGCGAAGGAAGTCCATGGGGGTTCTCTTCCCGTGGTTCTGGAGATCGGGGGGACGGGCCCGGAGAGACGACCGGCCCTCGGCTTCGGTTCATGTGCTGTTCACGCGGTGTGTGACCCAGTACACAAGTCCACGATCGCCCGGGTGCAGTCACCGAAAACATGAAGGAGTTGGCTGGGGTCCGTCGTCGTCTTGTAGATTCGAACGAAAGACGGAAAAGACGGAAAGCGGCGGCCTCACCGTTTCCCCCCGGAAACACGGCACCGCGACACCGTCCACTGTGCGACACCCACCACCACGGACGAGAAGGACGGCGGCGACACCATGCGGCTGCGCGCACTGCTGGAGAACGACGCGCTGGGGCTGCGCCTGCTCGGCGGCGAGGACGAGATGGACCGCGCCGTCCGGGGCGTGATGACGACGGACCTCAAGGACCCCAGCCGGTACCTGTCCGGCGGCGAACTGGTCCTCACCGGCCTCGCCTGGCTGCGGGAGCCGGCCGACGCCGAGCCCTTCGTCCGCATCCTGACCTCGGCGGGGGTGGCCGCCCTCGCGGCGGGCGAGGCGGAACTCGGGGACGTTCCCGACGCTCTCGTACAGGCGTGTTCGCGCCACCGGCTGCCGCTCTTCGGAGTCAACGAGTCCGTTGCGTTCGCGACGATCACCGAGCACGTCGTCCGGCAGGTCTCCGGCGAACGGGCCGGGGACCTGGCGGCCGTCGTGGACCGGCACCGGCGCCTGATGACCTCCGGCCCGGCGGGCGGCGGCCCCGAGGTCGTCCTCGACCTGCTCGGCTCCGACCTGGACCTGCGGGCCTGGGTCCTCTCCCCCACCGGCCGCCGGATCGCGGGCGCCGGGGAGCCCCTGGACGGCGGGCTCGCCGCCACCCTGGCCGGTGAGCACCTGGCCGCCGCGCGAAGCGGCCGGCGCGGACCGCACCGGGTGACCCGCGGCGGTACGACGTACTCGCTCTTCCCGATCCGCAACACCGGCCGGGGAGCCGCCCCGGCCCCCCGGGACGCGCGCGAGACGGTCCTCTCGGACTGGCTGCTCGCCGTGGAGGCGGACGCCGGGGACTGGCCGGCCGCCCGGCTGGACCTGCTCCAGGGCGTCACCCAGCTGATCGCGGTCGAGCGGGACCGGCGCGACGCGTCCCGCGCGGTGCGGCGCCGGCTCGCCCAGGAGGTCCTGGAGCTGGTGCAGACGGGCGCCGCGCCCGCCGAGATCGCGGCCCGGCTGCGGGTGGCCGCCCCGGTGCTGCTGCCCGGTCTGGGCACGGCGCCGCACTGGCAGGTGGTCGTCGCCCGGGTGGAGTGGGAGCAGGAGGCGGGGCAGGGTCCCGCCGCGGACAACGGGCCGGTCGCGCAGGCGCTCCTGGAGGAGATCCTGGTCGACCCGGCGGCCGTCGGCGCCGACTCGGCCGACCGGATGGCCGTCGCCCACAGCGGGGACGAGGCCGTCGCGCTGGTCCCGCTGGCCTCCGGACCGGCGCCGGACGGCGGGGACGGCGGCCGGACGCCCGCCGCCGGCCTGCACGCGGACGCGCTGCTGGCCGCCGTACGGGCTCCGCTCTCCGCGGGCCTCGCCGACGACGGGCGCCTCACCCTGGGCGTCAGCGCGGCGGTGCACTCGGCGGAGGGGCTGCGGGGGGCCCTGGAGGAGGCCCGGCACGCCCGCCGGGTCGCCGCCGCCCGGCCGGGCCGGGTCTGCGCGGCCGGCCACCACGAGCTGGCCTCGCACGTGCTGCTGCTGCCGTTCGTGCCGGACGACGTCCGCCGGGCGTTCACGGCCCGTCTGCTCGACCCGCTGCGCGACTACGACCGGCGCCACCGGGCGGAGCTGATCCCGACCCTGGAGGCGTTCCTGGACTGCGACGGTTCCTGGACGCGCTGCGCGGCCCGTCTCCACCTGCACGTGAACACGCTGCGGTACCGGGTGGGCCGGATCGAGCAGCTCACCGGCCGCGACCTGTCCCGCCTGGAGGACAAGCTCGACTTCTTCCTGGCGCTGCGGATGAGCTGAGGCGCTCCCCGGAGGAGGGCCCGGGAGAGCCGGGAGGACCGGGAGGGCCGCGCGGGTCCGCGGAGCACCCCGAGGGGCTCGGGCGGGCCCGCAGCGGGCTCGGACGGGCTCGGACGGGCTCGGAAAATCATCCGGGAATTCACTCCTTCGGAGGAGTCCGAAGGAGTGGTGTCCGGGCTGGTGGGGCCCGTCGGCGGGGACGGCCGACGGGTCCTCCTGAGGGCCGGGTCCCGGGCGCTGCGGCGACCTGACGGGTCCTCGGAAGCGTCCCCGGGCACGCTCTCCGCACCGGTCACCCCCTTGTGAAATCTTTCACCCGACCCCTTGGCCGGGTGCTCCCCTTCGTGCTGAGATGCGGGTCTACTCAACAGCTCGATGGCGCGCTCGGGGAGGGCAATGTGGCGGACACCGCCATGTCTGGTTCCGAATCAAGGGGTGGCGAAGAACCGTCCCTCGCCCACGACGGGGAGACGCCCGTGGAGACCGCCGTGTGGCGGCTCCGCTCCCGGGGCTGCTGGACGGACGCGGCCGCCCTGCTCGCGCCGCGCGCCGCCGAACCGGCCGCGGCGCTCGAACGGGCCGCGCTCCTCATCGAGCGCTGCCTCTACACGGAGAAGGGCTGGGCCGACGCGGAGGAGGCCCTCCGGACGGCCGAGGCGGTCGCCCGTACCGACGAGGAACGCGGGGCTGCCGCCTGCGAACGCGGTTACCTCGCCTACGCGTCCACCCTGCTCGGGGTGCGCGACCGGGCCGACGAGGCCCGGATGGCGCTCGGCCGGGCGGCGGCGCTGATCGCCCCCTCCGCCGACGGCCGGCCGTTGCTCGACTTCCGGCGCGGGCTGGTCGCGCAGAACCTCGGCGACTCCCCGCAGGCGGCCCTGGCCGCGTACCGCAGGGCGCACGCGGGGGCGACCGCCCAGGGGGACTCACTGCTGCTCTCCTCCACCTGGCGGCACCTCGCCGGACTGGCCCTGAGGGAAGGCGAGGTGGCCGAAGCCCGGCACGGTTTCGCGGAATCCCTGCGCATCCGGGAGGAGTTGGGCTACCTCGTCGGTACGGCCCCGGCCCTCACCGCCCTGGCCACCACGGAGACGGAGCCGGAGGCCGGGCGCCTGCGGGCCGAGGCACGGCGCCTGTTCCGCCTGCTCGGCGGCGTCCCCACCTGGCTGGCCTCCCAGCTGATTCCCCGTCCGGCCGCCTGAAAAGGCCGCTTCTGAAAGGAACTTGACTGCTCGTCACCCGTTCGGCGCGAGGCAGAGAAGGCTCTCGTCCGTACCGACGAGGAGGGAGCCGGCTCCGGTGACGGCGACGGCGCGGACCGGGGGCCCGGGACGTACGGAGAGCGTCGGGCCGCCCTCCGTCCGGTGGAGCTCCACGAGGCCGTCGCCCCACGCCACCGCGACCAGGGGGCCGTCCGGGGTCTCCGCCGCGTGCAGGGAGACCACCGGCGAGGGACGTGCGGCGAGGGGTTCGGGGCGGGGGTCCCGGCCCGGCGTCCAGAGCCGTACGGTCCCGTCGGCACCGCCGGAACAGACGAAGGGGGTCGCGGAGCCGACCGCCGTGACCGCGGTGACCCGGCCGCTGTGGGAGGCGGCCTGGTGGAGGCCGGTGAGACCGAAGGCGTGCACGGAACCGAGCCGGTCCCCCACCACCACCGAACCGGCGACGGCCGCCAGGGCCGTGCCCGGGTGACGGGCCAGGGTCGCGGAGACCGCCTCGGTGAGGCGTTCCAGGTACGCGGGGCGGGGCGCCGCTCCCCGTACGGCGTGCAGCCTGCCCCGGTCGTCCAGGAGCAGCACCGTGCCGTCCGGCGCGGGCGCCAGGGCCGCGATCCGGCCGGGGACGGCGTGCGCCAGGCGCCCGGCGGAACCGGCGTCCGACTCGTGGAGCAGGCGTACGGTGCCGGTGCGGTCGCCCACGAGCAGGGTGCCCTCCAGCGGCCCGCCCGCCGCGCCGAGGACGGCGACGGGGCCCGGCCAGGGCGGGGTCAGGTCGCCCCGGTGACGGGCCCACCGGAGCCGCCAGGGCGCGGTCCGCGCGAGGTCCGCGAGGGCGGGGCGCAGCCGGGGGTCGGCCCCGTCGCCGAGGGCGGCGAGCAGGACCAGGGCCCGGTCCGCCGGGTCCTGGTCGCGGCAGAGCGACTGGCCGGCCCGCATCCAGGCGGTCCGGAGGCCGCCGTGGTCACCGGCGGACCCGCCGGGGCGGCCGGACGGTTCGGGCCCGTCGGGGGTGCCGGGCACGCCGGCGGGCGCGGCGCCCGTGACGTACGCCGCGGTGACGAGGAGCGGGTCCGCGGCGCAGACGGCCACCGGATCGGAGAGGTCCGGCGGCGGCCCGGCGGGCTCCCCGGGTATACCGGGGGCGGCGGGGTCGGGATCGCCGCCGAGGTCCACGAGGACGACGCCGCGTGCGGAACGCGGGGCGGCGGGGGCGAGGAGCCCGTCGCGGGCCTCCACCACGAGGCGGACCCGCCCCACGTCCGCGAGTTCCGCGATCAGCCGGGTGAGCGCGGCGGGTTCGGCGGCGGCGTGCAGGTCGGTGAACAGCAGGACGGGCCGGCCCGTGGACCGGGTCTCGCCGGTGGCGAGGACATCGACGAGTTCGTCCGCCGACCGGGCCACGACGCCGAGGCGGTCCGCGACGGTCCAGGCCGCGCCGAGCGCGCTCTGTCCGGCAAGCGGGACGAGGACGCGGGCGGGACGGCGGCGGGCGCGGGCGGAGCGGGGGGCGTGTGCGGCGAGCCGGTGGAGCAGGGCGGTCTTGCCGCTGCCGGGGGCGCCGGTGACGAGGCAGAGCGGGGGCGCGCCGGGATCGGTGAGCCAGCCGAGCAGGGCGTCGGCCCCGGCTTCCACGCCGGCGGCGGGCCGGCGTCCGTCCCGGGCCGGAGGCGGGGTCGCGGACGGCATGGGGACACCTCACGGGCGGCACGGTGCGAACGGCTGACGCCCACGACCTTAGTCGCCCGACCCCGGGAGGCGTCCTGCCGCCCGGGCCGGGGGTGCGGGCAAGCCCCTCGGAGAACCGGCCGACGCACGGATCACATGTCTCCGGGGGCGCCCCGCGCACGGACGAAGACGTCGCCCGAACGGGGCTTCACGATCACCGGGCAGGAGTTCCACAGCTCCACCCCGGCCGTGATCAGTTCCAGTACCGCGCCCCGCTCGTCGGGAGTCCACGCGGAGCACTCGTCCCCGAACAGTTTCTCGTAGGCGCTGTCGTGCGCCGCGCTCTGCCGGGGCAGCCGGTGGATCCCACCGGTTCCTCGGGCCAGATCCTCGAAGAAGTTCCACGCCTCCAGCAGCACACCCGAGGGAACGCGTCGGCGCACCGGGTCCTCCAGCCAACGCTGGACACGGACGAGCTCCAACGTGCCGGTCTCGGAAGTGACCGGTCTCCGTCCCCGCCGACTCGCATACATCCGTGCCTGCCGGACGGTCACGAACACCGGCACCCGACGGCGATCGGCTTCCGGCAACGCCAGCACCCGATCGGGTTCGTCGTCCCCGCCACCGATCCACAGGACCACCCCGGCGCGGTCGGGTCCCCGCACCCGATACGCGTAGAGGCTCCCGCCCCCACCACGGCGCCCGGCCGCGAACGCGTCCGCCCTCCCTGTCTCCGCCACCCGCTCACACTGGCACGACCCGTGAGAACCGTCGCGGGATTTCTCCGCGGGGACCGGCGTCATCGAGAACCCGGAGACGCCCCCTCCCGGCCGACGATCCGGCACGCTCCTAGTACTCCGAACCCGTGAAGTGCTCCCGTACCAGCGACTTGACGACCGTCAGGTCCTGGGCGACCAGCGCGTCGAGCAGGGCGGTGTGTTCGGCGGCGTCCGCGACGAGCACGCCGTGGCGGAGGGCCGGGGCGCTGAGCAGGGGCCACTGGGACCGGCGGTGGAGGTCGTCGGCGACGACGAGCAGCTGGTCGTTCCCGGCGAGGGAGAGGACGGCCCGGTGGAAGGCCCGGTCGGTCTCGGCGTAGTGGGCGCGGTCGCCCCGGGCGGCGGCGGTCGCGGTGGCCTCGGCCAGCGGACGCAGCGCGGCCCAGCGGGCGGCCGGAACGGTGCGGGCGAGCCGCAGCATGACGGGGACCTCGATGAGGGCGCGGATCTCGGCCAGCTCGGCCAGTTCGCGGGAGGTGCGTTCGACGACGCGGAAGCCCCGGTTCGGCACGACCTCGACGGCGCCCTCGACGGCCAGGCGCTGCATGGCCTCGCGGACGGGGGTCGCGGAGACGCCGAAGCGCTCCGCGAGGGCCGGGGCCGAGTACACCTCGCCGGGGACCAGTTCGCCGCCGACGAGGGAGGTGCGGAGGGCGTCGAGGACCTGCTCCCGGACGGAGTGCCGCCGTACGGCCGGGCGGGCGGGGGCGGCCGGGCCGTCCTCCTGCGGGCGCGCGTCCCGGGAGCCGTGCCGCGTCCCGCCGTCCCGGACGGGCCACGGTTCCGCGCCCCGGGTCTGGTCCGGGAGGCGTACGGGCGCCTCGCGCACGGTTCCGGCGGGTCCCGCGTGCGCGGGGCGCGCGGCCCCGGCGGAGGGCGGGAACGGGCTCTCCGTCTCCCGCTCGCGCGCCGCGCCCTGCTCCACCCGGGTCCTCCCGTGACCTCGTACCGGTCCCGGCTCGCGTCGCGCGGGTCCCCCGTGCACCATAGGCGAACGGACCGGCACCCGGGACACGAGGGACCCCGCAGGTCGGAGCGGTGCGTCGGTGGTGAGACACCCGACCGAATCAGGTAAGGTAAGGCTTACCTGCCAACGCTCGCGATTCGGTGGTCCGCATGACCGTCCCCACCCTGCTGCCCGCCCCGCCCGCCTCTCCCGTCGCGGCCTCCTACGCCCGCCTCGCCGAGGTCTTCCCGTACCTGCGGGTGGAGGAGCACGCCCGCGGCGCATCGCTGCCGCACGGCGAGGGATGGGTGGACGCGGAGGCGCTCGCGGCCGGTGGCGCCGCGCTCGACGCCTTCCTGACCTGGGACGACGAGCAGGTGCTGCGCGACTACGGCACCCGGGGACGCCCCGACGTCGTCGCCGGCTTCGGACTGCACCGCTACGCCTGGCCCGCCTGCCTGCTCGTCACCGTCCCGTGGTTCCTGGAGCGCCGGGTGCCCCGGCTCCCGGTCCGGAACGTGGCCTTCCACCGGACGCTCGGACGTCTGGCGGTCCGGATCGAGGAGTTCGCCTGCCTGCCGGACGATCCCGCCGCGGCCCTGCCCGGCGCCCGGGTCGTCCCCGGCGAGGAGGCGCTGCGGGCCGAGGTGCGCTCGTCGCTCGCCGAGCACTTCGAGGCGGTCCTCGACGGCTTCGGCTCCCGGATGCGCCGAGGCCGCCGGGCCCTGTGGGGGATGGCCACGGACGAGATCGTGGAGGGCCTCTGGTACGTCGGCACCCTGCTCGGCGAGGAGCGGCGGGCGAGGGACGAGCTGGAACTCCTCATGCCCGGCACCGTCAAGCCCCACAAGCCGTACGCGGGTTCCGCCGGCTTCCGCGACCTTCCCGGCACCGAGGGGCCGGAGGGCGGTCCGCTCACCACCCGTGACCGGGCCACCTGCTGTTTCTTCTACACACTGCGCCCCGAGGACACCTGTGTGACCTGCCCGCGCACCTGCGACGCCGAGCGGGTCCGCCGGATGAGCGCCACCGCCTGAAACGCCCCGTCGGCCGCGCGACGGTTCACGCCACCCGGAAGGGTGGCGCGAGTCGAACGCAAATCCCTTCCCTTGAAAGGGCGTTCGAGCAGAACGTCCTCATTCGCACGGCTCGACACCCCGATGGCGTGCACTTGCCCGGAAACACCGTGGGTGCCCCGCGAGGTCCGCCAGTATGGGCGGCCAAACGCCCTGACGCGATGCAAGGGACACCGCATGAGACTGACCGACATATCGCTGGACTGGCTGCTCCCGGGCGGCGTGATGGTCGCCGGAGTCCTGACGGCGGTGGCGGTGCTCGCGCGCGGGAAGCGCGCCGGTGACCAGGCCCCGGCCGAGGACTCCTGGGAACGCAGCGAGGAGCGCCGCAGGCGCAAGGAGGCCGTCTACGGGTTCGCCTCGTACGGCCTGCTCTTCTGCTGCGCGGCCGTCGCGGCCGCGCTCTCCTTCCACGGCCTCGTGGGCTTCGGCCGGCAGAACCTCAACCTCTCCGGGGGCTGGGAGTACCTCGTGCCCTTCGGCCTCGACGGGGCGGCCATGTTCTGTTCGGTGCTCGCGGTCCGCGAGGCCAGCCACGGCGACGCGGCCCTCGGCTCGCGCCTGCTCGTCTGGCTGTTCGCGGGCGCGGCGGCCTGGTTCAACTGGGTGCACGCGCCCCGGGGCATCGGCCACGACGGGGCTCCGCACTTCTTCGCGGGCATGTCCCTCTCGGCGGCGGTCCTCTTCGACCGGGCGCTGAAGCAGACGCGCCGGGCCGCGCTGCGCGAACAGGGCCTGGTGCCCCGTCCGCTGCCGCAGATCCGGATCGTCCGCTGGCTGAGGGCCCCCCGGGAGACCTTCGCGGCCTGGTCCCTGATGCTCCTGGAGGGCGTACGGACCCTGGACGAGGCGGTCGACGAGGTGCGCGAGGACCGGCGGGAGAAGGAGCAGAACCGGATGCGCAGGAGGGACCAGGTCAAGCTGGACCGGGCCCGGCTCCGGGCGATCAACCGTCAGCACCGCGCCTTCGGGCTCGGCCGCGGCGGCGACCGGGGCGAGATGGCGGCCCTGAACGCCACGGCCCCTTCGGGTGCGGTGCCGGCCCCGGGTTCCGGGCCGGGCTCCACGACGGCCGCCGTCCAGGCGCCCGTCGTGGAGCCCGCCATAGCGGACCCCGGACAACTGCCGCTCCGCCCCCGGCCCTCCCTGCAAGCCGTGAAGGGCGATGAGCCCCGGACGGGAGACCCCCGGACGGTGGACCCCACCGCCGAGGACGACACCCAGGCGCTGCCCCGCCTCGACTCCCTGGAGCGCAAGCTCAAGGACCTGGAGCAGCAGTTCGGCTGAGCACGGGAACGGAAGAACACGAGGAGCGGGGCCGTCCGGGGACGGCCCCGCTCCTCGCGCGTTCCCGCCGTCCGCCCGGACGCGTCGGGTGCGTGGCGCGACCGCTCACGCGGCCTCGCCGCTCAGTTCGAACCACACCACCTTGCCCGTCCCCTGGTCCTCGACGCCCCAGGAGTCGGCCAGGGACCGGACGAGGACGAGCCCCCGTCCGTTCGTGCCGTCGTCGGCGGGCGGGGCGGACGACGTCCTCAGCCCCGGGACGAAGTCGCGCACCT
Organism: Streptomyces sp. NPDC041191; assembly: GCF_055591945.1. NCBI lineage: Bacteria > Bacillati > Actinomycetota > Actinomycetes > Kitasatosporales > Streptomycetaceae > Streptomyces > Streptomyces sp. NPDC041191. The sequence continues at coordinate 451,395 of NZ_JBVIZC010000003.1, read as the reverse complement.
CGACCCTCAGTTGCTCGGGGACGACCGTCGCGGTCACGACGGCCCCGTGGTCGGTGTGGACCAGGGCGTTGGTCACCAGTTCGCTGGTGAGCAGCTCGGCCACGTCGGAGGCGCCCGGCCCGCCCCACTTCCCCAGCAGTTCGCGCAGGGCGTGCCGCACCTCCGGAACGGCGGCGAGATCCGCGCATCCCACCTTTCTGAGCAGTTGAGTCGGCTGCCGTGCCTCCCCGGTCATGTCCCCCCACCCGTGGTCGCGTCGAACAGGCTCACGGGGATGCATGCCCCGCAGGGCCGCCGACACACATGGAGTGGTCGCGGAGGGTCAGGGTCTGGGTACGTTCCGCAGGTTCGAGCGGGCCATCTGGAGCATCCGCCCCACTCCCCCGTCCAGGACCATCTTGCCGGCGGAGAGCGCGAAGCCGGTGACCATGTCGGCCTTGATCTTCGGCGGGATGGAGAGGGCGTTGGGGTCGGTGACGACGTCCACCAGGGCCGGCCCCTTGTGCCTGAACGCCTCCTTGAGGGCGCCCGCGAGCTGCTTGGGCTTCTCGACCCGGACGCCGTAGGCCCCGGCGGCGCGGGCGATGGCGGCGAAGTCCGGGTTCCTGTTCGTCGTCCCGTACGAGGGGAGCCCGGCGACCATCATCTCCAGCTCGACCATGCCGAGCGAGGAGTTGTCGAAGACGACGACCTTCACGGGCAGGTCGTACTGGAGGAGCGTGAGGAAGTCCCCCATGAGCATGGAGAACCCGCCGTCGCCGGAGAGCGAGACGACCTGGCGGTTCAGGTCGGTGAACTGCGCGCCGATCGCCTGCGGGAGCGCGTTCGCCATCGAGCCGTGGCTGAACGAGCCGATGATCCTGCGCCGTCCGTTCGGGGTGAGGTAGCGGGCCGCCCAGACGTTGCACATGCCCGTGTCGACGGTGAACACGGCGTCGTCGTCGGCCAGTTCGTCCAGTACGGAGGCGACGTACTCGGGGTGGATGGGGGTGTGCTTCTCGACCTTGCGGGTGTACGCCCTGACGACCCCTTCGAGGGCGTCGGCGTGCTTCTTGAGCATCTTGTCGAGGAAGCGGCGGTCCTTCTTGGCCCGGACCCGGGGCGTCACGCAGCGCAGGGTCTCCCGGACGTCCCCCCAGACGGCGAGGTCGATCCGGGAGCGGCGCCCGAGGCGTTCGGGCCGGACGTCCACCTGGACGATCCTGACGTCGTCGGGCAGGAAGGCGTTGTACGGGAAGTCGGTGCCGAGCAGGATCAGCAGGTCGCACTCGTGGGTGGCCTCGTAGGCGGCGCCGTACCCGAGCAGACCGCTCATGCCGACGTCGTACGGATTGTCGTACTGGATCCACTCCTTGCCCCGCAGGGCGTGGCCGACCGGTGCCTTGATCCGCTCGGCGAACCGCATCACCTCCTCATGCGCCCCGGCCGTGCCGCTGCCGCAGAAGAGCGTCACCCGGTCGGCGTCGTCGATCATCCGGACCAGGGCGTCCACCTCGGCGTCCCCCGGACGGACGGTGGGCCGGGTGGTGACGAGGGCGCTCTCCGCGCTCTTCTCCGGGGCCGGCTCGGCGGCGATGTCGCCGGGCAGCGAGACGACGCTGACGCCGCCGCGGCCGACGGCGTGCTGGATCGCCGTGTGGAGCAGCCGGGGCATCTGCTGCGGGTTGGAGATGAGTTCGCTGTAGTGGCTGCACTCGCGGAAGAGCTGGTCGGGGTGGGTCTCCTGGAAGTAGCCGAGGCCGATCTCGCCGGACGGGATCTGCGAGGCGAGGGCGAGGACCGGGGCCATGGAGCGGTGGGCGTCGTACAGGCCGTTGATGAGGTGCAGGTTGCCCGGACCGCAGGAGCCCGCGCAGGCGGCGAGGCTCCCGGTGATCTGAGCCTCGGCGCCCGCCGCGAAGGCCGCGGTCTCCTCGTGCCGCACGTGGACCCAGTCGATCCCGCGGGTGCGGCGGATGGCGTCGACGACCGGGTTCAGGCTGTCGCCGACCACCCCGTAGAGGCGCTTCACGCCCGCGCGCACGAGGATGTCGACGAACTGTTCAGCGACGTTCTGTTTGGCCATGGTCCCATCAACACACGGCCCGCCGGGTTACGCCTCCCAGACCGCCGCCGCCGTACGGTCATCGGCGTAACCGGTCACCCTCAGCTGGGTGTCGGCGAGGAACTCGGCGAGGCCGGGCGGTTCCGCCCCGGTCCAGCGGCCGGCCAGCTCCCGGGCGAGACCGGGTTCGCCGCGCATCGGATCGGCCAGGCCGGGCGAGGCGAGCAGCAGGACGTCACCGGAACGGGCTACGGAGGCGCGGAAGCGGAACGGTTCGGCCGGCGGCGGTACGGGCTCCTCGACCAGCGGTCCGGGCGCGGTGGTGATGCCGAGGTCCATGGTGAGCCGGTCGCCCTCCTCGGTCGCCTCCGGAGCGGACGGCGAGCCGGGCCCGGCGGCGGGGGCGCCGGTGGCGGCGGCCGGTTCAGGGAGGAGCGGTTCGATGTCCTGCCAGGCACCGTCGCGGAGCCGGAAGAGACCTCCGCCGCCGACCCCGAAGAAGATCCGGGTGCGGCACTCGGGGTCGGCGGGGAGGAGGAGGCAGCGGAGCGACGCGGTGTACCCCTCGGGGGCGAGGCCCTTCTCGGCGGCGCGGGCGCGCAGCTTGCCGTACGTGCGGTCGGTGAGCCGGTGCAGTCCGGACTTGAGGTCGCGCCGGCGGCCTGACCTGATGTCCTCGGAGAGCCGGGCGTGACTGCGGCAGACGGCCTCCGCGATCCACCGGCAGGCATCGGCCGCGGCGACGTGGGCGTCCTCGGCGGCGCGGGAACCGGCGGCGACGGCGACGAGGACGAGCGCGGCCTCGTCGTGGCCGAAGCGGGCGGTGAGGAGGGCGTCGCGGCGGAACTCGCCCCGGTAGCGGGCGGAATCGCCGCGTACGGAGGCGGCGCGCAGGGCGCAGGTCCCGTAGCGGGCGCCGTCGAGGACGGTGTCCGCGACCAGCCCGGCGAGTTCGCCCGGACGGGCGGCGGGCAGGGCGGTGGGTTCGGGGTCGTAGGTCGGCGGCCGGCTGCCGACGAACCCGGCGCGGGGCCGGGGCACGGCGGTCCGTACGGCCGGCTCGGCGGCACCGTCCGCCGGTACGGGGCCGGGGTTCCGGTCCGGGTCCGGGTTCTGGTCCGGGTTCTGGTCCGGGTCCGGGTCCGGGGGCGCCGGCGCCCGGACGGCGGGCGCGGGCGGGAGGGGAGGTGCGGGGGGAACGGGAGGTGCGGGAGGTGTGGGGGGAACGGGAGGTGCGGGCGTGGAGGCGGAAGGCGCAGGGGGCGTGGGCGCGGAAGTAGGGGCGGGTGGCGGGGTGGCCGGACTCGCCGTGGGGGGCGCGGGCGCCGTGGGGGACGAAGGCGCCGCCGGGGCCGGGACGGTGATCGGGGCCGGCTCCGCCGTGTCCGTGCCCGGACCGGAGGCCGGGGCCGCCGGGGCCGCCGGGGCCGCCGGGGCCGCCGGGGCCGCCGGGGCCGGTTCCGGCCGCGCGGCCCTGGGGTCCGGGGGTGGTGCGCCGCCCGGTGGGCCCGCCGTGGCGCGGGCCGCCGTGGCGAAGTGGTCGTCGAGCGTGTCACCCGGGACCGCCGGGGCCGTGTCCGGCTCCGACTCGTCGTAGAGCTTGTCCCACCAGCTGTCCGCCTGCTGAGTCATGCCCTTATTGTCCACCGGGCGGGGGTCCCGAAAACGGGACATCGCGAAAAGCGTCGTGGCACACGGGTGGTCCGCCGGACGACCCCACCCCCCACGGGAAGGACGTCCGGCGGACCGGCGTGGTCAGCGCACGTCGTAGGCGCGGACCACGGTCTGGGTGACGGAGTTGCCGTTGGCGTCCGTCAGTTCGGCCTTCAGGGTGACCGGTTTGCCGGTCGCGCCCGCGTGGTTCACGGTCGCGGTCCAGCGGCCGCCCTGCTGGGAGACCCGCGCTCCGGTCCAGGTCGCGCCCCCGTCGTAGGAGTACGAGAGCCTGGCCGAGGTGAGCGGCGCGGGGGTGTAGCCCGCGTGACCCGTCACGGTGAGGCCGATGTGCTGGCCGTCGGTCGCGGCGAGGGTCTTGAGGCCGTCCTCCGGAAGGTCGTACCGGGGGAAGAGAATCGGGATCCCCTGAGAATAGACGTTCTCGTCGAGCTTGGAGGTGAATTTCCACACCGAGTTGACGGACGTGGAGCGGGCCCACACCTTGCTGGCGAACTTCGCGACGTTCTGTTCGAGCGTGTACGTCCCGGATCCGGCCGGTACCTCGAAGGTGCCGTAGGGCCAGGCGGTCTCGTCGAGGAGTTCGCCGTCGCGGCGGAGGCGGAGGTTGCCGACGTCGCCGAAGGAACCGGGCAGGGCGTGGTGGGTGTTGTCGCCCCACATCGCGGCGGCGAAGCCGATGACGTTGCCCTGCCGCTCGGCGACGAGGACCGGCTTCCCGGTGGTGTCGCGCGGCGCGGTGGGGGCGATGACCCCGTCGTACCAGCGTTCGGTGCGCTTCTCCCCCGCCGTGTAGACGTGCCGGGTGCCGACCATGAGTTCGCCGAAGGGGAAGTTGCTGCCGACCAGTTGCTCCCAGGCGGTGTCGCCGGTGGAGTGGTACTCGGTCCGGGTGCCGGGCATCGGGACCGCTTCGAGGGCGGCGAAGGAGACGCGGACGCCGTTGGGCCGGTGGGCCGCGGGGCTGTCCATGAAGTCGGCGGCGGTGCCGGTGGAACCGTACGTGGAGTCCGTGCGGCCCAGTTCGCGGTCGCGGACCCGGTACTCCTTGCCGGCGCGGATCGTGCCGGTCTCGGGGAACGCGAGGTTGTAGACGTACGGGCTCTTCGCGGTGGCCTTCCACGCGAGGGTGACCGGGCCCGCCGCCAGCCTCGTCAGGAGCGCGGTCGCCTCCGCGGAGGGGACGGAGAGGGCCGGCAGACCGGCGCCCATGAAGCCGCCGATCGGGTACCAGCGGCCGGGGGCCGCGTGGTGGACGACGACGGCGACGGCTCCGGCGGCCTTGGCGGCGCGGACGACGGGGAGCACGTCGTTGGAGTCGTCCGGGAGGCGGACGAGGGCGATGCCGCCCTTGACGTCGGCGGCCTTCAGCTCGTCCGGGGTGCCCGTTCCGGCGTCGACGAGGCGGGCGGAGCCCGTGCCGTCGAGGTTGTCGGAGGCGATGGACGCGGTGAGCGGGTGCAGGGTCAGCCCGTCACCGGTGCGCAGGGAGGTGATCTGCGGGGCGGCGCCCCGCCAGTAGCTGCCGAACTCGAAGTCGCCCTCGTGGGCACGGCCTTCGACGGAGGCGTAGTAGCCGCGGACGCTGCGCGGTCCGGCGGCGGTGCCGGCGTGTATCCAGGAGTCTCCCCAGGTGCGGGCGAACCCCAGCGTGGCACCCCGGAGTTCGACCTCCCGGTCCGTCTTCACCGACAGCCTGTGGGCCTTGCGGGCGTCGAGGACGACCGTGGTGTCCTTCGTCAGCTCCAGCTGCGGACGGCCGAGGTAGGTGAGCGAGTCGTTCAGCGTGGCGCCCTCGCCCGCGTCGGGCGTGGTGACGAAGGAGGAGAGGAAGTAGCTGCCGGGGCGCAGGCGGTAGACCTGGTCGGCGGCGCCCTCGTTGAAGCGGCGCTCCCCGGTGGCGTCGTCCGTGCCGATGAGGTCGACGGAGGAGGAGCCGGCGGCGGGCTCGCCCAGGCGGTCGATCAGCTTGACGCGCAGGGTGACGGTCTCGGGCTCGACGTACAGGGAGAACGGGGTGGAGACGTGGACGCCTCCCCTGCCGGTGGCGATCACGCGGCCGGTCACGTCGCCGTACTGGGCGCGGTCCAGGCGGGCGGCGGGGTCGAGTTCCAGCGGGACGTTCACGGTGGCGCCGGCCGGGACGGTGACGGTCCGGGCGCCGGTGCGGGCGACGGCCGACCGCACGCGGGAGCCGTCGTTGCCGGTGACCTCCTCGACGGCCAGGTCCAGGGTGACCGGGGCGGCGGAGGTGTTGGTGTACGGGACGGAGACGGTGGTGCGGTCGCTCCTGTCCTGCGGCCAGGAGAAGGTGCCGCCCTGGACGGCGGGGGCGCCGATGACCTTCTGGTCGACGGCGGCCTTCACGTCGAGGCGGCCGGCGCCGACCTCGCGGACGTCGCCGGGGACGTCGCTCTCGGCGGAGGCGACGAGCGCGGCCTTGATCCGCTGGGCGGTCCAGTCGGGGTGGCGCTGCTTGACGATCGCGGCGGCGCCCGCGACGTGCGGGGTGGCCATCGACGTACCGGACATGGACTGGTAGGCGTACGGGCCGCGACCGCCGGCCGCGGCGGCGGAGATGGCGACGCCGGGCGCCGCGATCTCGGGCTTGAGGGTGTGGTTGACGAGCGTCGGGCCGCGGCTGGAGAAGTACGCGGTGGAGTCGTCGCGGTCGGTGGCGCCGACGGTGAGCGCGCTGGGCGCGCAGCCGGGCGAGGAGACGGTGTTGAGGGAGGGCCCCTCGTTGCCGGCGGCGACGACGAAGAGGGTGCCCTCGTTCTGCGCGAGCTGCTCGGCGGCGACGCTCATCGGGTCGGTGCAGTCGGTGGGGACGGGGCTGCCGAGGCTCATGGAGACGACGTCGGCGCCCTGGGCGACGGCCCACTCCATGCCGGCGATGATCCAGGAGATCGCCCCGGAACCGGAGTCGTCGAGGACCTTGCCGTTGAGGAGCTCCGCGCCGGGCGCGACGCCCTTCTTCTTGCCGCCGCTCGCCGCGCCGGAGCCGCCGACGGTGGAGATGGTGTGGGTGCCGTGGCCCTGGTGGTCGTCGGTGGTGCCGGAATCGGTGAAGTTCTTGGAGGCGGTGACGCGGCCCTCGAGGTCGGGGTGCTCCACGTCGGCGCCGGTGTCGAGGACGGCGACCCTGGTGCCCTTGCCGTCGTAGCCGGCGGCCCACGCCTCGGGGGCGTGCACCTGCTTCGTCGAACGCTCCAGGGTGGCCTCGACCTTGCGGTCGAGCCACAGCTTGCGGATGCCGGAGGCGGTGCGGGCCTTCGGGGCGTCGATCTCGGCCCAGAAGGTGGCGGCCCCCTTCTTCTCCGTCGTGAGCGCGACGCCGTCGACGGCCGCGAGGACCTGGCCGCGCCGGGCGCCCCGGGGGGTGAGGGGGACGGAGCGGGCGACGTCGGAGCCGTAGACCGCGATGAGGGGCAGGGTCGTGGTGGCGTCGTCGTCGTAGCCCTGCCGGATCAGGCCGGTGACGTTGAAGAGCTCCTCGTCGACGCGTCCGGCGGCGAGCGCGGCGGTGGCGGCCTCGGGGTACACGTACAGGTCCTTGCCGGAGCGGCGGGTCTGGACGGAGGGAACGGTCCCGTCCTCGCGGGGCAGGGCCGTGGCCGCCGGGTCGCCCTCGGTGTCGTGGGTGACCAGGACGCGGTCGCCGGTGACCAGGGTGACCGTGGTGGCCCGTGTCCCGGTGCGGGCCTGGGCCTCGCTGCCGACCAGTGGTCTCTTTCCGGTCGTGCCGTCCGTCGGCTCATTCGCCACGGACGGCGCGACCGCGGTGGCCGCCAGGACGACGGCGGTCGCCGCTCCCAGGGCCGTACGCGAAAACGGGCGCATCGCTCTCTCCATCTGATTCCGGGAAGAGGGCGCAAGAAACCCGCTCCCAGGGGCCGTTGGTGCTGCGGTGGCGCCACATTGGCAGAGGTGGGGGCGGTGCGGGGATGATGGGGCGGGCGGGAATACGCCGTGGCCGTTTCCCGCCAGGTCACCGACGGAACGAATGCCTCCGGTGGGCGTCCCCGGTTCGTCGGGGCGCCCGGCGGAGGGGGACGAGGGGCGGGCACCCATGCTGGGAGCGATAGGGCTCGACGAACGCCAGGAGTCCGCGTACCGCGCCCTGGTCGCGCTGGGCGCGGCCGAGGTCACGGACCTGGCGCACCGGCTCGCCCTGCCCGAGCGGGAGACCGAGCGGGCCCTGCGGCGCCTGGAGGCGCAGGGGCTCGCCGCCCAGTCCTCGGCCCGTACGGGCCGGTGGGTCGCGGCCCCGCCGGGGGTGGCGCTCGGCGCGCTGCTGACCCAGCAGCGCCACGAGCTGGAACGGGCCGAGCTGGCGGCCGCGCTGCTCGCCGAGGAGTACCGGGCGGAGGCGGCGGAGGCCGCCGTGCACGACCTGGTGGAGGTGGTGACCGGCGCGAGCGCGGTGACCCACCGCTTCCTCCAGCTCCAGCTGGGCGCGTCGGAGGAGGTCTGCGCCCTGGTGACGGGCAGGCCGATCGCGGTCTCCGGCCTGGAGAACGAGGCGGAGGAACAGGCGGCCGGACGCGGGGTGCGCTACCGGGTGGTGATCGAGCGCGAGGTGCTGAGCCTGCCGTCCGGGCTCCTGGAGCTGGCGGCGGCGCTGGGCCGCGAGGAGCGCATCCGGGTCGTGGACCGGGTCCCCACGAAGCTGGTGATCGCCGACCAGTCCCTGGCGATGGTCCCGCTGACCGGGCGGGGCGCGGAGCCCGCCGCGCTCGTGGTGCACGCGAGCGGGCTCCTCGAATCGCTCACGGGCCTCTTCGAGTCGGTGTGGCGGGACGCGCTGCCGCTGCGGCTCGGGGCGGGCGCGCGGATCACCGAGGACGAGGCGCCGGGCCCCGACGTACTGGACCTGGAGATCCTCTCCCTGCTGCTGGCCGGGATGACCGACGCGAGCGTGGCGAAACAGCTGGACCTGGGGCTGCGGACGGTGCAGCGGCGGGTGAAGGGGCTGATGGAGCTGGCCGGGGTCTCGACCCGGCTGCAGCTGGGCTGGCACGCGTACGAGAAGGGCTGGGTGGCCCGGAGCTGACTCCGGACCTCTGCCCGGACCCCCGGGTGCCGGGCCCCCGCGCTCGCCCGGGCGACCCGGGGTCGTCCTCTGCCCTCTCCCGGACGGCCCGGAGTCTCCCTCTGCCCCTCATCCCGGGCGGCCCGGGGTCGTCCCCTCTTCTCATCCCGGGCGGTCCGGAGCCGGCCCGGCCCTCTCCGCCCCGTGCCCGTGGTACTCCGTCCGCCCGCCGCGGCCTGCGGGAGTCCGTGCCGTCGTGCACGCTGGCACCGTGGGTGTGTGGCAGCTCCTGATGATCGCGACGGTGATGCTGCTCGGCCTGTCCGGGGTCCTGGTGCCCGGTGTGCCGGGAACGTGGCTGGTGTGGGCGGCGATGCTCTGGTGGTCGCTGCACGAGCGGACGGGCCTTGCCTGGACCCTGCTGGTCTCCGCCACGGGTCTGCTGCTCCTCACCCAGGTGATCGTCTGGCAGCTGCCGCCGCGCCGCTTCCGGGGCGTCGGGATCACCCGCCGGATGGTGGCGTACGCCGGGACGGGCGCGCTCCTGGGCTTCGTCGTCGTTCCGGTGCTCGGCGCGGTGCCCGGCTTCGTCGGCGGGATCTACCTCGCGGAACGGCTCCGCCTCGGCGGGCACGGACAGGCCCGGGCGGCGACCCGGGCGGTGATGCGGGCGGTGGGCACGAGCGTGCTGGTGGAACTGTTCGCCTGCCTGCTGATCGCGGGGGCGTGGACGGGCGCGGTGCTCTGGGGCTGAACCCGGGCGGGGCGGGGCGGGGGGTACGGGGGTCGGCCGACGCGGCTGTCCCGTACGGGAGCCGACCCCCGGGGGACGCGTACGGGAGTCGGCCCCAGGGGGGACCCGTACGGGAGTCGACCCCAGGGGGGACCCGTACAGGAGCCGACCCCTGGGTCCCGTACGGGAACCGGTCCGGGAATCCCGTACGGGAAGCAGCCCCCACCGGGTGGTCATCCGGTGCCGTGGCCCCCGGGCGGGGTCCCGAGGTAGCGGGCGGCGTACGAGCGCCACGGCCGCCACTCCTCCGCGCCGGGACCGGCACCCCGGAACGCGTACGGGCCGTCCGCCGGGGCCACGTCGGGGTCGCCGAGGGCCCGCATGCGGATCAGGGCGGCGGTCCCCGGGGTCACTCCGGGGACGGCGAGCAGCGCCCGCTCGGCCTCGTCGCGGTCGGCGCCGGGGTCGAGGCGTACGGCTCCGTCCGCGAGCGCGCGGGCCAGTGGGCCCGCGACGGGGTGGCCGGTCAGGTCCCGGGGCTCCGGGAAGAGGTGGGTGAGGCCGCCGCAGGCGGTGGCCAGGGGGGCGCCGTGCTCCTCGACGGCCCGCGCGGCCCCCTCGGCGCCGAGGAGGGCGCGCAGCGCGAACTCCTCCGGGTCGGCCGCGCCCGGGGACCGCACACCGGGGCGGGCGGCCACCTCGGCGGCGAGGGCGGGGACGGCCCCGAGGCGTTCGGCGACGGCGTACGGGTCGGCGTCCAGGTCGAAGAGGCGGCGCAGCCGGTGCACGGCGGTGGTCAGGTCGCGCAGTTCGGTGAGGTGGATGCGGGCGTCGAGCCAGCGTCCGGCGGAACGCTCGTCCACGGAGACGACACCGGTGCCGTACGGAAGGCGGAGGGTGCGCCGGTAGGTGCGGGCGCCCGGGACGCCGACGACCTCCTCGACGCGGGGCACGGCCTCGGCGGCGAGCAGGTCGAAGACCTCTCCGGCCGCGTAGGGGCCCCGGTGGGCGAGCCGCAGCGGCACCCCGGCGGCGAGGGCGGTACGGGCTCCCGCGCCGGCCCCGGCCTCGGCGCGCAGGGCGGTGGGGGTGCGGGCGTAGACGGCGCGGATCGTGTCGTTGAACTGGCGGACGCTGGCGAAGCCGGACGCGAAGGCGATCTCGGTGACGGGCAGGCCGGTGGTCTGGAGCAACAGCCGGGCGGTGTGGGCCCGCTGGGCGCGAGCGAGCGCGACGGGTCCGGCGCCGAGTTCGGCGGTGAGCTGCCGCTGGACCTGCCGGGCGCTGTAGCCGAGGCGTCCGGCGAGGCCGGGCACGCCCTCGCGGTCGACGACGCCGTCCCCGATCAGCCGTACGGCGCGCCCGACGACGTCGGCCCGTACGTTCCACTCGGCGGAGCCGGGCACGGCGTCCGGGCGGCAGCGGCGGCAGGCGCGGAAGCCGTGGCCCTGGGCGGCGGCGGCCGTCGGGAAGAAGGCGACGTTGCGCCGCTTGGGGGTGACGGCGGGGCAGCTGGGACGGCAGTAGATGCCGGTGGTCCGGACTGCGAAGAAGAACGCTCCGTCGAACCGCGCGTCCCTGCTGCTGACCGCCTCGTAGCGGGTGTCGTCGTCCCTCACGGGTTCCAGTGTGCGGCCGCCGGGCACCCGGGGCTCGCGGTTTTCGGACACCGCGTTCCCCGGGGCCGTACGGTCGCACCACCGGGCGCGTATGGGACGGTCGTACGCCGTGTGTCCCGTACGGGACACACGGCCACACGGCCACACGCGTACGTACGGGCTACCGCAGGCGGCCGTGGCGCTTGAACTCCACGGCGGCGCGGCCCGCGGTCATCGTGCGCTTCCAGTCCCTGCGGATCTCGCCGCGCAGACGGGCGTCGGTCTTGGCCACGATCCGCTGGTTCTCCCGCAGCAGCTTGCGGTAGCTGTCCAGGCGCCGCTCGGGCAGGGTGCCGTCCTCGATCGCCGCCGTCACCGCGCAGCCCGGCTCCGCCTCGTGGGCGCAGTCGTGGAAGCGGCAGTCCCGGGCCAGTTCCTCGATCTCCGAGAAGACCTGGCCGACGCCGGCCTCGGCGTCCCAGAGCCCGACGCCGCGCAGGCCGGGGGTGTCGATGAGGACGCCCCCGCCCGGCAGGACGAAGAGGTTGCGGGTGGTGGTGGTGTGACGGCCCTTGCCGTCGACGTCGCGGGCGGCCCGGACCGACATGACGTCCTCGCCGACGAGGGCGTTGGCGAGGGTGGACTTGCCGGCGCCGGAGACGCCGAGCAGCACGGTCGTACCGCCCGCGACCACGGCGGAGAGCACGTCGAGTCCCTCGCCCGTGGCCGAGCTGAGGGGCAGCACCTGGACGCCGGGGGCGACGGTCTCGACGTCCTCGACGAGGTAGGAGAGCCCGACGGGGTCGGGTACGAGGTCGGCCTTGCTGAGGACGACGACCGGCTGGGCGCCGGACTCCCAGGCCAGGGCGAGGAAGCGTTCGATCCGGCCGAGGTCGAGCTCGACGGCGAGCGAGACGGCGATGACGGCGTGGTCGACGTTGGCGGCGAGGATCTGCCCCTCGGACCGCTTGGAGGAGGTGGAGCGCGCGAACGCGGTCCGTCGCGGCAGGCACGCCCGTACGTACCGGGGGTCGCCGGCGCCCTCCGGGTCGAGGGCGGCCCAGTCACCGGTGCAGATGACCCGCAGGGGGTCGTGCGGGGTCACGAACGCCGTGTCGGCGCGGACGGTCCCCTCGGCGGTGGCGATGTCGCACTGACCGCGGTCGACGCGGACGACCCGCCCGGGGACGAGCCCCTGCGCGGCGTACGGCTCGAAGGCGGCGGCCCAGCCGGAGTCCCAGCCGTGGGCGTCGAGCGAGGAGGAGCCGGAGGTGCGGGAAGCACGGGAGGAAAGCGGGAAAGACAAGGGGGAACCCTTCGAAGGGCGGCCCCGGCGGCGCGCTCCGAGCGCGCGGAAGTGGAGTAGGTGTCAGCCGGAGACCACAGAGGTGGGAACGATGAACTCCTGAATGCGGGCAGAGCCCGTCACCGTGACAGTCATCAATGTCCTCACCTCCTGCTTCTTCTCAACGAACCGACACCGCTCGTTCGGAGCGGGCGAGCAGAACCATAGCCCCGTCCGGGGCGCGGCACCACCGATTAAACACGGGGCTCCACGCAGCGGTGCCTGCGGCCGGCGAACCGGAACCGCACCCACAAGGCCGCCTCGGAAGAGGCAAGTTCACGGACCGAGACGTCACGCACCCACCCACGAAACCGGTCAGGACCATCACTGGCCGCGCTGCGGACACGGTGGTGAGTCGATACGGCGGGGCGCCTCGCGGATGCGAGGCGGAACGAACCGCCCGACGCGCCGTCGCCCGGCCCCCGCGCCACACCGAAGACCCGGCGGACGGACCTGCCCGAAGGAGCGGAACCAGCCCCGCGTGCGCGGGGACCACTCGACCGGTCGCGCCCGGGGCTGTCGGTCTCCCGGACCACCCCCGCATGCGCGGGGACCACGAGACGGCCTGCCGGCGCCCCGGTTAGGCGCCGGGGCCACCCCCGCGTGCGCGGGGAACACAGGCCTCGACCTGGGGTTTCGTTCGGGCGGGCAGCCGATTTTACCCACTTCTTCAGATTGCGACCAATGAGGCTTAACGGTCATCGAACACCTCTGGTCGAAGCCCTGGCGGACCTCATCCCCCGGTCGGCCGTCTCACATGGGGAAGTGAAGTCTTCCGAATGGAGGCGAGAGCGGCCGTGATCGGCCCGGCCGCCGTGGCGGTGGCGTGAGCGGGGCTCCTCGTGCGGGCACGGTTCCTGTTCGCGGCGGTCGTCGGCCACGCCCCTCCTCCCTGCCTTCTCCCGCCCGCCCGGTCGTCGCCGTCGCCGCCGCGGACCGGCGTCCGATCCGTACAAGACCGGTCCGGCGGGGCCTCCTAGTCTGCGATGCATGGACACAGCACCCCGCGCCACGCCCACGCCCACGCCCGCCCCCACGCCCTGCCTCGATCTGATCGGGATCGTCGTCTCCGACATGGCCGCCTCCCTCGCCTTCTACCGGCGTCTCGGCCTGGAGGTTCCGGAGGGGGCCGAGGCCGCTCCGCACGTGGAGGTGGCGCTGCCCGGCGGGCTGCGGGTCGCCTGGGACACCGAGGACGTGGTCCGGTCCTTCGACCCGGGCTGGACGCGGCCCCGGGGCGGGCACCGGGTCGAGCTCGCCTTCCGGTGCGGGTCTCCGGCCGAGGTGGACGCGTTGTACGGGGAGCTGGTCGCCGCCGGGCACCCGGGGCACCTGGAGCCGTGGGACGCGTTCTGGGGGCAGCGTTACGCGGTGGTCCTCGATCCGGACGGCTGCGGGGTCTCGCTCTTCGCGGACGCCGAAGGTCCCGGTCCCGCCGGCGGGGCCGTCGCGCGCGCGTAGGCGCCGGGCGTCGTGCCCGCGAGCGCGCGGACCTCGCGGGCCAGGTGGGCCTGGTCGGCGCAGCCCGCGCGGGCGGCCGTCTCCGCGTACGGCACGCCGGTCCGGATCAGGGCGAGGGCGCGCTGGAAGCGGAGGATCCGGGCGAGGGTCTTGGGGCCGTAGCCGAAGGCGTCGAGGGAGCGGCGGTGGAGCTGCCGTGCGCCGAGCCCGGTCGCGTCGGCCGTCTCCGCGACCGGCCGGCCCGCGGCGAGGCGCGCCACGACGGCCCGCAGGAGCGGGTCGGGGGCGGGGGCGCCGACGGCCCGGAGCCGTACGAACTCCTCCAGGGCGGCGGCCGGGTCGGGGGCGGCGGCGATCCGTTCGCCGGCCCGGCGTGCCCCGGCCCCGTCCCCCAGGGCGTCGAGGGGGACCAGGCGGTCGCGCAGTTCGCGGGCCGGGACGCCGAGGACGCGGGGCGCGTCGCCGGGGGCGAAGCGGAGTCCGGCGTACCGGGCGGCGGTCTCCGCCGGCAGGTGCGCGCGGGTGTCGGGTCCGGCCACCAGGAGGCGGCCGTCGGCCCAGATCAGGTCCATGCAGCCGTCGGGCAGGACCGGCCGGGCGGGCGTCGCCGGATCGGTCCCGGCGGTCCACAGGACGGCTCCCGCGAGGAGGGCCGGGCGCTCCTCGTACCACGCCCCTCCCGGTGTCAGTCCTTCTCCCGGTTCGCGTTGAGGCGGGACTTCACGTCGTCCGGGGGGAGGAACTTCGACCAGCGTTCGGGGAACTCGGAGGGCATGTCCGGGTCGTCCTCGTCCACGTCGTCGGCCTCGGCCCGTACCCGGGCGACGAGTTCCGCCGCCTGGGCGGCGCGGGCCCGCTCGTTGGCCTCGCGGGCGGCGGCGGTGGCGACGGAGGGCCAGACGCGGTCGATGGCGGCGTTCACGGCGGCGCCGACGAGGACGGCGAAGGCGGAGACGCCGATCCAGAGGAGGACGGCGATGGGCGCGGCGAGGGAGCCGTAGATGGTCGGCCCCTCGACCTGGCTGGTGAGGTAGATGCGCAGCAGGAAGCTGCCGAGGACCCACATGGCGAGCGCGACGAGGGCGCCGGGGATGTCCTCGATCCACGGCGACCGTACGGGCACGGACACGTGGTAGAGCGTGGTGAGGAAGACGATGCTGAGGAGGATGACGGCCGGCCAGTACAGGACGGAGACGACCTCCGTGCTCCAGGGGACGAGTTCGACGACCCGGTCCGGGCCGACGACGGCGAGGGGCAGCACGACGGCGCCGACGACCAGGGCCACGAGGTAGAGCAGGAAGGCGAGGAGCCGGGTCTTCACGATGCCGCGGTGGCCGTCGAGGCCGTACATGACGGTGATGGTGTCGATGAAGACGTTCACCGCGCGGGAGCCGGACCAGAGGGCGATGGCGAAGCCGAGGGAGATCAGGTCGGGCCGTTTGCCCCGGGTGACGTCGTCCAGGACCGGTTTGGCGATCTCCTCGACGCCCCGGTCGGAGAGGACCGTTCCGGCGGCGCGGAGGATGTTCTCCTGGATGCTGGTGACGGTGTCGGTGTTGGTCCAGTCGTCGGCGTAGCCCAGGAGGGCGATCAGGCCGAGGAGCAGGGGCGGCAGGGACAGCAGGGTGAAGAACGCCGCCTCGGCGGCGAGGCCGAGGATGCGGTACTCGACGCAGGAGTTGACGGTGTCCTTGAGGAGCAGCCAGACCATCTTCCGCTTCGAGACGTTGCGGTAGAGGACGCGGGCGCGGTGGAGCCTGCTTCCGGGCCGCCGCTCGGGCCGTTCGGGTGTTTCTCTTGCTGCCTGCACCTGCTTACCGTATCCGCATGGCGCGGACCACCCACACAGTGACCAATCAGCCTCCTCCCCTCGTGGAGTACGACGTCTTCACGGGCGACCGGGCCCTGGCCGAGGCGGTCGAGCGGCACCTCGGCCCGGACCTGCGCGGGGAGGCGCGGGAGGAGCTGGCGCTGCTCGGCCGGGCGACGGGCTCGGAGCAGGTGCGCGAGTGGGGCGAACAGGCGAACGAGTACCCGCCGCGGCTGCGGACCCACGACCGGTACGGCAACCGGGTGGACGAGGTCCGTTTCCACCCGGCCTGGCACCGTCTCCTGGGGCGTTCCGTGTCGGCGGGGCTCACGGACGCGTGGGGCCGTCCGGGCGGTCACGTGCGGCGGGCCGCCGGGTTCCTGGTGGCGACGCAGGCGGAGGCGGGGCACGGCTGCCCGCTGTCGATGACGCACGCGGCGGTGCCCGCGCTGCGCGTCGAGCCGGAGCTCGCGGAGGTCTGGGAGCCGGCGGCCCGTTCGCACGTGTACGAGCGGGCGCTGCTGCCGGTCGCGGAGAAGCCGGGCGCGCTGCTCGGGATGGCGATGACGGAGAAGCAGGGTGGCAGCGACGTCCGGGCGAACACCACGGAGGCGCGTCCGCTGGCCGTGGACGGCGAGTACGTCCTGACCGGGCACAAGTGGTTCTGTTCGGCGCCGATGTCGGACGCCTTCCTGGTCCTGGCGCGGGCCCCGGCGGGCCCGACGTGCTTCCTGGTGCCCCGGGTGCTCCCGGACGGGTCGCGCAACGCCTTCGCGATCCAGCGGCTCAAGGACAAGCTGGGCAACCGGTCGAACGCCTCCGCCGAGGTGGAGTTCGACGGGACGACGTGGGCGCGCCGGATCGGCGAGGAGGGGTGCGGGCTCCGTTCGGTCATGGGGGCGGTGGCGGCGACCCGGCTGGACTGCGTGCTCGGTTCGGCGGCGCTGATGCGGCAGGCGGTGGCGCAGGCCGTGCACCACTGCGCGTACCGGAGCGCCTTCGGCGGGCCGCTGATCGGGAAGCCGCTGATGCGGAACGTGCTCGCGGACCTGGCGCTGGAGTCGGAGGCGGCGACGGTCCTCGGGATGCGGCTCGCGGCGGCGTACGACGCGGTGGACGCGGCCGGGGAGGACGCCGCGCGGGAGCGGGCGCTGCTGCGGATCGCGGTGCCGGTGGCGAAGTACTGGGTGACGAAGCGGTGCACGCCGGTGGTGACCGAGGCCCTGGAGTGCCTGGGCGGCAACGGGTACGTGGAGGAGTCGGGGATGCCCCGGCTGCTGCGCGAGTCGCCGCTCAACTCGGTCTGGGAGGGTTCGGGGAACGTGCAGGCCCTCGACGTGGTGCGGGTGCTGCGGACCGAGCCGGCCGCGCTCGACGCCTTCCTGCGGGAGGTCGGGGCGGCGCGGGGCGCGGACCACCGGCTCGACCGGGCGGTCCGGGGGCTGCTCGCCGAACTGGCGGACCTGGAGGGGATCGAGGCGCGGTCGCGGCGGCTCGCGGAGCGGATGGCGCTCGTGCTCCAGGGCGCGCTGCTCGCGCGGTGGGCCCCGCCGGAGGTGGCGGACGCGTTCTGCGCGGGACGCCTGGGCGGGGACGGCGGCGCGGCCTTCGGGACGCTGCCGCACACGCTGGACCTGGGGGCGGTGGTGGAGCGGGCCCGGGTGGAGGTCTGAGGGACACGGCGCCGGGGCGGAGGGGCGGGCCGGGGGCGCCGTACGCGGGCGGGCCCGGGGTCCGTACGCGGCCGGCCGGCCGGGGGCCGTACGAGGACGGGGGGGCCGGGGGCCGTACGAGGACGGGCGGCGGCCCTGGAGCCGTACCGCCGCCGGAAGGCCGCGGCGGGTCCCCCGCGCGGCCGGAAGCCGTCCCGCGCGCGCCAGGGGTGGGCCCGTCGGGACCGGCGCGCGCGGAAGAGCGGGGGTGGTGCCGCGCCGACACGGCACCACCCGCCGCTCGTAGCAGTGTCGTCCGGGGGGCGGCCGGCGGCGAGGGTTGCAGGGGGTTGCAGGATGGTCCGAACCGGGTCTCGGCGGACGGTCCCGGACGGCACGATGGGCACGACGTCCGGGACGTCCGTCCCGGACGGGGGGAGAGACCGATGAAGGACACGCGGCTCGACATGAGGCGACTGGCCGCCATGGACTCCGCCCGTGCCACCAGGCTGCTGCACCGGGTGCGGGAGGAGACGCTGGCGGGCCGGACGCCGCCGGTGGCGCCCCGGCCGGTCATCGACGCGTCCTGGCGGCGGATGGCCCGGCTCGGTCTCGACCCGGACCGGGGGACGAGCAGTGTGCTGCTCCACCGGGACGAGCTGGAGGAGCGGCGCAGGACCACCCTCCTCTCCGAGGTGATGGGGACGCTCACCCGGGGCCTCGCCGGCATCGCCGACGCGTCCTTCCAGATCATGGTGGTCACCGACGAGCAGGGCAGGGTGCTGTGGCGGCACGGGAACGCCGGGGTGCTGCGGCGGGCGAACGGCATCTGCCTGGAGGAGGGCGCGGCCTGGGCCGAGCACGCGACCGGCACCAACGCGGTCGGTACGGCGCTCGCCCTGGGCCGGGCGGTGCAGGTGCACTCCGCCGAGCACTACCTGCACACCCTGCACAGCTGGACCTGTGCCGCCGTGCCCGTGCACGACCCGCGCGACCGGCGGCTGCTGGGCATCCTGGACGTGAGCGGTCCGGCGTCCACCTTCCATCCGGCGATGCCGGCCCTGGTCGGTTCGGTGGGGCAGCTCGCCGAGGCCGAGTTGCGGGAGCGGCACCGCCGTTCGGTGGAGCGGCTGCGGGCGGTGGCCGCGCCCGTCCTGTGCCGGGTGGGCGGTCGGGCCGTGGCGGTGGACGCGTACGGCTGGACGGCGGCGGTGACCGGGCTCGCCCCGGTGGACCGCGTTCCGCTGCCCAAGTCCTTCGGGGCCGGGCGGGTCTGGCTCCCCTCGCTCGGCGTGTGCGCGGTGGAACCGCTGCCGGGCGGCTGGCTGCTGCGGGTGGAGGAGGAGGGCCGGTCCGGGGGGCCGGACGCGGAGGGGGCGCACCGGGTGGTGCTGGACCTGAGCCGGCCGCGTGGCTGGACGGTGACCGTGTCGGGACCGGCGGGCGGCTGGCGGCAGGAGCTGAGCCCCCGCCACGCCGAGCTGCTCTACGTCCTGGCGCTGCACCGGGACGGGCGGACGGCGGCGGAGCTGGCGGAGGGCGTGTTCGGCGACCGGACGCGGACGGTGACCGTGCGGGCCGAGATGTCCCGGGTGCGCAGGACCCTGTCCGGGGTCCTGGCCCACCGTCCGTACCGCTTCCGCGAGGAGGTGGTGGTGGAGGTCCTGCGTCCGGAGTCCCCGGCGGACCTGCTGCCGCACTCGACGGCGCCTGCGGTACGGGCCGGGGGTGCCGGGTAGCCCCGGCCCGCGGGCTCCGTGTCCACCATGCGGACAGCCGTCTTCCGGCCGGTGTCCGTTCTCCGGGCCGCCCTGGGAATCCCGCCCTCCGCATGATGCGATGAGCCCATGAGCATCACTCTCACCACCTGGTCCCTCGAACAGACCTCCCCGTCCGACCTGCGTCCCGCCGTCCCGCCGGAGGGCGACGTGGTGGTGCGGCGCGCCGAGGTCCCGTCGCCGGAGTTCGGCCGTTTCCTCTACACCGCCGTCGGCGGCGACGTCCACTGGTCCGACCGCCTGCCGCTGACGCACGCGCAGTGGCGGGAGATCGTGGAGCGGCCGGGGACCGAGATCTGGGTGGCGTACGAGAAGGGGACGCCGGCCGGCTACGTGGAGCTGGAGGCGCAGGCCGACGGCGTGGTGGAGATCGTCTACTTCGGCCTGATACCGGCCTTCCGGGGCCGCCGGATCGGCGGTCACCTCCTTTCGTACGGGACGGCCCGCGCCTGGGACCTGGCCGACCGGTGGCCGGGGCGGGAGGCCACGCGGCGCGTCTGGCTGCACACCTGCTCGCTCGACGGTCCGCACGCCATGGCCAACTACGAGCGGCGCGGCTTCCGGTTGTTCGACACGCGGGTGGAGGAGACCGAGGAGGGCGTGACGCCCGGCCCGTGGCCCGGCGCCCACGGCTGATCCCGACCGCCGGAGGGGGGCCGGTCGCGGCCCCCCTCACGTGACCCGGACCACATCATCTCGTCACATGAGACGGTAATGTCCATATCACGGACAATGGTGGACTGGGTCCAAAGTCCCGTGCCACGCTTCCGCCATGTCCGGAACTGGAATTGCCTTGGTGAGTCGGCGACACGTCGACCTCGGCCGCATGTCCAGCGCCATCTGTCCGGCCCGCTGAGAGAACCAGCACCGCCGAGACCGCCTTTCCGCCCGACTCTGCCCCACCCTGCTGCGCACCGCCGCGCCACCCTCCGACCTGAGCGCGCGTGTGCAGGTCAGAGCCGCCCTCCCGCAGTCCCGAAGGACAAGACGCCATGGCCGCCACCCCGGAAAACCCCACCCCCGCCACCGCCCGCCGCAAGGCCGGGCGGCACCGTGGCGAGGGGCAGTGGGCCGTGGGGCACTTCACTCCCCTCAACGGCAATGAGCAGTTCAAGAAGGACGACGACGGTCTCAACGTGCGGACACGCATTGAGACGGTCTACTCGAAGCGCGGCTTCGCCTCCATCGACCCCAACGACCTGCGCGGACGCATGCGCTGGTGGGGCCTCTACACCCAGCGCAAGCAGGGTCTCGACGGCACCAAGACGGGCGTTCTGGAGCCGGAGGAGCTGGACGACGAGTACTTCATGCTCCGGGTCCGCATCGACGGCGGCCGGCTGACCACCGGACAGCTCCGGGTCATCGGCGAGATCTCCGAGGAGTTCGCCCGGGGGACCGCCGACATCACGGACCGGCAGAACGTCCAGTACCACTGGATCCGCATCGAGGACGTCCCGGAGATCTGGGACCGCCTGGAGGCGGTCGGCCTGTCCACCACCGAGGCGTGCGGCGACACCCCGCGCACCATCCTCGGCTCCCCCGTCGCCGGCATCGCCGCCGACGAGATCGTCGACGGCACCCCCGCCATCGAGGAGATCCACCGCCGGATCGTCGGCAACAAGGACTTCTCCAACCTGCCCCGCAAGTTCAAGACCGCGGTCTCCGGCTCGCCGCTGCTCGACGTCGCGCACGAGATCAACGACGTCGCCTTCGTCGGCGTGCGCCACCCCGAGCACGGTCCCGGCTTCGACGTCTGGGTCGGCGGCGGTCTCTCCACCAACCCGAAGCTCGGCGTCCGCCTCGGCGCCTGGGTCCCGCTCGACGAGGTCGCCGACGTCCACGAGGGCGTCCTCTCGATCTTCCGCGACTACGGTTACCGCCGGCTGCGCAACCGCGCCCGCCTGAAGTTCCTCGTCGCCGACTGGGGCCCGGAGAAGTTCCGGCGGGTCCTGGAGGACGAGTACCTGAAGCGGAAGCTGACGGACGGCCCGGCCCCCGAGGAGCCCGCAGGCCGCTGGCGCGACCACGTCGGCGTGCACCGGCAGAAGGACGGCCGGTTCTACGTCGGCTTCGCGCCCCGCGTCGGCCGCGTCGACGGCGCCACCCTGACGAAGATCGCCGAGATCGCCGAGGGGCACGGCTCCGGCCGGGTCCGCACCACCGCCGAGCAGAAGATGCTCGTCCTCGACGTCGAGGAGGCGCGGGTCGACTCGCTGGTCGCCGCCCTGGAGGCGCTCGACCTGCGGGTCACCCCCTCGCCCTTCCGGCGCGGCACGATGGCCTGCACCGGCATCGAGTTCTGCAAGCTGGCGATCGTCGAGACGAAGGGCCGCGGCTCCTCGCTCATGGACGAACTGGAGCGCCGCCTCCCGGAGTTCGACGAGCCGCTGACCATCAACATCAACGGCTGCCCGAACGCCTGCGCCCGCATCCAGGTCGCGGACATCGGCCTCAAGGGCCAGCTCGTCCTGGACGACGCGGGCAACCGCGTCGAGGGCTACCAGGTGCACCTGGGCGGCGCGCTCGGCCTGGAGGCCGGCTTCGGCCGCAAGGTCCGCGGCCTCAAGGTCACCGCGGCCGAACTCCCCGACTACGTGGAGCGGGTCCTCAGGCGCTTCCAGGCGGAGCGCGAGGCCGGCGAGCGCTTCGCCGCCTGGGCGTCCCGCGCCTCCGAGGAGGCGCTGTCGTGAGCGACGCACGCGCGGCCGCCGGGCCGCAGCCGATGACGAAAGCCGCGCCTCCGCGCCGCGCGGGCGGAGAAGCGATCGAGGGGGCACGGTGAGCGAGCGCGCCGCCCCGTTCTTCTGCCCCTACTGCGGCGACGAGGACCTGCGCCCCAACGAGCGGGGTCACGGCGCCTGGGAATGCGCCGCGTGCGGCCGGGCCTTCCAGTTGAAGTTCCTGGGGCTGCTCGCCCCGGCGGCCTCGACCGAACCTCCCGGAGGGGAAGAGACATGACGGGCACCCAGGACATCACCGAGGACGGTCTCAGGGCACTCGCGGAGCAGGCCGGCCGCGACCTGGAGGACGCCTCCGCGACCGAGATCCTCCGGTGGGCCGCCGACACCTTCGGCGAGCGCTTCTGCGTCACCTCCTCCATGGAGGACGCGGTCGTCGCCCACCTCGCCTCCCGGGTCCGGCCCGGCGTGGACGTCGTCTTCCTCGACACCGGCTACCACTTCGAGGAGACCATCGGCACCCGCGACGCCGTGGACGCCGTCATGGACGTCAACGTCATCACCCTGACCCCGCGGCAGTCCGTGGCCGAGCAGGACGCCGCGTACGGTCCGAGGCTGCACGACCGCGACCCCGACCGGTGCTGCGCGCTGCGCAAGGTCGCCCCCCTCGAAGAGGGCCTGACCGCGTACCGCGCGTGGGCCACCGGCCTGCGCCGCGACGAGTCCCCGACCCGGGCGAACACCCCGGTCGTCGGCTGGGACGAGAAGCGCCGCAAGGTCAAGGTCTCCCCCATCGCCCGCTGGACCCAGGACGACGTCGACGCGTACGTCGCGGAGCACGGCGTCCTCACCAACCCGCTCCTCATGGACGGGTACGCCTCCGTCGGCTGCGCCCCCTGCACCCGCCGCGTCCTGGAGGGCGAGGACGCCCGCGCCGGACGCTGGGCGGGCCGCGCCAAGACCGAGTGCGGGCTGCACGGCTGATGACCACCACCCCCCGACCCCCCTCAGAGACCTCCCGGGAGAACCACGTGACCGGTGCCACCATCTGGCTCACCGGCCTGCCGAGCGCCGGCAAGACGACGATCGCGTACGAGCTGGCCGGACGGCTGCGCGACGAGGGCCACCGCGTCGAGGTCCTCGACGGCGACGAGATCCGCGAGTTCCTCTCGGCGGGCCTCGGCTTCACCCGCGAGGACCGGCACACCAACGTCCAGCGGATCGGTTTCGTCGCCGAACTGCTCGCCTCGCACGGCGTGAAGGTCCTGGTCCCGGTCATCGCCCCGTACGCCGACAGCCGCGAGGCCGTCCGCAAGCGGCACGCGGCCGGGGGCACCCCCTACGTCGAGGTCCACGTCGCCACCCCCCTGGAGGTCTGCTCCGCCCGCGACGTGAAGGGCCTCTACGCCCGGCAGGCCGCGGGCGAGATCAGCGGGCTCACCGGGGTGGACGACCCGTACGAGGCACCCGAGGCGCCCGACCTGCGGATCGAGTCCCAGGACCAGACCGTGCGGGAGTCCGCGGCGCGGCTCCACGCGCTGCTCACCGAGAAGGGCCTGCTGTGACCACCACTGTCGCCCACGTCCACGGCACCACGGACACGCCGTTCGCGCTGTCGCACCTGGACTCGCTGGAGTCCGAGGCGGTGCACATCTTCCGCGAGGTGGCGGGGGAGTTCGAGCGGCCGGTGATCCTCTTCTCCGGCGGCAAGGACTCCATCGTCATGCTGCACCTGGCGCTGAAGGCGTTCGCGCCGGCGCCGGTGCCGTTCGCGCTCCTGCACGTCGACACCGGCCACAACTTCCCCGAGGTCATCGAGTACCGCGACCGCACGGTCGGGAAGCACGGGCTGCGGCTGCACGTCGCCTCGGTGCAGGAGTACATCGACGCCGGGAAGCTCCGCGAGCGCCCCGACGGCACCCGCAACCCGCTGCAGACCGTGCCGCTGACCGAGGCCATCCAGGAGCACCGCTTCGACGCGGTCTTCGGCGGCGGCCGGCGCGACGAGGAGAAGGCCCGCGCCAAGGAGCGGGTGTTCTCGCTGCGCGACGAGTTCTCCCAGTGGGACCCGCGCCGCCAGCGCCCCGAGCTGTGGCAGCTCTACAACGGCCGGCACGCCCCCGGCGAGCACGTCCGGGTCTTCCCGCTCTCCAACTGGACCGAGCTGGACGTCTGGCAGTACATCCAGCGCGAGGGGATCGAGCTGCCGGAGATCTACTTCGCGCACGAGCGCGAGGTGTTCGCCCGCGCCGGCATGTGGCTGACCGCGGGCGCGTGGGGCGGCCCGAAGGAGACGGAGACGGTGGAGACCCGTCTGATCCGCTACCGGACGGTGGGCGACATGTCCTGCACCGGCGCGGTCGACTCCGACGCCGCCACCCTCGACGCCGTGATCGCCGAGATCGCCGCGTCCCGGCTCACCGAGCGGGGCGCCACCCGGGCCGACGACAAGCTGTCCGAGGCCGCGATGGAAGACCGCAAGCGCGAAGGGTACTTCTAATGAGCACGTCCACCGAGCGGCCGGCCGTCCCGGCGGCGGCCACCACCCTGCTGCGCTTCGCCACCGCCGGTTCCGTCGACGACGGCAAGTCCACCCTGGTGGGCCGGCTCCTGCACGACTCCAAGTCGGTCCTCGCCGACCAGCTGGAGGCCGTGGAGCACGCCTCGCGTTCCCGGGGCCAGGAGGCGCCCGACCTGGCGCTCCTCACCGACGGCCTGCGGGCCGAGCGGGAGCAGGGCATCACCA
Organism: Streptomyces sp. NPDC041191; assembly: GCF_055591945.1. Classification (NCBI taxonomy): domain Bacteria; kingdom Bacillati; phylum Actinomycetota; class Actinomycetes; order Kitasatosporales; family Streptomycetaceae; genus Streptomyces; species Streptomyces sp. NPDC041191. The sequence continues at coordinate 426,841 of NZ_JBVIZC010000003.1, read as the reverse complement.
TCGACGTGGCCTACCGCTACTTCGCCACGCCCCGGCGCCGGTTCATCCTCGCGGACACCCCCGGGCACGTGCAGTACACCCGGAACATGGTCACCGGCGCCTCCACCGCCGAGCTGGCCGTGGTCCTGGTCGACGCCCGCAACGGCGTGGTCGAGCAGACCCGGCGGCACGCCGCCGTCGCCGCGCTCCTGCGCGTCCCGCACGTGGTCCTGGCCGTGAACAAGATGGACCTGGTCGACTACGCGGAGCCCGTCTTCGCCGCGATCGCCGAGGAGTTCACCGCGTACGCCTCCGAGCTGGGCGTCCCGGAGATCACCGCGATCCCGATCTCCGCGCTCGCCGGGGACAACGTCGTGGAACCGTCCGCGAACATGGACTGGTACGGCGGCCCGACGGTCCTGGAACACCTGGAGACGGTCCCGGTCAGCCACGACCTGACGGCCTGCCACGCCCGCTTCCCCGTGCAGTACGTGATCCGGCCGCAGACCGCCGAGCACCCCGACTACCGGGGGTACGCCGGGCAGATCGCGGCCGGGGCCTTCCGGGTCGGGGAGGAGGTCACCGTCCTGCCGTCGGGGCGGACCTCCACGATCACGGCGATCGACGCGCTCGGCACCGGCCTCGGGTCGGACACGGCCGTCGACGTCGCGTGGGCGCCGCAGTCGGTGACGATCCGGCTCGCGGACGACATCGACGTCTCGCGCGGCGACCTGATCGCCCCGGTCGGTGACGCCCCCGCCACCAGCCAGGACGTCGAGGCGACCGTCTGCCACGTGGCGGACCGGCCGCTCTCGGTCGGCCAGCGGGTCCTGCTCAAGCACACCACCCGCACGGTCAAGGCGATCGTCAGGGACATCCCCTCGCGGCTGACCCTGGACGACCTCTCCCAGCACCCGGCCCCGGGACGGCTGGTCGCCAACGACATCGGCCGGGTCGTGGTCCGCACGGCCGAGCCGCTCGCGCTCGACGCGTACGCGGACTCCCGCCGCACCGGCTCGTTCCTGCTGATCGACCCGGCGGACGGCACCACGCTCGCGGCCGGGATGGCGGGCGGGGCGTTCGCCGCGGCCGGGGCCCCCGCCGCGGCGGACGAGGAAGAAGGGTGGGACTTCTGAGATGAGCGAGAACGTCTACGCGACCTTCGCGAAGGAAGGCGGCCGGGTGGGCTCCGGCGCCCTCGGCGCGGGCATGGGAGGTGTCGCGCGATGTGCGTGCTGACCTCGGCGTACCGCACCACCGGTACGACACGGCTCCACCCGCTCCACCCCGAACGACACAAACGCAGACTTCGCAGAAGCTGAATCGAGGGGAACACTTCCCGTGCCTGCCACCACCCGTACCACCCTGCGCCGCGGCCTGGCCGCCGTCGCCGCCCTGCCCCTGCTGATCGGCGCGCTCGCCTCCTGCGGCTACGGCTCCGGGGCCGAGAAGGACGACTCGCCGGAGAAGGCCGCGGCCCCGGCCGGCGCGAAGAAGCTCTCCGCCCCCGAGGTCCGGCTCGGGTACTTCCCCAATCTGACGCACGCCACCGCGCTGATCGGCGTCCAGGACGGACTGATCCAGCGGGAGCTGGGCGGCACGGTCCTGAAGCCGCAGACCTTCAACGCCGGTCCCTCCGAGATCGAGGCGCTCAACGGCGGATCCCTGGACATCGGCTTCATCGGCCCCTCGCCCTCCATCAACGCCTACGTCAAGTCCAAGGGCAAGAACCTGCGGATCGTCTCCGGCTCCGCCTCCGGCGGCGTGAAGCTGGTCGTGGACCCGAAGAAGATCAAGACCCTGGACGACGTCAAGGGCAAGCGGATCGCCACCCCGCAGAAGGGCAACACGCAGGACGTCGCGCTCCTCAACTGGATCTCCGGGAAGGGCTGGAAGGTCGACCCGGAGTCCGGCAAGGGCGACGTCTCGGTCGTCCGCACGGACAACAAGGTCACCCCGGACGCCTTCAAGTCCGGCTCGATCGACGGCGCGTGGGTGCCCGAGCCGACCGCCTCCAAGCTGGTCTCCCAGGGCGGGTCCGTCCTCCTGGACGAGACCTCCCTGTGGCCCGACAAGAAGTTCGTGATCACGAACGTCATCGTGTCGCAGAAGTTCCTCACGGAGCACCCGGACGTCGTCGAGGCCGTGCTGAGGGGGACGGTGAAGACCAACGCGTGGATCAACGCCAACCCGGACAAGGCGAAGGCGTCGGCCAACGCGGCGCTGAAGGCGGAGACCGGCAAGGCCCTGGCCCCCAAGGTCATCGACCCGGCGTGGCCCAGCATCGCGATCACCGACGACCCGCTGGCCGCGACGCTGAGGACCCAGTCCGAGTGGGCGGTCCGGGCCGGGCTCATCAAGCAGCCCGACCTGGCCGGCATCTACGACCTGACGCTCCTCAACAAGGTGCTGAAGGCCGCCGGCCGGCCCGGGGTCTCCGACGCCGGCCTCGGCGCCAAGTAACCGCCGGCCCATCCACGCACCCCAGGAGGTGACGACCATGGCCACGACACTCGCCAAGGCCCCCGAGGGCACCGCGGCGGAGCACGCGCACGCCGCCCGGATCGAGCACGTCTCGAAGTCCTTCCCCGGCCCGGCCGGTGCCCAGCTCGTCCTGGACGACGTCAGTCTCGACGTCGCGCCCGGCGAGTTCGTCACCCTCCTGGGGGCATCGGGGTGCGGCAAGTCCACCCTGCTGAACCTGGTGGCCGGACTCGACCGGCCGTCCCAGGGGTCCATCACGACCCCGGGCGGCCGGCCGGCCCTGATGTTCCAGGAGCACGCCCTCTTCCCGTGGCTGACCGCGGGCAAGAACATCGAGCTGGCCCTGCGGCTGCGCGGGGTACCCCGGGCCGAGCGCCGGCCCGAGGCCGAGCGGTTGCTCGAACTGGTGCGGCTCGGCGGCGCGTACGGCAAGCGGGTGCACGAGCTGTCCGGCGGCATGCGGCAGCGCGTGGCCCTCGCCCGGGCGCTGGCCCAGGACAGCCGGCTGCTCCTGATGGACGAGCCGTTCGCGGCGCTCGACGCCATCACCCGCGACGTGCTGCACGGCGAGCTGACCCGGGTCTGGGAGACCGCGAACAGCGGCGGTTCCGGCACGGGCGGCCTCTCCGTCCTCTTCGTCACCCACAACGTGCGCGAGGCCGTGCGCCTCGCCCAGCGCGTGGTCCTGCTCTCCTCCCGGCCCGGCCGGGTGGCCGCCGAGTGGACCGTGGACATTCCGCAGCCGCGCCGCGTCGAGGACGCGGACGTGGCCGAGCTGTCCGTCGAGATCACCGAACACCTGCGTGGGGAGATCCGCCGCCATGGCCAGCACTGACACCGCCGCCGCGGCGAAGCGGGACGACCTCGCCGGCCTGGAGGCCGGACTGGACGCCCTGGACGCGGTCGAGGTCCGCCGCACCCCGGTGCGCGAGGTCCTCGTCGGGAAGGTCCTCCCGCCCGTCCTGGCCGTCGCCCTGGTCCTCGTCGTCTGGCAGCTCCTCGTCTCCGCCGGGATCACCGAGGAGACCAAACTGCCCGCGCCGTCCGCGGTGGGGGACGGCCTGGTCGACATGTGGTTGCAGGGCACCCTCTTCGAGGTGATCTGGACCAGCGTGTCGCGGGGTCTGGCGGGCTTCCTGCTCGCCCTCGCCATCGGCACCCCGCTGGGCCTGCTCGTGGCCCGGGTGAGGTTCGTGCGCGCCGCGATCGGCCCGATCCTCTCCGGCCTGCAGTCGCTGCCCTCGGTGGCGTGGGTGCCGCCTGCCGTGCTCTGGTTCGGCCTGAACGACGCGATGATGTACACGGTGATCCTCCTGGGCGCCGTCCCCTCCGTCGCCAACGGCCTGGTCTCGGGCGTCGACCAGATCTCGCCGCTGTTCCTGCGGGCCGGCCGCACCATGGGCGCCACCGGCCTGAAGGGCACCCGGCACGTGGTGCTCCCGGCGGCGCTGCCCGGGTACCTGGCGGGCCTGAAGCAGGGCTGGGCGTTCTCCTGGCGCTCGCTGATGGCCGCCGAGATCATCGCCTCCTCCCCCGACCTGGGCCTGGGCCTGGGGCAGTTGCTGGAGAACGGCCGCAACAACATCGACCTGCCCGGCGTGTTCCTGGCGATCCTGCTGATCCTGGTCGTCGGCATCGCGATCGACCTGCTGATCTTCAGCCCGCTGGAGCGGTGGGTGCTCCGCAGCCGCGGCCTGCTGGCGAAGTGAATCCCGAGCGCTCCGTGAACCGCCCCGTCCTCCTCGTGATCGCCCACGGCAGCCGCGACCCGCGGCACGCGGCCACCGTCCGGGCGCTGGTGCGCCGGGCGGGCGCGCTGCGGCCGGGGCTGCGCGCGGAGACCGCGTTCCTGGACTTCGACCCGCCGTCGGCGGCGGCGGTCCTCGGCGGGCTCGCCGCCGAGGGGGTGCGGGACGTGGTGGCGCTGCCGCTCCTCCTGACCAGGGCCTTCCACGCGAAGACGGACGTGCCGGCCGTCCTGCGGCAGGCCCCTCCGTCGCTGCGGACGCACCGGGCGGAGGTCCTGGGGCCGTCGCCGCTGCTGGTCGCGGCGGTGGAACGGCGACTGTACGAGGCCGGGCTCGCGCCCGGCGACAAGAGCGCGACCGGGGTCGTCCTGGCCTCGGCGGGCTCCACCGACCCGGAGGCGATCGCGGCGATCGGGGAAACGGCGCGGGAGCTGCGGCGCAGCGGTTGGCGCTCCGTGCGGCCCGCGTTCGCCTCCGCCGTGACCGCCGGGGGTCCTCCGCGCACCGGGGACGCCGTACGGGCGCTGCGTGCCGAGCCGGGCGTCCGGCGGGTGGCGGTCGCCCCGTACGTGATCGCGCCGGGACGCCTCCCGGACCGGATCGCCGCCGGGGCGGCGGGGGCGGACGTCCTGGCCGACGTCCTCGGCCCCTCCCCCGAGCTGGCCCGGCTGCTCCTGGAGCGGTACGACGGGGCCGTACGGGCCGCCGGGCGGGTGGCGGCGGCCGTCTGATCCGGTGACGTGCCGCATCCGGTGCCCGGGGCTGGGCCGAATGCAGTACGGCGGGACGGGTCGTCCCGCGATCCCGGGTAGGTCCACCGCGACCCCTGCCGGGGAGTCGTACCGGGGCCCTCCCGGGGAGACGTGAGAAAGGTGGTGACGCGCGACCATGGCCGCCGGCACCGACGTGATCGTCATCGGGGCGGGCGCGGCCGGCCTCTCCCTCGCCTGGCGTCTCCTCGCCCCTCCGGAGGGCGTTCCCGTTCCCCGCGTCACCCTGGTCGAGGCGCCGCCGGGTCCCCTGCGGCCCCCGGAGCGCACCTGGTGCTTCTGGGAGGCCGGGCCCGGCCCGTACGAGCCGTTCCTGACGAGGAGCTGGGACAGGCTCCGCGTGCGGGCTCCCGACGGCTCCGGTCCGGTGCGTCCCCTCGGCGGCCTGCGGTACAAGATGCTCCGCTCCGACGCCTTCGAGCGGGGGATGCGGGCGCGGCTGGCCGGGCTGCACCGGGTCGAGGCCACCGTCGAGGAGGTCGCCGACGGGCCGGACGGCGCCGCCGTGACCTGCCGGGGTGCCGACGGCACCGTCGCCCGGCTCCACGCGGCGTGGGTCTTCGACTCCCGTCCGCCCGCCGTGCGTCCCCCCGCCCGCACCGCCCTGCTCCAGCACTTCCGGGGCTGGTTCGTCCGGGCCGACGCACCGGTGTTCACGCCGGACGTGGTGGAACTGATGGACTTCCGCACGCCCCAGCCCGCGCACGGCCTCTCCTTCGGGTACGTCCTCCCCACCACCCCGTACGAAGCGCTCGTCGAGTACACCGAGTTCGGCCGGGCCCCGCTGGCGTCCGCCGCCTACGACCGGGCCCTGGCCCGTTACACCGGGGACGTCCTGCGGCTCGGTCCCTTCCGGGTCCTCGCCACCGAGCAGGGGGCCATCCCGATGAGCGACGGCCGGTACCCCCGCCGGGCCGGCCGGCACGTCTTCCGCGTCGGGGCGGCCGGCGGCGCCGTCCGGCCCTCCACCGGGTACGCCTTCGCGGCGATCCAGCGCCAGTCCCGGGCCGTCGCGGACGCCCTGCACCACGGCCGGTGCCCGGTCCCCCCGCCCGCGCACTCCGGCCGGGCGCTCGCGATGGACGCCGTCCTGCTGCGCGGCCTCGACACGGGACGCCTCGACGGGCCCGCCTTCTTCGCGCGGCTCTTCGAACACGTCCCCTGCGAGCGCCTGCTCCGCTTCCTGGACGGCGCCACCGGCCCGGCCGAGGAGTTCTCCGTCGGACTCCGCACGCCCGTCCCCGCCATGCTGCGCACGGCGGTCGAACTCCCCCTACTTCCCCGGCGCGCCAGGCCGGAACGGCACGAGGAGCCCATCGATGACCAGCCGTGAACGCCGCTCCGCCCCGGCCCCGCGCCGGGGGCGGGACCGCAGGGCCGCCGTCGTCCCCGCCCACCGGGGGCGGGCGGCGGCGGGCCGGGACGCACCGCGCTGCGCCGTCGTCGGCGGCGGCATCGCGGGCCTGGCCGCCGCGACCGTCCTGGCGGAGCGCGGGGTCCGCGTGACCCTGTACGAGCGCGAGGCGTCGCTCGGCGGCCGGCTCGCCGGATGGCCGGTCGAGCTCGCGGACGGTTCCTCCGTGACGATGAGCCGGGGCTTCCACGCCTTCTTCCGCCAGTACTACAACCTGCGCGGTCTGCTCCGGCGTACCGATCCGGGGTTCGAACGGCTCCGGCCGCTGCCCGACTACCCCCTGCTCCACAGCTCCGGTCTGTACGACGGTTTCGCGCGCGTCCCCCGCACGCCGCCCTGGAGCGCCGTGGGCTTCGCCGCGCTCAGCCCCAGTTTCGGCCTGCGGGACCTCGTACGGATGAACCCCCGTGCGGCGCTGCCGCTCCTGGACGTCGGCCTGCCCGGGGTCCACCGCCGCTACGACGGGATCAGCGCCCGTGAACTGCTCGACCGGATCCGCTTCCCCGAGCGCGCCCGGCACCTCGCCTTCGAGGTGTTCTCGCGGAGCTTCTTCGCCGACCCCGGGGACCTCTCGGCGGCCGAACTCGCCCTGATGTTCCACATCTACTTCCTGGGCTCCTCCGAGGGACTCCTCTTCGACGTGCCCGACGAGCCCTATCCGCAGGCCCTGTGGGACCCCCTCGCCCGCTACCTCGAAGGACACGGCGCCGACATCCGCACCGGCTCCCCCGTCAGCCACGTCGAGGCCGCGCCGGGCGGCGGCCACCTCGTCCACGGTCCGGCCGGGGCGGAACGCGCCGACGCGCTCGTCCTCGCCCTCGACACCGGGGGGCTGCGGGCCGTCGCGGCGGCCTCGCCCGCGCTGTGCGACGAGGCGTGGCGCTCCCGGGTCGCCGGGCTCCGTACGGCTCCGCCCTTCCTCGTCACCCGGCTCTGGCTCGACCGTCCCGTGGCCCCGGACCGGCCCGGGTTCCTCGGGACCGGCGGGTACGGCCCGCTGGACAACATCAGCGTCCTCGGCGCGTGGGAGGGCGAGGCCGCCCGCTGGGCCGCGAAGACCGGCGGTTCCGTGGTCGAGCTCCACGCCTACGCGGCGGACCCGGCCGCCGGTCCGGGCCCGGTCGCGCGGGAGGTGGTCGAACAGCTCCACCGCGTCTACCCCGAGACGGCGGCCGCGCGGATCGTGGACCGGCGCGACGAGTGGCGGCAGGACTGCCCGCTCTTCGCGGTCGGCGGCCACGCCGGACGGCCCGGGGTCGGCACCCCCGACCCCACCGTCACCGTCGCCGGCGACCTGGTCCGCACCGACCTCCCGGTGGCCCTGATGGAACGGGCCGCCACCACGGGCTTCCTCGCGGCCAACGCGCACCTGCGGCGCTGGGGCCTGCGGGGACAGACGCTGTGGACGGTGCCCCGGCGGGGCCGGTCGGCCCTCCTGAGGGGGCTGGCCCGCGCGTACGGGGAGTACTGAGCGCCCCGGCCCCGGTCCCGCCCGCGCCGGGGCCGGTCACGGGGCGTCCCTGCCGGGGCGCGCCGTGACCGGCCGCCCTCAGCCGGGGAAGTCCCCCCTGGCCCGCAGGGCCCACCGCCGTTCCGCGTAGGCCAGGTCGTCGCGCCACAGGCGGCCCGCCGTCGCCCGCATCGCCGGACGCAGCAGCGGCGCCGCCAGGCGGGCGACGGCGAACCCCCGGCGGTCCGAGCCGGCGAGGACGGCCTCCACCACGGCGGTGCGCGGACGCGGCGCCCCGGGGGGCGTCAGGGGCGTCGCGTGCGTCTCGACCACCGAGCCCGCCCCCTCCCCCGCCACGATCCGCATGACGACCGTCCTGGGACCGGGCGCGGTGAACACGGCCCGGACCGGCACCACGACGCGCCCGGCCACCTTGAACGACACGTCCACCACCAGCTCGTCGTCCTCGTCCGTGGGGGTCCGCACCACGTCCAGGTCGACGAACGAGTAGGGGTGGAGCCACGCCCCGTGCCAGGGGTCGAGCCGGTTGGCGACGACGTCCTCCGGCTCGCACGTCCCCACGCCCGTGTAGACCGCGTCCACCGCCCCGGCCGCCGGAGGCCGTCCGGGCACGGGGGGCCGCTCCGTCGGGGGCTCGCCGCCCGCGCGGTCCAGCCTGACCCACAGCAGCACCCCGTCGTCGTGCGCGGGCCACGGCGACCAGCCCGCGAAGGGGCCGCCGTCCAGGGCGAGTCCGTGCCAGTGGCAGATCAGCGTCCCGCACCGCACGACGCTGTCCTTCAGGGGCGCCCCCAGGTGCGGGCAGGCACCGGGCCCCGCGTGGGGCCGACCCTCCCGGTCGCGCCACAGGACGATCTCGGTGCCCGCCACGGTCCGCCCGAGCGGCCTGCCGTCCGCCAGGTCGCGGCTGCCGCCGACGACGTACCAGTTGCCCGAGGGCCGCTGCCCGGCACGGGCCAGCGCCCCGGCGATCAGCGCCGGGGATGCCTCGCGCCACGTGGGCCGCTGCCGCTCCCACGGAACGGCGTCCCGGCGCAGCCGCAGCGGCACCAGGGACCGGCGCCCGGGTCCCTTCCGGACGCTCACCTCGGATCGCCTCCCGCCGTGCGGTCCAGGTCCGTCCCGCTGCGTGCCGGGGCGCCCCGTCCCCCGGCCGGGGCGTCCGCCGGGTACGGGGCGGGACGGCGCGGCAGGGTGCGGGCGGCGAGGGCGCCCACCAGGCCGCGCGCCGCGACGGACGCCCTGCGGCGGCGGCCGACGACCGCCCTGCGGTGCACCACCGCGTACCCGTCCCTCTCGATGGCGCCCAGGATGTCGCCGTACAGCACGAAGGCGGCCCGCACGCACGGCACCGAGACGGGGGCGAGGCGGGCGATGCCCGGCTCCGCCTCGCGGTAGACGTCCCTGGTCAGCGCGGCGGCGGCCCTCAGGGCGGCGGTGATCCGCGCGTCCCGGGCCCCGGTGAGCCTGCTCCACATCAGCAGGTCGGCGTCGGCCCCGTGCGCGGCGAGCAGGTCGGCGGGGAGGTAGACGCGGCCCCGGTCCAGGTCCTCTCCGACGTCCCGGAGGAAGTTGGTGAGCTGGAACGCCCGCCCGAGCGCCGCCGCGTACGGCTCCGCCTCCGCGCGGGGGACGACGGTGCCCAGGACGGGGACCATCTGGAGCCCGATGACGGCGGCGGAGCCGTGCATGTAGGCGAGCAGGTCGGCGTACGTGGCGTACCGCCGGACCGTCAGGTCGCTGCGCATCGACGCCAGGAAGTCGGAGAAGTGGCGGGCGGGGATGGCGTACCGGGCGCGGGTGTCGGCCGCGGCGAGGACCACCGGTTCCCGGACCCCGCCGCCCCTGAGGGCGGTCCGCCACTGCTCCTCCAGTCTCCCCAGCGCGGCGGAGCGCTGTTCCGTCGTCGCGCCCGGCCCCAGGTCGTCCACGATGTCGTCGGCGCGCCGCGCGAAGCCGTACAGGGCGTGCACGGCGGCCCGGCGGTCGACGGGGAGCAGCCGGGTGGCGAGGAAGTACGTCTTGCCGTGCCGCGCGTTCAGCCGCCGGCAGACGGTGTACGCGGCCCGCAGGCGCGGGTCGGTGATGCCCGCCGCGTCCAGTTCCCGGGCCGTCACCGCGCCGCTCCGTCCACGCGGGCGCGCGCGGGGGCGCGGCCCGTTCCCGTCGAGGGCGCCGCGGGTCTCCCGCCGCCCCCGGTCCGGCCGCCGGTGACGCGCGCGGCGGCGAGCTTCCCGGAGAGCAGGACCGTCGGGACGCCCACGCCGGGCGTGGTGCCGCAGCCGGCCAGGACGGCGTTGACGGTGCCGCGCACGAGGTTGCGCGGCCGGAAGGGGCCCGTCTGCGCGAAGGTGTGGGCGGCGGAGAAGGGGGTGCCGGCCGCGTGGCCCAGAGCCGTCCAGTCCGCCGGTGTCACCAGGGTCTCCTCCTCGATCGACGCGCCGAGGCCGTCGAGCCCCCGGCGTTCGAGTTCGCGGACGAGCGCGTCGCGGTAGCGCGGGCCGAGTTCGCCCCAGTGGGCGGCGTCCGGGCCGGTCCGGGTGTTCGGGCACGGCGCGAGGACGTAGTGCAGGTGGCGGCCGGGCGGGGCGAGGGACGGATCGGTGGCCGTGGGCCGGGTGATCAGCAGCGAGGGGTCGCTCATCAGGCGCCCCCGGTTGATCAGTTCGTCGAACGTGCCCTCCCACGCCGCGCCGAAGGAGAGGGTGTGGTGGGCCAGCCGGTCCCACGTCCGGTCCGTCCCCACGTGGAGCACGACCGCGCTCGGGGAGTGCCGCAGCCGGACCGGGCGCCGGGGAGCGCGTCCGAGGAGGCCGTGGGCGACGGGCAGGTCGGGGGTGAGGACCACCGCGTCGCAGGGGATCCGGTCGTGTCCGGTGACCACGGCGGTGATCCGCTCGCCCCGGCGTTCGAGCGCGGTGACCGGTTCGCCGTACCGGACCGTGCCGCCGGCCCGGGTCACCGCGTCCGCCATGGCCGCCGGTACGGCGTGCATCCCGCCGCGCGGGAAGTACACCCCGGCGACCGTGTCCATGTAGGAGATCACCGCGTAGGCGGCCAGCGCCCGCGAGGGCGCCACCCCCGCGTACAGGGCCTGGAAGGAGAAGACGCGCCGCAGCCGTTCGTCCGTCAGGAACCGCGCCACGGCGCCGTCGAGCCGCCCGAAGCCGCCGAGGGCGGCGAGCCGCGCGAGGTCGGGATGGAGGAGTCGCAGGGGGGAGTCGAAGTTGGTGTCGATGAAGCGGCGCATCTGCACCGCGTACAGCTTCTCCAGCCACCGGCGCAGCCTCCGGTACCCCTCGGCCTCGCGGGGGCCGGCGAAGGCGGTGATCTCCGCCTCCATGGCGCCGGGTTCGGTGTGCACGTCGAGGCGGGTGCCGTCGGCGAACAGCGCCCGGTAGGCCGGGTGGAGGGGGACGAGTTCGACCCGTTCGCGCAGGGAGTCCCCCACCGCCCGGAAGGCTTCGTCCAGGATGTCGGGCATGGTGAGGACGGTCGGGCCGGTGTCCGTCCGGTAGCCCCCGAGGTCGTGCCGGCCGGCCCGCCCGCCCGGGAGCGGGTCGCGCTCGACGACGGTCACCCGGCGTCCGGCGCCGAGGAGGTGGAGGGCGGCGGCGAGCCCGGCGAGGCCCGCGCCCACCACGACGACGTGGTCCGTGGGTCCCGCGACGGTCCTCAACGGGCCTCTCCCGTCAGGACCGGCACGGGGCCGCCGGCGGCGGCGGGGCCGCCCTCGGAGGCAGGGCGGCCGGTGGACGAGGAGCCACCGGCGGGGGCGGGGCCGCCGACGGACGGGGAGCCGCCGGTGGAGGCAGGGCCGCCTGCGGGGGCAGGGCCGCCTGCGGACGAGGAGCCGCCGGCAGGTGAGGGGTCCAGTCCGCACGCCCTCCTGAAGAGCGCGCCGATCCTGTCCGCCGCCTCCGGCGAGAGCCCGGTGCGCGCCACCGCCTCCGCGCCCCGGCCGCACAGCTCCTCGATCCGCCGGGCGACCCGGTCCCGGGCCCCGCACGTGACGAGCAGGTCGAGGACCCGGCGCACGTCCTCCTCGGCCGCACGGGGACCGGCGCCCCGGGCCCCGGGGGCGGGCGGACCGGCCGGAGGGGACCCGTCCGCGCGGGGGCCGTCCGGAGGGGACCCGTCCGCTCCGGGGCCGGCGGCGCGCGCGCCGGCCGTGCCGGGTCCTCCGGTGATCCTCTCCAGGAGGTCGAGGCCCGCGCGGTCCCCCAGTTCGGCGCACCGCTCCCCGGCGACGGCCAGGAGGTACGTCGCCCTGCCCTCCCGGATGTCCTCCCCGACCGGCTTCCCCGTGGCCGCGGGGTCGCCGAAGGCCCCCCGCACGTCGTCGTACAGCTGGAAGGCGAGCCCCGCGGACCTTCCCGCCTCCCGGAGCCGGCGGGCCGTGTCCCCGGGCGCGCCCGCCAGCGTCGCCCCCAGGGCCAGGGGGTGGCCCACCGAGTACAGCGCCGTCTTCAGGACGGCCGTGCGCTCCGCCCGTCCGGCCGAGCGGTCGCCCGTGGCCCGGGACCGCAGGTCGAGGTACTGGCCCGCCACCATCTCCGTGCGCATCGCCCGCCAGACGGCGGCCGCCCGGGCCGCCGGGGGCCGTCCGCCGACGGACTCGGCGAAGACGTCGTCGGCCCAGGCCAGGGCCAGGTCGCCGGCCAGGACGGCGGCGGCGGCGCCGAACGTGCCGCAGGGCAGTTCGCGCGCCCGCGTACCGAACCGCGCGTCCAGCCCGACGTGCACAGCGGGCCGTCCCCTGCGCAGGGGTGAGCCGTCCATCACGTCGTCGTGGATCAGCGCGCACGTCTGGACGAGTTCGAGCGCCGCCGCGACGCCCAGGGCGGACGGCGTCTCGACGGCTCCGCCGCCGCAGCCGCGCATCGCCCACCACAGGAACTCGGCGCGCAGCCGACGGCCTCCCGTCAGCGCGAAGTCCGCCACCCGGCCGGCGATGTCGGCCGCGAACTCCGGGTCGACGGCCGGCGCCTCCTCCGTACGCCGTCCGAGCACGGCCGCGAGGTGCGCCTCGACGGCGGCCGGCACGTCGTGGTCGACTTGGAGCGGATCGGGTACGCGCATGGGGTCATCCCTCGCTGGGGGGCGGCATCGCTTCGGGCTTCACGGGTCATTCAGTACCGCCGACGGGATCGGATGCACCGCTCCTTGAGCCGTCCGGCCCAATCCCCGGCCGGTGGCGCCCCCGGTGGCGCGGGTCATGGGCGACACTGCGGGCGTCACCCCCAGCGGAGGAGCACCGGTCATGTCCTTGTTGCGCGACGCCGACCTCGCCCACGCCTTCGACCACGCCTCGCGGACGTACGACCGGATGACCTCGGCGAGCCCCGGCTACCACCGGCACCTGCTCCGCTCCGCCCGCCGCCTCGCCCTGCCGGACGGCGGGCGGGGCCGGTCGGTCCTGGACCTCGGCTGCGGTACGGGGGCGTCGACCCGGGCGCTGCTGCGGGCCGCGCCCGAAGCCTCGGTCACGGGCGTCGACGCGTCCGCCGGCATGCTCGACCGGGCGCTCCGCAAGCCGTGGCCCCCGAACGTCACCTTCGTGCACGCCCCCGTGGAGGGTCTGGCCGGGGCGGGGGTGGACGGCCCGTACGACGCGGTCTTCGCCGCCTACCTCTTCCGCAACGTCGCGGACCCGGACGACGTCCTCGACCGGGTCCGGGGGCTCCTCCGTCCGGGCGGGCGCCTGGTCGTCCACGAGTACGCCCTCGGCGGCCGGGCCGTCCACCGGGCGGTGTGGTCGGCGGTGATGGGGGCGGTCGTCCTGCCGTGGGGCCGCCGCCACGGGGACGAGGCGCTCTACCGCCACCTGTGGCGCAGCGTCCTCGGCTTCGACACCGCGCCCGCCTTCGCCGACCGGCTGCGCCGCGCGGGTTTCGGCGGTGTGCGCGTCCTCCCCCAGCCGGGGTGGCAGACCGGCATCACCCACACGTTCACGGGATTCCGGCGCCGGGGGCCCTTCCGGGGTTAGGCCCTGTGCCGGACCGTGCTCGACGGGCTCGACGGGCGCGACCGGCTCGACGGGCGCGGCGGACGCGGCGGACGCGGCGCGTCAATGCTCGTGCGTTTCGGTTCACGCGATCGAGGGGCGCACTTCTGTCGCTTCGTGTCCTTTTCCGGCCAGTCATGGGGTGACGGCTGATCGGTCCGGTGTCCGAGCGGCGCATGGGGCACGGACGGGGCGGACGGCGGGTGCGGCGGCCCGTCACGTGTGCCCCGCACGTGCCCGTCAAACCCGCCCGGCCGGGATGGCCGGGACGGGCGGTCGGTCCCTGTCGGCCACCCTCCGCCACGTGCTGCTCTTCGGGGGCATCGGCCACCGCCGACCGCCCCGTTCGCGGGTCCGGCCGGCGGGGCCCCCGGCAGCACCGAAGGGGAAGAGCATGACCACCCCCGTCCGCAACACCGGCCCCAACGCGGCCACCGGCGCCACCGTCACCGACCGGCTGCCCGAGGGCCTCGCCTTCCTCTCCACCACCGCGGACGCCGACGAGACCGACCCCCGCCCCGGGAACAACACCGACGCCGTCACCGTCTGCGTCGAACGCGCCTCTTCCTGCTGCGACCCCTGCGGCGAACGGCCGCTCCGGGACCGCCAGGACGTTTCTTCTGGATCACTCCCGCAGGGGCCGGGTGTCGGTGTGGTGCGGGAGAGTCCTGGCCATGACGACGCCGGAGGGCCTTGAGCGAGCGCTGCCTGTGCTCGTTGCCCGCCCGGGCCGACGCCGAGGACGACGCCTCATGCGGTCCTCGCGGACAAGGCGCACTCGTCCCGCGCGATCCGTGCGCACCCGCGCCCCCTCGCGGCGCGTACCGTCACCCCCGGGGCGCGTGTCTCCTCCGCGTCCCGCCCCGCCGCCCGGCTCATCGCCCCACGACGACCGGCCGGGCGGACCCGACCTCGTGCGGCGGCTCAGCGGGCCTCGCGGCGTTGCTGGTGGTGGAGTCTGTCGGGTGAGTCCGGTACCGGGTGGCCGAGGGCGACGGCTCCGCAGTAGATGCCGTCACCGAACACGTGGTGGAAGTGGGCCCGGTTCGGGTCGCGGATGTTCGGGTTGACATAGGCGGTTGCCAGCCCGAGGTCTGTGGCACGGAGCATGACCTGCTGGATGATGCACCCGGCGTCGAGGTACGGCATGAACTCGATCTCGTTACCGGCTTTGTAGGCGATCGGGTCTGCCATCATCAGCAGCACGAGCGGGGCACGGTGGACCCAGCCGGTTCCGCCGACGAGGAGGCCCCCGAGGAGCGCGAGCTGGTCGCGGCTGTCCACGGGCACGGCGCGTACGCCTCGACGGTCACAACTGGACGGGGCGAGGCTGACGGCCTCTTCCAGCGCGGCCCGCTCCTCGGCCCCGACGGGCCGGCTGTCGTACATGCGGTCGCTGTGACGGCGCCGCATGATCTCGACGAGGGTGTGCTTCTTGCGTTCCTGGTGGGCCAGGTAGCGGGCCTGATACGGGTCCCGGCCGGAGTCGGACAGGGGGTCGGCCTTCTCTGAACTCACTCTGCGTTACCCCGATTTGAGCACCTGTGACCATCCTGCACGGTGCTCAACGCGGAGATCGGACGGGGGTTACGTTCCTGCGCCCCCGGCATACCGCCCGCCCATCGCCTCACGACGACCAGCCGGACGGTGCCGCCTCCCGCACGGCGGGGCCGGCCCCCTGCCACCGCGTCCGGCCGTACGCCTGTCCTCGCCGGTAGGTCATCGCCTTGCGACGCGCCTCGCCCAGCTCCTCGCCCGGATCGTCGGCCTTGGACCCCCACGCCCCGAAAGCGTGGACCATCTGTGCGGACCGGTCCCCTACGCGCCTGAGCTGCTCGCCCCTCAGCCGCTCGGCGCCCGCACCGTCCTTCGCGGGCCCCTGGAGCCTCCGCTCCACCCGGGTCGCCACCCCTTCGAACCGGCGTCCGGCCTCGACCTCCCTCCTCGCGATGGCCCCCTCGAACAGCTCGGCCGCGGCCGTGACGGCATCCGGCACCCCGCGCACCCCGGCCCGCAGCCCGGACACCTGCTCTTCTGCCGCCGTCCGCAGCTCACTCACGAACACCGCGAACCGGTCCGGGTCCTCCTGGCCGACCGCGACGGACTGCTCGCTCAGGTCCCGGGTCGCGGCCTGCGCCCCCTCGCGCCCGGCGCCGTCGGCCAGTACTGCGACCGTCACCACGAAGACCGTTGCGAACCAGGGCGTGTGCCGGAAATCCCGTCTGCCCGGCCGGACAAAACCGGGTGCGGCCGGTCGCCGCGGTGGTGTGGGATGCGAGCCATGACGATCGTTCTGAACGAGCCCGGCACCGACGGGCTGACCGAGGTCCTGGACGCCCTCCGCGCATGGCAGGACGACCGCGCGCCGCTGCAACTCCATCCGGGCGACCTCGGCTGGGCCTGGGCGCTGGGCGCGGAGAGGCTGGCCGCGGCCGTGCGCACCTGGAGCGCGGACGGACGGATCGTTGCCGTCGGATACCTGGACGACCCCGACCTGCTGCGCCTGACGACCGCGCCGGATCTGCGACGGGACGGTGATCTGGCGCGCCGGCTGCTGGCGGACCTCGACGATCCGGGGCGCGGGGTCCTGCCGCCCGGAAAGGTCGGCCTCGAAATCCCCGACGGAGCCCTGCTCCGCGAGGTCCTCCTGGAGGCGGGCTGGGTTCCGGACGAGCCGTGGACGCCACTGCGCCACGACCTCGCCCGGCCGGTGAAGGACTCCGGCCTGCGGATCGAGGTGGCCGGTCCGGAGACGGCGGGGATACGGACCGCGGTGCATCGCTCGGCGTTCGGCAGCCCGGCGTTCACCGAGGAGAGGTGGCACGCCCTCGCGGCCGGGCCGGCCTATGCCGACGCCCGCTGCCTGATCGGCTACGACGACCGGGACAACGCGGTGGCCGCGGCGACGGTCTGGTCGGCCGGGCCCGGCAGGCCCGGTCTGCTGGAGCCGGTGGGCGTGCACGCCGACCATCGCGGTCGCGGCTACGGGACGGCGATCGGCGTCGCCGCCGCGGCGGCGCTGCGCGAACTGGGCGCGTCGAGCGCCCTCGTCAGCGCTCCGACCTCGAACGCTGCCGCCGTCGCCGCCTACAGGGCGGCGGGATACGAGCCGTCGGCCGAACGACTGGACATCTGTCGGCCCGCCTGAAAACGGCCGGGCGGCGGTGGCGGCCGGGCGGGGGCGCCGGTCGGCTCCGCCGTCCTCCGGGCCCGTCGGCGTGCGGCGGGGGCCCGGAGGGAAGGGGGCCGCACACGGACTAGCCGAAGTCGAGGCCGCCCGTGCGGGTGCGCTTCAGTTCGAAGAGGTCGGGGTGGGAGGCCAGGACCCGGAAGGAGTCGAAGAGTTCGGCCGCCCGCTCGCCCCGGGGGATGGCGCGCAGGACCGGGCCGAACCAGGCCGTGCCGTCGACGTGGAGCGTCGGGGTGCCGACGTACGCCCCGGCGTCGGGGTCCTTCCCGGCGTCGTGGCTACGGCGGACCGCCTCGTCGTACGAGGGGTCGTGGGCGGCGTCGGCGAGTTCGGCCGGAAGACCCAGTTCGGCGAGCGATTCGGTGATCACGGCGTCGAAGTCCTTCCGCTTCCCCTCGTGGATGCGGGTGCCGTACGCGGTGTAGAGCGGGCGCAGGACCTCTTCGCCGTGCCGTTCGGCGGCGGCCACCGCCACGCGCACCGGGCCGATGGAGGCGTCGACGAGTTCCCGGTACCAGTCGGGCAGTTCGTTGCCCTCGTTGTGGAAGTACAGGCTCATGACGCGGAAGCGGACGTCGACGTCCCGGTGGCGTTCGACCTCCAGGATCCAGCGGGAGGTGATCCAGGCGAAGGGGCAGGCGGGGTCGAAGTAGAAGTCCACGGTGGTGCGGGGACGGGTCCCGGTCTTCTCGGTGCTCCCGGCGCTCCCGGTGTTCCGGGTGTTCGGGACGGCCTGGGGGTCCTGGGCGCTCTGGGCGTTCTCGGTGGTCGTCATGCGGACGAATCTAGTCGGCGGATGGCCCGCCTCCGTGGTCCATTCGGGAGCCGTCGGAGTGGGCCACTTCACCGTCACGCTTCCCGGACCATCTCCACCAGCCTGAGGACCGTGTTCCAGTTGCGCGCGGTGACCACGAGCCCCTCGGAGAGGGCCGGCCGGGAGACCGCGTCACCCAGCCGGGAGGTGCCGAGGCCCCCGGGGGCGTAGAGGTAGAGGACCCGGTCCCCGAGGGCGAAGTCCTCCGGGCGGTAGGCGTCCCGGTCGATCGCGGCGAAGCGCCCGGCGTCCGGGGGGCCCGAGAAGTAGAGGGCGTGGAGCTGCCTGCCCTCCAGTTCGGCGGCGGGGAACGGACACGCCTCCGCGACGGCCGCGAGGTAGGCGCCGTCGCGGACGAGGCAGTCGACGCGGAATCCGAAGCGCTCCTCGATCGCCCCTTCGAGCGCGGCCGTCAACTCTTCCTCGGAGGCCGCCGAGTCGGTGGTGAAGACGGCGTTCCCGCTCTGGAGGTAGGTGCGGACGTTCCGGTGGCCGATGTCTTCGAGGAGGGTCCGGAGGTCCGCCATGGGGACCTTCCGGCGCCCGCTCACGTTGATGCCCCGGAGCAGGGCCGCGTACGTCTGCGTCATGTTCCCAATCTAGAGCGGCCACCGCGCCTCGTGGGGGGCGGCGCGGTGGCCGGTTCGAACACTGTCCGACGGAGGGGAGCGGAGAGAAGGCCCGTCACCCTTCTGTGACTTGTTCAACAAGGTTTCGTAATGGCGGACGGAGCGCGAACCGCTCATGTGCGCCGATAGCGGGCGGGCACCCGGGGGCCGTCCTCGGCCGGGTGTCCGCGCGGCCGAGGGGGCGCGGGGCCCCCGGGGCGGCCCCGCGGGACGGGCCGGACGGATGCGAGACTTTGGCGCGAACACACAGGTGAGGGAGAGAGCGATGGACGAGGCGCGGGCGCGGGAGATCCTGGACGGGGCGGGGCTGCCGGCCGGGGAGGCCCGGCTCCTGGCCCTCGGGGAGAACGCGGTCTTCGCCGTGGGCGACCTGGTGGTGAAGGTCGGCCGGGACGCCGGGCTGCTGGACCGGGCGGAACGGGAGCTGGCCCTCGCCGCCTGGCTCGCCGCGGCCGGGGTCCCGGCGGTGCGGGCGGCGGAGGAGCGGCCCCGGCTCGTGGCGGGGCATCCGGTCACCCTCTGGCACCGGCTGCCCGAGGCGGTCCGGCCGTCCGAGCCGCGTGACCTCGCCCCGCCGCTGCGGCGGGTGCACGCCCTGCCCGAGCCGGAGGGCTTCGCGCTCCCCCGCCGCGAACTGCTGGGCGGGGTCGAGCGGTGGCTGCGGCTCGCGGGGGACGCGATCGACCCGGCGGACGCGGCCTTCCTGCGCGAGCGGCGCGACGCCTTCGCCCCGGCGGCGGCCGCCCTGACCCCGCACCTGCCGCCGGGCCCGATCCACGGGGACGCCCTCCCCCGGAACGTCCACGTCGGACCGGACGGCCCGGTCCTGGTCGACCTGGAGACCTTCTCCTCGGACCTGCGCGAGCACGACCTCGTGGTGCTCGCGCTCTCCCGGGACCGGTACGGCCTCGACCCGGCCGCGTACGACGCCTTCACCGAGGCGTACGGCTGGGACGTCCGCGAGTGGGAGGGGTGCGCGGTGCTGCGCGGGGCGCGGGAGACCGCGAGCTGCGCGTGGGTGGCGCAGCACGCGCCGGCGAACCCGAAGGCGCTGGCCGAGTTCGAGCGGCGGGTGGCCTCGCTGCGGGACGGCGACCCCTCGGTGCGCTGGTACCCGTTCTGATCCGGCGCCCCGCCCCGGCCTTCGCGCTCCCCGCCCTTCGCGCCCCCGCCTCTGCCATCATGATCCCCGTCGAACCGGTCGGATGGGACGGGGTGTTGTGATGCGGGTGGAACTCTCGGACGTCACGCTGGACGTCGAGGTGAGCGGCGAGGGCCCGGCGGTGCTCCTGGTGCACGGTTTCCCGGACAGTCATCACCTGTGGCGCCACCAGGTCGCGGCCCTGACCGCGGCGGGCTACCGGTGCGTCGCCCCCACCCTGCGGGGCTTCGGCGCGTCGGACCGGCCCGAGGGCGGCCCGGAGGCGTACCACCCGGCGAAGCACGTCGGCGACCTGCTGGAGCTCCTCGCCCGGCTGGACGTCGAGCGGTTCCATCTGGTCGGCCACGACTGGGGCTCGGGCGTGGCCCAGGGCCTCGTCCACGCGGCGACGGACCGGGTGCGGAGCCTGAGCCTGCTGTCGGTGGGCCACCTGACGGCGAACCTGGACGCCGGATGGGAGCAGCGGCAGCGCTCCTGGTACATGCTCCTGTTCCAGTTCGCCGGGGTGGCCGAGGACTGGCTGGCCCGGGACGACTTCGCCCATCTGCGCGCGATGCTGGCCGAGCACCCGGACGCGGAGGCCGTGATCGAGCCGCTGCGCGCGCCGGGCGCGTTGACGGCCGCGCTGAACATCTACCGCGCGGCGCTGCCCCCGGAGGCCCTGTTCGGCCCCCGTCGGGCGGTGCCGCCGCTGCCGGAGGCGGTGCCGGTGATGGGCGTCTGGTCGACGGGCGACCGTTTCCTCACCGAGTACTCGATGTCCGGTACGGGCGAGCACGTCGCCGGTTCCTGGCGTTACGAGCGGATCGAGGAGGCGGGCCACTGGCTCCAGCTCGACCGCCCGGAGAAG
Source organism: Streptomyces sp. NPDC041191 (assembly GCF_055591945.1). NCBI lineage: Bacteria > Bacillati > Actinomycetota > Actinomycetes > Kitasatosporales > Streptomycetaceae > Streptomyces > Streptomyces sp. NPDC041191. The sequence goes on along the minus strand of NZ_JBVIZC010000003.1, from coordinate 406,323 downwards.
GTGAACGAGCTGCTGCTCTCCTTCCTCGGGAAGAACTCCTGACGTCCGGGGAGCGTCCCCGTCCGCGCGGGGGAACCCCGCCCGGCCCGGTCCCTCAGGAGGGGTCCCCGACGCGCCCGGCCCAGTCCGCCGGCACGGCCTCCCCGCGCAGGGGCCAGGACGCGTCGACGACCGCCTCCGCGTCGCCCTTGCGGCGCAGGAACGCCTGGAAGTCCTCGGCCCACGCGCGGTACCAGTCGATCTGGCGCGCGTGGAGCTCGGCCGGGTCGAGGTCGGCGACCCGTCGGTGCCGCTCGGCTATCGCGACGGCTACCCGGACGGCGGCCAGCGCGTCGGCGGCGGCCTCGTGGGCGGCTTCGAGTACGACGCCGTACTCCCCGCAGACGGCCTCCAGGGTCCGCTTGCCACGCCGGTAGCGGTCGACGGCCCGGTCGATGGTGTACGGATCGACGACCGGGCCGATCGCGACCCCGCCCAGCCGCTCGTCCATCGGGGGCAGCCCGTGGCGGCGCAGCTCGGCGGCGAGGAGCGTCAGGTCGAACGAGGCGTTGTACGCGACGACCGGAACGCCGTCCTCCCAGTACGCGGCGAGGACCTCCGCTATCTCGTCGGCCACCTCGCGCGCCGGCCGCCCCTCGGCCGCGGCCCGCTCGGTGGTGATGCCGTGGATCGCGGCGGCCTGGTCCGGGATGCCGACGCCCGGGTCGGCGAGCCAGTCCCGCCGTCGTACGACGCGTCCCCCGCCGTCCACCTCCACGACCGAGGCCGTCACGATGCGGGCCTCCAGCGGGTCGGTGCCCGTCGTCTCCAGATCGAAGCCGACCAGCGTCTCGCCGTGCCAAGCCATCGGGTCCTCCTTGCGTGATCTCCCCCGTGGTACCGACCACCCTCGCACGCGCCACTGACAACCGCTCCGGGTCCCCCTCCGGCGGAGGTCCCCGTCCGGGCGGGCGAGGGGTCAGGAAACGGGCCGGGAGTCGAGCCAGACCGACTCGAACTCCTCCCGGTACGTCTCGAAGAGCCCGTGGTCCCCGTCGCCGGACCGCGGGTCGTGCCGGACCACGTTCCGGCCGCCGCCGCGCAGCACCAGCACCGGGGCCTCCATGCCCCGGGCCCGGCGCAGGTAGGACTGGACGACGCCCACCCCGTCCGGGCCGTCGCCGTCCACCAGGTAGGCGGTGAAGCGGGGGGTCTCGTCGAAGACGTGGATCTGGAAGGCGTCCGGGTCGCGGAGCTTGGAGCGGACCCGGCGCATGTGGAGGATGTTCATCTCCACCGAGCGGCTCAGCTCGCCCTTCTTCAGACCGAGTTCCCGCTCGCGCCGTTTGACGGCGCTGCTCGCGGGGTTGAGGAAGAGGAGCCTGGTCCGGCAGCCGGACTCGGCGAGGCGCACCATGCGGCGGCCGGAGAAGTTCTGCACGAGCAGGTTGAGGCCTATGCCGGTGGCGTCGAGGCGGCGGGCCCCGCCGAAGAGGTCCTCGGCGGGCAGCTGCCGCTGGAGCCGGACCCGGTCGGGGTGGACCTGGACCACGTCGGCGTACCGGTCGCCCACCAGGTCCTCGACCGCGTCCACGGGCAGCCGGTCGGCGGACGGCACCCCGGCCCCGCTGCCGAGGATCTCCAGGATGCGGGCGGAGGCCCGCTCGGACTGGGCGAGCACGGTCAGCGAGAGGGCCCGGTTGCGGGAGACCACGTTGCGCGTGACCTCCAGTTCGTCGAGGGCCAGCTCGACCTCGCGCCGGTCGTCGAAGTAGGGCTCGAAGCAGGGCCAGTGCTGCACCATCAGCTCGCGCAGCTGCGGGAGCGTGAGGAAGCTCAGGACGTTGTCGTCGGCCGGGTCGAGGAGGTAGCCCTTGCGCCGGGAGACCTCGCGCACGGCGACCGCGCGCTGCACCCACTCCTGTCCGGCCGGTCCCGCCGCGGCGACGACCCACTCCTCGCCGTGGACCGGTTCGTACACGGGCCTCAGGACGGCGGCAACCACGGCCCGCAGCCGCTGTTCGACCAGATTCAGCCAGATGTAGGCGCGGCCGGCGCGCTGGGCCCGGACGCGGACCTCGCTCCACGCCTCGGCGTCCCACTCCAGCTCGGCCCCCATCCCGACCGGGCGGGCGACGGCGACCGCGCCGGGCGGCACGTCGGCGCCCGGCGGCGCGGCCGCTCCGGGCGGCGCCTCGACGGGGCCGCCCGGCCCCCCTTCCCGGTCCGCGTCCCCTGGGGGCAGCTCCAGACCTCCCGAGCTCACCCGCGCACCGCCTTCTGCTCCTGGACGCTCGTTTCGACCACTCCGGCAACGATCAAGGAAGGGTACTCCGCGAGCGGGAGGCGATGCAGCAGGATCGGCGGGCTCCTTCCCCAACTGCCCGGACCGTCGCGCCCGTTCCGGAGGCGAGATCATCCGGAGTGAGCCGATTCATAGCGGTTGCGCCCCCTCCTTCCTCCCCCGGGGCCGGGCGCGGGGGCGGCGGACCGGCGCCGGGCAGGGCGGCGGACCGGCCGGCCCGGCCCTCCCGCCGGGCGGCGGACCGCCTTTTCGCACACGTTTTCTTTGGACCCCCCGCGCGGTGGGCAGTCACCCGGTAGGACGGGGCGAAGTCCTAGGACCTCGCGTCCCTCTCGGGCAGTATCTGGCCGAAGACCATCCAGAAGAACCCGGACAGAAGAGGAAGAGTCGTATCCATGCAAGTCTGGCCGGGACAGGCGTACCCCTTGGGCGCCACCTATGACGGCGCGGGAACCAACTTCGCGGTCTTCTCGGAGGCCGCCCACAGGATCGAGCTGTGTCTGATCCACGACGACGGCTCGGAAACGGCGGTGGAGCTGCGCGAGACCGACGCGTTCGTACGGCACGCCTACCTGCCGGGCGTGATGCCCGGACAGCGGTACGGGTTCCGGGTGCACGGTCCGTACGCCCCCGAGCGGGGGCTGCGCTGCAACGCGGCGAAGCTGCTGCTCGACCCCTACGCGCGGGCGGTGTCGGGGCGGGTCGAGTGGGGCGAGGCGGTGTACGGCTACCCCTTCGGGAAGCCGGAGGCGCGCAACGACCTCGACTCGGGCCCGCACACGATGACCTCCGTCGTGGTCAATCCCTACTTCGACTGGGGCGACGACCGGCGCCCGCGCACCGAGTACCACCACACGGTGATCTACGAGGCCCACGTGAAGGGCCTGACGATGCTCCACCCCGACCTCCCCGAGGAGCTGCGCGGGACGTACGCGGGGCTCGCGCACCCGTCGGTGATCGGCCACCTGAAGGAGCTGGGGGTGACGGCGCTCGAACTGATGCCCGTCCACCAGTTCGTGAACGACCACCGGCTCGCGGACGCGGGGCTCTCGAACTACTGGGGCTACAACACGATCGGCTTCTTCGCCCCGCACAACGCCTACGCCTCCTGGGGCGACCGGGGCCAGCAGGTCCTGGAGTTCAAGTCGGCGGTCCGGGCGCTGCACCAGGCGGGCATCGAGGTCATCCTGGACGTGGTCTACAACCACACCGCCGAGGGCAACCACCTGGGCCCGACGCTCTCCTTCAAGGGCCTGGACAACCCTTCGTACTACCGGCTCGTGGACGACGCGCCCCAGCACTACTTCGACACCACCGGCACCGGGAACTCGCTGCTCATGCGGTCCCCGCACGTCCTCCAGATGATCATGGACAGCCTGCGGTACTGGGTGACCGAGATGCACGTGGACGGCTTCCGCTTCGACCTGGCGGCCACCCTGGCCCGCCAGTTCCACGAGGTGGACCGGCTGTCGTCCTTCTTCGACCTGGTGCAGCAGGACCCGGTGGTCAGCCAGGTGAAGCTGATCGCCGAGCCGTGGGACGTGGGCGAGGGCGGCTACCAGGTGGGCAACTTCCCGCCGCTGTGGACCGAGTGGAACGGCAAGTACCGGGACTGCGTGCGGGACCTGTGGCGGGGCGAGCCGCGCACCCTCGCGGAGTTCGCCTCCCGGCTCACCGGCTCCTCCGACCTCTACCAGGACGACGGGCGGCGGCCGCTCGCCTCGGTCAACTTCGTGACCTGCCACGACGGCTTCACGCTGCGGGACCTGGTGTCGTACAACGAGAAGCACAACGAGGCGAACGGCGAGGAGAACCGGGACGGCGAGAGCCACAACCGCTCGTGGAACTGCGGGGCCGAGGGCGAGACCGAGGACATCGGGATCAAGGAGCTGCGCGCCCGCCAGATGCGCAACTTCCTCGCCACCCTGATGCTGTCGCAGGGCGTGCCGATGCTCAGCCACGGCGACGAGTTCGGGCGGACGCAGGGCGGCAACAACAACGCGTACTGCCAGGACAACGAGGTGTCCTGGGTCCGGTGGCCCAAGGAGAACAGCGAGGCGGAGGCGACGCTGCTCCGCTTCACCCGGGCGATGGTGCGGCTGCGCCGCGAGCACCCCGTCTTCCGCCGCCGCCGCTTCTTCCACGGGCGGCCGGTCGAGGGCACCCACGACGAGCTGACCGACATCGCCTGGTTCACGCCGGAGGGCGAGGAGATGACCTCCCGGGACTGGCAGGCGGCGCACGCCAAGGCGCTGACGGTCTTCCTCAACGGAAACGCGATCTCGGAGCCGGGCACGCAGGGCGAGCGGATCACGGACGACTCCTTCCTGCTGATGTTCAACGCCTCGTCGAAGGAGCTGGAATTCTCGGTTCCGGACAGCCACGGCCACTACTGGCGCACGGTCGTGGACACCTCCGACCCGGAGGGCATGCCGCCGCAGGAGGGTCCCGAACTGGTGGGGGGCGAACGGGTGAAGCTCGCTCCCCTCAGCCTGACCGTCCTGAGGCGACCGGCGTGAGGTGACCGGCCCGGAGTGACCGGCGCGCCCCGGAGCGGAGCGATCCGGTCCGGGGCGATCCGGTCCGGGGCGATCCGGCCCGGGGCGATCCGGCCCGGGGCGATCCGGCCCGGGGCGATCCGGCCCGGGGCCGCCGCCCGCTCCACGGCCCCGCCGGCCCGTCCCGGCGGGGCCGTCCTCGTCGGCCCGTCCACCCGACATCACCCTTCCGGGTGGATTGCGGGGAGGGGACGCGATCGGACGCGAAGGCGATGAAACAGAAGCCTTCCGGCGGGGTACGTACGTTCGCATGACCTCCCTTCGGGCCTCTTCCCCTCGGACCGCTCCTCCCACCGCCACCTACCGGCTCCAGCTCCAGCCGGACTTCCCGTTCGCGGCCGCCGAGCGGGCCGTGCCGCACCTGGCCGGTCTCGGGGTCTCCCACCTGCACCTCTCCCCCGTCCTGGAGGCGGTGCCCGGCTCGACCCACGGTTACGACGTCACCGACCACCGGTCCGTGCGGGCCGAACTCGGCGGCGAGGAGGGGCTGCGCTCCCTGGCCGCGACCGCGCGGGCGCACGGGCTCGGCCTGGTCGTGGACCTGGTGCCCAACCACATGGCGGCCTCCCCCGTCCACAACCACGCGCTGCGCGCCGTGCTCCGCGACGGTCCCGACTCCCCGTACGCCCGCTGGTTCGACGTGGACTGGCGGGCGGGGGACGGGCGGCTGCTGCTCCCGGTCCTGCCCGCGCGCCTCCCGGAGGTCCGGGACCGGTTCCGGGTGTCCGGCGGGACGCTGCGCCTGGACGGGCAGGAGTTCCCGCTGCGTCCGGGCACGGAGGGGCTGCCGCTGGACGAGCTGCTGGACGCCCAGTGGTACCGGCTCGGCTGGTGGCGTCTGGCCCGTACCGAGCTGAACTACCGCCGCTTCTTCACCGTGTCGGACCTCATCGGGGTGCGCGTCGAGGACCCCGGGGTGTTCGCGGCGACGCACGCGAAGATCGTGGAGCTGGTCCGGGACGGGGTGGTCGAGGGGCTGCGCATCGACCACCCGGACGGTCTCGCGGACCCGCAGGGCTACCTGGAGGACCTGGCGGAGGCGACCGGAGGCCGGTGCTGGACGGTGGTGGAGAAGATCCTCACCGGCGACGAGACGCTGCCGGCCGCCTGGCCGGTCGCGGGCACCACCGGGTACGACGCGCTGCGGCGGCTCGACGGGGTCTTCACCGACCCCGTGGGCGCCGAGGCGCTCACCGGGCTGTACCGGGAGTTCGTCGGCAAGGCCGGGGACCGGGGCGGGCGCTGGGAGGAGACCGAGCGGCGCGCGGCGTACGAGGTGGCCGGTCACGACCTGGCCGCCGAGACGGCCGCGCTGACCCGGATCGCGGAGCGGATCTGCGCCGCCGACCCCGCCCTGCGGGACCACGCGCCCTGGGCGCTGCGCACCGCGGTCCGGGAGCTGCTCGTCCGCGTCCCGGTGTACCGGACCTACCGGACCGGCGGCGAGGAGGTGCTGACCCCGGAGGCGGCACGCGGCGCGAAGGCCGCGTTCGCGGTGGAGGAGGAGGCGGCGGCGGTCGACCTCGTGCGGGAGCTGGCGCTCGGCGCGCGGGGGGACCGACCGGAGCACCGGGCCTTCCGCGTGCGGTTCGCGCAGACCTCCTCGGCGCTGCGGGCCAAGGCCGTGGAGGACAGGGCCTTCTACCGGTACACGCCGCTCCTCTCGGCGAACGAGGTGGGCGGCGACGCGGGGCGTCCGGCGGTGCCGGTGGAGGAGTTCCACGCGTACTGCCTGCGGATCGCCCGGGACTGGCCGGCCACGGGCACGGTCCTGTCCACGCACGACACCAAGCGGAGCGCCGACGTGCGGGCGGCGATCGCGGTCCTCTCGCAGTGCCCGGAGGTGTGGGCGGACCTGCTCGCGGAGGTCGCGGAGGTGCCCGCGCCCGACCAGCACCTGGCGTGGACGGCCTGGCAGACGGCCTTCGGCCTCGGCACGCCGGACGCGGACCGGCTCGTGCCCGCGATCGTCAAGTCCGTGCGGGAGGCGGGGCTGCGGACCGGCTGGACCGAGCCGGACGAGGAGTACGAGCGGGCGGTGGCCGAGTTCGCGGCGGCGGGGCCCGGCCGGATTCCGCTCCGGGGGGCCTCGGAGGCGGCCTTCGCCCTGGAGCCGCACATCCGGGCGCACGCGCTCGGCGCGCTGCTCGCGCAGCTGACGATGCCGGGGGTGCCGGAGCTGTACCAGAACACGGAGCGGGAGTACCGGGCCCTGGTGGACCCGGACAACCGGGCCCCCTTCGCGCCCGGTCCGGACGACGACCGGACGGCCCTGGTCCGGGCGGCGCTGCGGCTGCGGCGCGAGCGCCCGGAGGTCTTCGGGCCGGGCGGGACGTACACCCCGCTGACGGCCGGGGGGCCGGCCGCCTCCCACTGCCTGGCCTTCGCCCGCTCGGACGCGGTGGTGACGGCCGTGACCCGCCTCCCGCTGCGCCTCGCGGAGGCGGGCGGCTGGCAGGACACGGAGCTGGTCCTGCCGGAGGGCCACTGGGCCGACGCCCTGGACGGCGTGCGGGAGTTCACGGGCGGTCCGGCGACGGAACTGAAACTGGCGGAGCTCTTCGCGGAGCGGCCGGTGGCGCTGCTGGTGCGGACGGACTGAGCCGCCCCGGGGCCGGGGTGCGGGGTGGCGCGCTCCACGGACGCGCGTCGCCCCGCCCCCCCTCGGCGGGTCAGGACCGGCACGCCCGGGGGAGGAGGGCACCGGTCGGGGTGGCGAGCGCGATGCCGGGAGCCCGGAAGCGGCGCGTGCGCGGAGGTGACGCTTCCCCATGGTTCGAGCCCCGTTGCAAGGGGTGCGAGATACGGCCCGGTCGACGAGCGCACGCCACCCTCACAGGGGGGAAGGAGCCTCCGGTCAGCCTCCGGGACGGACGATCAGCGTGCGTGGGGCCCGGGTGATCAGGCCCGCCGGGGTGGGACGGAAGCCGTCCGCGAGGCGCAGTCGGGGCATGGCCCTGAAGAGGGCGCGCAGGGCCTGCTCGGCCTCGATGCCGGCGAGGAGGACGGCCGGGCAGAAACCGGGACCGTAGGTGAGCTGGCCGGGGTCGTCGCGGAGCGGGTCGAAGCGGTCGGGTTCCCGGAAGCGTTCCGGGTCCCGGCCGGCCGAGCCGATGAGCAGCGCGACGGACGCGCCCGCCGGAATCGTCCCTCCGCTCACCGGGACCTCGGCCGCGGTGCGGCGCACCGCGATCTGTACGGGCGGGTCGCGGCGCAGCGACTCGGCCCAGGCCCGGGCCACGAGCCCGGTGGGGGCGTCGCGGAGGGCGGCGACCTGGTCGGGGTCGGAGAGGACGTTGCCGAGGAAGGAGGCGAGCGCCTTCTCCCGTACGGCGATCTGGCCGCCGCACTCCCCGGCGAGGGCCCCGGCCGCCCGGCCGCGCACGAGCCGCATCATGTCCCGGTAGGGCATGCCGGCGGCGGCGGCGACGGTGCCGGCGGGCAGCCAGTGGCAGAAGTCGGCGACCAGGTCGGCCTGCGGCCGCCCGGCGATCCGGCGGGCGAGGAGGTGGGCGGTGCGTTCGGTGACGGATCTCAGCGCGGCGATGTCGACGTCCACGTGGGCGCGGGCGCAGGGCGGGTCGCCGGGCCGGTGCCCGTGGGTGAGGCGGCTGTCGGTGAGGGCCGTGGCCACGTCCGCGTACCGGCTGAGGACCCAGGCGCGCAGCAGCGGATCGTAGGTGAGCGGGAACTCCTCGCGCAGCGTCCGGTGGATGCCGTGCGGGTCGCGCGAGGCGCCGGGGTCGAGGGGGCTCGGCGCGACGGTCCGCCCGCCGGGGCCGGGACCCGCGCCCGTGATCGGGTCGGGCACGGCGCGGACGCGGCCGGGCAGGGGCGCGGCGCTGCGCGCGGGCCGCGCGGGGCCGGTGCGGCCCGCCGTTCCGGGGCCCTCCTCCCCCGGGCGCGCCGCCGAGGGGGTCGCCGGGCTCATGGACGGCAGCCGGGTCCAGGGGTCCCCCGGCGTCGCCGGCCGGCCACCGCGTACGTCCCGCTTCGGTTCGTCGGTCATCGCGTCCCCTGTCGGTCGGCGGTGGGTGCCGCGGCCGGAGGTCGTGGCGCGCGTCCGTCCAGCTCATCACCGGTCGGACCGCGCCGCCCTCCACGTACCGCCGTACGGGTGAACCTTTCCGGCCTCCCGGAGGGTCTCGCGGTCGGCTTCAGTCGTGCGACAGCCGGAACGTCACCTGTCCGAACCCGACCACGTCGCCGGGCCGCACCACCACCGCGCCGGTGACCCGGCGGCCGTTGACGGTGGTGCCGTTCGTCGAGCCGAGGTCGCGCAGGACCCACATCCCGCCCTGGAGGGAGAGTTCGGCGTGCAGCCGGGAGGCCGTCTCGTGGCTGAGCCGCAGCCCGTTGGCCGGGTCGCGGCCGATCCGCAGCGGGTACGGGCCGGGACGGGGCAGCAGCAGTTTCGGCAACCGCTCCGCCTGCCAGGCGCGTCCGAGCCTGGCCGTGAACGCGGACATCCGCTCCACCGCGCCCACCACCCGCCGGGACCAGGTGCCCTCGGTCCTCAGGTCCGCGGTGAGCAGGTCGAGTTCGTCCGGCCGCCGGGCGCGGAGCGCGCGTTCCATCCGGAAGAGGAAGGTGTCGTGCGAGAGGCGGCCCTGGGCGGCGCCCTCACGGAGCAGCACCAGCGCGCGGTCCCGCTCGGCGTCGGTCAGCCGGGGGGAGTTCGCCGGAAGCTCGAAAGGGGTCGTCACACCCGCGATTGTCCGTCCGCCGGACCCGAAGTGTCCAGAAGGGCCGCCGGGTCCGTGACTCCGTACCGTTCCCGTGGCAGCGCTGTCACGGTCCGCGGTCCCCGCGCCGGGGGCGCTCGGCTCCTTCGCCCGGCCGCGGAACCGCCCGCCGGGGAACGCGCCGATGACGGCGGCCTTCGCCCGGGCGGGACACGGCACGTTCGAGCGCGCCGTCCACCACGTGTGGGACGCGCCGGGCGTGCCGGGGTCCTGACTGCCAGGATGGTCGCGGTAGTCATCCGTTGACCCGCCGAGCGGCCGGTCCGACGACGAGGGGATTCCCGTGCTCTTCGAGGTGTGGGCGCCGAACGCCCGTGACCGGGTGGTGCTGGAGCTGAACGGCGACGACCACCCCCTGGAGAGGGACGCCGGGCGGGACGGCTGGTGGACGGGCGTGGTGCCCGCCGGGGACGGCGACCGGTACGGCTTCTCCGTGGACGGCGGGCCCGTGCTGCCCGACCCCCGGTCGCGCCGGCTGCCGGACGGCCCGGACGGCCGGAGCGCGGTCGTGGACCACTCCGCGTACGCCTGGCGGAACGAGTCCCCGGCGCTGCGGCTGCGGAGCGCGGTCCTCTACGAGCTGCACGTCGGCACCTTCACCCCGGAGGGCACCCTCGACGCGGCGGCCGGGCGCCTGGGCGAGCTGGCGGACCTCGGCATCACCCATGTGGAGCTGATGCCGCTGTGCCCCTTCCCCGGGGTGCGGGGCTGGGGGTACGACGGGGTGGCGCCGTGGGCGGTGCACGAGCCGTACGGGGGCCCCGGGGCGCTGAAGCGCTTCGTGGACGCGGCGCACGGGCTCGGCCTGGGCGTGGTCCTCGACGTGGTCCACAACCACCTGGGCCCCTCCGGCAACTGTCTGCCCGCCTTCGGGCCGTACTTCACGGACGCCCACCACACGCCGTGGGGGGCGGCGGTGAACCTGGACGCGCCCGGTTCGGACGAGGTGCGGGCGTACTTCCTGGGCAGCGCGCTCGCCTGGCTGCGGGACTACCGGATCGACGGGCTGCGCCTGGACGCGGTGCACGCGCTCGCGGACACCCGGGCCCTGACCTTCCTGGAGGAGCTGTCGGCGGCCGTGGACGAGCTGGCGCGGGAGCAGGGCCGCCAGCACTTCCTGATCGCCGAGTCCGACCTCGCCGACCCGCGCACGACGACCCCGCGCGCGCTCGGCGGGCTCGGCGTCCACGCCCAGTGGAACGACGACTTCCACCACGCGCTGCACACCGCCCTGACCGGCGAGTCCCAGGGCTACTACGCCGACTTCGCGCGGGCCCCGATGGCGGCGCTCGCCAAGACGCTCACCCGCGTTTTCTTCCACGACGGCACGTACTCCGCGTTCCGGGGCCGCCGCCACGGACGTCCGGTGGACCGGGAGCGCACCCCCGCACACCGTTTCCTCGGGTACGCGCAGACGCACGACCAGATCGGCAACCGGGCCGTCGGCGACCGCCTTTCGGCCACGCTCTCCCCCGGGCTGCTCGCCTGCGCGGCGGCCCTCGTCCTGACCGGCCCCTCGGTGCCGATGCTCTTCATGGGCGAGGAGTGGGGGGCGGGGACGCCCTGGCAGTACTTCACCGACCACACCGATCCGGAGCTGGCGGAGGCCGTGCGGCGGGGCCGGCGGCGGGAGTTCGCGGAGCACGGCTGGGCCGAGGAGGAGATCCCCGATCCCCAGGACCCGGCCACCCGGGACCGTTCGGTCCTCGACCGGACCGAACGCGAGCGGGACCCGCACCGGCGGCTGCTCGCCTGGCACCGCGAGCTGATCGCCCTCCGCCGCACCCTGCCCGACCTGACGGACCCGGACCTGGCGGGCGTGCGGACCGCCTTCGACGAGGAGGCCCGCTGGCTGGTCTTCCGGCGCGGGGTCCTGCGGGTGGCGGTGAACCTGGGCAAGGAGCCGGCGGTGATCCCGCTCGGTTCCCACGGGCGCGACCGGGTCCTGCTGTCCTGGGAGCCGGTCGATCCGCCGGGGGCGGACGGGGTCCTGACCCTGCCCGCCGAGTCGGCGGTCGTCCTCGCGGACGGCTGACGCGCGCGCCCGCCCGGCCGGTGTGTCAGCGCCGGTCGGGGCCCTGCGCGATGAGGTGTTCCAGGAGTTCCTGGAAGTCGTCGCCGACGACGATCCGCAGGTCTCCGCGCTCCTCGTCGTACTCGCTGAGCTGGGTGAGGGTGCCGCCGCGCCACCAGAAGACGTACGGGCTGATGGCGCCCGGCGTGTCCTCGTACCCGGTGGCGGCGAAGGAGGCCATCGCGCCGAGGGCCGGGACGATCGTGGTGTCCCGGATGGGGTGGAAGGCGAGCTGGTGCCGGAAGGGGAGGGCGACCAGGGCGCCGTGCTCACCGAGCGGGAGGCCGGTGACGCGGCGGGCGACCCCGTCGAGGTCGAGGACGCGGCTCGCGGTGTAGAAGGAGTCGCCGAAGACGACCTCGAAGCACATGCCGTCGGCGTCGCGGACCGTCTCGTGCCCCTCGACGGGCAGTCCGCGCAGGTTGCGCAGGGCCCGGTCGCGCAGGTGCGCGCGGTCGCCGAGCCGGTCGAGGGCGTCGTCGGTGAGCGTCATGACGCTCTCGGGCAGGTCGAGGGCGAGGACCTCGTAGAGGCCGGGAGCGACGGTCCTGGCGTAGCCGAAGGAACCGGCGTCGATGCCGTCGCCGCTGACGATCCGGGGGTAGAGCTGGGCGCGGATCTGTTCGGGCGGGAGGGTTTCGAGCGCGGAGGGGCCGTCCATGGTCCGGACGACCAGCTCGACGTGGCGGCGGATCAGGCCGGGCCAGGCGCGGGGGCCGCGCCGGTCCTGGTGGCAGATGGCGGCGAGGTTGGCGAGCCACAGGCGGCGTCCCCGGTCGTCCGTGACGTGGTCCGCGTAGACGGTGACCTCCAGGCCGAGTTCGGCGAAGGTCTCCCGGACCCGGCGGCGGAAGAGGGCGGCCTCGTCCCGGGAGAAGTACGCGAACACGGGGTCCCTCGGCGCGTCGTCGCCGTCCCGCCCGGACCCCCGTCGCAGCCAGTCCACGCCCGTCCGCCTTCCGTCGCCGTTGGGCCCAGGGTAGCGACTGCGGGTGTCGGGCTCCGGGCTGTCGGGCGAACTCGGCCGCCGGGCGGGCGGGTTCGCCGTACGGACCGGCCTGCGGCTCTTCGTGCGGCCTTCCGTACGGCCCGCCGCACCGCCCCCGTACGGGCCGGGCGGTCAGGCGCCGTCGGGGGCGGTGAGGAGCGCGCGGGCGTAGTGGGCGAGGGAGCGGTTGTAGCGGGGCAGCAGGGGTGCGAGGGCGCCCAGGGCGAGGGAGGCGGCCTCCCGCTCGCGGCCGGTGTCGGCGAGGGCGAGGGCGAGGAAGGCGTCGACGGCTCCGCCGAGGGCCCGCTCGTCGGCGTCGAGCCGGTCGGCGGGGACGTCCCGTTCGGCGGTGAGGAGTTCGACGCTCCGGTCGGGGCGGCCGAGGTTGCGCAGGCTGCTGGCGAGCTGGATCACGGCCCGGCGACGGCGCGGGCCGGTGAGTCCGAGGTCGAGGGCGCGCCGGTAGAGCGCGACGGCCTCCTCGGGCCGCCCGGTGGAGTCGTGGGCGGCGCCCCGCTCGAAGAGCGCGGCGGCGTCACCGTCGGGCCGCTCGGCGGCGAGCGCGTCCATGCGGGCGCGGAAGTCGGCGGGTTCGTGGTCGTCCAGGCGGTCCCAGAGCGCGGCGACCCGGCGCTCCCAGTCGTGGTCGTCCGTCATGGCGCAACCCTACCCATCCCGTCTCCGGGCCTTCCCGGCGAACGGCGCGGCGGTGCCTCGGGGCGTGCGCGGCGTGCGGCGGACCCGCCGGGCGGTCACGGGCGCGCGTCGCCGGCCGGATCGTGGGAGGCCGGCCGGCGCTCCCGCGAGTGGCGGTGCCGGGCCGGGGAGCCCGCCGGTTCCGGCGGCGGGGACAGGTCGAGGATCATGTCGAGCGAGGAGGAACCGTCCGCCTCCGTGAAGGGGCCCACGTGCCGGAAGCCGTTCTTCTCGTAGTAGCGGACGGCACGGAGGTTGTCGGCGCGGACACCGCCCCACAGGATGATCCTCGTCCTGCCGAGCAGTCGCGCGACCTCCGCGGCGAACGGGAGGACGAGCGTTCCGACGCCCCGGTCCTGGTGGTCGTCGGCCAGGGTGATGCCGAAGCGGCAGTCGGTCGCCCCGGTGAGGCGGATGCCCGCGTCCCGGTAGCGCGCGGTGTCCGCCGGGGTCATGTCGAGACCGAATTCGAGGAGGCCGACGATCCTGCCGGCCGGTACGTCCTCGATCACCAGTCTGAGTTTGTCGTAGCGCGCGATCGCGGCGCACAGCTCCCCGGCGGTCGCGAGGCCGTACCCGTCGAACGTGCTGAACCGTCTCGTTCCGGAAGACAGGGCCCCGAGGAATCCGGCCAGGCGCTCCGTGTCGGCGTGTACGAGGGGGCGGAGGAGGACGGCCGGTCCGTCCCGGGTCTCCAGACGGCGGGACAGGCGCCCGGGGTTCCCGGCGATGTCCGTCAGCGTGAGCATCCCATTGTCCTTCCTCCTCGTCGGTGCGCTCTTTCCGGCCCGGCGTTCCGGTGTCCGGGCGCGGGGTGCCGCCCTTCGGCCCGGCGTTCCGCGCGCCCGGCTCCCCTCCGCGTCGCCGGTCCGGTCAACGGTCCGGCTCCCGGCCCCGGGGCGGGAACGGCGGCCCGCCCGGGGAACAACGTCCTACGACAGGTCCTTGCGCAGGAGGGTGCACATCGTCTCGTGACGGCGCAGTGTCCCGTCCGGGGCCTGTTCGTCCCACGCGTCCGGCCGGCGGTCGTAGGCGCGGTACCCCAGCCTCTCGTAGAGGGCGCGGGCACGCGGGTTGTCGTCCTCCACGCCCAGCTCCGCCCGGCGCAGCCCCCGGTCCCTGATGCGCTCTTCTGCCGCCCGGACGAGAACGGTGCCCACCCCGCAGGACCGCAGCGCGGGGTGGACGGCGAGCTGCCAGAGGGTGCCCGCACCGGGCTCGGCCCGGTAGTCGACGCCGCCCTTGGCGATCGGGACGCCGGCGCGGGCGCAGACCGCCAGGTAGTCGACCTCGCCGTGCCGCCTGCGTTCCAACTGCTGTGCGACGACAGTGAGATGGTGGGCGGAACCTGCCCATCCGCACGACACCAGGTCGGCGTGCACCAGATCGCGCACGGTCAGCTCCATGGTGATCTCTCTCACCCGTGACACCTCCGGCCCGTCAGCATCCTCTTCCGTCCCGAACCGGCGCAACGCGGTTTTCCCCGCTCCGCGCCGTCTTCTCGACGGGCCGCCCCCGCGCTGGAACGATGAGAACACCGAGAACACCAAGAACACCGAAAACACTGAGGACACCAAGAACACCGAGAACGCCGGGACGGACGGGACACGCGCACGAAGGGGTCGGCATTCCATGGAGGACACGCCGACGGGCGGCATCGTGGGCGGGAGCACCTCGCTCGTTCCCGCCACGGAGGAGCACCTGCCGCTGCTCGCCGGGTGGTTCGCCGACCCCGAGTTCGTCCGCGGCTGGGGCGGGCGGCCGCTCACCCGCGAGGAGGTGGCCGCCAAGTACGTCGGGAGACGGCGTCCCGCGGTGGTGTCGCTGCTGGTCCTCGTGGGCTTCGAGCCCGTGGGTTACGCCCAGTACGTCCCTGCCGGGCCGCGCGAAGGCGGGATCGACATGGTGCTCCTGCCCCGCGTCCGGGGCCGGGGCCACGGGCCCGACGCCGCCCGCGCCCTCGTCCGGCACCTCCGTGCCGTCGTGGGCTGGGACCGTGTGACCGTCGATCCCGAGGCGTCCGACCGCCGTGCCGTCAGGGCGTGGAGCAAGGCGGGCTTCCGTCCGGTCGGCACGCGGGGAAGCCAGTTGCTGATGGAGTGCGGGCCCGCGCACGACGACCCGCCACGGGCGGCCCCGGGGAACGTCCGCCCCTGAACGGCACGGCCCCGCGTCCCCCGGCCGGGCCTGCGACGTCGCGGGTCAGCGCGCCCGGTCCGCCACCACGAGGTCCGCCCGGTCCCGGCCCCGGGCGACCAGCCGGGCGTTGGCCTCGTCGGAGACGCGGACCCACTCCTCGGCGCGGGCCGGGTCCTTGCCGAAGCGGACATGCCGTTCGACGAGCCGGGGGACGCGGAGCCGGTCGTCCAGGTCGAGGTACCAGACCTCGTCCAGGAGGGGCCGGACCCGGGCCCAGGCGCCCTCGTCGTGCAGGAGGTAGTTGCCCTCGGTGACGACGAGCGGGACGGCGGGGCCGACCGGGACCGATCCGGCGACCGGTTCCTCCAGGGAGCGGTCGAAGGCGGGGGCGTAGACCGTGGTGCCCGGTTCGGGGGCGCGCAGCCGGGCGAGGAGCGCGGCGTACCCGGCGGCGTCGAAGGTGTCGGGGGCTCCCTTCCGGTCCGTCCGGCCGAGGCGTTCCAGTTCGGCCCGCGCCAGGTGGAAGCCGTCCATGGGGACGAGGGCGGCGAGCCCGTCGAGGCGGGCGACGAGCCGGGCGGCGAGCGTGGACTTCCCGGCGCCGGGCGGTCCCGCGATGCCCAGGACCCGGCGACTCGCCCCACCGTCCCCCGCCTCCGCGAGGGACCGCGCGCGGGCGACGAGGTCCTCGAATTGTTGCGTGTGCATGTCGGACATTCTTCCGGCGGGTGTGCCGGTTGACGCGGGTAGATTGATACGTATTACGTTTGGTCCATGCCGTCCATCGCACTCGTCACCCTCGTCGTCCGCGCCTACGACGAGGCCATCGCCTTCTACACCGACGCCCTCGGGTTCGACCTCGTCGAGGACACCGACCGGGGCGACGGCACCCGCTGGGTGGTCGTCCGTCCCCGGGGTGCGGCCGGGGTCGGCGGCCTCGGGAACGCGGGCCTGCTCCTCGCCCGCGCCAAGAACGAGGACGAGGAGGCCGCGATCGGCAACCAGACCGGCGGCCGGGTCGGTTTCTTCCTCCACACCGAGGACTTCGCCCGCGACCACGCCCGCATGACGGCGGCCGGCGTGAAGTTCCTGGAGGAGCCCCGCCACGAGCCGTACGGCTCGGTCGCCGTCTTCGAGGACCTGTACGGCAACCGGTGGGACCTGCTCCAGCCGGCGGACGCGGCCGCGTAGGCCCCGGGCGCCCCGGCCGCGCCCGGTGGGGCCCGGGATCGGACGGGGCCCTACCCCAGCAGCTGGAGGATCCGGGTCACCGCTTCCACGACGGGCTGGCCCAGCGCGCCCACGGCGGCGGCGATCTGGGTCGCGGCGGAGACCAGGACGAGGGCGCGCTCGCGCAGGGCGGCCCGGTCGGCGGTCGGTTCGGGCAGGGCCCTTTCGACCGCCCGCTCCTGGTCCGCGGTGAGGTGCGGGCGCAGCTCCCCCAGGAGCCGGACGAGGTCGGCGACGGCGGCGCGGAGCGCCGCGTCCTCGACGCCCTCGTAGTGGATCCCCGTGTTGTGGTGCCCGCCGTTCATGTTGACCACGTTGCCGTAGTTGTTCGTCGTGTCGCTCACAGGCTGATCCCCCTGTTGTTGCGGCCCCCGTTCATGTTGACCACCGGGCCGTAGTTGTTCGTGTTGCTGAACTGCTGCACGACCGCGGTGAACTCGGCCTCCGGGTGCTCGATCGCGTACACGATCCGTCCGGCGATCTCCCGCAGGTCGTCCATGCTCGGCAGGGTCACGACCGCCGTGGACCCGCCGGCCGACTCCACGGCCAGCGCCGGCTTCGCCTGCTCGAACAGCGCCTTGAGCAGGAAGAAGACCGGCACGATCAGGAGGACGGCGAGCAGAGGCCCGTTGACCGCCTCGTTCCCGGCGTTGATCAGGCCGTGCGCCACGAAGGCGGCGACGCCCCACCCCAGGAAGTGGAAGAAGGCCGAGGCCCGGTTGGGCTTGATCTTGTAGGGCTCGACCCGGGTGATGCTGGACAGCGGAATGGCCGCCGCACCCACCCACAGGATCCGGCGGCTGACCCTGAGGACCAGGTTCCCTTCCCTGGTCGGCACCGGAGGCAGCGTCAGGGGTGCGGGCCGGGAAGCCGGCGGGGGCGGAGGCGGGGGCGTCCGGGGTGCCGACTCGGACGGCGCCGATTCGGGCGGTGCCGACTCGGACGGTGTCGCCTCGGGCGGTGCCGATCCGGACGGTGTCGCCTCGGGCGGTGCCGACTCGGCCCGTACCGACTCGGACGGCGCCGGTTCGGACCGTACCGATGCGGGTGGTGTCGGCTCAGGCGGTGTCGGTTCGGTCGGCGGCTCCGCCGCGACTCCTGTGGAAACCATTCTTCCCCCGTGTTCTCGTCTCTCCCGCCCGCGCACCGCGGGAGCACCATTAAGCGCCCGGGAACACGGGCGAGGCAGTAAAGAAGCAGCCAACTCGCGCGAGTGGCTTGTTCGTTGCTCTTCCCTTCACGCGAGGCGGCCACGCCTCCGGGAGCGGAAAACCGCTGTCGCGCCGCGCGCCCGGCTCCCTACACTCACGTCCCGGCGCACCGCCCGACGCGGTGACCGCCCACCGCCGTCCGTCCGTCCATCCGAGGGGAGAAGACCGTGCGCAGCCATGCCGCCGCCATCGTCGTCGTCTTCTCTTCCTCCCGTGCCCGGTACGACGTGATCCTCGCCTCCCCGGCCGAGCGGTGGCGGCTGCGCGCCCGCCATCGCCGCCCGTGACGACCCCGTACGCCTCCCGCGCCCGGTAGGCGTCCGTCGTCCGGGAATCGCGCTGCCCGTTCCACCACCGCAGCAGCGAAAGGCACGAGACCGTGCGCACTCCCGAGATCACCGCCGTCCGCAACCTCGGCATCCTGGCCCACGTCGACGCGGGCAAGACCACCGTCACCGAGCGGGTCCTGTACCTGACCGGCACCGTCCACCGGCGGGGCGAGGTCCACGACGGCACCACCGTCACCGACTTCGACCCGCAGGAGCGGGACCGGGGCATCACCATTTTCGCGGCGGCCGTGAGCTGCGACTGGGCCGGCCACCGCCTCCATCTGATCGACACGCCCGGCCACGTCGACTTCTCCGACGAGGTCGAGCGTTCGCTGCGCGTCCTCGACGGCGCGGTGGCGGTCTTCGACGCCGTCGCGGGCGTGGAGCCGCAGAGCGAGACGGTGTGGCGGCAGGCGGACCGGCACGGCGTCCCGCGCCTCGCCTTCGTCAACAAGATGGACCGGGCGGGTGCGGACCTCGACGCCGTCGTGGAGTCGATCCGTACGCGCCTCGGCGCCGTACCTCTCCCCGTCCAGCTCCCGGTCGGGCGCGAGGACGGCTTCACGGGCGTCGTGGACCTGGTCCGGATGCGGGCGTACGTGTGGGCCGACGGCACCGACGGGTACGCCGAGCGGCCGGTCCCCGACGGCCTCCGGGAGGAGGTCCTGCGCCGCAGACGGCGCCTGGAGGAGGCGGTGGCGGAGCTGCATCCGGGCGCCCTGGAGGAGTTCTGCGCCCGCGGGGAACTCTCCGGGGGGACGCTGCGGGGCGCGCTCCGCGACCTCACCCTCGGCGGGGAGGCCGTGGTCGTGCTGTGCGGCTCGGCCTACCGCGACCGGGGCGTCGAACCCCTGCTCGACGCCGTCGTCGCGTACCTCCCGGCCCCCTCGGACGTGCCGCCCGTGCGCGGCGAGAGCCCGGCGGACCCGGCGGCGCCGTTCACCGCGCTCGCGTTCAAGGTGAGCGCCACGGCCACCGGCCGCATGACGTACGTCCGCGTCTACGCGGGCACGGTCCGGAAGGGGGACACCGTGCTCGACGCGACCGGCGGGCGCACCGAGCGGATCGGCCGCGTCCTGCGCGTGCGGGCGGACCGGACGACGGAGGTGGAGTCGGCGCGCGCCGGGGACATCGTGGCCCTCGTCGGCCCGAAGTCCGTCCGCGCCGGGGCGACGCTGTGCGACCCGGCCGCGCCGGTCGTCCTCGAACCGCCGGTGAGCGCCGACCCGGTGGTCTCGGTGGCCGTGGAGGCACGCCGGAGCACGGACACCGGCCGCCTGACGGAGGCCCTCGCCCGCCTGGCGGAGGAGGACCCGTCGCTCGTGGTGCGGTCCGACCCGGAGACGGGCCAGACCGTCCTGTCGGGCCTGGGCGAACTGCACCTGGAGGTCGCGGTGGAGAGGCTGCGGCGCGACCGGGGCCTGGAGGTCGCGGCCGGGCGCCCGCAGGTGGCGTACCGGGAGACGGTGGCGAAGGGCGTCACCGGCCTGCTGTACCGGCACGTCAAACAGGACGGCGGCGCGGGCCAGTTCGCCCATGTCGTCATCGACGTCGAACCGCTGGAAGGAGAGGAGGAGTTCGCGTTCCGTTCCACCGTCACGGGCGGTCGCGTGCCGCAGGAGTACGTCCGCGCGGTCGAGGCCGGCTGCCGGGACGCCCTCCTGGAGGGCCCCCTCGGCGGCCACCCGGTGACGGGCGTCCGGGTCACGCTCACGGACGGTGCCACGCATCCGAAGGACTCCTCGGAGATGGCGTTCCGCACGGCGGGCCGCTTCGCGCTCCGCGAGGCGCTGCGGGCGAGCGCGATGACGCTCCTGGAGCCGGTGGCCGACGTGACGGTCACCGTCCCCGCCGAGTCCGTCGGCGCCGTCCTCGGTGACCTCGCGGCCCGCCGGGGCCGGGTCACGGACCAGGCGGCCCGGGGCGGCACGGCGGTGGTGGAGGCGACGGTGCCGCTGGCCGAGCTGTTCGGCTACGCGTCCCGCCTGCGCGGCCGCACCCGGGGCCGGGGCACCTTCACGACCCGCCCGGCGGGGTACGCCCCGGCGCCGGGCCGCACGTCCGGCGGGTAACCGGGGAACGCCCGCGCACCGGCGCGGGCGGTGACGTCCGGGCCACGGTGACCCCGTGGCCCGGACGCTACTCCGCGGACCGCCTCCGCAGCAGGAACGCCGACCAGGCGGCGACGAACGCGAAGAACAGGGCCGCGGCACCCGACAACGCGGCGAGCACCATCGCCCCGCCGCCCCCGGTGTCCTGCGCGCGGGCGACCGTCAGGGGGTCGCCCGCCCGGTACCGGACGTCCACGCCGTCGCCGGCCCGGACCTTGCCGCTGCTCCCCACCGGCAGCTCCGCCACCACGCTCCGCCCCTCGGCCTCGAACCGGACCAGACAGCCGCCCGTCATGCACGGGCCGTTCGTCCGCATCGTCGCCCGGACGGTCGGGCCGTCGTCGAGGGAGCGGAGGTGCTGGGCCGCCGGATACAGCACCAGCCCCGACAGCGCCCCCAGGAGCAGGGCGAGGACCAGCCCGAGCCAGAACCCCGCACGCGGTTCCAGAGTCTTCCCGGCCTCGTTCGACACGGCTGTCATCCGTTCCGCCCCCTTCGGTGGTGTCCTGCCCGGTGATCACGGTAGGGCGCGCGGCCCGGCAGCTTCAGGGGCGGCGTCGGCACTCCGGTCGCGGTCCGGCTGCCGGTCGTCGGCAAGGAAGCTTCGGCGCTCGCAGCCGTGGGACCCGAGGTCCAGCTCGGCCCGTACGGTCTTCCCGACCGGTACGCGGTCGAGCACCGCCCAGCGCGACGCCAGCGCCTCCACCAGGAGCAGGCCGCGCCCGCCCTCCCCGTCCGGGCCCTCCGGGACGGCGAGGGCGGGCCGCCGTTCGCCCCGGGTGTCGGAGACGTCGATCCGGAGCAGCCGGCCGGGGGTGTACGCGAGCACCAGCTCGCAGTCGCGCCCCGGCACCCGGCCGTGCGTCACGGCGTTGGCGGCGAGTTCGGCGACGAGCAGCGCGGCGGTCTCGGAGGTCCCGGAGCCGTACGGGACGCCCCAGTGGTCGAGCTGGAGCACGGCGAGGCGGCGGGCGAGCCTGGCGCCGCGCGGGGTCGAACTGAAACGCTGCGCGAACACACGTACGGTGACGGGCAGTTCGCGGGTCACGGGGGAGGTCATGGGGCCAATGTGGCGTCGCGCGGGGAGGGTTGCCAGCTCAGAAACCCGTACGCTGCGACAGCGTACGGGTTCACCCTCTGGACTGTATTGGTGACTAGCCGTGAGCATGGAAGCGTTCAGTACGAGTGCACGGGTGCGGGAGGTGGCCGGGTGACGGGTGGGTTTCCGGATGACGCGACGGATGGCGTAATCAGGGCTCCGAGGGGGAGTGAACCGGAGGCGTCGGAGAGTCTGAAGGCGTTCGGGGAAGTCCTCAAGGTTCTGCGCAAACGGGCGGGCCTCACGCAGGAGCAGTTCGCGCCGATGGTGGGGTACTCGGTGCCGATGGCCGCCTCGATCGAACAGGGGCGGCGCCTGCCGTCGAAGACGTTCGTGGACCGCTCGGAGGAGGTGTTGGACGCGTTCGGGGTCGTCCGGGCGGCGGCCAAGCACCTGACGCGCAAGGCGGGACTGGCCCGGTGGTTCGAGAAGTGGGCGGAGCTGGAAGCCCTGGCCGTGACCCTGTACACCTTCGAGAGCCGGTTCGTTCCCGGCCTGCTCCAGACGCCTGCGTACGCCCGGACGCTCTTCGAAGAACAGATCCCGGCGATGGGTGACGACCAGATCGAGTCCCATCTGACGGCGCGCATGGAACGGACGAAGATCCTCACAGAGCGTCCCCACACGATCTACAGCTTCATCATCGAGGAGCACGCGCTGCGCCGCCGACTGTGTGCTCCGGAGGCCATGCGCGAGCAGGTCGACCACATCCTTGACCTGTGCGAGCGGCGCAACATCGACATCCAGGTCATGCCGCAATCACGGGGTTACCACGCAGGTCTCGGCGGCCCCCTGTGCCTCCTGGAAACCCCGGAGAACGCGTGGCACGCCTACTCCGAAGGTCAGGAGACCGGCCACATGATCTCGGACCCCAAAGTGGTCAGCACTCTCCAACAGCGATATGCCAGGATGCGGGCACAGGCTCTGTCCGTGGAGGACTCCGTGAGCCTGCTGCGGGAGATCCGAGGAGCACTATGAGCACCACAGACCTGGCCTGGTTCAAGAGCAGCTACAGCAGCGGCAGCGGCGACAACTGCGTCGAAGTAGCCCTCTCCTGGCACAAGTCCAGCTACAGCAGTGGTGGGGACGGCGACTGCGTAGAGGTCGCCTCCTGCCCCTCCACCGTCCACGTCCGCGACTCCAAGAACGTCACCGGTCCGCAGCTCGCCCTCTCCCCCGCCGCCTGGTCCGCCTTCCTGACCCGGCTGGCCTGAACACCGTACGACGCGCGAGGAGCACCACCATGAGCACGACCCCGGCCGACTACCTCTCCGGCCTCTTCTCCCTCGACGGGCGCACCGCCCTCGTCACGGGAGGCAGTTCGGGCATCGGCCGGGCCGTCGCCGGGGCCCTGGCGCGGGCCGGGGCGAAGGTGGTGGTGCTCGCGCGCAAGGAGGCCGAGCTCGTCGCGACCGTGGACGAGCTGACGGCCGACGGCTGCCGGGCGGCCTGGGTGAGCGCGGACCTGAGCACCCGGGAGGGGATCAGGGCCGGGGCCGAGGCGGCGGCGGCCGTGTTCGGGGAGCCGGACGTCCTGGTGAACTCGGCGGGCATCAACCTCCGCCCGCCGCTGGGCGAGCTGGGCGAGGAGGTCTGGGACGCGACGATGACGGTGAACCTGGAGGCGCCGTTCCTCCTTGGCCAGCGGTTCGGGCCCGGGATGGCCGAACGCGGCTTCGGGCGGATCATCCACGTGACCTCCCAGCAGGCGCACCGCGCGTTCGTGCAGAGCGGGGCGTACGGGGTGTCGAAGGGCGCCCTGGAGTCGCTGGCCCGTTCGCAGGCGGAGGCGTGGTCGCCGCACGGGGTCACGGTCAACACCCTGGTCCCGGGGTTCGTGATGACCCCGCTCAACCGGCGCCTCTCCTCCGACCCGGAGAAGGTCGCCGCGCTCGCCGCCCGCACGCTGACCGGCCGCAACGGGCTGCCCGGCGACTTCGCGGGCGCCGCCGTCTTCCTGGCGAGCGCGGCCTCCGCGTACGTCACGGGGCACTCCCTCTTCGTGGACGGCGGTTTCTCCGTCCACTGAGCGGGGCGCGTCCTCGGCCGCCGGCCGCTCTCCCGGCCGGCGCCGGGCACGGACGCTGCCGGTAGCGTGAACGTCTGCCGTACGGGAGGTCCGTGCGGCCGTCCGTGCGAGGGGACCGCGATGAGCGAACCGACGAAGCCCGTGGTCGAGGCCCCGGAGGGCGACCCGCCCACCGAGCTGACCGTCCGGGACCTGGTGGTCGGGGACGGGCCCGAGGCGCGGCCGGGCAGGGTCGTCCGGGTCCACTACGTGGGGGTCGCGTTCGCCTCCGGGAAGGAGTTCGACTCCTCCTGGGAGGAGGACCGGCCGTTCAAGTTCGCCGTGGGCGGCGGCAAGGCCGTCAAGGGCCTGGACCGGGGGGTGAGGGGGATGAGGGTCGGCGGCCGGCGCGAGATCGTCGTTCCCCCGCGCCTCGGTTACGGCAGGCAGTCGCCCTCTCCGCTGATCCCGGCGGGCTCGACGCTGGTCTTCGTCGTGGACCTGCTCACGGTCGTGGGCGGGACCGCCGGAACGGGGTCCTGAGGAGCGGGTTCAGCGCACCGCCCGGCGGGCCAGCAGGACCGAGTCCTCGGCCTCCACCGGGCCGTCGTCCCGCTTGAGCGTGCGGACGCGCTGCTCCACGACGACGGGCTCGAAGTCGTCCGGCAGGCCGGGGAGGAGCTCCGCCGCCAGGAACATTGCCTTGCGGTGGCTCTCGGAGAGGTGCGCGAACGCGGGGGACGGCGTGTGGCCGACGACCAGGAGCAGCCCGCCCGGGGCGACGGCCGCGGCGAGGCGGCGGGTCACCCCGACCATGCCGCCGTCGGGGGCGTGCAGGTAGTGGCTGGTGACCAGGTCGTACGCGCGTCCGTCGGCGTCGAAGGTCCGGGCGTCGGTCCGCCACCAGTCGACGCGGTCGGCCACACCGGCCCGCTCGACGTGGCGGGCGGCCCGGGCGAGGCCCTCGGCCGAGAAGTCGGCGCCGGTCACGCGCCAGCCCCGTCCGGCCAGCCAGACGACGTCGCCGCCCTCCCCGCACCCGACGTCGAGCGCGGTCCCGGGAGCGAGATCATCGGCGACGGCGACGAGTTGCGGGTTGGGCTCGCCGCTCCAGAACCTCTCCTGCCCCGCGTACCGCTCGTCCCAGCCCGCCGGCTCGAACATCGCGGCGACCGCCCGCTCGTCGTGCGTGCCGTTCCGGCCGTGCTCGTGGTGTCCCGCCATCGGACGCCTCCCGTCGCTCGTGGTGCCGTGCCCGCGGTGCCGCACCCCGGGCCGTACGGCCCGCCCCGGTGCGCGGGCCACTGCGACGATGGTGCCCGGAGCCGTGCCGGAAGGGCACGCGAAGTTGCCGGACCGGCAAACGGCGGAGGGGCGGGGACGGGACGGTCTGAACTCGTCCCGCCCCCGCCCCCGCCTCTCCGGGCTCCCGGGCCCGCTCAGCCCTCCGCCGGCTCCAGCCGCAGCGAGATCGAGTTGATGCAGTACCGCTGGTCCGTGGGGGTCGGGTAGCCCTCGCCCTCGAAGACGTGGCCCAGGTGCGAGCCGCAGCGGGCGCAGCGGACCTCGGTGCGGACCATGCCGTGGGACCGGTCCTCGATCAGCTCGACCGCGTCGGAGTCCTTCGGGTCGTAGAAGGACGGCCAGCCGCAGTGCGAGGGGAACTTCTCGTTCGACGTGAACAGCTCCGCGCCGCACGCCCGGCAGGAGTAGACGCCCCTGGTGGTGGTGTCGGTGTACTCACCGCGGAAGGCGGGTTCGGTGCCCGCGCGGCGCAGCACCTGGTACTCCTCCGGGGTCAGCTCCGCGCGCCACTGCTCGTCCGGCTTCTCGACGTCGTACGCCATGAGCTCGCTCCCTCTGCTGCTTCGCGCTACTTCGACAGGTGGTCCAGGATGCGCGGGCCGAGGTCCGTGACGTCGCCCGCGCCCATGGTGAGAACGAGATCGCCGGGGCCCGCCATTCCCTCGACGATCTCCGGCACGGCACCCTTGTTGTGGACGGGCGTCACGTCGGCGCCGGCCTTCCGGGCGGCCTCGACGATCAGCTCGCTGGTGACGCCCGGGATCGGGTCCTCGCGGGCCGGGTAGACGTCGAGGACGACGGAGGCGTCCGCGAGGGCCAGCGCCTGGCCCATCTCCACGCCCAGCTCCTGGGTGCGGGAGAAGAGGTGCGGCTGGAAGACGACGAGCAGGCGGGAGTCCCCGGCCGCGCCGCGCATGGCCTCCAGGTCGGCGGTCATCTCGGTGGGGTGGTGCGCGTACGAGTCGATGACCTGGACGCCCCGGGCCTCGCCCTTGAGCTGGAGGCGGCGGCCGACGCCGGTGTAGGCGGTGAGGGCCTGCGCGAGGCCGGCCGGGTCGATGCCGGCGCGGGCGCCGGCGGCGAGCGCGGCGGCGGCGTTGTGGGCGTAGTGGCGGCCGGGGACGGAGACGGTGAAGGTGTGCTCGGCGCCGTCGAGGGCGACGGTCACCTCGCTCTTCATGCCGTTCGGGGCGATCCGCAGGATGCGGGCGTCGGAGTCCTCGGACTCGCCGACCGTGACGATCTCCAGGCCCTCGCGGTCCGCGACCCGGCGGGCCAGCTCGCGGGCGCCCGCGTGTTCGCCGACGACGAGGGTGCCGCCGGGGCGGATCTTGGCGGCGAACGCCTCGAAGGACTCGTAGATCTCGTCCAGGGAGGCGTAGTTCGCGTGGTGGTCCAGCTCGACGTTGAGGACGATCGCGACCTCGGGGTCGTACTTCTGGAAGCTGCGGTCGCTCTCGTCGGCCTCCGCGACGAAGACCTCGCCGGCGCCGTGCCGGGCGTTGGTGCCGGGGCCCGCCAGGTCGCCGCCGATGGCGTACGAGGGGTCGAGGCCGAGGTGGTCGAGGGCGACGGCCAGCATGGACGTGGTGGTGGTCTTGCCGTGCGTGCCGGCGACCGCGATCGCGCGCAGGCCGTCCATGAGGGAGGCGAGCGCGTCGGAGCGGTGCACGACGGGAATGCCCAGCTCGGCGGCGCGGGCCAGCTCGGGGTTGTCGGCGCGGATGGCGCTGGAGACGACCACGGCGGAGGCGTCGTCGGCCAGGTGCCCGGCGGCGTGGCCGATGTGCACGGTGACGCCGAGGGCGCGCAGGGCCTCGGCGGTCGGGGACTCCCTGGAGTCGCTGCCCGCGACCTTGGCGCCGCGCTGGGCGAGGATCTTCGCGATGCCCGACATCCCGGCACCGCCGATGCCGATGAAGTGCGGCCGTTCCATGGCGGCGGGAATGGCGGGTGCCATGCGGATCTCTCCCCGGGTGGGTGGCGTACGTGGAAGCCTTCAGCCTAGTGGTTCGGGGCGGCCGGGCCCGGCGAGGCACGGGCACGGCCCCGCGCCCCGCACGGAGCGCGGGCCCGGCCCTCCGCCGGCTACTCGCTGTGGGCGAAGAGCTTCAGCACCGGGACGCCGACCTTGTGGCGGGCCCGGGAGGCCCAGTCGCGGTGGAAGAACTCCTCCACGTAGTGCGGGGCGGTGAGGACGATCACCTCGTCCGCCGCCGCCTCCTCGACCACCGCCTTCATCGTGTCGAGCGGGTGGTCCTCGACGACCTGGCCGACCGCCTCGCAGCCGGCGTCCCGCAGCGCCCGGAGCGACAGTTCCAGGGCGTGTTCCGCGGGAGGGCGGGCCTCCTCGCCCTCCGGTTCGTCGCCCTCGCGGGTCGCCTCCTTCAGTTCGCCCAGGGCGACGTCGTCGACGGCGCGCAGCAGTACATCGGCCTGGTCACCGCGCGGCTGCATCAGAACGATGAAGGAGACGACCTCGTCGCCGTGGAGCGTGGTGACGAATTCCACGTCCACGGACGTCAGCGGTTTCTCGATCATCAGAACGCTTGTGAACACCTCGGGAGCCCTTCTGCGGAAACCATCCTTCCCCGTGTTCGCACGGGGTCTGCGACATAAGTGTGCCCAGCGGACGGGAAGCGGAACGGCAAATTCCGCTGATTGTCAGATCCGAAGGTAGCGGGTGAAGAGGAAGCCGTCCCGCTCCAGTACGGAAGCCACCCGGAAGCGTGTCGGGACGGCCACCGAGGGCCCCCCGGCGATCCGTTGGGCGTCGCCCGCCGTCATGGTCGGGGAGATCGTCAGGCACAGCTCGTCCAGGACCCCCGCCGCCACGAACTGGCCGAGCAGCCGGGGCCCGCCCTCGGTGAGCTGGCGCCGGAGCCCGCGTTCCGCGAGCGTGGCGAGCGCGCGGGCCGGCTCCACCCGGGAGCCGTCGCCCGCGAACAGCACCTCCGCCCCCGCCTTCCGGGCCTCCCGCACCCGGTCGGCGGGCGCGCCGGTCCCGGTGAGGACCAGGGTCGGCACCGACGGGGCCGTGAAGAGGGGCAGCGAGAAGTCCAGGTCGAGGGAGGCGCTGACCACGGCGATCACCGGGGCGGGGCCCTGACCGGCGGCGGCCCGGCGGTCCGCGAACGCCTCCCGCGCGCGGGCGGGGCGGTACCCCTCCAGGCGTACCGTTTCCGCACCCACCACGATCACGTCGGCGAGCCCGCGCAGGGTGCCGAAGATCCTCATGTCCGTCTCGGAGGAGAGCGGCTGGGAACGCCCCTCGTGCTGGCCGGCGCCGTCGAGCGAGGAGACCATGTTGGCCCGCAGCCAGGGGGCGTCGCCCTCCGGGTAGGCGTAGGCGTCGGCGAGCGC
Source organism: Streptomyces sp. NPDC041191 (assembly GCF_055591945.1). Classification (NCBI taxonomy): domain Bacteria; kingdom Bacillati; phylum Actinomycetota; class Actinomycetes; order Kitasatosporales; family Streptomycetaceae; genus Streptomyces; species Streptomyces sp. NPDC041191. The sequence goes on along the minus strand of NZ_JBVIZC010000003.1, from coordinate 378,183 downwards.
GTCGAGGGACCAGTCGCCGTCCTCCGCCGCGGTCTCTCGGGCGGGTACGGCCGCCGCGGCCTCCCGGACCGGCGCGGCCGCCGGGTCCGTCGCGGCCCCTCGGGCGGGTCCGGCTGTCGTGTCCGTCACAGGAAACAGGCGTCGCATGTCAGGCAGTCTGACACGGCGCTTACAGTGGGGAACTGTGTCGACCCGTGCCCTCACCGAAGCCGTCTCCTCCGCAGCGGCCCCGCTCTCGCTCTGCTCCCGGGAGCCCCGCGTCCCCGCCGAGCGCCTCGTCGCGGAGATGGTGCCGCCGCCGCGCTTCGACTCCGTGCGCTTCGACACGTACGTCCCGGACCCGAACCAGCCCAGCCAGACGCGGGCCGTCGAGGTCCTGAGCGCCTTCGCGGAGGGGCTGGGCGGAGCGCACGCCTCCGGCGCCGGGAAGCGCCGCTGGTTCGCGCGGAAGCCCACCGCCCCCACCGGGCCGCGCGGGGTCTACCTGGACGGCGGGTACGGCGTCGGCAAGACCCACCTCCTGGCCTCGCTCTGGCACGCCACCCCCGCCGAGCCGGCCCTGAAGGCGTTCGGCACCTTCGTGGAGCTGACCAACCTGGTCGGCGCGCTCGGGTTCCAGCAGACCGTGAAGACCCTGAGCGGGCACCGGCTCCTCTGCATCGACGAGTTCGAGCTGGACGACCCGGGCGACACCGTCCTCGTCTCCAGCCTCCTCGGCAAGCTGGTCGAGGCGGGCGTGGCGCTCGCCGCCACCTCCAACACGCTCCCCGGCAAGCTCGGCGAGGGCCGTTTCGCCGCCGCCGACTTCCTCCGCGAGATCCAGGGGCTCTCCGCCCACTTCCGGCCGCTGCGGATCGACGGCGAGGACTACCGCCACCGGGGCCTGCCCGAGGCCCCGGCGCCGTACTCCGACCAGACCGTCACGGAGACCGCGTACGCCACGCCGGGCGCCTCCCTGGACGACTTCCCGCACCTGCTGGCGCACCTGGCCAGGGTCCACCCGAGCCGGTACGGCGCCCTGACCGACGACCTGACGGCCGTCTGCCTCACCGACGTGCGGCCCGTGCCCGACCAGTCGACCGCACTGCGGCTCGTCGTCCTGGCCGACCGGCTCTACGACCGCGAGATACCCGTCCTCGCCTCCGGCCTCCCGTTCGACCGGCTGTTCAGCGACGAGATGCTGAACGGCGGGTACCGCAAGAAGTACTTCCGGGCGATCTCGCGGCTCACCGCGCTCGCCCGCGACGCGAAGGGGCTCGTCGCGCAGTAGCTTGGGGGCCGTATCCGATCGAAAGGGATCCACCATGGCCACCGTGCGTCACGCCCACACCGTCTGGCAGGGCGACCTCCTCAAGGGCTCCGGCACCGTCACCCTCGACTCCTCCGGCCTCGGCTCGTACGACGTCTCCTGGCCCGCGCGGTCCGAGGAGCCGAACGGGAAGACCAGCCCCGAGGAGCTGATCGCCGCCGCGCACTCCTCCTGCTTCTCGATGGCCTTCTCCAACGGCCTGGCCAAGGCCGGCAACGCGCCGACCCGCCTGGAGACCAAGGCGGACGTCACCTTCCAGCCGGGCGAGGGCATCACCGGCATCCACCTGACCGTGCGCGGCGAGGTCCCGGGCATGAGCGCGGAGGAGTTCCGGTCCGTCGCGGAGGACGCGAAGAAGAACTGCCCGGTCAGCCAGGCGCTCTCGGGCACCACCATCACGCTCACCGCCGAACTGGCCTGATCCCTCCCCGGCCGGGGACGGGTTCCGCGCCGCGCGGGGCCGTCGCGGCCCGCATGGTTCACGCGCCACCACAGTGCGTGATACACACATGCGGGTCGCACGTCACACGAGCACCACGAGGCGTGCGCGGAGCGTCACATCCTGTCCGCCAGCAGGGGAGCTGTTGCCACATGTCCGCAACACGACGTCAGATCCTGTCCCGCACCGGCGCGTCCGTCGCCGGGATCGCCTTCACGGGCGCCCTCTCCGAACTCTTCGCCGCGAGCGCCTCGGCCGCGCCCGGGGGCCACGGCGCCCCGGCCGTGCCCGGCGCTCACCCGCCTCGGGGAGGCTACGGCCCCCTCGTCCCCGACCCCGACGGTCTCCTCGACCTGCCGGCCGGCTTCCGCTACAAGGTCCTCTCCCGGCAGGGCGACCCGCTCCGCTCGGGCGAGGGCCCCGTGCCCAGCAACCACGACGGCATGGCCGCCTTCCCCGGCCGCCGGGGCCGGGTGCACCTGGTCCGCAACCACGAGAACAAGACCACCGGGAAGATCGGCGTCCCGACCGTCCCCGGGCTCACGTACGACCCGGCGGCCAAGGGCGGCTGCACGGCCCTCGAACTCGACGGCCGGAACAACGTCCTCGGCGAACGGGTCGCCATCGCGGGCACGGCCGTCAACTGCGCGGGCGGGCCCACGCCCTGGAACACCTGGCTGACCTGCGAGGAGACCGAGGACCGGGCCGGCACGAAGGGCTACACCAAGGACCACGGCTTCATCTTCGAGGTGGACGGTGCCGACCCGCACCGCACGGGCGCCGTCCCGCTCACCGCCATGGGCCGCTTCCAGCACGAGGCGATCGCCGTCGATCCGCGCAGCGGCATCGTGTACGAGACGGAGGACGCCTTCGACCGCCCCTTCGGGCTCTTCTACCGCTTCCTGCCCCACAAGCCGCTCGGCGGCACGGGCTCGCTGCGCGCGGGCGGCGTCCTGGAGGCGATGCGGGTCCCGGACGTCCCCGACCTCTCCGTGATCCAGGAGACCGGCGCCCGCTTCGAGGGCGTCGAGTGGGTCCCCGTACCGGACCCGCTGGCCTCCGGAACGCCCATCCGGTTCCAGGACTTCGGGCCGAAGGGCATCACGCACGCGCAGAAGCTGGAGGGCTGCTACTGGGGCGGCCGGGCCGTCTACTTCGTGTCGTCCTTCGCGCGGGCCAAGGACGGCTCGGCGGCCACGCACTTCGGCCAGGTGTGGAAGTACGAGCCGCACCGGCGGCGGCTGACCCTGGTCGTGGTCTTCGGCCCCGACACCGACGTCCGGTTGCCGGGCGAGTCGCCGGACAACATCTGCCTGGCGCCGTCCGGGGGCCTGATGGTCTGCGAGGACGGCGGGGGCGCGCAGCACGTCTACGGGGTGAGCGAGCGGGGCGAGGTCTACCCGGTCGCCCGGGGGAGGCAGAACATCGGCACCGCCGAGGAGCCGGAGTGGGGCGAGTTCGCGGGGGTCACCTTCTCCCCGGACCGGAGCACGATGTACGTCAACTGCTACACGCCGGGAACGACGTTCGCGGTGACGGGCCCCTGGCGCTGAATCGTTTCCGCACCGGGTGGGCGTTCCGCGTGCGCGGGGCGCCCGCCCTTCCCGGAGACGGCCCGGCCGCCCCCGGAGCCCGCCCGGACCCCGTTCGCGGGCGGTCCGGTTGCGGCGCAGGATCGGGGGAAGGCGACCGGCGCCACGGAAGGGGAGCCCGATGACGAAGAAGAACGGCGGGAAGGACACCGGGAAGAAGGAGTCCCGGAAGGGGACCACCGGGAAGGAGCGGCCCGGGAAGGAGCGCGCGGGCGGGGAGCGGGAGCCGGTCCTGCGCGAGGTCCTGCGCGTCCCCGGGGGCGAGCGGATCGACCTCTCCTCGTACGACCCCCGCGGCATCCCGGCCGGCCCCGCGCGCAAGGCGGACGGCACGGCGGCCACCGCGGCCCTGGGCCCGCGCCTGGCCGGCCTCCAGGAGCGCCTGTACGCGTCGAGCACCGCCGGGGACCGGCGCCGCGTGCTCCTGGTCCTGCAGGGCATGGACACCAGCGGCAAGGGCGGCACGGTCAAGCACGTGATCGGCTTCCTCAACCCGTCCGGCTGCCGGGTCCGCGCCTTCAAGGCCCCGACGCCGGAGGAGAGGGCGCACCCCTTCCTCTGGCGGATCGAGAAGGCCCTCCCCGGGCCGGGCGAGATCGGCATCTTCGACCGCTCGCACTACGAGGACGTTCTCGTACCGCGCGTGCACGACCTGGCGACCCGCTCCGAGATCAAGCGGCGCTACGGCCTGATCAACCGCTTCGAGGAGTCCCTCGCGGACGACGGGGTCACGGTGGTGAAGGTCTTCCTGCACCTCTCGTACGAGGAGCAGCGCGCCCGTCTCCTCGAACGGCTCGACGACCCCGACAAGCACTGGAAGTTCAGCACGGGCGACATCGAGGAGAGGGCCCTGTGGCCCGCGTACCGCAGGGCCTACGAGCTGGCGCTGGAACGCTGCTCGACGGACACGGCCCCCTGGTACGTCGTCCCGGCGGACCGCAAGTGGTACCGGAACTGGGCCGTCAGCAAGCTGCTCCTCGAACACCTGGAGGAGCTGGACCCGAAGTATCCGCCGGGGGACTTCGACGCGGAGGAGAGCCGGAGGCGCCTGCTGGCCTCGTGAGCGGCGCCGTCCGGCCGACGCCCCCCTCCGCCTCCCGGTGGACCGGGGCGTTCTCGCTGTCGCGTCGCAGGCATTTATTACTTTGATCGGATAACTTCCGATCGTGAACACTCCTGTACGAAAAGCGGCGATCCTCGGCCTCCTCGGGGTCGTTCTCGTCGGCTGCGGGGAGGGCGTCTCCCCGAAGGCTCCGACCACCCCGGCGGCGGCCGGGGCCCCCTCCTCCGCGAGCGCCACCGCCGGACCCAAGCCGGGTCCCGGGGCGGCGACGGGGCCGGGGCCGGAGGCCGCCCGCCGCGCGGCCCCGCCCACCATGGCACCCGGCCCCGGCGGGCGCGCCCCCGTCTACGCGCGCCGGGCCGCGCACTCCCCCAGGAGCGCCGAGAAGGTCGTGGCGCTCACCTTCGACGCCGACATGACGGCCGATCAGGGTCCCCGGGCGGCGCGCGGCGAGCGGTTCGACAACCCGGAGCTGATCGCCACCCTGCGCCGCCTGAAGGTGGACGCGACCGTCTTCATGACGGGCCGCTGGGCGGAGGAGTACCCGGACCAGGCCAGGTCGATCGGCGGCGACCCCCGCTTCGAGATCGCCAACCACTCGTACAGCCACCACGCCTTCTCGTCCCCCTGCTACGGCCTGCCCACCGTCCCCGGACCCGCCATGGCGGCCGACGTGCGGCGCGCGTTCGACGCCTTCCGGAAGGCCGGGGCCGTCCACGTCGTCCCGTACTTCCGCTTCCCCGGCGGCTGCTACGACGACGCGGCCCTGCGCGCCCTGGGACCCGTCGGGGTCACGGCGGTCCAGTGGGACGTGGTCAGCGGCGACGCCTTCGCCGAGGACGCGGACGCCGTGGCCGCGCAGGTGCTCGACGGGGTGCGGCCCGGTTCGCTCGTGGTCATGCACTGCACGCGCAGCGCCGCCCCCGCCACCGAGCGGGCCGTCCGCCGGATCGTCCCGGAGCTGCGCGCCCGCGGCTACCGCTTCGTGAAGGTGTCGGACCTGATGAGGGGATGATCCGGGCGGGCACCGGCCCCCCGCGTTGCCTTTATGAACCAGTGGTGACACCATCGCTGTCACCACTGGTTCATAAAAGAGGGACCACGAGAAGACGGAGGCGGACATGGCACTCGGGGCGCGAGGACTCACCGGCGCGGCGGTCGCGGGCGCGGGCCTGGCCGCCGGGGCGGCCTGGCTGTGGCGCAACCAGGGGACCGTGGCGACGAGCCGGCCCGTCAACGAGTGGACGTTCACGCACATGTCGGCGCTGATGCCCGTCGACACCGTGCCGCGCTCCGCCCGCCCCCGGCCCCTCGCCCGGCGGGAAAGGGCCCTGGAGGGGTTCGGCTACGCGTTCGGCGGACGGTGGCGGACCCTGGACGAGCTGCACCGCCGCACGCACACGACCGGGTTCGCGGTGGTCCACCGCGGCGCCCTGGTCCACGAGGCGTACCCGGGGCTCTTCGCCTCGCCGGACACGCGGTTCCAGCTGTTCTCCCTGACGAAGTCGGTGACGTCGGTCCTGGTGGGCATCGCGCGGGAGGAGGGCGCGCTCGACCTGGACGACCAGGTGGCCTCCCGCCTCCCCGCGCTGGCCGGTTCCGCCTACGACGGAACGACGGTCGGCCACCTCCTCGACATGTGCAGCGGCGTCGGCGGCGTCGAGGACTACACCGACCCCGACGCGCCGATCAACCGCTTCGAGCGGGCGGTGACCGGGGGCGGGTCGGTCCTGGACGTCATCCGCTCGCTGCCGCGCGCCGCCACGCCGGGGACCGCGTTCAACTACTCCACGCTCGACACCCAGGTCCTGGGCCAGGTGCTCGAAGCGGCGACGGGCGAGCCGCTGGCCCGTTACGCGGCCCGGCGCCTGTGGGACCCGGCCGGGGCGGAGAACGACGCCTACTACTTCCTGACCCGGGGGCGTCCGCGCGTCGCGCTCGGCGGCGGGTCGTTCAACGCGACGGTCCGGGACCTGGCACGGCTCGGACTGCTGCTGGCCCGCGGCGGAGAGCGGGACGGGCGGCAGGTCGTCCCGGCGGCGTGGGTCGAACGCGGCCGGGGGACGGGGCTGCCGCACCTGGAGGTCGGAGCGCTGGGCGACGGCCTCCCCGCCCACTACGGGTACGCGAACCAGTGGTGGACGCTGGGCGGCGAGCACCGCGCCTTCACGGGGCTGGGCATCCACGGACAGTTCCTCTGGATCGACCCCGTGGCGGACGCGGTGGTGGTGAAGACCAGCGCCTGGCCCACCGCCGACGACCTGGAGCGGGACGCCGAGACCGTGGCCGCCCTCACCGCGCTCGTCTCCTGGCTGGACGCGCGCGGCTGAACGGCCCGGCGCGGGGCCCCGCGGGCGGGCTCGACGTCGCGGGCCTCCGCGGGCGAACGGCCCGGCGCGCGGGCCCCCTCGCCGCCCCGCGCGCGCCGGGGAAGCCCGGGTGACGGCCGATAGGATGGCGTTCATGACGGAATCCGCAGGTCAGGGCGAGCCCCGGGAGAAAGCCCGCCGTGGCCGCCCGCCGTCCACCACCCTGAACCGGAAGCTCATCCTGGACGGCGCGCTCGCCCTGGTGGAGCGCGAGGGGGCCGACGCCCTGACGCTGCGCCGGCTCGGGAACGAACTGGGGGCGAACCACACCTCCGTGCTCCGGCACTTCACCGGCAAGGACGAGATCCTGCTCGGGCTCGCCGAGCGGCTGATCGAGGAGGCCCTGGACGGCTTCGCGCCCGCCGGAGACTGGCGGCGGACGCTGGAGTCGCTGGCGCGGCGCGTGCGCGCGGCCTGCCTCGCCCATCCCCAGGTCGCCCTGTCCGCCGCCACCCGGGTCTCCCGGCGCTCGGCGGAGTTCCGGGGCGCGGACGTGGTCATCGGCGCGCTCCGCGAGGCGGGCTTCGGCGAGCGGGACGCGGCCCGCTACTACCGCTCGCTCGTCGACACGGCCCTGGCGCTCTCCTCCCACGAGGCCGCCGTCGCCGCGCTCGACAGCCGGTCCCGTGAGGGGGACCGCATGGCCTGGCGGCGGGAGTACCTGGCCGTCTCTCCGGCCCTCTACCCCCACCTGGCCGCGGTCGCCCCGTATCTGGCCGAGGCCGACGAGGACGACCGGTTCGAGACGACCCTCGGCCTGATCCTCGACGCGGTCGCCGCCCGCGCGGACACGGCCTGACCCCCGACGCGGTCACCCCTCGCCCGGACGCCGCCCGGTCCTCGGCGCGACCGCCGTCCGCGCGGACACGACGGGTCCGTCCCCGTTCCCCGGCGCCCTCACTCCAGGCGCGCCGTGGCCCGGCAGGAGAGGGCCGCCGTCGCCGCCGCCAGGACCAGGGCGCCCGCGCAGGCGGGCCAGGGCGGATCGGCGCTCGCCGTGCGGGCGCCCGTGACCAGGGCCGTCATGGCGTGCTTCGCCGGGGACCCGGTGACCACGAAGGCGAGGAGCGAGCCGAGGAGCAGGGCCGAGAGGGACCAGCCGGCGGCCGGCAGGAAGGGGCGGGAGGCCAGCGTGCCCACGGCGGCGCCCGTGAGGGCGCAGGTCAGCGCCGCGAGGAGCCCGGTGGTGACGACGGCGGGAAGGGCGAGGCGGCCCCTGTCGCCCGCGCCCGCCACGCCCAGGACGGCGAGCACCCCGTAAAGGACCGGCCAGGCGGTCCCGGTGAGGACCGCCGCCAGGTGCGCGCGGTTCCGGCCGGCGGCCGCCGCGACCACGCTCCGCGCGGCGGGCGGCTCCTGGGTGAGGCAGGTCCGCACCGTCCAGGCGGTCACGGGGAGCAGGGCGGCGGCGGTGAAGCCGAGCGCGTCGAGCACGGGCTCGCCCGCCCGGACGCCGGCGCCGACGAAGGCCGCGTACAGGAGGAACGGCCCGAGCCACCGCTGGGAGCGGAACAGCAGACCCGTCTGGTACCGCAGCAGCGCCGTCATGCCCGGACCCCTCCCCCGGACGTCTCCGCGCCCGCCCCGGCGTCCAGCCTGTGGATGTGCCAGGAGGCGGCGAGGAGCGCGCCGAGCAGCGCGTCGGAGTGGGCCGCCCCCACGGTGAGGACGGTGGTGCCGTCCGGTCCGGCCGCGACGGCCGGGCCGCCCGGGAGGCCGCCGGGGAGCGTCCGCCCGCCGGAGGCGGTGACGCGCACCAGGTCCTCCGGGTCCTCCCGTACGGGCTCCCGGCCCGGCTCCACCCGGCCCGCCGCCACCCCGTACACCACGTCCGCCTCGCCCCGCAGGCGGCGCGGGTCGTGGTCGACGAAGACGACCGTCGCGCCCGCCGCGCGGCGTTCGCGGACGGCGGCGTCGAGCGCACCGCGCGCCCCGGTGTCAAGGCCGGTCCACGCCTCGTCGAGGACGAGGAGGGCGGGGCCGGCGAGGAACGCCTGGGCGACGGCGACCTTCTGGGCGGTCCCCTTCGACAGCGCCGCGAGTCCGGTACGGGCGTGCTCGCCCGCCCCGAACCGCTCCAGCCACTCCCCCGCCCGGGTCCGCGCCTCCGCCGGGCCGAGGCCCTGGACGCGGCCGAGGCGGACGAGGTAGTCGAGGGCCGTGAACGGCAGCGCGGCCGGGAACCGTTCGGGGACGTACGAGGTACGGGCCGGACGGCCGGTGACGCGTCCCTCGGTGGGCGCGTCGACGCCGGCGAGCAGGCGCAGGAGCGTGGACTTCCCGGTGCCGTTGGCGCCGGTGACCCGGACGAGGGCGGCGGCGGGCAGGGCGAGGTCGACCCCGCGCAGCACCCACGGCCCCCGCGGGCCGTGCCGGCGCCCGGCCCCCTCCAGCCTCAACCGGCCGTGGGCTTCTGCGGGGTGGCCTCGCTGGGCCGGACGACGACGAAGCCCTGGCCTTCCAGCTTGAGCTGCACGGCCTCGCCCGAACCGCCGCGGATCATCGAGCCGATGGACTGCGAACGGTGCAGCGAGGTGTGCAGCTGCTCGCTCCAGCCGACGACGGCGTCCGTGTCCACGTACACCGGGGCCTGCGGCGAGACGGGGATGACGATCGGGCTGCCCTCGCAGATCAGGGCGATCTTGCCGTAACCGGAGAAGACCGAGTTGAAGAGGCCGCCGCCGGTCATGCCGGCGCCCTTCACGGTCTTGATCTCGTACTGGAGGGTGGCGTCGAAGCAGAGGACGTTGCGGCCGTTGACCGTGAACGCCTCCCCCTGCTCGATCTCGACGACGAAGCAGTTCTGCGCCTCGTGGGCGAACCACGCCTCGCCCTGGCCGCGCACGGCCATCAGCGGCAGCCCCTCACCGGTGACGGCCCGCTTGAGCAGGCCGCCTATGCCCTGGCCCTTGCGCTCGAACTGGAGGTTGCCCCGGAAGGCGATCATGGAGCCCTGGCGGGCGAGCATCTCGCCGTTCACGGCGTACTTGACCGACTTGGCGTTCTGCAGGGTCATCCCGGGAAAGGTGGCCGCCTCGGCGAGGTGCTCGCCGGAGAAAAGATCGCTCTTCATGAGGGGCATCCTGGCCCCGGAGTGCCGCTCCCCACAAGGAAGGCCGTCACACCGGTGGCAGACTTGCCGGGTGAGCAGCGACGAAACCGATCTCCGCACCGATTCCGGTACCGGTTCCGGTACCGACACCGACGTCCGGACCGATGCCGGTGCCGACACCGACACCGATGTCCGGACCGATGCCGGTGACGGTGCCGGCCTCCGCGACGAGAAGCCCCAGTTCGTCCTCCCCCTGGTCGTCCGGATCGAGCGCGACGCGCCCCCGGCCCGCACCGACGCCCTGGAGACGGCGGCACGGGCCGTCCTGGAGATCCTGACCGACGACCGCTCCCTCGGCGGGGGCGCGTGGGCGCGGGCCATGACCGACTGGCAGGACGCCCGGATCCGCAAGGTGGTGCGCCGGGCGCGCGGGGCGGAGTGGCGCCGGGCGTGCGCGCTCCCCGGGATCACGGTCACCGGCGCGGAGGCGGAGGTACGGGTCTTCCCGCCGGTCCCGCTCGACGGCTGGCCCAAGGACCTGGCCCGCCTCCAGGTCTCGGGCACCGACCTCGACGACCCGGCCGCCCCCGGCCCCGTACCGGAGGGGGCGGCGGTGCTGTGGTTCAACCCGGACCTCGGCATGTCGGCCGGCAAGTCGATGGCGCAGGCCGGGCACGGTGCCCAGCTCCTCTGGTGGGCCATGGCGGACGCCGAGCGCGAGGCGTGGCGGAGGGCGGGCTTCCCGCTCGCCGTGCGGACCGCCCCGCCGGAGAAGTGGGCCGCCCTCACGGCGAGCGGCCTCCCGGTGGTCCGCGACGCGGGCTTCACGGAGATCGCGCCGGGGTCGGCGACCGTGGTGTCGGCGTTCCCCGGCCCGGAGGTCCGGGAACCTCAAGGGAACCTCTGAACGTGTCCCCCCGGGGGTTCGGACGTTCCCGCGTGGGCCATCACCGGAGAACTGAGGACCGAAGGAAGGGGACACGGGGGCCATGGGGGACATGACGGAACTCGGCATCGGCATCGGCTGGCGTCCCGAGATCGCGGAGGCGGTGGAGGGACTGCCCGGTCTCGACTGGGTGGAGGTCGTCGCGGAGAACATCTGCGCCGGCCACCTGCCCGACTCCCTGGTCCGGCTGCGGCGGCGGGGCGTCACGGTCGTGCCGCACGGCGTCTCGCTCGGGCTCGGGGGTGCGGACCGGCCCGACCCGGCACGGCTCGCGGCGCTCGGGGAGAAGGCGCTGGCCCTGGGGGCGCCGCTGGTCACGGAGCACATCGCGTTCGTACGGGCCGGGGGGCCGCTCACCGCGACCCCGGCGCTCGAAGCGGGCCACCTGCTGCCCGTGCCCCGCACGTGGGACGCGCTCGACGTGCTCTGCGAGAACGTGCGCGCCGCGCAGGACGCGCTGCCCGTGCCCCTCGCCCTGGAGAACATCGCCGCCCTGCTGTCCTGGCCCGGGGAGGAACTGACGGAGGGGCAGTTCCTCGCGGAGCTGGTGGAGCGCACGGGGGTACGGCTCCTCGTCGACGTCGCCAACCTGCACACCAACCGCGTCAACCGGGGCGAGGACCCGGCGCGGGCCCTGTCCGGACTGCCCGTCGAGGCCATCGCGTACGTCCACGTGGCGGGCGGCGTCGAACGGGACGGCGTGTGGCACGACACCCACGCCCATCCCGTGCCGCGCCCGGTCCTCGACGTGCTCGCCGACCTCGTGTCCCGGGTCTCGCCGCCGGGAGTGCTCCTGGAGCGGGACGACGACTTCCCGCCGGCCGGGGAACTGGCCGGAGAGCTGGCGGTGGTCCGCCGGACGGTGGCCGAGGCGGCCGCCCGCCGGGAGGCGGGCGCCGGAAGGCCCCCGGCGACCGCGCGGCCCCTGCTCGTCGGAGCCGGCGCGCGCCTCTCCGGCGGGCCGATGCCGGGAGCCGCCCCGGCGGCCCCTCCGGTGTCCGTGCCGGCGCCCGTGCCCGTTCCCCTGCCCCGGACCGCGTCCGCCTCCGTACCCGCGTCCGCCTCCGCCTCCGCTTCCGCTTCCGCTTCCGCGCGGGAGGCCGTCCCCGCGCGGGAGGCCGTCCCCGGCGCGAACGCCCGTCAGCGGGTCGGTCTCGCCCAGGCGTCCCTGCTCTCGGCGCTGGTCGCCGGGACGCCCGCGCCCGAGGGGTTCGACAGCCGGCGGCTCGGAGTGCAGAGCCGGGCACTCGCGGCCAAGCGGGCCGGGGTGGTCGCGAAGGTCGCGCCGGAGCTGCCGGAGATCCTGGGCGACGGGTTCCGGCCCGCGTTCCTGGCGTACGCCAGGTCCCGCCCGATGACCGGGAACTACCGCAGGGACGCGCTCGGCTTCGCCGAGCACCTGCTGGCCGCCGGCCGGCCGGAGGACCCCGTGGCGCGGCAGCGGCTCACCGCATGGTGGCAGGACCGTTCCGGCAGCCGCCGGCCCGGTCCCGTCGCACGGCTCGTCCGGACCGTCCGCCACGTCCTCGCGGGGAGATGAGCATGGGCTTCCTGATCGCCCTCCACTACCTCGGGGGCGTCGCCGGCATCGTCCTGGTCGTCACCCGGGTCGTCCGGACCCGCCGGGGCCCCGGCGGTCCCGTCCACGACCGGTACGAGGCCGCGTTCCTCAACGGCGGTCCCGCCAGGGTCGTCGACAGCGCCCTCGCCGCCCTCCGGGCGGACGGCCGGCTCGCGGTCGGCGGGCCCGGCGTCGTGTCCGTCGTCCGTCCCGTCGCGCACGACCCGGTGGAGCGCGCGGTGCTCCAGGAGTACGCCGCCGCTCCGCACGGGGCCCTCCACCACCTGCGGCTCGCCGCGATGCGGCACCCGGCGGTGCAGGAGATCGGCGACGGCCTCGCGGCGCGCGGGCTGCTCGTGGACCCGGGGACGCGGCGCACCACGGGGCGGTGGTGCCTCGCGCTCGGCCTCACGACCCTCCTGCTCGTCCCGGTCTCGGCGTTCCTCACGGTCGTCGACCTCGCCGCCGGTCCGGGACCCGCCGTGCCGTTCGTCGTCACGGTGCTGCCGGTGCTGTTCGCCGCCGGGATCGCCGCCGCCGTCTGCGGGGCGGTCTCCGCCGGGCGGGTCACCCCGGCCGGCCGGGAGGCGTGCTCCTCGTACGGGCGCGCGCACGGGCACTCGGCGGACGCCGGTCTCCTCGTGGCCCTGCACGGACCGCGGGCCCTGCCGGACGCGGTGCTCAGGGAGCAGCTCCTCGCCGCCGCCCGTCTCGGCGGGCCCCGGCGGGGAGGGCGTCCGGGGCCGGGGCAGCGGCACCCTGCGTCTTCTGCGTCCTCGGCCTCCTCGGAGCCGGACGCGCTCGCCGTGGCCGCCGTGTGGTGCGCGGGCGCCGACTCCTGCGGAGGGGGCGGTTCCGGCGGTTGCGGAGGGGGTTCCGGCGGCTGCGGCGGCGGTTCCGGCTCGTGTTCGAGCTCCGGCTCGTGTTCGAGCTCCGGAACCAGCTCGTGCTCCAGCTCCAGCTCGTGTTCGAGTTCCAGTTCGTGCTCCAGCTCCAGCTCCAGCTCGTGTTCGAGCTCCAGCTGATCGCCGGTGCGTCCCGCGCCGCTCCCACGGCCGGGAAGGAGCCCCGAAATGACGCCGGTGCGGCGCGCTCGAAGCGCGCCGCACCCGGTGCCGGACCCGGTGTCGCTGGAGCGGCGGGCGGATGGGTTCCGCCGGCCGTCTGATCTTCCGGGTCGAGGGGTGGCGCACCCGGCCGGGAGCCGGGCCGCCACCAGGTTTTCGTACGGCCGTCAGGCCAGGCCCGCCACCAGGTCGGCGACGCTCTTGCGCCGGCCGGTGAAGAACGGGACCTCCTCGCGGACGTGCATCCGCGCCTCGGAGGCGCGCAGGTGGCGCATGAGGTCCACGATGCGGTGCAGCTCGTCGGCCTCGAAGGCGAGGAGCCACTCGTAGTCGCCGAGCGAGAAGGAGGCGACCGTGTTGGCGCGGACGTCGGGGTAGCCGCGGGCCATCCTGCCGTGGTCGGCGAGCATGCGGCGGCGGTCCTCGTCCGGCAGCAGGTACCAGTCGTAGGAGCGCACGAAGGGGTAGACCGAGACGTAGTCGCGCGGGTTCTCGTCGGCCAGGAAGGCCGGGATGTGCGACTTGTTGAACTCGGCGGGGCGGTGCAGCGCCATGTTCGACCAGACCGGCTCCAGGGCGCGGCCCAGGCGGGTGCGGCGGAAGAGGTTGTACGCCTCCTGGAGCTCGTCGCTCGTCTCGGCGTGCCACCAGATCATGACGTCGGCGTCGGCGCGCAGACCGGACAGGTCGTACGTGCCACGGATCGTGACGTCCTCGGCCGCGAGCCGGTCGAACAGCTCCTGGACCTCGTCGGCGTAGCCGCTCCGGTCCTCGGGCAGGACGTCGCGCAGCTTGAAGACGGACCACAGGGTGTAGCGGATGACCTCGTTGAGGTCCTTCGCCTTCTTACCGGCGTTCGGGATCTTTTCGGGCGCACTCATGGGTCCATTCTCGCCCTTCACGAGGAGTGCCCCGTACCCGGGTCGGCCGTTTCCCGCGTGGCGGTGCTCTCGTCCCCGGCTCCGGCCCCCAACCCGTCGGTGATCTCGTCGGCCGCGCGCAGGGCCGAGGCGACGCAGGCGGGGACGCCGACGCCGTCGTACGCGGCCCCCGCGACCCGCAGGCCGGGGAGGGCGGCGACGGCCGCGCGGACGCGGGCGACGCGGTCGAGGTGGCCGACCGGGTACTGGGGCAGGCCGCCGAGCCAGCGGGTGACCGTGGCGGCGACGGGGCGGGCGCCGAGGCCGGTGGCGGCGGCCAGGTCCCCGAGGGAGGCGTCCACCAGGTCGGCGTCCTCGCGGTGGACCTGCTCCGCCTCGCCGTGGCGGCCGACCGAGGTGCGCAGCACGAACAGGTCGGGGGCCGCGTCGGCGACCCAGCCCCACTTCCGGGAGGAGAACGTGGACGCCTTGATCGTGTGGCCGTCGACGGGCGGTACGAGGAAGCCGGAGCCCTCCGGGCCGGGCACGTCGGAACGGCGGAACGCGAGGGTGACCAGGGCCATGGAGGCGTACTCGATCGCGTTCAGCTCGTTCGCGGCGGCGGGGGCGTGTGCGGCCAGGAGCGCGGCGGCGGGCCCGGCGGGGGTGGCCAGGACGACGGCGTCGGCGGCGAGGACCCGGTCGCCGCCGACCACCTGCCAGCCGGTGGTCCCGGTCCGGCGCAGTTCCGTGACGGGGGCGTTCAGGAGGATCTCGCCGCCCGCGGCGCGGACCGCGTCGGCGACCGCGCCGGGCAGGGTGCCGACGCCGCCCTCGATGCCGGCGAAGACGGAACCGCCCAGACCGGTGGCGGCGCCCGCCGCGTCGGCCGGGACGGCGGCGCCGGCCCGCTGGACGGCGCGGACGGCGGCGGTGAGCGTGGGACGGGAGCGGGCGGCCTCGAAGAGCGCGGGGACGGCGGCCCTCATGGAGATGCGGTAGGCGTTCCCGGCGTACACCCCGCCGAGGAGGGGTTCGACGAGCCGGTCCACGACCTCGTGGCCCATGCGGGCGGCGACGTACTCCCCGAGGGCGACGTCCTCGCCGATCTCCGTGGGCGGCAGGCCGAGGTCGCCGGCGATCCGGCGCACGCCCTCCTCGGAGAGGAGGCCCCGGACCGCGTCGGCGTCGCCGGGGACGCCCATGACGTGCCCCTTCGGCATGGGGACCAGCCCGCCCCGGGACCAGACGGACGCGGTGGTGGTGGCGGGCGGCCGGAGCCGGTCGCCGAGGCCGACCGCGCGGGCCAGGGCGACGGCCTCGGGGCGGCGGGCGAGCAGCGACTCGGCGCCGAGGTCCACGGGGGCGCCCGCGATCTCCCCGGCGAGGAGCTTGCCGCCGAGCCGGCCGTCCGCTTCGAGGAGGGTCACCCGGTGGCCGGCGAGGGCCAGCCGGTGGGCGGCCGCGAGGCCGGTGATCCCGCCTCCGGCGACGACGACGTGGGGGGCCGTGGTGTCCGCGTTCATGGGACCACTCTCTCAAATCGCCCCCGCGCTCCCGTTCCGAGGCCGGACCGTGACCGCATCGCTACCGCCGTACGGCAACCCCCGCCACCGGCCCGTACGTCCAAAGGGCATCACTCATCACCATCCTGGGGGTCTCCATGCGGAGAGCGAGTACGACGGCCACCGTCCTGCTGACGGCGTCACTGGTCCTGACGGGCTGCGGAGCGGGCGGGACGGACGCGGGCGGCAGGGCGGCGGACGCGCGGGCGGCGCGGCCCGCCGAACGGGCCCCGGGCGGCGCGGCCGAGGGCGCGGCGGACGCCTCCCCCGGCGCCGCTCCCGGGAAGGCCGCGCCGAAGGCGCCGGCCGGGCAGCACGTCATCCGTACCGCCACGCTCTCCGTGGAGGTCGCGGACGCGGCGAAGGCGCTGGCCGCGGCCCGCCGGGTGACGGCGGAAGCGGGCGGCCGGGTGGAGAACGAGTCCACGGAGCGGGTCGACGACGCGTACCTCGCCTCGCACATCGTGCTGCGGGTGCCGCAGGAACGGTACGACTCCGTCCTCACCGAGCTGGCGGGCGCGGGGAGGCTGCTGAGCCGCAAGGCGGACGCCAAGGACGTCACCGACCAGGTGGTGGACGTGCAGAGCCGGATCGCCAGCCAGCGGGCGAGCGTGGCGCGGGTGCGGGCGCTGATGGACCGGGCCGAGCGGTTGTCCGACGTGGTGACCCTGGAGGCCGAGCTGGGCCGGCGGCAGGCCGACCTGGAGTCGCTGCTCGCCCAGCAGTCCTCGCTGGCGGACCGGACCTCGCTGGCCACCATCACCCTCCAGCTCTCCGAGAAGAAGAAGGCGAAGAAGGCGGAGGAGAAGCCGCCGCCCCCGGAGGAGGGCCGTCCCGGCGTCCTGGACGCCCTGAACGGCGGCTGGAGCGCCCTGGTCGGCGTGGCGTCCTGGATCGTGGTCGTGCTCGCCGCCCTGGCCCCGTGGCTGGCGGTCGCCCTGGCCGTCTTCGTCCTCTGGCGCCGCCTGGTCCGCCCCCGCATTGCGGCCCGCCGTCCCCTCCGGGTCCCCGCGCCGCGCCCCGGACGGCCCCGGGCCGGGCGGAACGCCGCCGGCGTGTCCACGGCACCGGAGCCGCCGGAGTCCCCGGAGCCGCCGGAGGCGCCCGCGAAGTAGCGTCTCCCCATGAGCGAACGACTGGTGGTCATCGGTGGGGACGCGGCGGGCATGGCCGCCGCGTCACAGGCGCGCAGGCTCAGGTCCCCCGGGGAGCTGGAGATCGTCGCCTTCGAGCGCGGGCAGTTCTCCTCGTACTCGGCCTGCGGCATCCCGTACTGGGTCGGCGGGGACGTCGGGTCGCGCGACGACCTGATCGCCCGCTCCCCCGAGGAGCACCGGGCCCGTGACATCGACCTGCGGACGCGGACCGAGGTGACGGAGATCGACGTCGAGGGGCAGCGGGTCCGCTCCCGGGACCTGGAGACGGGGACGGAGGAGTGGACCGGCTTCGACAAGCTGGTGATCGCGACGGGCGCCACGCCGCTGCGTCCGCCGGTGCCGGGGATCGACGCGCCCGGGGTGCACGGGGTGCAGAACCTGGGCGACGGGCAGGCGCTGCTCGACACGCTCTCCGGCACGGAGGGCCGGCGGGCGGTCGTGGTCGGCGCCGGGTACATCGGGGTGGAGATGGCCGAGGCCCTGCTGAAGCGGGGCCACGAGGTGACCGTCCTCAACCGGAGCGAGCAGCCGATGGCGACCCTGGACCCGGACATGGGCCGTCTCGTGCACGAGGCGATGGACGGGCTCGGGATCAGGACGGTCAACTCGGCGGCGGTCACGAAGGTGCTGACCGGGGCGGACGGCCGGGTCCGCGCGGTGGCGACGGACGACGAGGAGTACCCGGCGGACGTGGTGGTCCTGGGCACGGGCGTGGCGCCGGAGACCTCGCTCGCCCGCGCGGCGGGGCTGCCGCTGGGGGCGTACGGCGGGCTGCTCACCGACCTGGCGATGCGGGTCCGGGGCCACGAGAACATCTGGGCGGGCGGTGACTGCGTGGAGGTCCTGGACCTGGTGTCGGGCCGGGAGCGGCACGTCGCCCTGGGGACGCACGCCAACAAGCAGGGCCAGGTCATCGGCTCGAACGCCGGCGGCGGCTACGCGACCTTCCCGGGCGTGGTGGGCACGGCGGTGTCGAAGGTGTGCGACCTGGAGATCGCGCGGACGGGCCTGCGGGAGAAGGAGGCCCTGGAGGTGGGGCTGCGGTTCGTGACGGTGACGGTCGGGTCGACCAGCCGCGCGGGCTACTACCCCGGGGCCGCCCCGATGACGGTGAAGATGCTGGCCGAGCGGCGGACCGGGCGGCTGCTCGGGACGCAGATCGTGGGCCGGGAGGGCGCGGCGAAGCGGGTGGACGTCGCGGCGGTGGCGCTCACGGCGGGGATGACGGTGGAGCGGATGACGGCCCTGGACCTGGGGTACGCGCCGCCGTTCTCGCCGGTGTGGGACCCGGTGCTGATCGCGGCCCGCAAGGCGACCGTGGCGGTCCGCGAGGCGGGCTGAGGGCCCGGGGCGGGCCGGACGGCGGCGGCCCGCCGGGGAGGATGTCCCGGCGGGCGCCGCCGTCGTGCGCGGGCGCGGTGCCCGCGGGATCAGACGGCCGTGCGGGTGTGGACGTACTCCACGAGGCGGGAGAGCGCGTCCGGGTCGGTGGTGGGCAGCACGCCGTGGCCCAGGTTGAAGACGTGCCCCTCCAGGCCCTTCGCGGCGGCCAGGACCTCGTCCGTCCTGGCCTCGACGGCCTCGCGGGTGGAGAAGAGGACGGCGGGGTCCAGGTTGCCCTGGAGCGCCTTGCCGGGGCCGACGCGGCGGGCGGCCTCGTCCAGCGGGACGCGCCAGTCGACGCCGACGACGTCCGCGCCGGCCTCGCCCATGAGGCCGAGCAGTTCGCCCGTGCCGACGCCGAAGTGGATGCGCGGGACGCCGTACCCGGCGACCGCGTCGAACACCTTCACGGAGGCGGGC
Organism: Streptomyces sp. NPDC041191; assembly: GCF_055591945.1. NCBI lineage: Bacteria > Bacillati > Actinomycetota > Actinomycetes > Kitasatosporales > Streptomycetaceae > Streptomyces > Streptomyces sp. NPDC041191. The sequence goes on along the minus strand of NZ_JBVIZC010000003.1, from coordinate 359,400 downwards.
ATCACGGAGCGGCGGTAGTCGGCCGGGGAGAGGGCGCCGACCCAGGAGTCGAAGAGCTGCACGGCGGAGGCGCCGGCCTCGATCTGGACCTCGAGGAAGGCCGAGGTGATCCCGGCGAGGCGGTCGAGGAGGTCGGCCCAGAGCTGCGGGTCGCCGTACATGAGCGCCTTGGTGTGCTCGTGGTTGCGCGACGGACCGCCCTCGACGAGGTAGCTCGCGAGGGTGAAGGGCGCGCCGGCGAAGCCGATGAGCGGGATGTCGCCCAGCTCCTCGGTGAGCATCCCCATGGCCTCGGTGACGTAGTGGACGTCCTCGGGGGTCAGGTCGCGCAGCCGGTCCAGGTCGGCGCGGGTGCGGATCGGGTCGGCGACGACCGGGCCGACGCCGGGCTTGATGTCGAGGTCGATGCCGATGGCCTTGAGGGGGACGACGATGTCGCTGAAGTAGATGGCGGCGTCCACCTTGTGGCGCCTCACGGGCTGGAGCGTGATCTCGGTGACCAGCTCGGGCCGCATGCACGACTCCAGCATGGGGATGCCCTCGCGGACCTTCAGGTACTCGGGGAGGGAGCGCCCGGCCTGCCGCATGAACCAGACGGGGGTGTGTGGCACCGGCTCGCGCCGGCACGCCTTGAGGAACGCGGAGTCGTACGTCCGCGACTGGTGCTTCGTCTGCTGGCCCTGCGGGCGATCGTTGGCACTCACGCCCAGAATCTTCGCATGTGGCGGGAAGCCGCTCGTCCGGGCAGGGTGTCCCTCCCTGCGCGGAGGGTCCGTTCCGCCTACTCTTCCCCGCATGGCTGCGGCTCAGGGACATTTTTCCGATCATTCCGACGGCGATCGAGGGACGGACGAAACGGCGGACAGCACGGAGACGAACCCGGCGCCATCCTCGTTCCGGCGGGCGGTGGACGCCTTGCGCGGGGCGCGGTTGCGGCCCGAGGTCGAGGTCGAACCGACCAGGCCGCCGCAGCGGCTGGCCCCGTACGCGTACGCGGTGGAGGCGGCCGTCGTGGACGGCGAGGACGACCTGGCGGACGGGCGGCTCGTCCTGCTGCACGACCCGGACGGGCACGACGCCTGGAAGGGAACGTTCCGTCTGGTGACGCTGATCCGGGCGGAGCTGGAGCCGGAGATGGCGTCGGACCCGCTGCTGCCGGAGGTGTGCTGGTCCTGGCTGACCGGGGCCCTGGAGGCGCGGGGGCTGGCGTACGGGGAGGCGGGCGGGACCGTCACGATGGCGGGCTCGCACTACTTCGGCGGGCTCGCGGACCGGCGGCCGGCGACCCAGATCGAGATCCGGGCGTCCTGGACGCCGCGCGAGGGCCCGGCCGGGGTGCCGGACACGGGGGCGCACCTGGCGGCCTGGTGCGACCTGCTCGGCCAGGTCGCGGGGCTCCCGCCGGCGCCGCTCGATCCGGGGGCGGGCACGACCACGGGCGCGGGGGTCGTCTCGCTGCCCCAGCGGCGGGGGCCGCAACAGGTCTGATGGGCGGTCCCCCGGGCGCTCCGGGAGGCCCCCGGCGCCCTCCGGGGCGTTCGGAAAGGTGCGCCGGGGCTCCCTCGTGAGGGTGAAGCCAAGGGGGTTACTCGTAGGATGATCGATCAGGCGTCCGAATTGCCCTAATTGTTACTCACCAAATCGTGATCTTTCCCTAAAGGCGGGCGGCCCCGGTGCCGAAGGAGTCAATGACCCCTTCACAGCACGGGTCCGCCCCCGGCTTCTTCCCCGAGCCGGCTCCGTCCCCCACCTTCCCCCCAGGAGGCCTGGTGTCCGTTCTCCTCGAGCAGCCCGCAAGCCTGGTCGCCTACCGGCCGAACAAGCCGACGGCCATGGTCGTCGTGGCCGACCCTCGCGTCCGTTCCACCGTGACCCGACACCTGTGGGCCCTCGGAGTACGTGACGTGATCGAGGCGTCGTCCATCGCGGAGGCCCGTCCCCGCGTCGGCAACCCGCGCGACATCTGCGTTGCCGACGTCCACCTGCCCGACGGCAGCGGCCTGACGCTGCTGTCCGAAACCCGCGCGGCTGGCTGGCCCAACGGCCTCGCCCTCTCGGCCGCCGACGACATCGGCGCCGTGCGCAACGCCCTGGCCGGAGGGGTGAAGGGCTACGTCGTCACCGGCACCCGGACCAACATCGGTCACCCCACCCGCCCCGGCGCCGCCCCCATCGGCGCCGCGGCGGCCCGTCTGGGCCACCGCCGCCCCCCGGGTGCCCCGAGCCACCCGGGCGGCTACCGCGAGCTCTCCGGCCGTGAGGTCGAGGTGCTGCGGCTCGTCGCGGAGGGCCAGTCGAACAAGGCGATCGGCGTCTCCATGGGCCTGTCCGCCCTGACCGTGAAGAGCCACCTCGCCCGCATCGCCCGCAAGCTGGGCACCGGCGACCGCGCCGGAATGGTCGCGGTGGCCCTGCGGACGGGGATCATCCACTGACGGGCGGTGGACAACCGGCGGGCGCCTGTCGAGGGAACGTTCCGTCGACAGGCGCCCGCCGTTCACCGATACCCTTGACGGGTGACCGACGCCCGAGAGACCGCAGCAGACACAGCACTGCGCACCACCGGGGGCGGCCCCCCGGACGACGACGTCCCTGCGCACGGGCTTCCGACCCCGTTGCTGGCGCCCCGTGAAGGGGTGCCGCCCGTCGTCGAGACCGAGGAGGCCCTCGCCGGGGTGATCGCCGCCTTCGCGGCCGGCACCGGCCCCGTGGCCGTGGACGCCGAGCGCGCCTCCGGCTACCGCTACGGGCAGCGCGCCTACCTCGTCCAGCTCCGGCGCGAGGGAGCGGGCACCGCGCTGATCGACCCGGTGGGCTGCCCCGACCTCTCGGGGCTCGGCGAGGCACTGACCGGCACCGAATGGATTCTGCACGCGGCCACCCAGGACCTTCCCTGTCTGCGTGACATAGGCATGGTCCCCACCTCGCTCTTCGACACCGAGCTGGCCGGCCGGCTCGCGGGCTTCCCGCGCGTCGGCCTCGGCGCGATGGTCGAGTCCGTCCTCGGCTACGCGCTGGAGAAGGGCCACTCCGCCGTGGACTGGTCGACCCGGCCGCTCCCCGAGCCCTGGCTGCGGTACGCGGCGCTCGACGTGGAACTCCTCGTGGACCTGCGGGACGCCCTGGAGGAGGAGCTCGACCACCAGGGGAAGCTGGAGTGGGCGCGCCAGGAGTTCGACGCGATCGCCTCGGCCCCGCCCGCCCCGCCGCGCAAGGACCCGTGGCGGCGGACCTCCGGCATGCACAAGGTGCGCCGCCGGCGCCAGATGGCGGTCGTGCGGGAACTGTGGACGGCCCGCGACCGGGTGGCCCAGCGGCGCGACGTCTCCCCCGGCAAGGTGCTGAGCGACGCGGCGATCGTGGAGGCGGCGCTCGCGGTGCCGGTGAACCTGGCCGCGCTCACGGCCCTGCCCGGTTTCGGCCACCGGATGGGCCGCCGTCAGCTGGAGCAGTGGCAGGCCGCGGTGGACCGGGCCAGGGCGCTGCCGGAGAGCGAGCTGCCCCAGCCGGGCCAGCAGGTCGCGGGGCCGCCCCCGCCGCGCGCCTGGGCCGACAAGGACCCGGTCGCGGCGGCCCGCCTGTCGGCCGCGCGCGCGGCGGTCTCGGCGCTCGCCGAGGAGCTGAACCTGCCGCAGGAGAACCTGATCACCCCGGACACCGTGCGCCGGGTCTGCTGGGAGCCGCCGTCCCGGGCGGACGCGGAGGGCGTCGCCGCCGCGCTGACGGCCCACGGCGCGCGCGCCTGGCAGGTCGAGCTGGTGACGCCGCTGCTGGTGAAGGCGCTGGCGGCGAGCGCGTAACGCCGTCCGGCGGCCCCGCCCGCGGAGCCCCGGCGGCGTTCGCGGTCCCGCCCGCGGAGCCCCCGCCACCCGGAAGGGTGACGGGGGCTCCGTCGTGCCCGGCCGTTTCCCGGCGTGTCCGGCAGAGTTCCCGGTGTGACCTTCGCCGCTTGGCCCCCAGGGGGTGGGCAGCGTGGTTACCCACAAGTAGCATGGGGAACCAAGCGCGCGCTCAGGCGCGTCGCAGCAGGCCGTTCCGCACCCTGGAGGAGAGCCATCGTGCCTCGTACCGTCAGGGACGTCGTCTTCGTCGACGGCGTCCGCACCCCGTTCGGCAAGGCGGGCCCGAAGGGCATCTACCACGAGACCCGCGCCGACGACCTCGTCGTCAAGGCCATCCGGGAGCTGCTGCGTCGCAACCCGGGCCTCGACCCCCAGAAGATCGACGAGGTCGCCATCGCCGCGACCACGCAGATCGGCGACCAGGGTCTGACGCTCGGCCGCACGGCGGGCATCCTCGCCGGGCTGCCGCAGTCGGTGCCGGGCTACTCCATCGACCGCATGTGCGCCGGCGCCCTCACGGCCGTGACGAGCGTCGCCGGTTCGATCGCCTTCGGCGCCTACGACGCCGTCATCGCCGGCGGTGTCGAGCACATGGGCCGCCACCCCATGGGCGAGGGCGTCGACCCGAACCCGCGCTTCGTGTCGGAGAAGCTCGTCGACGAGTCCGCCCTCTTCATGGGCATGACCGCCGAGAACCTGCACGACCGCTACCCGAGCATCACCAAGCGGCGCGCCGACGAGTACGCCGTGCGCTCGCAGGAGAAGGCCGCCAAGGCGTACGCCGACGGCAAGATCCAGCAGGACCTGGTGCCGATCTCGGTCCGCCGCACCGACCCCTCCACCGGCGAGACCGGCTGGGGCCTGGTCACCGCCGACGAGCCGATGCGTCCGGGCACCACCCTGGAGTCGCTGGCCGGCCTGAAGACCCCGTTCCGCGTCCACGGCAACGTGACGGCGGGCAACGCGGCCGGTCTGAACGACGGCGCCACCGCCTCGGTCATCGCCTCCGAGGACTTCGCCCGCGAGAACGGCCTCCCGGTCAAGATGCGCCTGGTCTCGTACGCCTTCGCCGGCGTCGAGCCCGAGGTCATGGGCTACGGCCCGATCCCGGCCACCGAGAAGGCCCTCGCCAAGGCGGGCCTCTCGATCGGGGACATCGGCCTCTTCGAGATCAACGAGGCGTTCGCGGTCCAGGTCCTCGCCTTCCTGGAGCACTACGGCATCGCCGACGACGACGCCCGCGTCAACCAGTACGGCGGCGCGATCGCCTACGGTCACCCGCTCGCCTCCTCCGGCGTCCGTCTGATGACGCAGCTGGCCCGCCAGTTCGAGGAGCACCCGGAGGTCCGCTACGGCCTCAACACGATGTGCGTCGGCTTCGGCATGGGCGCCACGGTCATCTGGGAAAACCCCCACTGGGAGGGCAAGTGAGCACCACCGCCGAGCTTCTGAAGGGCGCCGCCGAGCTCTTCCCGGACGAGGTCGTGACCTCGGCCCACGTACGGCACTTCGAACTCCCGGCGAACGCCGGCCGGTTCGCGCTGATCACCCTGGACAACGGCTTCGACCACACCAAGCCGACCACCTTCGGACCTCAGTCCCTCGCCAACCTGAACACGGCGATCGACCAGGTCGAGGCCGAGGCAGCGAACGGTGAGATCGTCGGCGTCGGCGTCACCGGCAAGCCGTTCATCTTCGCCGTCGGCGCCGACCTCAAGGGCGTCGAGCTGCTGAAGAAGCACGACGAGGCCCTCGCCATCGGCAAGGGCGGCCACGACGTCTTCAAGCGTCTGTCCTCCCTCGCCGTGCCGACCTTCGCGTACTACAACGGCGCGGCCATGGGCGGCGGCGTCGAGGTCGGTCTGCACTGCACCTACCGCACCGTGTCGAAGGCCCTGCCGGCCTTCTCGCTGCCCGAGGTGTTCCTCGGCCTGGTGCCCGGCTGGGGCGGCTGCGTCCTCCTGCCGAACCTGATCGGCGCCGAGAAGGCCGTCTCGGTCATCATCGAGAACTCGCTGAACCAGAACCGCCAGCTCAAGGGCGCGCAGGTCTTCGAACTCGGCATCGCCGACGCGCTCTTCGAGGGCGCCGACTTCCTGGAGCAGTCGCTCGTCTGGACCGCCGGCGTGCTGAACGGCTCCGTGACCGTCGAGCGTCCCGAGGTGGACCGCGGCGAGGCGTGGGACCAGGCCGTCGCCAAGGGCCGCCTGGTCGCCGACTCCAAGGTGCACGGCGCCGCCCCGGCCGCCTACCGCGCCCTCGACATCATCGGGGCCGCCAAGGACGGGGACCTGCAGAAGGGCTTCGACGCCGAGGACCTGGCCCTCGCGGACCTGATCATGGGCGGCGAGCTGCGTTCCGGCATCTACGCCTTCAACCTGGTGCAGAAGCGCGGCAAGCGCCCCGCCGGCGCCCCGGACAAGTCGCTGGCGCGCCCGGTCACCAAGGTCGGCGTCGTCGGCGCCGGTCTGATGGCCTCCCAGCTCGCCCTGCTCTTCCTGCGCCGCCTGGAGGTGCCGGTCGTCCTGACCGACATCGACCAGGAGCGCGTCGACAAGGGCGTGGGCTACGTCCACGCCGAGATCGAGAAGCTGCTCGGCAAGGGCCGCATCAACCAGGACAAGGCCAACCGTCTCAAGGGCCTGGTCTCCGGCGTCCTCGACAAGGCCGAGGGCTTCGCGGACGCGGACTTCGTCATCGAGGCCGTGTTCGAGGAGATGGGCGTCAAGCAGAAGGTGTTCGCGGAGGTCGAGGCGGTCGCCCCGGCGCACGCGATCCTCGCCACCAACACCTCCTCGCTGTCCGTCTCGGAGATGGCCTCCAAGCTCAAGCACCCCGAGCGCGTGGTCGGCTTCCACTTCTTCAACCCGGTCGCGATCCTCCCGCTCCTGGAGATCGTCCGCGGCGAGAAGACGGACGACGCCTCCCTCGCCACCGCCTTCGGCGTGGCGAAGAAGCTGAAGAAGACCGCGGTCCTCACCAAGGACGCCCCGGCGTTCGTCGTGAACCGCATCCTGACCCGCTTCATGGGCGAGATCCAGAACGTCATCGACGAGGGCACCCCGGTCGAGACGGCCGAGAAGGCCATCGAGCCGCTCGGCCTGCCGATGTCCCCGCTGGTGCTCCTGGAGCTCGTCGGCCCGGCCATCGGCCTGCACGTCTCCGAGACCCTCAACCGCTCCTTCCCCGAGCGCTTCAAGGTCTCCCCCAACCTGAAGGCGGTCGTCGAGGCCGGCAAGCGCGGCTTCTACGTCTACAACGCCGAGAACGGCTTCAAGCCGGAGCTCGACCCGGAGGTCGCCGCCCTCCTCGAGCAGGGCGACACCGTCCTGACCGAGGAGCAGGTCCGCGACCGCGTCCTGGACGCGGTGGCGCAGGAGATCGGTCTGATGCTGGAGGAGGGTGTCGTCGCCGAGGCGCAGGACATCGACCTCTGCCTGATCACGGGCGCGGGCTGGCCCTTCCACCTGGGCGGCATCACGCCGTACCTGGACCGCGAGGGCGTCTCCGAGCGCGTCAACGGCAAGCGTTTCCTGGCGCAGGGCGTGGCGAGCGTCCCGGCGTAACGCACCGGGCCCCGTACGCGGACGGCCCCGGCACCCCTTCCCGGGTGCCGGGGCCGTCCGCGTTCTCCGGAGGAGGTGTCGTCACCGCACCGTTTGCCAGTTCCCCAGGACGAAGCCGTCCGCCCCGGGCCGCTGACGGGTGGTACGCAGCGACGACCTGTCGGCCAGGGCCATCGCGACCAGGCGCCCTTCCAGGTCCCGGGCGAGGGCGGTGACCAGCTCGTCGTGGCCCTCCCCCGTCCACGACCGGTGGACTCCCGCATCCTCCTGCTCGCTCGGGTGGACGGCGAGGGCGAGCCGGCCGTCCTCGGCCCGCTGCGCCAGGACCGTGCAGTCGAAGCCGTCGACGAGGCAGCGGGCGACGGACAGCGGTCCGGTGCCCGCCGCCTCGGTGAGGGGCGTGGGCTTCAGGGACCGTTCGGGCGACCAGACGCACACCTGGCCCTCCCGGTCGACGTAGAAGGCCGTGACGTGCCCGGAGGGTCCCGCCAGGGCCGCCAGGGTCCCCATGGTCACCGGGGCCGGCAGCACGTCCTCGCGGACCGGCTTCGCCCCCGGCTCACGCTGCGTGTAGCGGAGGAGGCCCGTCTCGTGGAGGGTGTACAGCTCGACGAGGCCCGAACCGTTGGTGACGGCGGCCGACACGGCGTCGGTCCTGGAACCGGCCAGGTCCCACCAGGGGTGCCAGCCGCCCGCGTCCTTCTGGGCCCGCACGCTGACGCCACCGCCGCCGTTGCGGGAGAAGACGTAGGTGCGACCGACGCCGTCCACGGCCACGCTGGGGACGCCGGTCCAGAGGTACGAGGGCCCGTTCGGGTGGGCGAGCGAGCGCCATTCCACGACCGGACGGCCCGTCTGGTACTGGGTGGTGTGCACCAGTTCGACGCGGTCCGGATGATCACCGGCGGGCCGCACCCCGACGAGGTGCACGTATCCGTCGCTCCCCTGTCCCACCGACAGACTCGGCAGCAGCCCGCCGCCGCCGAGCGGCACGGGCCCGCTCCAGCCGCCGTCGGCGTCCTCGGTCCAGCGCACCACTTCGCCGTCTCGGGGCAGGTAGACGCTGAATCTGCCCTCCTTCCCCCGGGCCAGCCAGGAACCCCGCAGGCACGGGGCGTCGGGGGAGCCGTGGGGGCGGGCGGAGGGGGCCTCGGATCGATTCGCCATGGGGGGTGCAGCGCTCCGGTCATCGGGATGCGGATCGGGTACGAGCCGACTGTAGCGGCCCCTTCCGGCTCGTTTTCCCGTACCTCCGACGTCACCCGTTCAGCGCCGGACGGCCCCGTTCTCCCGTGCGAGCCGGCTGTGACTCCGCCCGTACAGGAAGTACACGGCGAAGCCGATCAGCATCCAGACGGCGAACCGGAACCAGGTCTCGCCCGGCAGGTTGAGCATCAGCCAGAACGAGGCGGCGATGGAGAGGATCGGCAGCGCGGGCACCCAGGGGGTGCGGAAGGCGCGCGGCAGGTCGGGCCGGCTGCGGCGGAGCACGATCACACCGGCCGCGACCACCACGAAGGCGAAGAGGGTGCCGATGTTCACCAGGGTCGCCAGCTCGTTGATGCTGGTGAAGCCGGCGACGACCGCGATGATCACGCCGAGCAGGATCGTCGGCCGGTACGGGGTCCTGAAGCGGGGGTGGGTGACGGAGAAGAAGCGCGGCAGCAGGCCGTCGCGGCTCATCGCGAAGAAGACGCGGGTCTGGCCCAGCAGCAGGATCAGACAGACCGTGATGAGGCCGATGGCGGCGCCGAAGCTGATCACGCCCGCGTAGAAGGGGTGTCCGGCGGCCTTGAAGGCGTCGGCGAGCGGGGCGCTCACCGACAGCTCCTTGTAGTTCTGCATGCCGGTGACGACGAGCGAGACGGCCACGTAGAGCACGGTGCAGATGAGGAGCGAGCCGAGGATGCCCCGGGGCATGTCCCGCTGCGGCAGCTTGGTCTCCTCGGCGGCGGTGGCCACCACGTCGAAGCCGATGAAGGCGAAGAAGACGACGGAGGCGGCGGTGAAGATGCCCATGACGCCGAAGTTCGTCGGTTCGTAGCCGAAGAGCAGCTGGACCAGCGGGGAGCTCCAGTTGGAGCCGCCGCCCTCCGGGGTGACGGCGGGCGGGACGAAGGGCTTGTAGTTGTCGCCGACGACGAAGAACAGGCCGGCGACGATCACGATCATCACCACGGCCACCTTGATCGCCACGACGACCGAGGTGATCCGGGCGGAGAGCTTCATCCCGAGGACGAGGACGACGGTGAGGACCAGGACGAGCACGAACGCCAGGACGTCGAAGGTCCCGCCCGCCACGTCCGGGCCTTCGAGCGAGGCCGGCAGGTGCCAGCCGATGTTGTCCATGAGCGAACGGACGTAGCCCGACCAGCCGACGGCCACCACCGCCGTGCCGAGGGCGAACTCCAGGACGAGGTCCCAGCCGATGATCCAGGCGGGCAGCTCGCCGATGGAGGCGTACGCGAAGGTGTACGCCGAACCCGCCACCGGCACCGTCGAGGCGAACTCGGCGTAGCAGAGGGCGGCGAGGGCGCAGACGATGCCGGCGGCGACGAAGGCGAGGGCCGTCGCCGGACCGGCGTTCTCCTTGGCGACCTTGCCCGTGAGGACGAAGATGCCGGTGCCGATGATGACGCCGACGCCGAAGACCGTGAGGTCCCACGCGGAGAGGGACTTCCGGAGGGCGTGCTCCGGCTCCTCCGTGTCGCGGATCGACTGCTCGACCGACTTGGTCCGGAACACGCCGGAAGTGGCCCGTGGCCGCTGGTCCGTACTCACCGTGGTACCTCCGCGCTCTGCCCGACGTCGGTCTCGGCGCCCCCGCGGACCGGGGGCTGGGATACGTCTCCCCGAACAGAGCCAGAATGCACGCGAATGGGCCGGTCGGCACCCGGGAGGGTGAACCGACCGGCCCAAAGGACGGTCTCCGGAGCGTGCCGGGGCGTCAGTCGCGGACGGGCTCCGCGGTCTTGGCGCTGTCGTCGTAGCGGCCGTCGAACCGCGAGACGAGGCCGGTGACCTGCCGGGCGATGTCCGGGGCGGTCAGGCCGATCTCCGCCAGGATCTCGCCGCGCGAGGCGTGGTCGAGGAAGCGGGGCGGGATGCCGAAGTCGCGCAGCGGCACGTCCACCCCGGCGTCGCGGAGCGCCTGGGCCACGGCCGAGCCGACGCCGCCGACGCGGCTGTTGTCCTCGACGGTGACGACGACCCGGTGGCGCTCGGCGAGCGGGGCGAGGGCCTCGTCGACGGGCTTGACCCAGCGGGGGTCGATCACGGTGGTGGAGATGCCCTGCCGGTCGAGGAGGTCGGCGATCTCCAGGCACATGGGCGCGAGGGCGCCCACGGAGACCAGGAGCACGTCGGGCCGGTCGGTGCCGGGCTCGCGGAGGACGTCCATGCCGCCGACGCGGCGCAGCGCGGGGACGGCCGGGCCGACCGCGCCCTTGGAGAAGCGGACCACGGTCGGGGCGTCGGTGACCTCGACGGCCTCGCGGAGCTGGGCGCGGACCTGGTCGGCGTCGCGCGGGGCGGCGAGCCGCAGGCCGGGCACGACCTGGAGGATCGACATGTCCCACATGCCGTTGTGGGAGGCGCCGTCGGTGCCGGTGACGCCGGCCCGGTCGAGGACGAAGGTGACGCCGCACTTGTGCAGGGCCACGTCCATCAGGACCTGGTCGAAGGCGCGGTTGAGGAAGGTGGCGTAGACCGCGAAGACCGGGTGGAGGCCGCCGGTGGCGAGGCCGGCCGCGGAGACCGCGGCGTGCTGCTCGGCGATGCCGACGTCGAAGACCCGTTCGGGGAACGCCTTGGCGAACTTGTCGAGGCCGACGGGCTGGAGCATGGCCGCGGTGATGGCGACGATGTCCTCGCGCTCCTTGCCGAGGGCGACCATCTCGTCGGCGAAGACGCCGGTCCAGTCGGCGCCGGAGGTGGCGATCGGGAGACCGGTGTCGGGGTGGATCTTCCCGACGGCGTGGAAGCGGTCGGCCTCGTCCTGGAGGGCGGGCTGGTAGCCGCGGCCCTTCTCGGTGAGGCAGTGGACGATGACGGGGCCGCCGAAGCGCTTGGCGCGCGTCAGGGCGGACTCCAGGGCCTCGATGTCGTGGCCGTCGATGGGGCCGACGTACTTGAGGCCGAGGTCCTCGAACATGCCCTGGGGGGCGATGAAGTCCTTGAGGCCCTTCTTCGCGCCGTGCAGCGTCTCGTAGAGCGGCTTCCCGACGACCGGGGTGCGCTCCAGGATGTCCTTGCCGCGGGCGAGGAAGCGCTCGTAGCCGTCGGTGGTGCGCAGGGTCGCCAGGTGGTTGGCGAGGCCGCCGATGGTCGGGGCGTAGGAGCGCTCGTTGTCGTTGACGACGATGACCAGCGGGCGGTCCTTGGCGGCGGCGATGTTGTTCAGCGCCTCCCAGGCCATGCCGCCGGTGAGGGCGCCGTCGCCGATGACGGCCACGACGTGGTCGTCCTTCTTCAGGACCTCGTTCGCCTTGGCCAGGCCGTCGGCCCAGCCGAGGACCGTGGAGGCGTGCGAGTTCTCGATGACGTCGTGCTCGGACTCGGCCTGCGAGGGATAGCCGGAGAGGCCGCCCTTCATCTTGAGCTTCGAGAAGTCCTGACGCCCGGTGAGGAGCTTGTGGACGTAGCTCTGGTGGCCGGTGTCCCAGAGGACCTTGTCCTTCGGGGAGTCGAACACCCGGTGCAGGGCGATGGTCAGCTCGACCACGCCGAGGTTGGGCCCGAGGTGGCCGCCGGTCTTGGAGACGGCGTCCACGAGGAACGTCCGGATCTCGTCGGCCAGCTGGTCCAGCTGCTCCGGGGAGAGCCGGTCCAGGTCTCGCGGTCCCCTGATACGGGTCAGCAGAGCCACCCGTTCCTCCTTGCGTTTGAGCTGGTCGAGCTTGCCGATTCGTCGAGTCTAATGTTCCGTCCCGGATCGCGGGCATCCGGCCGGGCGGCGGGGCGTCGTCCGCCGGGCCGGAACCCGGCCGTCCGTACCGCCCGGGGCGGGACACCGCGTACTGCTCCGGACGCCGCACCGCCCGGCGCCGGTTTCACGGCGTCGGGCGGTGTGGCGAGCGTTACGCGCGCGCGTGGCTTCCGGGCGTCAGGCCCGTCCCGCCGTCTTCTGCGTGCGGCGGGAGACCGAGTCGATGATCACGGCGATGAGCAGGACCGCGCCGGTGATCATGTACTGGATCGCGTTGGAGGACAGGTTCAGCTGGTTGAGGCCCTGGACGATCGACTGGATGACCAGGATGCCCAGGAGCGCCGACCAGACCTTGCCGCGTCCGCCGAACAGGGACGTGCCGCCGATGACCGCGGCGGCGATGCACATCATGAGCTGGTTGCCGCCGCCGAGGGAGCGGTCCGCGCCGCCGGTCGCGGAGGCGAGGAAGAGGCCGCCGACGGCGCCCAGGGTGCCGGAGATCATGAAGACCGAGACGCGGATCCACGCCACGTTGATGCCGGCCCGGCGGGCCGCCTCGATGCCGCCGCCGACGGCGAAGACCTGGCGGCCGTAGGTGGTGCGGCGGAGCACGAAGTCGGTGACGAGCAGGATGACCAGGAAGATCACCAGGGAGAGCGGCAGGCCCTGCTGCTGGTTGAAGCCGTACGCGGCGACGAGGACCAGGACCGCGAGGACGGCGGTGCGCAGGGCGATCTCGCTCTGCGGGCGGTGCGGGAGGCCGGCGGCCCCGCGGCGGCGCGCGTCGCGGAACTGGGCCAGGTAGAAGGCGGCGATCACGACGGCGGCGAGGCCGTAGGCGGCGGCGACGTCGGAGAAGTAGTACTTGGTGAGGTCGCCGACGAAGCTGCCGATCGGGGTGGAGATGGTGGAGCGCTCCCCCATCACCCAGGTCTGGAGGCCGGCCCAGCCGAGGAAGCCGGCGAGGGTGACGACGAAGGCGGGCACGCCGATCTTGGCGAACACGATGCCGTGGAAGGCGCCGATCAGGGTGCCGGACAGGATGCCGAGGAGGATGGCGAGCCCGTCGGGCATGTCGGTGCCGAGGACGCCCCAGACGGAGCCGGCGAGACCGGCCACGGAGCCGACGGCGAGGTCGATCTCGCCGAGCAGCAGGACGAAGACGATGCCGACGGCCATGATGCCGGGGCCGACCGCGTACAGCGTGATCTGGTCGAGGTTGTACGGGGTGATGAAGTTGCCGGTGAGGGCCTGGAAGACGACGCCGATGACGATGAGGCCGACGACGACGGGCAGCGAGCCGATCTCGCCGGAGCGGATCTTGCGCCGGAACTCGTCGACGTATCCCTTGAAGCCCTGCTCGCGGACGAGGAGGCGCGGGTCGACGGCGGGGACCGCGGCGGCGGCCGGGGTCTCGGTGACCGGCGCGTCGCCCTCGGGGGCGCGGGGGTCGGGCACCGCGGCCGGGCCGCTCGCGGGCTGCGGGGACGTGCTCACTTCGCTACCTCCGCGTTGCGGGCCTGGCGACGGGTCACGGCGTTGTCCGTGGCACCGGTGATCGCGGCGATGATCTCTTCGTGGGTGGTGGTGGCGACCGGGAAGGTGCCGTTGTTGCGGCCCAGGCGCAGGACGGCCACGGTGTCCGCGACGGCCTTCACGTCGGCCATGTTGTGGCTGATGAGGATGACGCCGAGGCCCTGCTCGCGCAGCCGCTCGACCAGGTCGAGGACCTGGGCGGTCTGCTCGACGCCGAGGGCGGCGGTCGGCTCGTCGAGGATCACGATCTTGGGGTCGCCGACCAGGGCGCGGGCGATGGCGACCACCTGCCGCTGGCCGCCGGAGAGGGCGGCGACGGGGATGCGGACGCTGGGGATGCGGATGGAGAGGGTGGAGAGGAGGTCCTTCGCGCGCTTCTCCATGGCGACCTCGTCGAGGACGCCGCCCTTCTTGATCTCGCGGCCGAGGAACAGGTTGGCGACGACGTCGAGGTTGTCGCAGAGCGCGAGGTCCTGGTAGACGGTCGCGACGCCGAGGCTCTGGGAGTCCTGCGGGCGGGAGATCTCGACCTGACGGCCCTCCCACTCGATGACGCCCTCGTCGATGGGGTGCACCCCGGCGATCGTCTTGACCAGCGTGGACTTTCCCGCTCCGTTGTCGCCGACGAGCGCGACGACCTCACCTGCGTGGACTTCGAGATCGACACCGGAGAGGACCTGAACCGCTCCGAACCGCTTGAAGATCCCGCGCAACGCCAGCACGGGCGTCTGGGACACGTGAACCAACTCCTTCGCCGCCCGCGGGCGGCGGCATGTCGCGCCGCCGGTGCAGCGCCAAAGTATCGGGAGGGGGTGAGCCCGTCCGGTCCCGGGCCGACAGCGGGGTCTGGGTCGGCCGGGGACCGGGCGGGCCGGAAGGGGACGGACGCGGACGGGCGCGCCGGCCGGTCGTACGCGGGCTTCACCCTCTGTACGCGGCCGGCGGGCGGTCCGGCGCCCCCCGTGCGGGAGGGGCGGCCGGGTCCGGAGTCCGTGACGCCGGGCCCCCGGGCCCGGCGGATGCGTGCCGGGGTCTACTTGACGCCCAGCTCGGCGCACTTCGCGGCGAGGTCCGCGGTGCAGAGGTCGGCGGCCTTGTAGATGCCGTCCTTGACGACCGTGGACTGGATGTTGGACTTGTCCACCACGACCGGCGGGAAGAGCGTGGACGGCACGCCGTCGGTCGCGCCCTGGGCGCCGAGGTCCTTGCCCTTGAGCAGGTTCACCGCGAACTTGGCGGCCTCGGGCGCGAGCTGGAGCGGCGACTTGTAGATGGTGAAGGTCTGCGAGCCGGCGATGATGCGCTGGACGCCCGCGACCTCGGCGTCCTGGCCGCCGACCGGGACGCCCTTGACGCCGGCGTTCTCCAGGGAGGTGATGATGCCGCCGGCCATGCCGTCGTTGGCGGAGTAGACGGCGCCGATCTTGTCCTTGCCGACCGAGGAGATCGCGGCGGACATCTTCTCGCCCGCGATCTTCGGGTCCCACTCGCCGGACGCCTCGTAGGCGATCTTGCCGACCTTGCCGTCGAGGGCGGTGTGCGCGCCCTTCTTGAACAGGGCGGCGTTCGGGTCCTTCTCGTCGCCGTTGATCATCACGACGTTGGCGGTGGCGGCCTTCGCGCCGAGCGCGGTGAGGAGGGCCTGGCCCTGGAGCTCGCCGACCTTGTTGTTGTCGTGGCTGACGTAGGCGTCGGCGCCCGGGATCGCGCGGTCGTACGCGACGACCTTGACGCCCTTGGCCTTCGCGTCCTTGACCCATCCCTCGGCCTTGGCGGCGTCCACCGGGTCCAGGGCGATGACCTTGATGCCGTCGGCGATGAACTGGTCGAACTGCTGCTTCTGCTTGACGACGTCGGAGACCGCGTTGTTGTAGACGACCTCGCAGTCGTCGCACGCCGCCTTGACGGCCTTCTCGAACTGGGGCTTGTCCAGGGCCTCGTAGCGCGAGGTCTTGTTCTCGGGAAGGAGCAGGCCGATCTTGGTCGTGCTGCCCTTGTCTCCGCTGTCGCCGCCACCGGCCTGCCCGCAGGCGGCGAGCGAGAGGGCCATCGAGACCGCGGCCGTGGCTATGACGGCGCGACGCGTCACTGCGTTCATGTGGGGTTGCCTCCCTGACGAGGCCGCGACGTTGCGGCCGAGGTTGCACGAAGTCAACTCGGCCGCAACGTTGACGTCAAGAAGTAAATTCTTAACGAGATGACAACGGTGGTGTTCGTTATCTAAGTGAAGGCAAGGCGGGAGGCCGGGGCCGTCGCGGGCAGCGTGCTCTCCAACAGGGTCGAATCGCCCATCTCGCTCAGGACGAGGGCGAGTGCGCCGAGCACCTCGGCACGCCCTCCGAGCGCGCCCTGGGCCAGCGAGAGCTGGCGGGCCGCGCTGGGGATCGCGTAGCGCGAGACGGAGTCCCTGATGGGCGCGAGGACCAGCTCGCCCGCCTCGGCGAGGTCGCCGCCGAGCACCACCCGGCTGGGGTTGAGGAGGTTGCAGAGGTTGGCGATGCCGCTGCCGATGTGGCGCCCGACGTCCGCGATCACCCGGCGGCAGCCGGGGTCGCCCTCCCGGGCGAGCCGGACGACCCGCTCCATCGTCAGGTCGGGCCCGTGGCTCGGCCGGAGCAGCGGCAGGACGTAGCGGGCGGCCGTGAAGGTCTCCAGGCAGCCGCGGTTGCCGCAGCGGCAGACCGGCCCCGACTCGTCCAGGGTGATGTGCCCGATCTCGCCGGCGGTGCCGCCCGGTCCCCGGTAGACCCGGCCGTCTATCACGAGGCCCGCGCCGACGCCGCTGGCCACCTTGATGTACGCCAGGTCCTTGACGCCCCGCCCGCCGCCCCAGACCAGCTCGCCGAGGGCGCCGAGGTTGGCGTCGTTGTCGACGTGCACGGGCACGCCGAGACGGCCGGAGAGCTCCTCGGCGGGGTTGATGCCGCTCCACCCCGGCAGGATCGAGGTCGAGCCGAGGGTCCCGGAGGAGACGTCGATGGGGCCCGGCACGCCGAGGCCGACGCCGATCACCTTGTCCGTGCCGATCCCGGTGGCCCCGATGAGCCGTTTGACCAGCTGCTCCGCCCGGTCGAAGCCCTCGGCGGCGGAGGCGTCGACGTCGAGCGGCTCGGCCTCCTCGGCGAGCACCTGGTGGGCCAGGTTGCCGACGGCGACCCGGAGGTGGGTGTGGCCGAAGTCGACCCCTATCACGATGCCGGCGTCACCGGAGAGCGAGACGCTGCGGGCCCGGCGGCCCCCCGCGGAGGTGGGCGTGACCTCGACGGTGCCGCCGTCCTTCAGCTCCCGCACGATGTTGGAGACCGTGGCGGCGGAGAGGCCCGTCGCCCGGGCGATCTCCGCCTGGGTGAGCGAGCCGGCCATGCGCACCGCCCGGACGACCCGTTCGAGATTGGCCCTGTGCAGAGATGTCTGCGACCCCGGAGTCTCCATCGACTCACTCACTCCCACCGTTTTCTCCAACATGTGAACTCTAAGGGGACGCTTTCGGCTCGCCCCCCGTCAAGACCTTGAGTCTCGGAGGTGTGGTTCGCGCCGTCCTGCCGGCCGGTTTCCCCGCGCGCCGCACGGCGGGAGGGGCCCCCGGCGGCGTGCCGGGGGCCCCTCGGAAGGCGCTGTCGGGGCCGCGAGGGCCCCCGGGTCACTTCACGGCGCCGGCGGTCAGACCGGCCACCACCTGTCGCTGGAAGACGATGTAGGCGGCGAGGACCGGGAGCATCGCCATCACCAGGCCGGCGAAGAGGCCGGACCAGTCGCCCTTGTAGCCCTGGCTGACCGCGAGCTGCACCAGGCCCTGCGAGAGCACCTTCTGTTCCGGCTCCGTGTTGAGCACGGTGGGCAGCAGGTACTGGTTCCACTGCCCGAGGAAGTTGAAGATGCCGACGCTGATGAGGCCCGGCCGGGCCATCGGCAGCATCACCTGGAAGAAGGTGCGGGTGTGCGAGGCGCCGTCCACGAACGCCGCCTCCGCCACCGAGGTGGGCAGGGTGCGGAAGAAGGCGGTGAGGAAGAAGACGGTGAAGGGCAGCGAGTACGCGATGTAGACGAGGATGAGGCCGTGCAGCGTGTTGAGCAGGGCCATGTTCTGCATCACGTAGAACAGCGGCACGAGCGCCAGGATGATCGGGAAGCTCATTCCTCCGATGAAGAGGAAGTAGATGAAGCGGTTGCCCGGGAATTCGAAGCGGGCCAGGACGTAGGCCGCCATCGAACCGAGGAGGAGCGTGCCGATGAGCGAACCGCCGACCACCAGCAGGGTGTTCAGGAAGTAGTCGCTCATGTGCGCCTCGGTCCAGGCGCGCGACCAGTTCTCGAAGTGCAGCCCGTCGGGCAGCGACCAGGGCGAGGTGAAGATCGCCTTGTCGGTCTTGAAGGAGGTCATGACCGCCCAGAGCAGCGGCATGACGACCATGATCGCCCAGATGATCAGGACGCCGTGCGAGAAGACGTTGAGCACCCCGCCCTCGCCCCGGGACTTCGCCCGGGGACCACTGGCGGTGGTCTTGGTGACGGTGGTCCCGGAGCCCGCCGGGGGGCCGGGGGCCCGGTCGGGGCCGGTGGTGGCAGTGTCGGTCGTCTTCATCAGAACTCCAGCCGCTCGCGCCGGCCCAGCTTCATCACGACGGCCGCGAAGGCCAGCGTGACGACGAGGAGGGCGACGCCGATGGTCGTGGCGTAGGCGGCCTGACCGTCCCGGAACGCCTTCTGGTACACGTACAACGGAAGGACGATGGTCGAGTAGTCGGGACCGCCGCCGCTGGGGCCGACCGTCATGATCTGGACGACGGCGAAGGACTCCGCGCCGAGCGCCAGGATGCCCATGTAGATCCACCCGGACTGCACGGTGTCCCAGAGCAGCGGCAGGGTGATCCTGAAGAAGGTGGTGAAGCGGTTCGCGCCGTCGAGCAGCGCCGCCTCGTAGAAGTCCCTCGGGATGGACGCCATGCCGGCCGAGAAGAGGACGACGAAGAATCCGACGGTGGACCAGACGAGGACGACCATCACGCAGACGAGGGCGAGGTCCGGGTCGCCGAGCCAGTCGGGCTGGACGCTTCCGAGCCCGATGCCCTTCAGGAAGGAGTTGATGGCTCCGCTGTTCGGGTTGTACGCGAACTGGAAGAGCAGCGCGACGATCGCGATCGACAGCACCTGCGGGAAGAAATAGACGATCTTGTAGAAGGAGGAGCCGCGCACACCCGCGATGGCCGCGCCCTTGCGGCGC
This sequence comes from Streptomyces sp. NPDC041191, assembly GCF_055591945.1. Taxonomy (NCBI): domain Bacteria; kingdom Bacillati; phylum Actinomycetota; class Actinomycetes; order Kitasatosporales; family Streptomycetaceae; genus Streptomyces; species Streptomyces sp. NPDC041191. The sequence goes on along the minus strand of NZ_JBVIZC010000003.1, from coordinate 340,308 downwards.
CGACCGCCGACATTGAGCATGAACGCGAAGAACAGCGCGAGACCGACCGTCACCAGCGGCAGCACCACCGCGAAGGTCAGGCTGTGCTGGAGCGATTTCCAGAAGACCTCGTCGTCCAGCATCCTGCTGTAGTTCCCGAAACCGATCATTCCGAATTCGGGGCTCAGTCCGGTCCAGTCCGTGAAGGAGTAATAGATGGACTGGATGAACGGCCAGACGACGAACAGCGCGTAGAGCGCGAGGGGGGCCGCCAGGAACCCCACGATGAAACGGTACTTGCCGTGTTGCATTTCCTACCGACCCCGATCTTCCCGCGGAAGCGCGCCGCTGTTGTGGCACGCGAAGGGCCCGGGGCCCGCTCCCGGTCGGCGGGAAGGGGCCCCGGCAGTGGTCACTGGTGCTTGTAGTGCTTGATGCTCGAGTCCTTGGCCGCCTCGTCGGCGAACTTCTGGATCTTCTTGATCGTCTCGGCGGGGGTGGCGCGCCCGGCCATCATCTCGCCGATGCCGGCGACGCCGATCTTCTCCTTCTGGAGGGCGACGTACCAGTCCTGGAGGCGCGGGTTGACGACGTTCTGGCCCGCCTTCTCCAGGGCGGCGACGCCGGACTTGAGGCCCGGGGTCAGCTCGATGCCGTCGGTGCCGCCGTTGAAGGCCGACAGGGACTTCACCGACTGGGTGAAGTTCTTGGAGGACGCCTCGCTGAGCATGATGCGCAGCTGCTCCATGCCGCCCTCGGCGTTCTTCGCCTTGGCCGGGACGACGAAGGGCTCGCCGCCGGACGCCCAGATGGTGCCGAAGGGCATCTTGTCGGAGGCGTCGAGGCCGGTCGGGGCGGAGACGGCCAGGTTGAAGTCGGCCGGCATGGTCTTGGCGGCCTCGTTCTCGACCCAGGAGCCGTTCGGGATGAACAGCGCCTTGCCCTCGGTCCAGGCGGTCTGCGACTGGATGTGGTCGAGGCCGGGGGTGCCCTTGAGGATGTAGCCCTTCCGGACCAGCTCGTAGTACGCCTCGAAGCACGCCTTGACGGCGGGGTGCTCCCACGCCTTCGGCTCCAGGTTGTCGATGGCGTCCAGGACCTCGCGGCCGCCGACCTTGCCGATCATCGGGTAGAGCGAGAAGGGCACGTAGTACGGGTGCTTGCCCGCGTACGTCCAGCCGGCGATGCCCTTCTTCTTGGCCTTCTCGCAGACGTCCAGCATCTCGTCCCAGGTCTCCGGGTACTTGGCGTCGAGCGAGTCGAGCAGCTTCTGCGAGTACCAGACGCCGTAGACCGTGTAGGCGTAGTACAGGATCCACACCTGCTCGCCGTCGAACCGGCCCATCTCGACGATGCCGGGCCGCAGGGTGTCGCGGACCTTCTTCTTCGGGTCGTCGACGGAGGGCGCGTCGAGGAGCGGGGTGAGGTCCGCGAGCTGCTTCTGGCCGACGAGGACGCCCATGTCCATCTGCTCGGCGCCGGAGTTGTCGATGAGGTCCGGCGGGGTGCCGCCGTTGAAGCGCGGCTGCAGGGTGGTGGTGATCTTCTGGGTCGGGGTGAACTTGACCTTCGCCTTGGGGTAGTTGGTCTCGTAGACCTTGATCGCGTCCTTGGCGTACTGCTGCCCGAAACCGCCGTCGAAGAGGACGAAGTCGAGCGGGGCCGAGTCGTTCACGCCGAGGGGGTTCTTGTCGGACTTCGTCCCCTTCTCGACCTTTCCGTTGCCGCCGCCGTCACTGCTCGCACAGGCGGAGAGGAACCCCATGGTCGGTACGGAGATCAGACCGACAGCGACGGAACGCTTGATCAGATCGCGACGGCCAAGGCCCTCATTGGTCTGTGCGGAGGTGGATCCCATGCTCAAGTCCTCGCCTTCATTCAGGACTCAGGCGGTGTACCGGTCGCCCGTTCTCACTCGCCTCAGGCGAAGGGCCCCGCCACCGCGGTCATTTGCAGCCGGGTCGTGCACGCGTCGGGCCGTCGTCGGTGAATACGACGGGCTGGACGCGACAGGTATAGTCCACTTCCCTTCACCTGAGCAAGATCGAAAGCAGGTTTCGGCAGCCATCTTTCCCGAGTTGAGACCTGCGGGATGACCAGGCCGGATCTGCGGCGTTTCGTCCAATCACTCGTCGGCGGACACTCTTGACACCGCACCACTTCCGCCCGTACTGGAGGCCGTACGCGAAACCGGCGGCGCCGGGACGCACCACGTCCGGACATAACGGGACGACCACCCGAACGGCCAAAAGGACGAACGGGATATATGGCCGGGACGGAAACAGCTGTGTCACAAACCTGTGGACCGGTGAAGATCTCGTGAGGAAGATACGAGATCATAGGGGTCCCGCCCGCTCCTCCTCGTGACGGACGCGCGGCGGGGACCGTCTTTTTCCACTCGGATCTGGAGTACTACGTGGCCAACTTTTCTGGCCTGAACCGTGCGGGCGCGCTGTCCCGCATCACGGTCGCGGCGATAACCGCCGCTCTCGTCGGCACCACCACGGCCGCGGTCGCGGCCGACGCCCCGCAGCCCGCCCGTTCGGCCTCGGCCGCCCAGAAGGCGGCGCCGAAGGCGAGCACGTTCGCCGCGTCCAGCGCCTCCGCCGTCGCCGACGGCGAGCTGCGCGGCGTGGACAAGTCGGGCACCATGTACTCCTACATGCCGAACGGCACCGGCGGCTTCGGCGAGCGCCAGTACGGCGGCTACGGCTGGGAGTACACGCAGCACCTCACGATGGCCGACCAGGACGGCGACGGCGATTCCGACGGCGCCTGGGGCGTCACGGGCGGCCGTCTGCACTACACCCCGTGGGGCGAGTCGACCATCGACCTCGGTGGCGGCTGGGGCGTCTTCGACAAGGTCGTCTCCGTGGGCACCCTCGGCGGTGCGGCCGCGGCCGACCTGCTCGCCCGGGACGCCTCCGGCAACCTGTACCTGTACCTCGGGTACGGCAACGGCAAGTTCGCCCCGCGCGTCAAGGTCGGCACCGGCTGGGGCGGCATGAACCAGATCACCGGCAAGGGCGATCTGAACAACGACGGCAAGAACGACGTGGTCGCTCGCGACAAGTCGGGCAACCTGTGGGTGTACCCGGGCACGGGCAACTACGCGAAGCCGTTCGGCAACCGTTACCAGGCCGGCAGCGGCTGGAACGGCCTGCCCACCTTCGTCTCCAGCGGCGACGTCGACTTCGACGGGGTCACCGACCTGGTCGCCCGCGACTCCGCGGGCGTGCTGTGGCTGTACCCGGGCACGGGCGTCAAGTCGCCCGCGTTCAAGCCCCGCAAGAAGGTCGGCTCCGGCTGGAACACCTACCGTCTGATCTTCTGACGGTTCCGGCGCCCTCGACGCCCCGCGCCTCCGCGGCACGGTCGTGAGGGAACCGAAAGGGCCCCGCTCCTCCTCCGAGGAGCGGGGCCCGCTTCGTACCGCCGGGTTCCGGGCGTCAGCCGCGGATCAGGTTGCGCAGCACGTACTGCATGATGCCGCCGTTGCGGTAGTAGTCCGCCTCGCCGGGCGTGTCGATGCGGACGACCGCGTCGAACTCGACACCGGTGTCGGTGGTGACCTTGACCGTGCGCGGCGTGGTGCCGTCGTTCAGCTCCTCGACGCCGGTGAAGGAGAAGGTCTCCTCGCCGGTCAGGCCGAGGCTCTCGGCGGACCGGCCCTCCGGGAACTGGAGCGGCAGGACGCCCATGCCGATGAGGTTCGAGCGGTGGATGCGCTCGTACGACTCGGCGATGACGACCTTGACGCCCAGGAGCGCGGTGCCCTTGGCGGCCCAGTCGCGGGACGAGCCGGAGCCGTACTCCTTGCCCGCGAGGATCGTGAGCGGGATGCCCTGCTCGATGTAGTTGCGGGAGGCGTCGTAGATGAACGACACCGGTCCGCCGTCCCGGGTGAAGTCGCGGGTGTAGCCGCCCTCGGTGCCCGGCGCGATCTGGTTGCGCAGGCGGATGTTGGCGAAGGTGCCGCGGATCATGACCTCGTGGTTGCCCCGGCGCGAGCCGTAGGAGTTGAAGTCACGACGCTCCACACCGTGCTCGGTGAGGTACTGGCCGGCCGGGGTGTCGGCCTTGATGGCGCCGGCCGGGGAGATGTGGTCGGTGGTGACCGAGTCGCCGAGCTTCGCGAGCACGCGGGCGCCCGTGATGTCGGTGACCGGGGTGGTCTCCATCGTCATGCCCTCGAAGTACGGGGGCTTGCGGACGTAGGTGGACTCGGCGTCCCACTCGAAGGTGTCGCCGGTCGGGATCGGCAGCGCCTGCCACTGGGCGTCGCCCGCGAAGACGTCCTGGTAGGACTTGTTGAACATGTCCTCGCCGATGGCGTTGGCGACGACGTCGTTGACCTCGGCCTCGGACGGCCAGATGTCCTTGAGGAAGACCGGGTTGCCCTCGGTGTCGGTACCGAGCGCGTCCTTGGTGATGTCCACCTTCATGGAGCCCGCGATGGCGTACGCGACGACCAGCGGCGGGGAGGCCAGGTAGTTCATCTTGACGTCGGGGTTGATGCGGCCCTCGAAGTTCCGGTTGCCGGAGAGGACCGAGGTGACCGCGAGGTCGTGCTCGTTGACGGCCTTGGAGACCTCCTCCGGCAGCGGGCCGGAGTTGCCGATGCAGGTGGTGCAGCCGTAGCCGACGAGGTTGAAGCCGACCTTGTCGAGGTACGGGGTGAGGCCCGCCTTGTCGAAGTAGTCGGTGACGACCTTCGAGCCCGGGGCGAGGGTGGTCTTGACCCACGGCTTGCGGGTCAGGCCCTTCTCCACGGCCTTCTTCGCCACGAGGGCGGCGGCGACCATGACGTACGGGTTCGAGGTGTTGGTGCAGGAGGTGATCGCGGCGACGGTGACGGCGCCGTGGTCGATCTCGTAGGTGCTGCCGTCGGGGGCGGTGACGGTGACCGGGCGGGACGGGACCTCGGCGCCGGTGCCCTCGGCGTGCTGCGGGGCGCCCGCGCCGTTCTCCTGGCTGCCGTAGGCCGGGGCGTCGGAGGCCGGGAAGGACTCGACGCTCGCCTCGTCCACCGGGGAGGCGGCGGTGCCGGCCTGGGCGGCGGGGACCTCGACGTAGTTGAGGAGGTCCTTGGCGAACTGCTCGGCGGCGTTCGCGAGGACGATGCGGTCCTGCGGGCGCTTCGGACCGGCGATGGAGGGGACGACCGTGGAGAGGTCGAGCTCCAGCTTCTCGGAGAAGTCGGGCTCGGCGGCCGGGTCGAGCCAGAGGCCCTGCTCCTTGGCGTACGCCTCGACGAGCGCGACCTGCTGCTCGTCACGGCCGGTGAGGCGCAGGTACTTCAGCGTCTCGTCGTCGATCGGGAAGATCGCGGCGGTGGAGCCGAACTCCGGCGACATGTTGCCGATGGTGGCGCGGTTCGCGAGGGAGGTGGCGGCGACGCCCTCGCCGTAGAACTCGACGAACTTGCCGACGACGCCGTGCTTGCGCAGCATCTCGGTGATCGTGAGGACCAGGTCGGTGGCGGTGGTGCCGGCCGGCAGCTCGCCGGTCAGCTTGAAGCCGACGACGCGCGGGATGAGCATGGAGACCGGCTGGCCGAGCATCGCGGCCTCGGCCTCGATGCCGCCGACGCCCCAGCCGAGCACGCCGAGGCCGTTGACCATGGTGGTGTGCGAGTCGGTGCCGACGAGGGTGTCGGGGTACGCCTGGCCGTTGCGGACCATGACCGTGCGGGCCAGGTGCTCGATGTTCACCTGGTGGACGATGCCGGTGCCGGGCGGGACGACCTTGAAGTCGTCGAAGGCGGTCTGGCCCCAGCGCAGGAACTGGTAGCGCTCCTTGTTGCGGCCGTACTCCAGCTCGACGTTCTGGCCGAACGCCTCCTTGGTGCCGAACTTGTCGGCGATGACCGAGTGGTCGATGACCAGCTCGGCCGGGGAGAGCGGGTTGACCTTCGCCGGGTCGCCGCCGAGCTCCTTGACGGCCTCGCGCATGGTGGCGAGGTCGACGACGCAGGGCACACCGGTGAAGTCCTGCATGATCACGCGGGCCGGCGTGAACTGGATCTCCTGGCTCGGCTGAGCCTGCGAGTCCCAGCCGCCGAGGGCCCGGATGTGGTCGGCGGTGATGTTCGCGCCGTCCTCGGTGCGGAGCAGGTTCTCCAGGAGGACCTTCAGGCTGTAAGGGAGGCGCGCGGAGCCCTCGACCTTGTCCAGCTTGAAGATCTCGTACGACTCGTCGCCCACGCGCAGCGTGCTGCGGGCGTCGAAGCTGTTCGCCGACACGACAGTCTCCTTCATCAATGTGCGCGTACTACCGTCATACTGCCGCCACGACTCCTCGTGAATCCGTTGAGGTAAGACTTACTTAGGTAACCCTTACCAATCGGGCGGCCACGGTGCGCCGTAAGCAGTTATCTCGATGTCGAGATAACTCTAGTGCATCCCCGCCGCCCGGTCATGCCCGGATGCCGGGGAAGTGCGGGGTGTCGCTCCCCGGGCGCGCGGGGCGTCGCCCCTCCGGCACACGGGGTGCCGCCCCTCCGGCGCGCGGCGGGGCGCGTGCGGACGCGGTCGCGACCCGTACGGACGCGGCCCGGTGGCCGTCCCCGCGCGGGGCGCCGAGGATCGGGGCATGTTCAGCGGCGTGCATGTGACCCTCTACACCCGGGACGCGGAGGCGGACCGCGACTTCCTCCGGGACGTCCTCGGCTTCGGGCACGTGGACGCCGGGCGCGGCTGGCTCGTCTTCGGACTGCCACCCGCCGAGATCGCGGTGCTCCCCACGGAGAACGGGCCGCGGCAGGAGATGTACTTCATGTGCGACGACCTCACCCGCACCCTGACGGTCCTGGAGGACCGGGGCGCGGAGATCTCACGGCCCATCAGCGACCAGGGGTGGGGGCTGCTCGCGGCCGTCCGGCTGCCGAGCGGGACCGAACTCCCCCTCTACGAACCGCATCACCCGACCGCGCACGGCCTTTCACCCTGACGGCCCACCCCCGCTTCGATCTTCATCTCATATCTGAGATAACGTGACGCCATGGCAGACGACTACCTCGTACGCATCGGCAAGCTCATCCGTGACGCCCGGCAGCACCGTGGCTGGACCCAGACGCAGCTCGCCGAGGCGCTGGCCACGAGCCAGAGCGCCGTCAACCGCATCGAACGCGGCAACCAGAACATCAGCCTTGAGATGATCGCCCGGATCGGCGAAGCCCTGGACAGCGAGATCGTGTCCCTGGGATACGCGGGCCCCATGCACCTCCGGGTCGTCGGCCGCCGCCGCCTCTCCGGTGCCATCGACGTCAAGACGAGCAAGAACGCCTGCGTCGCGCTGCTCTGCGCCTCGCTCCTCAACAAGGGCCGCACGGTCCTGCGCCGGGTCGCCCGCATCGAGGAGGTCTTCCGGCTCCTGGAGGTCCTCCACTCCATCGGCGTGCGCACCCGCTGGATCAACGAGGGCGTGGACCTGGAGATCGTGCCGCCGGCCGAGCTGGACATGGAGTCGATCGACTCCGAGGCCGCCATCCGCACCCGCTCGATCATCATGTTCCTCGGCCCGCTGCTGCACCGCATGGACCGCTTCCGGCTGCCGTACGCCGGCGGCTGCGACCTCGGCACCCGCACGATCGAGCCGCACATGATCGCGCTGCGCCGCTTCGGCCTGGAGGTCACGGCCACCGAGGGGATCTACCACGCCCAGGTCGAGCGCTCGGTCTCTCCCGGCCGCCCGATCGTCCTGACCGAACGCGGCGACACGGTCACCGAGAACGCGCTGCTCGCCGCCGCCCGGCACAACGGCGTGACCGTCATCCGCAACGCCTCGTCCAACTACATGGTCCAGGACCTCTGCTTCTTCCTGGAGGCCCTCGGCGTCCGGGTGGACGGCATCGGCACCACCACCCTGACCGTCCACGGCGTGCCGCAGATCGACGTGGACGTCGACTACTCCCCCTCCGAGGACCCGGTCGAGGCGATGAGCCTGCTGGCCGCCGCCGTCGTCACCGAGTCGGAGCTGACGATCCGCCGGGTCCCGATCGAGTTCATGGAGATCGAGCTCGCCGTCCTGGAGGAGATGGGCCTCGACCACGACCGCTCGGCCGAGTACTCCGCCGACAACGGCCGTACGCGCCTGGTCGACCTGACGGTCCGCCCCTCCAAGCTGGAGGCGCCGATCGACAAGATCCACCCCATGCCGTTCCCCGGCCTGAACATCGACAACGTCCCCTTCTTCGCGGCCATCGCGGCCACGGCGCAGGGCAAGACCCTGATCCACGACTGGGTCTACGACAACCGCGCGATCTACCTCACCGACCTCAACCGCCTCGGCGGCCGCCTCCAGCTCCTCGACCCCCACCGCGTCCTGGTGGAGGGCCCGACCCGCTGGCGCGCCGCCGAGATGATGTGCCCGCCGGCCCTCCGCCCGGCCGTGGTCGTCCTCCTGGCGATGATGGCGGCCGAGGGCACGTCGGTCCTCCGGAACGTGTACGTCATCAACCGGGGATACGAGGACCTGGCGGAGCGGCTGAACTCGGTGGGGGCGCAGATCGAGATCTTTCGGGACATCTGAGGGTCCTCGGAGAAGACACCGCCGCACCCCTCTTGCCCCGGTCGACGCGAGGCAGGACGGGCGCGGCGGCGCCCGGGGCCGCCTCTCGCGGCTTCGGGCGCCCGCCCTGCCGCCGCCCCGCGTCGTCCCGCGCCCTCAGCCGAGGAGGGTCGTCAGGATCATTTTGTCGAAGACGAGGTAGGCGAGCAGCGAGAAGGGAACGGCGGTCAGGAGGGTCAGCGCGCGTTCCCTGTGGGTGCGGCCCATGAGCAGCGGCACGAGGACCATGACGGCGAGGCACGCCCATGCCTGGGGGGCGTAGTGCAGGATCCAGGCGTAGTGGACGGCCTCCATGCCGAAGACGCCCGAGAGCGCGGCGAGGCCGATGACGCGGCGGCGCGGGTCGGTGTCCCGCCACCAGGAGCCCGCCACCCCGAAGAGGGGGCCGGCGACGAACGCCATGCCGAGCCAGACGAGGGGGGCGAACAGGGAGCCCATGCCGTCGCGCGCGACCTCCGCGTAGCCGTAGTAGCCGACGACGAGGCCGGACTCGGCGAGCAGGCCCGCGACGGCGGCCACGGGCAGGCCGGCCCGCCGGGCCGGCAGCGCGCCCGCGGCGAACGCGGCGACAGACCAGACCGCACCGGAGTTGGGGATCTGGTTCCAGGCCCCCGGGAGCCAGCCCTGGAGCAGGTTGGTCAGGACACCGAGGAGGAGTCCTCCGACGCATGCCGACGCCGTCGCGTGGACCCAGGCTGTTCTGTTCGTTTCGGGCACCGGGGCGGTGACGGGGGACGCGTTCATGGCGGCGCTCACGGTCTCTTTCGAAGGCTGCGGGGCCTCACGCCCCCTGTTGTGGCCGTAAAGATGCACGGAGCGGGCGAGGGGTTGCCTCGGCCTGCCGGGTCCCGGGGCTCCGCCGACGCCCGACCGACTGCCCGTGCGCCCGTGCGACCGTGCGCCCGCCCGACCGCCCGACCGCCCAACCGCCCGTGCGACCGTGCGGGACGTCAGGCGGCGCGGCGGGCCTTCCGGCGGTGCAGCGCGACGGCGGTGCCGCCCGCGAGGACCAGCGCCGACGCCGTGCCGGTGAGCGCCGCGGTGCTGTCGTTCGTACCGGTCTCGGCGAGGGCGGTGCCGTCCTGCGCCGTCGTACGGGCGGCGTTGTCCTTCATGGTCGTGTGGATCCACCGCGCGTAGGCGGGCGCGCTGGTGTAGAGACCGGGGCCCTTCGAGCACGGCACGTCCGGGGCGCCGGGGCCCGAGGTGACGCCGACGAGTTCCCACCGTCCGTTCCGGCCCTTCCGGACCTGGGGGCCGCCGGAGTCCCCGGAGCACGCCATGGCCCCGGGCGCGGGGCTGATCGTGCACAGCCGGATCGGGTCCGCGAATCCGGGCGCGCACTCGGACACGGCGCCCAGGCGGGTGTTCAGCTCCTGGAGGCGGTCCGCGAACGCGAACGTGCCGTCGACGGTGGTGCCGAAGCCGATGAGCCGGGTCGGGGTGCCCGGCCGGCCCGCCTCCTTCGCGATCCCGATGGGCTGCTGGGCGACCGGGCGGTCGAGACGGACCAGCGCGATGTCGTCCTTGTTGGCGCCCTTCCCGTCACCGTTCACGTAGCCGGGGTGGACGAAGGCGCGGTCGATCTTCCGGACGGTGCCGCCGGACTTCCGGTGGTCGCTGCCGACCCGGACGACGCCCTCCAGTTCGAGCCCGTCGCCCGTCACGCAGTGCGCCGCCGTCAGCACCCACTGCCGGTCGATCAGCGACGCCCCGCAGACGCCGTCGAGCAGACCGTACTTCGGGGCCGACTCCGGGATCGTCGCCATGAAGGGGTACGCCTCGGTGGAGTCGCCGCCGTTGACGATCGCCCCGGCGCTGCCCGCCGTGAGGACGACGCAGGCGGCAGCGGCGAGGGTGCCGACGACGGCGGTGCGGACCGTACGGCGGCGGGGCGGCTTCGGGCTGGTCACAGGAGTTCCTTTGGTTCGAGAAGGTGTACGCGTTCAGCCTCGCCGCCGGAGGTCCGCCGGACCATGGCGCCGGCAGGTGGACACGCGGTGCGGGCAGCGGGGGCGAGGACGGTGGGGACATCCCCCGCCCCGCTCGCCCCGGGAGCGGACGGCCGCCCCGGAACGAGCGGGCGGGGCGGGTCCGGCGGTCGCCGCCGGGGTCGTTCAGAGCTTGTCGGCGGCCCGGACCCGGTGGAGGTGGACGAGGACGTCGTAGGCGCGCCCGAGGGCGAGGGTGGGCGGGGGGTCGGGGGTGAAGGTCGAGCCGGCGTCGTAGACCGGCCGGGCGCGGTCGAGCCAGGCGCGGGCGGCGCCGGACGCGGTCCGCAGGTCCAGGTAGAAGTCGCGGTACCCGACCCGGTCCAGGGTGTGTTCGTTCGTGCCGGGACGTGCCGCCGGGACGGTGACCGGCTTCCAGTCGCCGTCGAGGGAGGTGTCCTTGGTGAGGAAGGAGCCGCCGGCGAAGCCGAAGCCGATCGCGGCGTAGTCGCGTCCCAGGCGGTCGCGCAGGACGGCGCCCTGGGTCTTCGGGTACATGTCCGGGTGGGTGGAGAGGTACCCGACGTGGCCGTTGTGGGCGGACAGCAGCATCTTGTGGCCGGTGTGGCGCCGCCACCACAGCACGTTGTCGGCCATGGCCCGGTCGCGCAGGTGCTCGGCGGCCGTGACCGAGGCCGGGTCGGCGAGGTCGACGGCGGCGAAGGCGAAGGTCTGCGCGATGTTCCGGGCGTGCTGCACGGTCCACGCGTACGCGTCGTCGTCGGTCCCCCGGCCTCCGGCGACCAGGTCGAACGCCTCCTGGGCGCGTGCGGCGTTCTCCTTCCGCTCCGTGGCCGGCCTGCGCAGGTAGGCGAAGACGTCGTCGAAGGGGCGCAGCCCGGCGTACAGCCCGGTGAGCCGGGGCAGCGCCTCCGGCCGGGTCGCGCGCACGGACGCCAGCACGCGGTCGAAGACGTGGTCGCCGAGCTTGGGCGCCCCGAGGTCGTCGCCCATGAAGTGGACCCGGTGGCCGGGGTGGCGGCGGTTGTGCTCGCGCATCCAGCCGATCAGGCTGACGAACTCCTCGCGCTCCCACGGGGATCCGGCCAGCGTCTCCTCCGCGACCGTCCGCGGGTCACCGGGCCCGCCCTGGAGGTACTCGTCGATCCTGAGCCCCGCCGACCAGCTCATCTCCAGGGCGAAGGTGGTGAAGCCGCGCTCCTCGACGAGGTACCGGAAGACGCGTTCCTTCATGGCGAAGAACTCGTGCGAACCGTGCGTGGCCTCTCCGAGACCCACCACCTTCGCGTCCCCGGTCATGGCGCCCAGCGCCCGGAGGTCCGCGGTCCCGCCACCGGGCTCCGTGGAACGCAGCGGGTGCGCGTCCCGTTCCAGGAAGCGCACGACGGCCGCTTCCCGGCCCGCCGTGACGGAGTCCGCCGATGCCGCGGAAGCCACCGGGGCGGTCAGCGCCGTGGCGGCGAGCACGCCCGCGAGTGCGAGCGCCCCCCGTCGGCCGGTCGTCTTCCTGTGGTCACGCATGGTCGATCACTCCTCGTGTGCGGCGACTCTCCGAGCCGATGAAACGATCTTCGTCCGGCGCGGGGCGGATCGCGCTGGAGCACCCCGCCGTCTTCGCCCGGGGGACGCCCCGGCACCGGGACGGGGGTCATCCCCCCCTTGCGCCGGGGAGGGTCCGGTCGTACGGGTTTCACGGGACCCGCAACCCCGGCCCCCGTCGGACGTCTGTCGGAATGAAGCCGCCGTCCGGCCCCCCGCGGTCACCGGCCGGCGCCCGCCCTCACGATCGTGGAGACCGTCCTGTGACGTACGACGACACACACCCCGCCATCCGCCGCCGCCTGCCCCGGGCCCGCGCCCTCGCCCTCGCCGTGTCCACGGCCCTCGTCCTGCCCCAGGTCCTGGTCGGGAGCCCCGCGTCCGCCGCGCCCCTCGACGCTCCGGCCCGGGAGTCGCGGGGCGTCGCCACCGTCACGTACGACCTGGGGGACCGGGCCCACCGGGTGCCGGGGACCGGGGAGCCGGTCGAGATCGCCGCGTCCGTGCACTACCCGAAGGACCTCGGCACCACGCCGAGGCCGCTCGTGGTCCTGCTGCACGGCTGGCACGAGACCTGCGCGGACCGTTCGGCGGAGGCGGCCCGCGCCGCCGCCGAGAAGGCCGGGGACTGGGACGCGTACGCGGCCGCCGGCCAGAAGCTGTTCAGCTGGCCGTGCGCCCCGGGCACCCCTCTCCTCCCCAACGAGCGCGGTTACGACTACCTCGGCGAGGAACTGGCCGGCGACGGCTTCATCGTGGTGTCCGTCCGGGCCAACGGCATCAACGCCTCGTCGGTGTCGGGCGACGAGAACGCCTCCGCGCGGGCCGACCTGATCAACCGCCACCTCGCCCTGTGGCAGCAACTCGCCACCTCGGGCCGCGGCGGTCTCGCCGGCGCGTTCCGCGACGCGGTCACGGGCGAGCCGCGACGCGTCGACTTCCGGCACCACGTCGACCTGGACAACGTCGGCACCATGGGCCACTCGCGCGGCGGCGCGGGCGTGACGTGGCAGGCGTCGGACCGCCACCGGGCCCAGTGGCCCGCCGGGGTCAGGGTCAGGGCGGTCATGGCCCTGGCGCCCGCCTACAACGTCATGACCGAGGACATGAGCGCGTACGGGATCACGAAGGTGCCCGTGGCCGTGGTCCGCGGGACCTGCGACGGCCAGGTCGGCCGCGAGGCCCTCTCCTTCGCCGCCGACGCGACCGCCGGAAGCTCCGCCGGGTTCCACCGGTTCGAGATCCCCGGCGCGAACCACAACTACTTCAACACCCAGTGGTCGCCGTCCGGCGGACAGGTCGCGGCCCGCGACGACGCCGGCCACGACGACGCCCGCCCCGGCCAGTGCGCGGAACCCGGCGGCTCCGCCTACGAACCCCAGCTGACCGAGACCGCCCAGCGCCGGATCGGCGCGTCCCTCGCCGGCGCCTTCTTCCGGCGATACCTCACCCGGTGAGGAGCGGCCCGGGGGTCACCTCGTGGCCCGAACTTGACGGAGTCCGGACGAGCTCCCTCCACATGATGCACACACAGTCTTAAAATGGCCGGAATCATCCGAGCGGCCCGCCGGGCTTCCGTTCCGCCCCCGCGGACTTCGAGGACATGCCCCCACCCGCACGAGCGTCGTTTCGTGCTGCCTGGGGGCATTTCTTGCTGTTCCGTGAGTCCGCCGCGTCCGTGGCCGCCCGTACGCTCGAAGGATCGTTGGCGCTGCTCCTGGTCGAGAACTTCCGGCACAAGCACAGCCACCAGCCGGGCGGCTCGGAAGTCCGGTCCTGGAAGCGCAGCCTTCCCGCCCTGGCCAACACCCTCGTCGAAGCCGGGCTCGGGGAGGTCGAGGTGCTGATCGAGTACGGGCTGCCGCTCACCAGCAAACGGGCGGACGCGATACTGGCCGGTGTCCACCCCACCACCGGTGAGCCGTCGTACGTCGTCGTGGAGCTCAAGCAGTGGAGCGAGGCGCACCCCGAGGAGGACGACCCGGTCCTCTGCCGGATCGACGCCTACTCGCACCCGGTGCTGAACCCGATCGAGCAGGTGCGGGGCTACTGCGAGTACCTGCTGTCCTTCAACGGGGCCGTGGAGCGGACGCCCGAGGCCGTCGCGGGCGTGGCCTACCTTCACAACGCCACCGAGTTCGGGGTGGGGTCGCTGCGGTCCGTGCCCGAAACGCTCCATGGCCGCATGTACACCGGTGAGGAGCGCGGCGCGTTCATCGACTTCCTGCGCTCACGTCTCGCTCCCAAGTCCGGCGCCGAGGCGGCCGACGTGCTCCTCCAGGGCAAGGTGCGGCCGTCCAAGCAGCTCATGAGCGTCGCGGCGGCCGAGGTGCGGGACCGCGAGCAGTTCGTGCTGCTCGGTGAGCAGCGGATCGCCTACGAGCTGGTGATGTCGGCCGTGCGCAAGGCGCAGCGGTCGAACCACAAGGAGGTGATCGTGGTCACCGGCGGGCCCGGGTCCGGCAAGAGCGTGATCGCGATGCAGTTGCTCGGCGAGCTGTACCGGCGTGGGGTCGCCGCCCTGCACGCGACCGGGTCGCAGTCGTTCACCAAGACGATGCGCAAGGTCGCGGGGGCGCGGAAGCCCGAGGTACAGAAGCTGTTCAAGTACTTCAACAGCTTCATGGAGGCCGAGCCGAACGACCTCGACGTGCTGATCTGCGACGAGGCACACCGGCTGCGGGTGACCTCCGCCAACCGCTACACGAAGGCCGCCCTGCGGACCGGCCGGCCCCAGGTGTCCGAGCTGATCGACGCGGCCAGGGTGCCCGTCTTCCTGCTCGACCAGCACCAGGTGGTGCGTCCGGGCGAGATGGGGACGAAGGAGCAGATCCGGCAGGCCGCCGCCGAACACGGGCTCGCGTGCACGGTGGTGGAGCTGGACAGCCAGTTCCGTTGCGGTGGCAGCGACGCCTACGTGCGGTGGGTCGCCGACCTGCTCGGCCTGGAGGGTGGAGAGCCGGCGGTCTGGGAGCCGGACGGCAAGGTGCAGCTCCGGGTCGCCGACACTCCTCAGGAACTCGAGGACTTCCTCGTCGCGCGCCGCGACGAGGGCTACGGGGCCCGGATGTCGGCCGGCTACTGCTGGAAGTGGACGACGAAGATCACTCCGGGCATGCGGGAACTGCCCGCCGACGTCGTCATCGGCGACTGGGCCCGGCCATGGAACCTGTACGGCGACCGGTCGGCGCTCGGGGCTCCGCCCGCGCCCCTGTGGGCGACCGACGAGGCCGGTTTCGGACAGGTGGGCTGCGTGTACACGGCGCAGGGTTTCGAGTACGACTGGTCCGGCGTGATCATCGGGCCGGACCTGGTGTGGCGTACGGACCACTGGGAGGTGGACCGTACGGCCTCCAAGGACCCGTCGTTCACCAAGGCCACCCCGGACGACCACATCGACCGTCTCGTCCGGAACACCTACAAGGTGCTGCTGACCCGGGGCATGGTCGGCACGATCGTCTACTCGACGGATCCGGAGACCCGGGAGAAGCTGCGGTCGCTGATCCCGTCGACGTTCGATGCCTAGACCGGACCCGTTCCGGCTTGACCGCCGGTGCCCGAGAACGGTCATTCGTCGCCAGAGCGGCACCATACGATCGGGCGGACGTCAGCCATCCGTACCACCAGTGGCACGCGCCCGCCGGAGAGTGAGATCGTCAATGGGCCGGCAGCCGTTCCTGCTCCGTGACGTCATCGACGTCACGGGAAGGAGTTCCCGCTCGTCCCGTACCGCACGCCCGGGGCGAAGGCGCTGGAGCAGCGGGTCCTCGGCGGGTGCGTGAGCCACGACGCCGCAGGGCCGATGCCCGCCTTCAGGAACGGCGGGACGACGGCGCTCCCCGCACGGTCCACCCGGGCGGCAGTCTCGTGGCGCGTCAGGGCAACGACGTCCGCCGGTGGGCGCGGGCCGGCTACCGCGCCGACGCGACGCCCGGCGCGACGCTGGGGGTGATCGGCGCCCCGCGCAACGCCCCTCGGACTGCTTCGTCCGGCTGCGGGAAGACCTGACACCGGGCATGCGGAAAAGCGCTCTGGGGGATATCGGGACCGGTCCCGCTCTCGTGCTTCCGGACCTCGGCTGGCGCGCGGTGGCAGGATCGAAGTTCTCCGCCGCACTGCCCCTGCGGCCGGCCTCGGCGCCGCCGGCCGCGCGACTGGCCGACTTCGAGGGGACGAATGCAGCGCTGGCGGAGCCGACCGGTTCCGGGCCGCGCAGTCCTGCCCGACGACAGAAATACTGCTCTTCCCTCAAGTCGGCCGTGCATTAGAGTTGTTCTCGCTGCGCACCTTCCCGGAGGGTACGACGCGGTGTTCAGGTACCGGTTCTCGACAGTGGTTCACGAGTGGTTTCCCTCATGTCCTGGACGTGAGGTGAGTGCGGATGCCCGGTAGGGCTGTCCCTGCCATTCCGATCACGTCGAGGAGTGGTATCCATGAACCCTGTCGAGTACAAGCCTGCGCGTCGTCACCGGCTTCGCACGATCCTGGTCGACGTCGCCGTCGGTGTCGTCGCCAATCTTGTGGTGACGGCCTTGGCGGAGGCAGCACGCCTGCTCGTGTGAGCCGGCTGGGTGGCGGGTCCGGAGAGCCCGCCACCCCACCTCTCTGTGCACCGCACGTGCGTCAGAAGAGCCTGAGCTCACCCTTGGCGGCCCCTCCTGAACCTCGGTTCTTGCGCGTACGCCGTCCTCGCCGAGGCCGGGGCAGATGCGCTCGGCGGGCCTCTTGCGGCAGGTTCTCCCACGTGGGCCGAAGACCGTGGATCTCGACGGGTCCCACCAGTTCCTTCAGGTAGGCGCGGGTCTCCTCGTCCGTGGAGTAGAGCACCGTCGCACGGCTCCCCCGCGTCATCAGCACGTGGTAGGCGTGGCGCACCAGTCGGGCGAATTCTTCGTCGCCAACGCTGCCGGCCTTCACTTTCGGATCGAAGGAGCCTGGAACGGCCACACGTTTCACATCGCGCTCCGGATCTCTGGCTTCTTTACCCCGCCGGAACACCCACTTCCCCTCCCGGCGCACCATGTCGTCTCCCATGATCACACCGCACCAGTCCCATTCGAGGCCCTGAGCCGTGTATACGCAACCGATCTGTCCCAGTCCGTTTTCGTGCACGGCCCAGACCCTGGAGGGTGGCGCATCGTTCTCGCAGGAGCTGTCACTGTCCGCGTTCCACGGACGATGCCAATCGCCGATACGCACGTCGAGTTCCAGCCTCTTCTCGTCGCCCTGGGGCTTCGTCCACGGCCAGCAATATCCCGCGACGAGTCGGGCGGAAGCACCGGCAAGCGCTTCGGTACGAATGATCCGTTCGAGTTCCTCGGGAGTGTCGGCGACCTCGACGTGCATGAGCCCGTCGGGCGTCCACCGGTCGGCGGGCTCGGACGTGATTCCCAGAACGGCTCGCACCCATCGGACGTAGGCGTCACTGCCGCCACACCGAAACTGTTCCACCAGTCTGTACCGGACGAGCTCGGCACCGTTCCGAGCGGCCGCCTCCTCGATCAGCCGAACGGTGCCGACGTCGTTCGGCCGGACGGACTGGGCCTCGTCCAGGAAGAACACGGTCAGGCGGGACGCCGCGAGCAGCTCATCCACCTGCGGGCCGGTGCCCTGCTCCTCCGGCTTCCAGAACCGGTTCGTCGACCGGTCGCGGAGGCGATGCGCTTCATCGCAGATCAACACATCCAACGGCGGCTCCGGCGGAGTGACGAAGTTGCTGAAGTATGTGAACGTCTCCCGGAACTCGCGGTCCCCGTATCCGACATGTTCCTGCATGGCGCCGTTGAAGGCCCGGCTGCCACTGGCGTACATGACCGAGCGACCCTGCGCCTCCAGCTCGGTCTTCATCTCCAGGCCGATGGCGCTCTTCCCGGTGCCGGCGCCTCCGGTCACCAAGAACACCACGCGACGCTCATCGGGAACCAATGTCGGATTGCGAGGGTCCGGCAGAACTTTGGCGGCGGTCTCGAGGATGTGGTCGGCCACCTTCTTCTGCCTCCCGCGCAGCGTGAATACCGTATCGGCGCCTTGCGACCAGATCATGGCGTCCAGCAGGGGGGTGTTGCGCACCCCCATTCCCTGGAGCAGAATCTCGGCGGTTGATGAAGCGCCCTCCGCCGCAAAGCTCTTCCGAAGGTCCGCGAGGAGCCGCTCGCGGCGGTCGCCCGTGTAGATACGCGCATACGCGCCTGTCGGTGCGACGACGTCGAGGAGCGGCCGCACGGATTCATCCGTGGCATTGTGGAGATAGGCGAAACCGTCGCATTCGAATTCAAGATTGCGAAACGGCCCCCGGTCGCCGGTGAACGCCGTGAAGTACTCCTGCAGCTGTAGCGCCGGATGCGGCTTCGTCCCCATCCCCGGCACATGCACCAGGTCGGCAGTGGCTTGCTCCACTCTGGTCACACTCGACCAGCGCTTCAGTTCCACCAGTTGCACCGACGGCCGGTTCTCCTCCGGATGGCGCCCCACCAGGACGACGTCGATGAGCCGCGGGCCGCCGGGCCGCTCCGCCTCGTCGATGGTGGCGGCGCACTCGACGACCATCTCCACATTTCCCCGGCCCGCGGCCACGAGGTCGCCCGCCAGACTCACCAGGCTTTCCGCCCATGCCGCGCGCTCGGTGACGGATGCCTCGGCACCGCGGAAGTGCCGCCAGCGCTCGGCGAGGTGCGGAACCATGAGACGACGCTTGTTCAACGACAGCAGATCCTGTGCAGCCATTTTCAACAGGAGCATGGACACGGAGCAGTTCCCCCAGGGCACGAGTGACTCGTGCGGGTGGGGGCATGTCCTTGGCGGGAAGCCCGTCGGGCCGCAGCTTCAGGAGATCTTACGGAGTCGCACCGCATCGTTCGACCCCGAGGTTCCCCGGCACTCGACTTCGGGCCGAGCCGGGCTGAAAGATCCCCTACCCTCCTCCTGGAGTGACACGAGCAGAACAGGTGGGGGAACCGTGCATGTGCCGCAGGACATGTTTCCGGAACTGGAGCCCGGTGAGGAAGGTCTTCGGAGCCGTCTCCAGGGCCTGAAGGATCGGGTCCAAGCAGTCTCCGATCAACTCGGGAAGCACCGCCGCCCGGCCGCATCGCTCAACGAAGCACCCACCCCTGACCGAGTCGCTGCGGAGGCTGCGCTTCTGCGGAGCGTCGAGCGTCATGGGGCAGAGCTCCGTCACCTGAGGACCGATGTCACGGACTGCCTGGACGAGCTCGCAGAGATCGCCGACCTGTCGGCCCACAAACGCGGGGAGGCGCTCGGACTCGCCGAAAGGGTGCGCCGTACCCCAGTCCACTCGCCCGACTGGGAAGACGTGCCCCTGTTGAGGCAGACGCTGGAGTACGCCGCGTCCCCGTTGCTCACTGCCGAAGGCGGGCAGCTCTTTGTGCCGACCCGTGTCTTCCTCGCGCGGTACTCGGAACACACCCAGATCCTGCGGGGACTGTGGAGCGAGTTGCAGAGTCTGTGCGTCATGCTGCTCGGAACGGTGGAAGACGCGTTGTCGGGGCCGGCGCAAAAGTCCCTCACCATGCGCCTCAGCGACATCGACGCACTCTCACCGGGTGCGTTCGAAAAATTCGTGGGCGCACTCCTCGAACGGGATGGCTATCGGATCCGGAGATCAACGGGAGGCGCTGGGGACAAAGGAGTCGACGTCCTCGCCTTCGACGAGTTCGCTCGCCCCATCATTGTCCAGTGCAAGCATTTCAGGGACGGAAAGGGAAGCGTCGGGCAGCCAGTTCCACAGCACCTGTACGGGGGTTCTGTGGTGTCGTGGCCATCCTCTCTGGCCATCGTGGTCACCAACGGCCGCTTCAGTACGAAAGCAGTCGACTGGGCCGGCCCCGTCGAGCGAATGCACCTGATAGGACGCGCTGGACTCGAACGCTGGAGCGAGCGCGGTGAACCGCTGGCCGACATCCTCAAGAGCGGTAAGTAAATAGATTCGCTCAGCCACCCGGAGGCATCATCGCGCCGCCCTTGAGGCGTTCGAGGTCCGAGGGGCGGACCTGGATGACGAAGAGGGCGATCAGGACGCCGACGGCGGCGAACACGGCCGCCGTCACGAAGCCCGCCGAGACGCCGGCGGTCAGGACCTGGTCGCTCCAGGGCTTCGGGAGCACGCCGGTCTCGGCGAACCGGGCCTTCTCCAGGGGGCTCGCCTGCGCGAGGAAGGCGGGCACCTGCTTCTCCGCCTCGTTGCGGCCCGCCGTGCCGAAGACCGTGACCAGGATCGACAGGCCGAGCGAGCCGCCCACCTGCTGCATGGCGTTGAGCAGGCCGGACGCCGCGCCCGAGTCCCGCTGTTCGACGTTCGAGAGCGCCATGACGGTCAGTGAGACGAACATCAGGCCCATGCCGAGGCCGAAGACGAGGATCGGGCCGAGGACGCTCCCCAGGTAGGTCGAGCGCACGTCCGTCAGGGTCAGCCAGGAGAGGCCCGCGGCCGCGAGCACCGAGCCCGTCACCATGAAGGGCTTGGGGCCGTACCGGGGCAGCAGGTTGGAGGTGAGTCCCGCGCCGACCGCGATGATCGCGCTGACCGGCAGGAACGCGAGGCCCGCCTTCAACGGGCTGAAGCCGAGCACCTGCTGCACGAACAGGGTGAGGAAGAAGAACATCCCGAAGATCGCCGCCGCCAGGCACAACATGATGCCGTAGGTGCCCGAGCGGTTGCGGTCGGCGAACATGCGGAGCGGGGTGATGGGCTGCCGGGAGCGCCGTTCGACCAGGAGGAACAGGGCCAGGAACAGCACCGCCGCGACGAACGAACCGATCGTGTACGGATCGCGCCAGCCCTCCTGGGCGGCGCGGATGAACCCGTACACCAGCGCCACCATGCCGAGCGTCGAGGTCAGCGCGCCGGCGAGGTCGAAGTGGCCGGGCCGCGGCTCCGACTCCTTGACGTGGCGGGGCGTCAGGAAGGCGATGAGCAGGGCGATGGGCACGTTGACGAAGAAGATCCAGCGCCAGTCGAGCCACTGGACGAGCATGCCGCCGGCCACCAGGCCGATCGCCCCGCCGCCGGCCGAGACGCCGGCGAACACGCCGAAGGCGCGGTTGCGTTCGGGGCCTTCGTCGAAGGTCGTGGTGATCAGCGAGAGCGAGGTCGGCGAGGCGATGGCGCCGCCGACGCCCTGGAGGGCGCGGGCGGCCAGGAGTTGCCACTCGTTCTGGGCCAGTCCGCAGAACAGCGAGGCGAGCCCGAAGAGCAGGACGCCCACCATGAAGACCCGGCGGCGGCCGAGGATGTCCCCGAAGCGCCCGCCGAGGAGGAGCAGTCCGCCGAAGGTGAGCGTGTAGGCGTTGACGACCCAGGCCAGGCTGGTGGTGGAGAAGCCGAGCGCGCTCTGGATGTGCGGGAGCGCGATGTTCACGATCGTGATGTCGAGGACGACCATCAGCTGGCAGGAGGCGATCACGAACAGGGCGATGCCCTTGCCGTCCTCGCCGCCTCCGTGGGAGGTCGTCGCCGCGGGAGCCGTCGGCTTCGGAGTGCTAGACATGAGCGTTCATGGCGTTGAGCCCTCACCGGAGGGAGCCGCCGTGGCCGGTCGGTCCACGGCCGTCAGTCCACCCTCACGACCCTAAGGCCGACCCGAACGGGTGACCAGTCGATCAAGCGGGTGCGGGACCGGCCGGAACGCCGGAGGACACGGGAGGGAGCCGTCCTCCCGGGCCGGGCCCGGACCCGTACGCCGGGTGGTCCGCCCGGAACCGGGTGAGAATGCGGACATGCGGGCCCTTCCCGGCGCCCTCCGGCGCCTTCGCCGTCCCGACGCCCCGCGGCGTCCCCGCGCCGCCGCCGTTCCGGGGCGGCCCCGCCGCGCCGCCCCGGGCCGCGCCCGCCGCGTCCCACCGGCCGCCGCCCGGGCCCCGGCGCGCCGGCGGCCCCGTCACGGCAGGGGGACGGACCCGTGGAGCTGACGCCCTCCGCCCACCTCGACACCTTCGCCCGCGACCGGCTGCCGCCGCCGGACCGCCTGCCCCGTCTCCTCCTCGGTCGCCCCGGACCGGTCTATCCGGACCGGCTCAACTGCGGCGTGGAGCTGCTCGACCGCACGGTGGAGCGGTTCGGCGCCGACCGGCCCGCCTTCCTCGACGACGACGGCGGGGTCTGGAGCTACGGGGAACTGCTCGACCGGGTCGACCGCGTCGCCCGCGTCCTCACCGCCGATCTGCGGCTCGTGCCCGGCAACCGGGTCCTGCTGCGCGGCCCGACCTCCCCCTGGCTGGCCGCCTGCTGGCTCGCCGTGATGAAGGCGGGCGGCATCGCCGTCACCGTTCTGGCCCAGCAACGCGCCCCCGAACTGGCCTTCATGGCGGAGACGGCCCGCTGCACCCACGCGCTCTGCGACGTCCGCTCCCTCGACGGGCTGCTCGCCGCCCGGATTCCCGGCCTCCGCGTCACCCCTTTCGGCGGGGACGGCCCGGACGACCTGCTGACCCTCGCCGCCCGGCGTTCCGGCCCGTACGAGGCGGTGGCGACCGCCGCCGACGACGCGGCCCTCATCGCCTTCACCTCCGGCACGACCGGGCGTCCCAAGGGCTGCGTGCACTTCCACCGGGACGTCCTGGCCGTCGCCGACACGTTCTCCGCGCACGTGCTGCGTCCGCTGCCCGACGACGTCTTCACCGGTTCGCCGCCGCTCGCCTTCACCTTCGGCCTCGGCGGGCTCGTCGTCTTCCCCCTGCGGGCCGGGGCGAGCGCGGTCCTCCTCGAACAGGCCGGGCCCCAGCAGCTCCTCGCGGCGATCGCGCGGCACCGGGTCTCGGTGCTCCTCACCGCCCCGACCGCCTACCGGGCCATGCTCGCCGAACCGGTCCGGAGCGCCGCCCCGGACCTCGGCTCGCTGCGCCGCTGCGTCTCCGCCGGGGAGAACCTGCCGGAGGCGACCTGGCGGGCCTGGTACCGGTACACGGGCCTGCGCCTGATCAACGGCATCGGCTCGACCGAGCTGCTGCACATCTTCCTCGCCGCCGCCGACGGCGACGCCCGCCCCGGTTCGGCCGGCCGCCCGGTCCCCGGCTGGCGGGCCAGGGTGGTCGGCCCGGACGGCCGGGAGGCCCCGGACGGCGAGGAGGGGCTGCTCGCCGTGCGCGGCCCGGTCGGCTGCCGCTATCTGACCGGTCCCGACGGGGACGGGGCCGCCCAGGAGCGGTACGTGCGGGAGGGCTGGAACGTCACGGGCGACACGTACGTCCGCGAGCCCGACGGCCTGTTCCGGTACGTCTCCCGGGCCGACGACCTGATCATCTCGGCCGGGTACAACATCGCGGGCCCCCAGGTCGAGGAGGTGCTCCTCGGCCATCCCGACGTGATCGACGCGGTGGTGGTCGGCCGTCCGGACGAGCTGCGGGGCCAGGTCGTGGTGGCGTACGCGGTGGTGCGGGAGGGGGTGCCGCGCGACGCGGGCACGGCCGCCGCGCTGCGGGCCTTCGTCCGCGCCCGTCTCGCCCCGTACAAGTCACCCCGCGAGGTCGTCTTCCTCGACGCGCTGCCGCGCACGGCGACGGGCAAGCTCCAGCGCTTCCGGCTGCGGGAACCGGTACGGGCGGAGAGCGCCTGAGCGGGTGGTGCCGGACGGACCGGGCGGGGGATGCGGGGGTGCCCGGTCGGGTTCACGCCCCCGGCGGCGCCGTCCCGGCGGTCTCCTCCGGCGCCGCGGCGAGCCGCGAGTTGCGGCGTCCGTAGACCGCGTAGAGCAGGGCGCCCGCCCCGAGGAACACCGCGAACTGCAGCCAGGTGCGCCAGCCCGTGCCCCAGATGAGGTACAGGCAGAAGCCGATGCCGAGGAGCGGGCTGACCGGGAAGAACGGCACCCGGAAGGAGCGCGGCAGGTCGCGGGCGCGGCGGCGCAGCACCAACACCGCGAGGTTGACGACCGCCATGACGGCGAGGGTGCCGATGGTGGTCAGGTTGACGACCACGTCGAGCGGGGCGAAGGCGGCCGGCACGGCGAAGACGGCGGCCACGATCCACGTGTTGGCGACCGGGGTCGCGGTCTTCGGCGAGACCCGTTCGAAGACCTGGGGCACGAGCCCGTCGCGGGACATCGACATCAGGATGCGGGTCTGCCCGTACATCACCGCGAGGACGACGGAGGCGATGGCGACGACCGCGCCGAAGGCGATGACCCCGCCGCCCGCCGACGAGCCGGTGACCCGGTCGACGACGAGCGAGAGCGCGGCCGGACGGCCGGCGACCTCGTCGGCGCCGAGCGCCCCGATCGCGGAGAGCGCGACCGCGCAGTAGAGCAGGGTGACGATCCCGATGCAGACGAGGATGGCGATCGGGACGTTCCGGCGCGGGTCCTTCACCTCCTCGCCGGCCGTGGTGATCGCGTCGAAGCCGATGTACGAGAAGAACGCCACGGAGGCACCCGCCGTGATGCCTCCGAGGCCGCTGCCCGCGAACGGGGAGAGGTGTCCGTCCTGGAAGGCGGAGAAGCCGACGGCGCAGAAGACGAGCAGGATGCCGATCTTGAGGACGGCCATGGCGGCGGTCGCCCGCGCGCTCTCCCGGACCCCGCGCACGAGGAGGGTGGCGGCGAGCAGGATCACGATCACGGCGGGCAGGTTGACCGCTCCGCCCTCGCCCGGTCCGGCGGAGAGCGCGGCGGGCAGCTGCCATCCGGTCAGGCTGTCGAGGAGTTCGTTGAGGTACTGGCTCCAGCCGACCGCGACCGCCGAGACGGACACGCCGTACTCCAGGAGCAGGCACCAGCCGACGAGGAAGGCGGACCGCTCGCCGAGGCTCGCGTAGGCGAACGAGTACGAGGAGCCCGAGACCGGGATCGCGCCGCCCAGCTCCGCGAAGGAGAAGGCGGTGAACACGCAGGTGACCGCGGCGAGGACGAAGGAGACGACGACCGCGGGGCCCGCCTTGGCGACGCTGTCGGAGAGGCCGACGAAGATGCCGGTGCCCACGATCGCGCCGACGCCGAAGCAGACGAGCTGGAAGAGGCCCATGGTGCGCTTGAGGCCGTGGCCCTCGAGGTCGGTGCCGGACTCGGCGATGAGCCGCTGCGGCGACTTGATCCGCCGGGAGGGGGCGGTCCGCGCGGGGGCGGAGTGGGGTCGCGGAGTGGACGGGGGCATGCGGGGTTCTCGTTTCTGGTGCGTGCGCGCGCGAGGGGGGTCCGGGCCTGCTCGCCCGAACCCCCCTGAACCGTGCGATCGTAAACCGCACCACGCATATTCACCCAATCAGGAGCAAAGCTATGCCCCGGGGGCCGCCGGGGCGTTCCCGGTCCCCGCCAGGGTGGCGACGAGGACGGCCTTGATGGTGTGCATCCGGTTCTCCGCCTGGTCGAAGACGATCGAGTGGGGCGACTCGAAGACCTCGTCGGAGACCTCCAGCTCGGTCAGGCCGTGCCGGGCGTGGATGTCGCGGCCGACGGCGGTGCCCAGGTCGTGGAAGGCGGGCAGGCAGTGCAGGAACCGGACGTCCGGGTTCCCGGTGGCGCGCAGCACGTCCGTGGTCACGGCGTACGGGGCGAGGGCGGCGATCCGCTCGTCCCAGACCTCCTTGGGCTCGCCCATGGAGACCCAGACGTCGGTGGCCACGAAGTCGGCGCCCCGGACCCCCTCCGCCACGTCCTCGGTGAGGGTGAGGGCGGCGCCGCTGACCTCGGCGAGCCTGCGGGCGTCCGCGACGACGTCCTCGGTGGGCCAGTACGCCTTCGGGGCGACGATCCGGACGTCCATGCCGAGCAGGGCGCCGGTGATCAGGTAGGAGTTGCCCATGTTGAAGCGGGCGTCGCCGAGGTAGGCGAGGGCGACGGCGTCCAGCGGCTTGTCCGTGTGCTCGGTCACGGTGAGGACGTCGGCGAGCATCTGGGTGGGGTGCCAGTCGTCGGTGAGGCCGTTGTAGACGGGGACGCCCGCGAAGGCGGCGAGCTCCTCGACCGTGGCCTGGCTGTCCCCCCGGTACTCGATCCCGTCGAACATCCGGCCGAGGACGCGGGCCGTGTCCTTGACGGACTCCTTGTGGCCCATCTGGGAGCCCGAGGGGTCCAGGTAGGTGGTGGAGGCGCCCTGGTCGGCGGCGGCGACCTCGAAGGCGCAGCGCGTGCGGGTCGAGGTCTTCTCGAAGATCAGGGCGATGTTCCGGCCGCACAGCCGCCGCACCTCGGTGCCCGCCTTCTTGGCGGCCTTGAGCTCGGCGGCGAGCGCGACCAGGGCGCGGAACTCCTCGGCGGTGAAGTCCAGCTCCTTGAGGAAGTGGCGGCCGGTGAGGTCTGTGGCCATGGGTCGCGCTCCTGTGGGTACGGTCGGGGGACTGCGGTCGGGGACGCTGGAAGTGTATACGCAGTTCAACATTTATATACAGCCCCCCTTTCCGGGTCCCGTCCCTCCGCGCGCGCCTCCCCCTCAGCCGGCGTCCCGCTCCACCGGACAGCTCATGCAGCGCGGGCCGCCCCTCCCCCGGCCCAGTTCGCTGCCGGGGATCTCGATCACCTCGATCCCCTGCTTGCGCAGGTGCGTGTTGGTGGTGACGTTCCGCTCGTACGCGACCACCACCCCCGGCTCCACGGCCAGCACGTTGCACCCGTCGTCCCACTGCTCGCGCTCGGCCGCGTGCACGTCCTGGGTCGCGGTGAGGACCCGGATCTCCGGGAGCCCCAGGGCCGCCGCGATGGCGGCGTGCATCCGCTCCGGCGGATGGTCGGTCACCCGCAGGGGGCGTCCCTCGTCCCCCGGTTCGATCGTGTACGAGCGGAGCATGCCGAGCCCCGCGTACTGGGTGAAGGTGTCCCGGTCCACCATCGTCATCACCGTGTCCAGGTGCATGAACGCGCGCCGCTTCGGCATGTCGAGCGCGACGATCGTGTGTGCCGAGCCCGCCGCGAACATGCCCCGGGCCAGCATCTCCACCGCCTGCGGGGTGGTGCGCTCGCTCATCCCGATGAGCACGGCGCCGTTGCCGATGACCAGGACGTCCCCGCCCTCGATCGTGGACGGATAGTCCGCCTGCCCCTCCGACCAGTGGTGGAAGGGACCCGCCCCGGGGCCGGTGAAGAGCGGATGGTGCTTGTAGATCGCCTCGAAGTGCACCGTCTCGCGCTGCCGGGCCGGCCAGCGCATGGCGTTGATGGAGACGCCGTCGTAGATCCAGGCCGAGGTGTCCCGGGTGAAGAGGTGGTTGGGGAGCGGGCCGAGGAGGAAGTCGTCCAGGTCGAGGGCGTGGAAGCGGACCGAGGTCGGTTCCCGGTGCGCCGCCAGGAACTCCCGCTTCGTCATCCCGCCGACGAGCACCTCGCCGAGCGCGACGGCGTCGAGGGAGTCGAACGCGGCCCGCAGGTGGTCGGTGGCCAGCGGGCCGTACTCCTTCTCGTCGAAGACCCGGTCCAGGACGAGCGCGCGGGCGGCCGGCACCTCCAGCGACTCGCTCAGGAGGTCCGCGAAGAGGTGCACCTCCACCCCCCGGTCGCGCAGCACGTCGGCGAAGCCGTCGTGCTCCTGCCGGGCACGTCTCACCCAGAGCACGTCGTCGAAGAGGAGGGCGTCCTTGTTGGTCGGGGTGAGCCGCTTCAGCTCCAGATCGGGCCGGTGGAGGATGACGCGGCGCAGCCGCCCGGTCTCGGAATCGACATGGAATCCCATGCGTCCATCCTGACGGAGCGGGACGTCGGTGGCGCGTGTTTCGCGGCAGGGGGGCCGGGGCGCGGCGGGAGCGCCCCGGGGCCGGGAGCCCGGGACTCCGGTGCGCGGCCGCGACGGCGCGCCTCCCTCCGCCCCGGAGCGCGGCCCCGGAGCGCGGCCCCGGGACGGAGGACGCGCGAGGTGGGGACGGAGGACGTACGAGGCCCGGACACAGGACGTACGAGGCCGGAAACGGCCGCGTCCGCCCAGGACCTGCGCGGCGGGAAGCCGGACCGGCCGTCCGCCCAGGACGCCTGCACGGCGGGAAGCCGGACCGGCCGTCCGCCCAGGACGCCTGCACGGCGAGAAGCCGGACCGGCCGCCGGCTCAGCCGGGGCCGTCGGCGGCCAGGGCCCCGGCGAGGGCGGTGATCGTGGACGGGCCGACCCGGCAGCAGCCGCCGACGAGCCGGGCTCCGGAGCGGACCCAGTCGGCGGCCCGTTCCGGGTCGAAGGCGCTCCCGCCGTGCCAGTCCCGCGTCCGGGCGTCCCAGCGCTCCCCGCTGTTGGGGTAGACCACGGCCGGTCTCCCGGTCACGGCGACGGCCGTCTCCACGGCGGGCCCCGCGTCGGCGGGGTCGCAGCAGTTGACCCCGACCGCCACCACCTGGTCGTTCCCCGCGGCGACCGCGAAGGCGTCCGCCAGGTCCTGTCCGGCCCGGGTCCGCCCGCCCTCGACCGTGTACGACAGCCACACGGGCACCCCGCACCCCTCGGCAGCCCGCAGCAGGGCCTCCGCCTCGTCCGCGTCCGGCACCGTCTCCAGGGCCAGGACGTCGGGTCCGGCCCCGGCGAACGCCTCGATCCGGGGCCGGTGGAAGGCGGCGAGCCGCTCCACCGGCAGTCCGTACCGCCCCCGGTACTCGCTGCCGTCCGCCAGCATCGCGCCGTAGGGCCCGACCGACGCGGCGACCCAGACCTCCTCCTCCGCGCCCTCCGCCGCCGACCGCGCGAGCTCCACGCTCCGGGCCAGCAGCCGTGCCGCCTCTTCCCGCTCCAGCCCCCGCCGGGCGAAGCCCTCGAAGGTGGCCTGGTAGCCGGAGGTGATGAGCACCCGGGCCCCGGCCCGTACGTACGCCGTGTGGGCCGCCTCGATCTGCTCGGGTCCGTCGGCCAGGAGCCGCGCGGACCAGAGCGCGTCCGAGAGGTCGCAGCCCTGTGCCTCCAGCTGGTGGGAGAGCCCTCCGTCGAGGACGAGCGCTCCCTCCCCGAGGGCGTCGGCGAGCGTGCGGGCCGGTCTCACCGGATCGCTCCCGCTCAGCCCAGCTGGGACTGGACCTGGGCGGAGATCAGCTCCAGGTGGTCCAGGTCGTCCAGGTCCAGGACCTGGAGGTAGACCCGGGAGGAGCCGATGGCCGCGTACCGTCCGAGCTTGTCGACGACCTCGGCGGGCGAGCCCGCGAGTCCGTTCGCCTTCAGCTCGTCCACCTCCCGGCCGATGGCGGCGGCCCGGCGGGCCACCTCGGCGTCGTCCTTGCCGACACAGACGACCAGCGCGTTGGAGTACACCAGGTCGTCGGCCGGCCGTCCGGCCTCCTCGGCGGCGGCCCGCACCCTGCCGAACTGCTTCTCGCTGTCCTCCAGGGAGGCGAACGGGATGTTGAACTCGTCCGCGTACCGCGCGGCGAGCCGAGGGGTGCGGGTCGCCCCGTGCCCGCCGATCAGCACCGGGATCCTGGACTGGAGGGGCTTGGGCAGCGCCGGGGAGTCGGTGAGCCGGTAGTACTCCCCCTCGTAGGTGAACCTCTTGCCGACCTCGGTCTCCCACAGGCCGGTGACGATCGCCAGCTGCTCTTCGAGGCGGCCGAACTTCTCCTTCGGGAAGGGGATGCCGTACGCCTTGTGCTCCTCCTCGAACCAGCCCGCTCCCAGGCCCAGCTCGATCCGGCCGCCGGACATCCGGTCGACCTGGGCGACCTGGATGGCGAGCACGCCGGGGAGACGGAAGGTGCCCGCCGTCATCAGCGTGCCGAGGCGGATCCGCTTCGTCTCCCGGGCCAGGCCGGCCAGGGTGATCCAGGCGTCCGTCGGACCGGGCAGTCCGTCGCCGGACCCCATGGTGAGGTAGTGGTCGGAACGGAAGAAGGCGTCGAACCCGAGTTCCTCGGTGGCACGGGCCACCGTGAGGAGGGTGTCGTAGTCCGCCCCCTGCTGGGGCTCGGTGAAAATGCGAAGATCCATGCCTCCATCCTGCACCGTCACATGGACGCCGACCTCTCCGCCACCACCCGGACCACCCCGTTCCGGTCAGACGGACGTCCGGCCTGCCGGCGGTCCGCGTCTTCCTCCTCCCGGCACGGGCAGCCCTGTCGGCGGAGGCGGAGGCGGAGGCACAGGGGCCGACGCCGGACAACGGTGTCCCGGCCGGTGACGGTCCGGGCGCCGCGCCACCGGCCGGCACCGTCATCGACACGGCCACCGCCAGAACGGGCCCGAGCCACGGGGCCCACCGCCACCACTCCGCCCACCACCACGGCTGTGCCGTCGTCAGCACGGCGCCTCCCGAGCCGATTCGGCGCGCTCCGGGACGGGGTCGGGCGGGCGGGCCCGCTCTCCGTCGCGTACGGCGAGGCGCCGCAGCATGCCGCGCACCCGGTCGCCCGACTCGTCGGCGGCGTCGATGGCCTCGATGCACTGCCAGTAGAGCGCCTCCTCGTCGGTGGCGCAGGCCACGCCCACCAGGGCGATCCCCACGTCGTCGAGCAGCTCCCCCAGAGCCGTCAACGCCCGCTCGGGACGGAGGACTTCGGTCAGCCGGGCCGCGCGCGGCCCTCCGGAGCCCCACACCGCCGGGTACTCCCCGATCTCGCTCAGCCCCCGCGCCTCGCCCCGCAGTTCCTGCGGACCGCAGAGCGCGAGACGGCTCCCTATCGCCTGGGCGAGGGCCTGGGCCTGCCACGCCTCCCCCACGATGTCCTGCGCCGTCCCGCTCTCCGCCAGTGCGTGCCGGCCGAGCGCGACGAGTCGCTCCGCTTCCATCACCACCGCCCCCGTTCCCACCGTGCGCCACCCACTCGGTCATTACCCAGAGTGAATCGAACTGAGTCCAAACACCAGGGGAATTCGGAAATCTGTGGACAGGGAACCTGAAGGGGAGAAGTCGATCACTCCGAAGAGTGACGATCTTCGGGTGCGGCCCCCCTCTCGCCCCCTCCGTCCCGCCGCCGGGCGGGGAAACGGACCTCGTTGCGGTCGATCTTGGCCGCGAGCGCCGCCAGCGGATCGACCCCGAGCACGGCGCAGAACTGGAGGAGGTAGGCGAGCACGTCCGCCACCTCGTCGGCGACCCGGTGGGCCGATTCCGGGTTCTCCATCACCCGTTCCGCCTGCTCCGGCGTCAGCCACTGGAAGATCTCCAGGAGTTCGGCCGCCTCCACGCTCAGGGCCGCCGCCAGGTTCTTGGGCGTGTGGTAGGGCTGCCAGTCGCGGGCGGCCGCGAACTCGACCAGTCTGCGCTGCAGCTCCGCCACGCCACTGGCCGTCGCGCCGTCCGACGCGCCGCCGTCCGACGCCCGGCCCCTCGTCGTCCGGCCCCTCGTCGTCCGGCGCCCCGTCACCTCACTGTTCGTCATCTCGTCGTTCGTCACCTCGCCGCTCACTTCCCCCGCAGCCGCCTCCGCACCCGTATCCGCGTCCGCCTCCGTATCCGCGTCCGCCTCCGTACCCGCGTCCGTCATCTCGTCGTTCGTCATCTCGCCGTCCGTCACGCGCTCAGGTCTACCACCGTCACCCCGGGCGTCCGGCGCGCCTCCTCCACCGCCCGGTCGCCGACCGCGCCCGCCACCCGGACGTGTCCGTCGCCGGCGATGTCCACGGCGAGGCGGAGCAGTTCGCCCACCTGCCTCCTGTCGAGTCCCCGGTCGAGGCCGTCGGTGAGCAGGGTCAGGCTCTGCATGGCGTCGGGCACCTCCGCGATCCGGTCCGTCTCCAGGACGCCGGGGCCCGTGACCAGGGCGAGGGCCAGTCCCAGGTACCGCAGTTCGCCGTCGCCGAGGCGTCCGAGCGGGGTCGCGGGCCGCCCGCCCCGTTCGAGGACCGCCCGGACGGTGCCCTCCCGGAGCTCCCGCACGCCGAGTCCGGTGACGGTTCCCGTGCAGCCCGCTCCCGCCACGGCGGCGAGCCGGTGGCGGCGCCGGGGGCAGTCCGCGCGGGTGCGGTGCAGGACCTCGGCGAGGTTGCCGCAGTCGCGCCGCAACCGTCCCTCCCCGGGCGGCACGGGCGCCCGCATCCGCTCGGGCCTGGGGTCGCAGGGGAAGGCGGACCGCAGGCCGACGACCACCTGTTCGGCGGCGGCCAGGACCTCCAGCTGTCCGGCGGTCTTGCCCGCGACCCGCAACGGCAGCAGGGCCGTGCCGAGGAGGTCGTCGGGGAACGGGGCCCGGGTCACGGGGGTGGTGCCCGCCGTGTGCCACTCGGCCTGGACGGCGTTGCGGCCGGGGTCGCGGAGCGCGGTGGAGAGCAGGGTGCGGCCCCCGGCCGTGAGCCGTTCGCCGACGACGCGGAGCCGGGGTTCGGCCTGGACGGCGAGGTCCAGGCGGACGGGGCCCCGCGGCCCGTCGACGGTGCATCCGATGCGGAAGCCTCGCCTGCCCTGGGCGTCGGGCCGGGCGCGTTCGGGAACGTGGTCGGCGGCGTCGGGGAACACCTCGTCGAGCGGGTCGCCCGCACCGAGCCGGGCCAGCGCCTCGTACGCCCTCAGGGTGGTGGACTTGCCGCTGCCGCTGGGTCCGGCGAAGAGGGTCACGGGACCGAGCGCGTGCGTGACGGAGCGGTGGCCGGCGAACGCCGAGAGCCGGAGTTCGGTGACGGCGGGCCGGGCGGGCCGGGCCTCCGGCACGTCCCGGTCCCGCGGCGCCACCGGGCCCCGCGCCCGGGGGACGGGAACGCGGGGCCCCGGCGGGGCCGCGGCGGGGGTACGGGCCTCCGGGACGCGCGGGCCGGCGGAGACGGGGCCCGGGAGGGGAACGGTCCCGGAAGGGGTGGCGACGGAAGGAGCGACGGCGTCCGTGGAGGGAGCGGCGTCGAGGGAGGGAAGACCCCCGGAGGGGAGGGCCGTGTCCGGGGACCGGAGGTCCCCCGTGCGGGCGTCCGGCGTACGGGCACCCGGGGTGCGGGCATCCGGCGTACGAGCGTCCGACGTGCGGGTTTCTGGCGTGCGGGCGGGCGCGGGGCCGCCGGTGAGATCCATGCCCGGACCGTATGCGGCCCGTTCTCCGACGAACCGTTACACCGGCGCGATCTTCCTACGAACGGGGGACGCCCGCGGTCCGGCCGCCCAGGACGTCCTCCTCGTCCTCGCCCTCCTCCGCGCCCTCGACCTCCGTACCGGCCGGGGCGAGCAGGAAGACGTTCCGGTCGACGCGGTGCATCCCGCTGCCGAGCCCGAAGACGACGCCGCTGCTGAAGTCGAGGACGCGCTTGGCGACCTCGGTGTCGGCGCCGGTCAGATCGAGGAGCACCGGGATCTGGGCGATGAGGTACTCGGCGACCTCACGGGCGTCGGCGAAGACCTGCACGCGGAGCACGACCATGCGGCGCTGCTCGGCGGAATCGTACTGCTCGGGGACCGTGCGGTGGTCGACCCTGGACGGCCATTCGTCACGGCCGCGCAGGGGCACGACCTGGGCGAGGCCCTCCCACTGCTCGTCGGTGACGTCGTACCTCTCGTACCTACTCATGGACCCATCCTCCCGCTCCTCACCCGTTCGGCCCAACAACGACACGGCGGGATGACGAGGCGGCGGGTCAGAGGTGCCCGAGGTCACCCGGACGGACCATTCCGCCCCGGTGCTCCCGGTCCCGGCCCGGGGTCCGCGTCAGGCGAGGCTCTTGGCGAGTCTGCGGAGGCCCTCGCCGATCTCGTCGGCCGAGTGCGTCGTGAACGACAGCCGCATCGCGCCCGGGTCCGGCTCCCCGCAGAAGAACGGCGCTCCCGGCACGTACGCCACCCCGTGACCCACGGCGGTCCTCAGGAGCGCCGTGGCGTCGTACCCGGCGGGCAGGGTCGCCCAGACGAACATGCCGCCCTCCGGCCTGTTCCACCGGCTGCCCGCGGGCAGCGCGGCCGGCAGGCCGTCGAGCAGCGCGTCCCGGCGTTCGCGGTAGGCCGCCCGCACCACCGCGACGTGCGCGTCGAGGTCGCTGTCGCGCAGGTAACGGGCGGCGGCGGCCTGGTCGACGGTCGACGTGTGCAGGTCGGCGGCCTGTTTGGCGATGACGCAGGCACGGCGCAGCCCGGCGGGGGCGCGGAGGTGGCCGAGGCGGAGACCCGGGGCCATCACCTTGGAGAAGGAGCCGAGCAGGACGGTGCGGTCGGCCGCGGCGGGGTCGGCGGCGATCCAGGGGACGCGTTCGCCGTCGTACCGCAGTTCGCCGTACGGGTCGTCCTCGACGATCCAGAAACCGTGGCGGGCCGCGGCCTCGGCGACGGCGGCGCGGCGGCCGGCGGGCAGGGTGCGGCCCGTGGGGTTCTGGAAGGTGGGGACGAGGTAGAGGAGGGCCGGCTTCTCGCGGGCCGCGATCTCTTCGAGGGCGGCCGGGACGACGCCCCGGTCGTCGGTGGGGACGGGGACGACCCGGGCGCCGGCGAAGCCGAAGGTCTGGAGGGCGGCGAGGTAGCAGGGGTCCTCGACCAGGACCACGGAACCCGGTTCCACGAGGGCGGTGGTGAGGAGGGTGAGGGCCTGCTGCGAACCGGTGGTGACGAGCAGGTCGTCGGCGTCCGTGGGCAGGCCGCGCGCGGTGAGCCGGGCGGCGACGGCGGCGCGCAGCTCCGGGTCGCCCTCGGTGGTCGAGTACTGGAGCGCGTGCCGGGGTTTCTCCGTCAGGACCCGGTCGTACGCGGCCCGGATCCCCTCGGCGTCGAACAGTTCGGGGGCGGGCAGACCGCCGGCGAAGGAGATCACCTCGGGCCGCGCCGTGAGCGCCAGGATCTCCCGTACCGGCGACGGGCCGACGCCGGCCAGCCGGGAGGCGGTGGCCGGCGGGGGCACGGACGGGACGGGGGAGGCGGCGTTCGCGGGCCTGGGCGCGGCAGAGGGCATGGCGCCAGCATAGGGAGATCCGAAGTGCTGTCCAGATCGGCCGTCCCGCCTTCGCGCGGGGCCGGGACGGCGCGTACCGGGCACCCCCGGCCGGGCCCCGTCCCCGGCGACCCGGATGATCGGAACCATGCTCGTCCCCTCCGTGTCCGTGCTCGCCCTGGCCGTGGTGCTCGTCTGCGCCGTCGTCCGTCCCTTCCGGCTGCCCGAGGCGGTCTTCGCGCTGCCCGCCGCCGGGGTCGTCCTCGCCGTGGGGGCGGTCACGCCGGAGGCCGCCCGCGAGGAGGCCGAACGCCTCGGTCCGGTGATCGGCTTCCTCGCGGCCGTCCTCGTCCTCGCCCGGCTCTGCGACGACGAGGGCCTCTTCCACGCCTGCGGGGCGTGGATGGCCCGCAGGGCCCGTCACCGTCCCCGGCGGCTGCTCGGCGCCGTCTTCGCCCTCGCCTCGCTGATCACCGCCGTGCTGAGCCTGGACGCGACGGTCGTCCTGCTGACTCCGGTGGTCTTCGCGACGGCGACCCGGATGGGGGCCCGGCCCGCGCCGCACTCCTACGCGAGCGCCCACCTGTCCAACACGGCCTCGCTGCTGCTGCCCGTCTCGAACCTGACCAACCTGCTGGCCCTGGCCGCCACCGGCCTGGGCTTCACCCGGTTCGC
Organism: Streptomyces sp. NPDC041191; assembly: GCF_055591945.1. Lineage (NCBI taxonomy): Bacteria > Bacillati > Actinomycetota > Actinomycetes > Kitasatosporales > Streptomycetaceae > Streptomyces > Streptomyces sp. NPDC041191. Next base: position 304,923 of record NZ_JBVIZC010000003.1, on the reverse strand, counting down.
GCTCCTGATGCTGCTCCCCTGGCTCGCCGCCATCGCGGTCGAGTACGCGGTCTTCCGCCGCTTCTTCGCCCGCGACCTCGACGCCCCGGCCACCCCCGCCGGGCCGCCGGAGCCCGCCGGGACGCCGCTCTTCGCCCTGGTCACCGTGGCCGCCACTCTCGCCGGGTTCGCCGTCGCCTCGGCCACCGGCACGGACCCGGCGTGGGCCGCGGCGGCGGGCGCCGCCGTCCTGGCCGTACGGGCCCTGGCCCGCCGCCGCACCACCCCGCGCGCGCTCGTCCGTGCGGCCTCGCTGCCCTTCCTCGCGTTCGTCCTCGCCCTCGGCGTCGTCGTCCGCGCGGTGGTCGACAACGGCCTCGGTGCCGTCCTCGCCCACCTCCTCCCCGGGGGCACCTCCCTCCCGGCCCTGCTCGGCACCGCCGCGCTCGCCGCCGTCCTCGCCAACCTGATCAACAACCTGCCCGCGACCCTCGCGCTCGTCCCGCCCGCCGCCGCCTCCGGGCCGGGCGCGGTGCTCGCCGTCCTGATCGGCGTGAACATCGGGCCCAACCTCACGTACGCGGGTTCGCTCGCCACCCTCCTCTGGCGCCGCATCGCCCACGACCACGGACGCCCGGCGGTCCTCGGGGAGTTCACGCGGCTCGGGCTGCTCACCGTGCCGGCCGCCCTCGCCGCCGCGACGACGGCCCTGTGGGTCTCGCTCCGGCTCCTGGGCGGGTGACCGCCGGACGGTTTCCCCCCGGCCCCGGAGGACGGCGGGGCCGGTCGGCGGGGCCCGGGAACCTCCGGTGACGCTGCTACGTTCTACATATCCGTAGAAGTCAGTTCGACGTCTGGAGTGCTCATGGCCCTGTGGGACCGCATCAAGGAATCCGCATCGACGATGCAGACCCAGCTGGTGGCGAAGAAGAACGACCTGAAGAGCGGCGCGTTCCGGGACGCGAGCATGGCCATGTGCGCGCTGGTCGCCGCCGCCGACGGCACGATCGACCCCGCCGAGCGCCGCCGGGTCGCCCAGCTCATCGCCACCAACGAGGTGCTGCAGAACTTCGACGCGCTCGACCTCCAGCGCCGCTTCGACGACAACCTGAACAAGCTCACCGCCGACTTCGACTTCGGCAAGGTCAGCGTCCTCCAGGAGATCGCCAAGGCGAAGAAGAAGCCGGCGGAGGCCCGCGCCGTCGTCCAGATCGGCATCGTCATCGGCGGCGCCGACGGCGACTTCGACAAGACGGAGCAGGCCGTGGTGCGCGAGGCGTGCTTCACCCTCGACCTGCCGCCGCACGAGTTCGACCTGTAGTCCCCGTGAGCGGGGCCGCCGGTGCCCGGGGCCCCGCTACACCGACGTGGTGGCCGCGCGCAGCACCAGGTACAGCGTGACGGCCGAGTTGGCCGAGGAGAGCGCCGAGACCGTCGTGCCGAAGGCGGCGCCCCAGGCGGCCAGACCCGCGGCCGAGCGGACCGGCGGCCAGGCCCGCCCCGCCGGGGCCGGGCGCATCAGGGCCGCGACCCGCCGGGGCACCGGCCCCACCGCCGCCAGGGCGGGCAGGGTGGCCGCGGGGGCGCGCGGGGCGAGGAGCGCGGCCCGGCCGATCGCCCGCGCCACGGTCCGGCGGCTGCCGACCTCGGCCGCCGCCTCCTCGTCCGCCCAGCGCTCGGCGGTGTAGGCGACGGCGGTGCGCAGCGGGCGCAGGAACGGATTGGCCCGCGCCGCCAGGTGGACCGTCAGCAGATGGCGGTGGTGACGCCCGTTCAGGTGGGCCCGCTCGTGGGCGAAGAGCGCCCGCCGCTCGGCGGACCCGAGCCCGGCGAGCATGCCGGTGCTGACCACGATCCGCCCGCGCCCGCCGGGCAGCGCGTACGCGTACGGGGTGGGGTCCGGCAGCACCGCGACGGACGTCGACGGCAGCCCCACGAGCGCGCCCGCCGCCCGGCGGCGCACCCGCAGCTGCCGCCGGGCGGCGACGGTGCAGGAGACCAGCACGGCGAGCAGCGCGGGGATGGCCGCCCGGCCCGCGATCTCGTCGTACGGGACGGCCGCGCGCACGTCCGGGTCCGACCAGCCGTCGGGGAGCGGGTTGCCGGGCAACTGCGCGGTGCCCACGATCATCAGGAGGCCGAGGCAGAGCGTGCTGCACACGGCGAAGACCCCGGCGACGGCGGCGAGCAGGCGCGTCGCGGTGCGCGGGTGGAGCCGCTGTTCGGCGAGGCGGGCGACCGGCCACGCGGTCAGCGGGAGGACCAGGGGGAGGAAGACGAAGACGCCCATGGCGGTCAGCCTTCCTCCTCCCCGGCCTCCGGGGAGAGGAGTTCACGGAGAAGTCGTTCGTCGTTCGGCGAGAGCGCGGTGACGAAGCTGGCCAGGACCGCCTGCCGGTCCGTCTCGGCGTCGAGCACCCTGCGCATCCGCAGGGCGGCGAGCCCCGCCTCGTCCGCGACCGCCGTCCACCGGAAGGAGCGGCCCGCGCGCTCGCGTTCGACGGCGCCCTTCGCGCACAGGCGGGTCAGGATGGTGATCACGGTGGTGTAGGCGAGGCCACCGCCGAGCCGCTCCCGCACCCATGCCACGGGCACCGGTTCGGACGCCTCGCGGAGCGCGGCGAGCACCTGGGCCTCCAGCTCGCCCTGCCCGCGCCTGCGGGCCGGGGGCTCCGCCCCGTCCTCGCTCCGGTCCACCATGCCGCCGTCCTCCTTCTCCGCCGTGCCCCACCGGTCCCGACCGCCGGGGGCTGACCATCGTACTGAGGGCGGGAGGCCGGGCACCGCGAAGAACGTCCTCGGGGGGGCGGCCCCCATGTCCTCCGGGCGTCCGCCGTGAGACAATCGAATCCTTTCACGACGCGGGGGAACGGTTTCCACGGTCCGGCACGAGGACGCGGGCGCACGGGCGCCGGGGTCGCGCGGGCGCCACGGCCGCGCGGGGCGCGAACCGGTTCGCGAGCCGGTTCGCGGGCCGAGGGGGGTACGGCACATGACGTGGTTTCTCGGATTCGGGATCGCCGGACTGGTCGTCCTGGCCTTCTCGCTGGTCTTCGACGGCGTCCTGGAGGGCGTCGGCATCGGCGTGGACGGGTTCCTCTCCCTCCCGGTGATCGCCGGGTTCGTCTCGGCCCTCGGGTTCACGGGGGCGATCGCCACGGGCGCCGCCGGCGCGGGCCCCCTCGCCGCGACCCTCGCCGGTGTCGTCGCGGGCACCCTGACGGGCTGGCTGACCTGGAGGTTCAGCCGGGCCCTGCTCCGGGACGGCGGCGCGCCCGCGCCCCGGGGCGAGGACCTGGCGGGCACGTCGGGCACGGTCGTCACGGCGATCCCCGTCACGGGGTACGGCGAGGTCATGCTGTACCTGGGCGGACAGCCGGTGAAGTACGCGGCGAAGGCCGCCGTGCCGGTGACGCGGGGCACCGAGGTGTGGGTGGAGTCCGTCCTCTCGCCGACGTCGGTCTCGGTCCGCCCCGTCGAGCGCTGACCCGCCGCCCGCCCTTTCCCTCCGACCCACTTCATCCGGCAACAAGCAAGGGGGATTCCGCATGAGTCCTGTACTGACAGCGGTCCTGGGGATCGTCGTCCTGATCGTCCTGCTCGGTCTCGTCGTCGTCACGCGGTACAAGGTGGCCGGTCCCAGCGAGGCGTTCATCATCACGGGCCGGCGCGGCAAGCAGGCCACCGACCCCGCCACCGGGCGCGTCTTCACCGACAACAGCGGCCAGAAGGTCGTGGTCGGCGGCGGCGTGTTCGTCGTCCCGTTCGTGCAGCAGAAGTTCACCCTCGACCTCTCCAGCCGCCACATCCCGGTCGCCGTGCGCGGCGCGGTCACCCTGCGCGGGGTGAAGGCCAACCTGGAGGGCGTGGCGATCGTCAAGGTCGGCGGCACCGAGGACTCCATCCGGGCCGCCGCACAGCGGTTCCTGATGCAGCAGAACGGCATCGTCGGCTTCACGCAGGAGGTGCTGTCCGGCGCGCTGCGCTCCATCGTGGGCCGCATGTCGGTGGAGGACATCATCCGCGACCGTGCCGCGTTCGCCGGCCAGGTCGCCGAGGAGGCCGAGGCCAGCCTGTCCGGGCAGGGCCTGGTCCTGGACGCCTTCCAGATCCAGGACATCACCACCGAGGGCTCCTACCTGGAGGACCTGGGCCGCCCGGAGGCCGCCCGCGCCAAGCAGGAGGCGGACATCGCGGAGGCCGTCGCCCGCCGCGCCGCCGAACAGGCCCGGCTCAAGGCGGAGGAGGAGATCGCGATCGCGCAGCGGACCCTCTACCTGAAGCAGGCCGAGATCAAGGCCCAGACCGACGAGGCCGCCGCCCAGGCCAACGCCGCCGGTCCGCTCGCCGAGGCCGCCCGCCAGCAGGACATCCTCGGCGAGCAGGAGAAGGTCGCCGAACGGCAGGCGGCGCTGACCGACCGTCAGCTCGACACCCAGGTCCGCAAGCCCGCCGACGCCGCCCGCTACCAGGCCGAGCAGGAGGCCGAGGCCCGCCGGATCGCCCTGGTCAAGCAGGCCGAGGCCGACGCCCAGCGCTCCCGCCTCACCGGTGAGGGCGAGAAGGCGCACCGCGCGGCGCTCGCCGACGCCGTGCGCATCGAGGGCGAGGCCGAGGCCGCCGCCATCGCCGCCCGGGGCGCCGCCGAGGCCGAGGCGATGCGCAAGAAGGCCGACGCCTTCGCCCAGTACGGCGACGCGGCCGTCCTGCAGATGCTCGTGGAGGTCCTGCCGCAGGTCGTCGCCAAGGCGTCCGAACCGCTGTCGGCCATCGACAGGATGACCGTCATCTCCACCGACGGGGCGAGCCAGTTGTCCCGCACCGTCACCGACAACGTCGCCCAGGGCATGGAACTCCTCTCCGCCACCACCGGGGTCGACCTCGCCTCCCTCCTGCAGGGCGTCACCCGCAAGCAGGACGCGGCGCGCAAGACCCCGGAGGCGCGGGAGTCCCGGGACGCCCAGGACGCGCACGGCTCTCCCGCCGCGCACGGTCCGCAGGGCGAAAGCGTCGAGATAACCGGCTGAACCGGCCGGGTCGGCGAGCGGGCCGCATCGCTCGGACCGACCGGACCGGACCGGACCGGCCGGACCGGACCGGCCGGGGAACGGAACGCCGGAAGGGGGCGCGTCCGTCGGACGCGCCCCCTTCCGGCGTCTCCTCCCCCGCCCGCGGAGGGAGGCGCGGGCCCGGGTCAGACGCGGCCGGCCGCGTCGCGCCCCTCCACCACGTCCGCGCCGTCGCCGTCCGCCCCCACGGGTCCGGCGGTGTTCCCGGTCGCGGGCTCCGCGCCCGGAAGCACGGTCCCGTCCCCCGCCGCCGGGGGTGTCGGCGCACCCCGGCGGCGGGTGGCGTACGCGGCGACCGGTTCGGTGAAGCGGGCGGTGAGCGGCCCGATCACGACGAGGACCAGGACGTAGGCGGTGGCGAAGGGCCCCAGCTCCGGCTGCACCCCGGCGCTGACGGCCAGTCCGGCGATGACGATGGAGAACTCGCCGCGCGCGACCAGCGTGCCGCCCGCCCGCCAGCGGCCCTTGACCCCGATCCCGGCCCGGCGCGCGGCCCAGTACCCGGTGGCGATCTTGGTCAATGCGGTGACGACCGCCAGGGCGAGCGCCGGGAGGATCACCGGCGGGATGCTGGAGGGGTCGGTGTGCAGGCCGAAGAAGACGAAGAAGACCGCGGCGAACAGGTCCCGCAGCGGGCTCAGCAGGATGTGGGCGCCCTCCGCGACCTCGCCGGAGAGGGCGATGCCGACGAGGAACGCGCCCACGGCGGCGGAGACCTGGAGCTGCTGGGCGACACCGGCGACCAGCAGGGTCAGGCCGAGGACGACGAGGAGCAGCTTCTCCGGGTCGTCGCTGGAGACGAAACGGGAGATCAGCCGCCCGTACCGGAGGGCGACGAAGAGCACGAGCCCGGCCACGCCCAGCGCGATCGCGAGCGTCGCGCTGCCGGCGGCGAAGCCGACGCCGGCGAGCAGGGCCGTGATGATCGGCAGGTAGACGGCCATCGCCAGGTCTTCGAGGACCAGGATGCTGAGGATCACCGGCGTCTCGCGGTTGCCCAGGCGTCCGAGGTCGCCGAGGACCTTGGCGATGACTCCGGACGAGGAGACCCAGGTGACGCCCGCCAGGACGACGGCGGCCACGGGCCCCCAGCCGAGCAGCAGCGCGGCGGCCGCGCCGGGCAGGGCGTTGAGGGCGAAGTCGACGAGTCCGGCCGGGTACTGGGTCTTGAGGTTGGAGACGAGGTCGCTCGCGGTGTACTCGAGGCCGAGCATCAGGAGCAGGAGGATGACCCCGATCTCGGCGCCGATGGCGACGAACTCCTCGCTCGCGCCGAACGGCAGGAGGCCGCCCTTGCCGAAGGCGAGCCCCGCGAGGAGGTAGAGCGGGATCGGGGAGAAGCTGAACCGGCCCGCGAGCCGGCCGAGCAGACCGAGGCCGAGGATGATGGCGCCGAACTCGATCAGGAAAACAGCGGAGTGCACGCGTCCCTCACTCCCGGCCGAGAATCGCGGCGGCGGCGTCGACGCCCTCACGGGTGCCGATCACGATGAGCGTGTCGCCGCCCGCGAGCCGGAAGTCCGGCGTCGGGGACGGGATCGCTCCGGAGCGGCGCAGTACGGCGACGACGGAGGCGCCCGCCTCGGTGCGCATCCGCGTGTCGCCGAGGACCCGGCCGTTCCAGTACGAGTGGCCCGACAGTTCGATCCGCTCGGCGACGAGCCCCAGATCGGTGGTGTGCAGGACGTTGGGGCTGTGGTGCGCCGGCATCAGCGCGTCGATCAGGGAGGCCGTCTCCCCCTCGGTGAGGTGGAGGGACTGGGCGCACGCGTCGGGGTCGTCGGCCCGGTAGACGTTCACCGTCCGGGTCCCGTCGCGGTGCGCGATGACCGAGAGCTGGCGGTGCTCGCGCGTGGTGAAGTCGTACTGGACTCCGATGCCGGGCAGGGGTGTCGTTCTCATTCGCGGAGCAGGCACAGGCCCGTCGCCTCCTGTCGTCGTGGCCGTTCACGGCCGGTCGGGGCCGGTTCGGGCCCGTGCGTGGGAAGGAATGGCCACAGGGGGAACGGCGCCACCCCGCACCCCGTGGCCCCGTCATGGTGCCATCCGCGCGGAGACCCGGGACAGGGGCGTCGATACAAAAGGTTGGAAACCCGGCAAAACGATCCCTCCGCAGGTCAGAGGGCGTCCGCGCAGGAATGGCGAGGGGCCGGGCGGGCCGCCGGGGCGGGGTCCGCGGCGGATCGCGGACCTCCTCGCCGCCGGTCCCGGGGCCGCCGTGCCCCACCGTGCCCGCCGCCCGGAAAGCCGGGTGCGCGCGGCCGTCCCGGCCCCGCCCGCTACGCGGTCCGCGCGGGACTCGTCGCGCCACGGGATCCGCGGCTCCAGGAGGACCGCAGCAGCCCCTCGTACCGCGCCACGGCGGCGGGGTCCTCGGCGATCACGGCATAACGCCAGGTCAGGCCGTCCGGTGGGGGTCCGGCATACAGGACGACCCCCTCGCCGCGCGCGGGGTCGTAGGCGAGCCGTCCGGCGCGCAGCCGTTCCACCGCCTCGCCGAAGGAGTACGGGGCCGGGGCGCGCAGCTTGCCGGTCCCCCAGGCCGGGTCGCCGGAACCGGCCCTCGCGGCGAGGCGGGCCACCATGGCCCGGGGGGTGGTCGTGGCGGTGCGCCGGACGTTGCTCTCCCCCGCGAGGACCTCGCCGTCCGCCGAGACCATCGCGTCGAGGCCGAATGGACCCGCGTACCCGCGTTCCGCCAGGAAGCCGCCCAGTGCGCGGCCCCACGCCTCCAGCACCGGGCCCGTGTGCGCCACCGGGGCGGGCAGGGGGGAGAGGTAGCCCGTGAAGGAGCCGTCCACGGTCCGCATCTCGCCGCTGAACAGCGCTCTCGTCCCACCGGGCCCCGTCTCCAACTGGATGCTCACCGACCGCGCCACGTCGATCCGTTCCTCCACGACCCACAGCCCCTCCGCCCCGCCCACCGGGGGCAGGTCGTCCGCGCTCCACGGGTCCGGCGCCGGGAGGAAGAACAGGCCGTGGCCCCCGGCCGACCGGTCGGGCTTGACCACGACCCGTCCGTGCGAGGCGAGCAGGTCCCGGACGGCGTCCGCCACTCCCGCGCGGCGGCGGACGCGGCCGTCCGGCAGCCGCATGCCCAGCGCGCGGGCCGCGTCCCGGAAGCCGGCCTTCGTGTTGAGCAGCCGGGTCACCCCCAGCGCGGCCCCGGCCGCTTCCACGGAGGGGTACGGGGCCACGGAGGTTTCCAGGGCGTCCGCCAGGGCGATCGCCGCCGGGTCCAGCGCGGTGGGGAGGACGGCGGCCGCGGGACGGCCGGCACGGGTCGCGCGCACCGCCTCGACGGCCGCGCGGTCCGGGGCAGTCCCGTCCGCGGACAGGAACCCCCCGGGCAGGACGAGCACCGTCACCGATGCCCGGGGAACACCGGTCAGGCCGCAGACGTACTCCAGGAACGGCTCCCCGACCGGCACCGGGGAGACCAGGACGTCACCCGGACGCAGCAGCCACGCCTCCCGGGGCGCCTGCTCCGCCCAGCTCCGGAGGGCGTCCCGCTCGTCCAGGTCCACGGCGAGGTCGGAGACGAGGTTGGCGTAGTGGACCAGGGGGCCGGCGGGCGCGGGACCGCCGTCCGGTCCGGCGGCGCTCCCCGGCGGCGTCTCCCCCGGGGGTGTCGGCCGGTCGGTCGTCATGCGGCACCTGGCCTTCGGTGGGGGCGGTCGGTTTCCTCCTCCCCTCTGCCCACGCGGAGGCTCCCCCACGCGTACGGCCGCGGGGCGGGGCGCGCTCCGGTCTGCCGCCGCCCGGCCCTCGGTCCCCCACGCGTACGGCCGCGGGGCGGGGGCGGGGGGCGAATCGATCCGCGCGGTCCGGGGTAGGCGGCGGGCATGAGCACGGAGCACCGCACAGCGACCCACGGCCCGGCGGCCCGGGACACAGCGGTCCACGGCACCCCGGCGCGCACCGCACCCGTCCACGGCGCCCCGGGCCCGGCGCTCCCGACCGCCGCCGGGCGCCGGAGCGCCGTACCGCGCGTCCCCGGCCGCCGCGCGCGCCCCCGACGGCACGGGGCTTCCCGGTGAACGCCCCCGGCCGCCTCGACCGCGCCGCCTTCCGCGCGGCGCGGGCCGTCGCCCGCCGCCGGGGCGCGCGGCCGGCCCTCCACCCCCGGGGGGTGATGCTCGCCGGGAGCCTCGTCGTGCCCGACCACCGGTTCCACTGGGGCGTGCCGTGGCTGGACGAGCCGGGGTCCTACCGGGTGACGGCGCGGTGGTCCCGGGGCGCCGGGCTGCCGAGTCCGCTGCCCGACGGGCTCGGGCTCGCGCTGCGGGTGGAGGACGCGGGCGGGCCGGGCCGCCCCCTGGAGCTGCTCCTCACCAGCAGCGGCAGCGGCCGGCTGGCCCGGCACCTGCCGGTCCCGCGCACGTCGGTGACCTCGGGCCCGTACAGCACGCTCCTGTCCTACGTCGTCGGCGGGGGGCTGGGCGTGGTGGCCGCGTTCCCGCTGCCGGGGCCCGCCGGGAAGCCCGGACGCCGCGCCGCCGTGGGTTCGCGTCCCCTCGCGTTCCGGCTCGGGTTCGGTACGGACGCCGGGTGGTGGCCCCTGGCCCGGCTCTTCCTCCTCCACGAGGAGACCGCCCCGGGCCCGTACGCGTTCGACCCGTACGAGAACTTCCTGCCCGGTTTCCGCCCCGTCGACCGGCTCCGCTCCCTGCGCGTCGCCGCGTACGCGGGATCGAGGGCCGGGCGGTGCGCCGGCTGAGGGGCGGGGTTCCCGGAGCGGCCGCCACGCTCCCGGGAGCGGCCCGTAGCGCTCCCGGGAGGGCCGGATCTCAGACGCAGATGTGCAGGACGCAGATGTCGTCGCGGCGGGTGGCCGGGACGAGGGCGTCCAGGACCCCCTCCAGGGGGCGCTCGCCGTCGCAGCGCTCGGCCACCGCGCGGGCCAGCTGGTCGAGCCCCTCGTCGAGGAGTTCCCCGGGGGTCTCGACCAGGCCGTCGGTGAAGAACAGCAGGTGGTCGCCGGGCAGCAGCCGGATGGTGGACGCCTCGTAGCGCGGGGCGGTCGTGGCGCCCAGGAGGATGCCCCGGGGCGAGGGGAGGTACCGGGTCTGCCCCCGGCGCAGGAGCAGGGGCGGCAGGTGCCCGGCCCGCACCCAGGTGAGGATTCCCTCTTCGGGCTCGTAGCGGGCCATGATCATCGTGGCCGTGCTGAAGGCGCGGTCCGCGCTGTGCCACAGGAGGGTGTTGAGCCGGGCGAGGATGGTGGAGAGCGGGGTCCCCGTGATGGCCATGCCCTTGGCCGTGAAGCGCAGCTGGGCCATCGTCGCCACGGCGTCGAGTCCGTGGCCCGCGACGTCGCCGACGACGAGCAGGGCGCTGCCGTCGGGCAGTTCGATGGCGCTGTACCAGTCGCCCCCGACGTTGAGTCCCTGCTGGAGGGGCCGGTAGGCGACGTCGACGGTGAGTCCGGCCAGGCGCAGCGACTGCTGGGGAAGGGGCAGCAGGGCGTGCTGGAGCCGGGCGGCCAGGGCGCGTTCGGCCGCCAGCATCTCCTGCTGGGCCAGGGCGGTCCGCTCGCGTTCCACCAGCTCTTCCTTGGCCCGCTCCACGGCGGTGAGGTCCTGGAAGAAGCCGTGGACCTCGACCGGCGAACCGTGGGCGTCCGCCTCGGCCTCCGCGACGATCCGGAGGTGCCGCATCTCCCCGTCGGGCGTGGTGACGCGGAAGGTGTGGTCGACGGGCAGTCCCGCGCCGAGGAGGCGCCGCACCGTGGCGCCCAGGGCGGGCAGGTCCTCGTCCGGGACGTGCCGGGGCAGCTCCTCCAGGGGCATCGGGCCGAGGGAGGGGTCGCGGGCGAAGATGTCGTAGACCTGTTCCGACCAGACGATGGTGTTCCGGACGAGGTCCCAGTGCGCCCAGCCCATGTTCCCCAGGCGCTGCATGACCTCCAGGCGGCGCCGTTCGCGCTCCCCGCCGTCGAGGCGCACCCAGGAGACGAGCAGTCCTCCCTGGCAGGGCGCCGCGCGGACGGCGAACCGGGAGAGGCGGGGGATGCCGGCGAGGACCTCCTGGTACTCGAACGGCTCCCCCTCGTAGCGGACGCCGTCCTCCAGCGCTTCGAGGTACCCGTCCCACAGGGAGGTGCCGCACACCGTCGGGTAGGTCTCCAGGACGCTGAGGCCCACCAGCTCCGCCCCGGTGCGGCCCCCGACGTCCAGCGCCTCGGGCGAGGCCGCGGCGATCCGGAAGTCCTCGACCCCGCCGTCCTCGCCGTACAGCGGCAGGAGGTAGATCGCCGAGCCCGGAAGGCCGTCGAGCAGTTCCTGGACCGCGGGCGCCGACAGGGCGGGGACGGGGGCCGGGCCGGACGTCCGCCGACGGGCCACGTAGCGGTCCGAGGAGAAGACGGAGCCGTCGCCGGCCGTGGTGGAGAGCGCGGTCAGTCCCCCGGAGCCGCGGTCTCCCGGCTCAGGCATGTCCGGCTCGACGCGGCTACCCTTCATGGGACGAGCATGCCACGAATGGCCCTCCCGGCCCACGGACGGTCTCGGCGCGGGAACGGCCGGAGGCCGGTGCCGCGGTGCGCGGGCGCGGCGGCGCGGGCCCTCACCGAGCACCCCGGCACCCGGTGACGGCCGGGGCGGGCCGCCGGGGGCCGGGTCGTACCGCCCGGCCCCGCCCCGCGCGTCAGGACAGCCGGTCCAGGATCCCCTCCACCTCCGCGAGGATCGCCGCGCCCACCGGCTCCGGCCGCGCCCGTTCGCGCAGCAGGGCCCAGGCGGCGCGCACGATCCCGGTGCGCCGTGCGAGGTAGCCGCGGATGTCGGTGGTGGGCACCTCGGGGACGCCCTTGTCGATCAGCAGGGCGGTCAGGTGGATCTCCCGGGCGAAGGAGTAGCAGCCGTGGAAGACGGCGGTCAGCGGCCGGTCGGCGTCGACGACGGGGCTGATGGCGCGGTCGTCGGGGTTGACGCACAGCGGCATCAGGTCGATGAGGGTGCTCATCCGGTTGTGCCCCGTCTCGTGGACCAGGGTCTGTGCCGCCATCAGGGCCGGACGGGGGCTGCTGACGATCTGGCCGCGGAAGGCGTGGATGCTGTAGTTGTGCGGCCTCAGCCCGGCCCACGGCATCGGCAGCAGGCGCTCGACGCACGCCCGGGTCTCGTCCCACGCCTCGGGCCACACCGCGCGCAGCAGCTCCGCGGCCTCGGTGAACTCGTCCCGGAAGCGCGCCACGTCGGCCGGTTCCGCCGAGGGCAGCACCTCGGTCGGCGGCAGGTGCCGGTCCAGCCACCGCGAGGGACCGGGCACGATCCACGGGCCGTCGAGGACGCGGTCCAGCACCCTCGTGTCCGGCCCGTCCTCGAAGAGGGGGACGGTGGTGGCGCCGTCACGGGCGAGGACGGTGCCGTCCGCCGCGACGCTCAGCCACCAGGTGCCGGCCGCCGACCGCGCGCCGACCGCACGGCCGAGGCGGGGCACGGCCAGGCCCCCGTCGCGGTCGGCGGGGAGGCGGATCTCCGGGACGGGCACCGTGCCCCCGGACGCCGCCAGTTCGGGCAGCAGGAAGAAGGCGAGCCAGTGGGCGAGCGGGTCCTCCTGCCGGGCGACGGGCAGGTCACCCGGCTCCTGCTTGGCCACGGCGATCCACGACGTGACGTCGGGACCGGTGAGCAGGCGCTCCAGGGCGGTGGCGGGGGTGGCGGTGAGGGTCGTCACCACCGCCCGGTACAGCTCGCGTTCCGCCTCCCCGGTGGTCCGGGCGAACCGGTGGAGCACCAGTTTCAGCAGGTCGCGCAGGTTCTTCCGGGCGAGCAGCGCGTTGAGCGGGGCGACCGCGTCCGGGGTTCCGCCCGGCAGGACGAAGCCGTCCGCCGGAGGGGCGGGTGCCGCGGCGACGAACGCCTTCACCGCCGCCATGTCGATGTCGAGCCTGTCGACCGGTCCTCGCGTCGTCCGCGTCGCCACTTCGCCTTCCGCCTTTCTCCTGGTCCGTTCCAGCGCGCCGCCGCGGGCGAGGCCCGTGACGGCCTCGGCGAGCCGGGCCCTTCTCTCCCCGCCGGTTCCGGGTCCGACCGGCAGGGGCCGCTGCCAGGTCTCCTCGTGCCGCAGTTCGGCGCCGAGGGTGCGGTGGAGGGCCTGCCAGACGGTCCTGGCGTTCACCACCAGGCTGACGCTGAGGCTGTCGCCGTCCGAGACGCCCCAGTGCCGCCACAGCAGCGGGATGTACAGCACGTCCCCCGGGTGGAGGGTGAACTCCCGCGCGTCCCCGGTCATCGGGGCACCGCCGACGCCGGGTTCGCCGAGCATGCGCAGCCGCCGCTGCTCGGCGTCCAGCGTGGTGGGCGGGGCCAGCCGCCAGCGCTTGCCGCCTTCGAGCTGGACGGTGAAGTTGTCGCTGTTGTCGATGTGCGAGCCGATCGAGGAGCCGCCCTCGGTGAGGAACACGTCGCACCACAGGTCGTCCCAGTCGAACTTCTCCCGGGCCGCCCCGCACAGTCCGGCCACGCCGGGCAGTCCCCCGCGCAGCGCTTCGAGGAACCAGATGGAGCGGCCGTCCGTCCGCACCCCGGTGGTGGCGTCGGCCAGGGCCCTGACCTCCTCGCGTCCCGGTGCCCGGGGGAGGAAGTCGCCCGCCGCGCCCCGCAGGACGACGGGTGCGCGCCGCCAGTGGGTGCCGAAGAACTCCTCGTCGAGGACGGCCAGCGGTTCCGGCCGTCGCGGTGGGGTGGGGTTCATGCTGCCGCTCCGTTCCCGATCAGCTGTTCGTGCGCGTCGATCCGCCGCGTCAGCCACGGCTGCCGCCCGATCCCCAGGCGGTCGCCGAGCCCGGCCGCGAGCCGGGCCGCGTCGGCGTGCAGCGGATAGTGCCGGGCGAAGTCGAGGAGGGCCCGGTGCGCCTCCTCGTACGCGCCGGTCCGCAGGGTGCACAGCGCCGCGAGGAACGCGGACTTCACCTCGATGGTGTCCGTGCGCTCCCCGGTGGCGCGGCGGAACCATTCCCCCGCCTCCGTGAAGGCCCGCTTCCCGTAGTGGGACAGGCCGATGCCGTACGCCAGCCAGGAGGAGCGGCAGCCCGCGCGGGCCGCCTCGTGCCAGCACCGGGCGGCCCGGTCGGCGTCGCCCGCGGTGTGCAGGTGCAGCAGGCCCAGCAGGGCGGTGCCGACCGGACCGAGCGGGGCCAGCTCGGACTCGTACCGCTCCGGCGGTACGGGGTCCGCCGCCCCGCGCAGGGCGGTGAAGGTGGCCTGCGGCAGGGGGAGGGCGTCGCGCTCGCGCTGCCGCAGTCCGCGCGCCAGTTCGCCGGCGAGCAGCGGGGCGAGGTCGCGCCGGGACTCGGGCAGGAAGCCGCTGCGCACCGAGTACGTCATGGAGTCGACGTTGCCGCGGAGGCCGTGCCGGTCCAGGAGGCCGAGGAGTTCGTCCGGCCGGTGGTCCTGTCCGGTGCGCACGTCGGCGAACCAGTCCAGGTCGAGGTCGACCCGGGCGGTCGGGTCCTGGGGCGTGGCGCCGAAGGTGTCCGGGGTGTGGATCGCCAGGTCGAGGCCGCAGACGCGGGTGTACAGCGCGCCGCGGCCGTCGAATCGGGTGGTGTCGAGCACGTCGGGCTCCGCGGCGATCACGCTGATCGCGGCGAGCAGTCTGCGCCGGGCGGCCGGCGAGTCCGCCTCCCGCGTGGCCCGGACCCAGGTCAGTCCGGACACCAGGCCGAGGGTGGCTCCGGCGGCGTAGAAGTCGTCCAGCCCGTAGCTGCCCTCCACCTCCCTGATGGGCAGCTTGCGGTTCTCGTCCTCGACGGTCCGGTCGCCGCCGGGGCGGGTCAGCCGGGCGGCCGCCGCGCGGGTGAGCGGCTTGAGGTCGAGGTGCCGGTCGAAGCAGACGACCGACTCGGCGCGGTAGCCCAGCCGCGTCCAGCTCGCGACGACTTCGCCGTGTTCCTCGTGCAGCGCGATCACGGGATCAGTCCCTTCCTCCGGAGCGCCTCGCGGGCACGGTCGACGGCCGCGGCGCGTTCACCGGCGGTCCAGGCGCGCAGCCAGCCCGGCCGGGGCTCGGCGCTCCACAGCAGGGCGGCGACCAGGGGGGCGCTCAGTCCGCCCGCGAAGTACCGGCCGCCCCGGGCGACGAAGACGGCCGGGGTCCCGGGCTCGCGGCCGGCGTCGCGCAGTGGCCGGGTGCCGTCGGTCCAGGCGACCCAGGCGTCCTCTCCGGTGCGGCGCAGGTGCGGGTGGCGGATCAGGTAGCCCGGTTCGGGGTGCCGGGCCAGCGTCTTGACCAGGGCGGCCAGCAGTTCCCGTTCGACCAGGAGCGCGGTGGGCACGTCGTCCCCGGCCCGGTCGAGCAGGAACTCCCCGAACGCCTCGGTCACCGAACGGCCCCGGCACAGCCCGAGCATGTCGACGTCGTGGCAGTGGGGTCCGCGCAGGAACTCCGCCACCGCGCGCTGTCCCGCGTTGTGCCGGTCGGGGTACAGCGCGCGCAGGCTGCCCGCGAAGTGCTCGCGCAGGGGCACTCCGCCGATGGCGCCCTGGGAGATGCCCTGGGTGAGTTCGTGCGCGACCCTGGCGAGCTGTTCGGTGTCCACCGCGCGCAGGGCGGCCGGGGCGTCCGGGTCCACGGCGGCGACACCGTCCGTCCCGCCGGTGCGGCGGGGGCCCGGATAGGTGAGGCGGTGCTTGAACGCGCGGTTGAGTTCGGTCAGTTCGCCGCCTGCCACCGGCCCACCGCCTTCCGGAGGCGTTCGAGGTTGGGCAGGCTCCTGGGCACCAGCCGGCCGTCCCTGTCGTAGTTGGGGTCCTCGTAGGTGACCGCCTCCAGCCGGGGGCACAGCTCCATGAGCCGTTCCGCGAGGACCAGCTGTTCGTCCAGCAGGACTCCGTGGTGGAGGTCGAGGAAGCGGTCGCGGCTGAACGCCGAGCCGGACAGGTGGAGTTCGGTGCACTGGTCCAGCGGCAGCCGGTCCAGGTCGGCGTAGAGTCCGGCGCCCCGTTCGCCCCGCCACCACCGCCAGCTGATCAGGTGTCCGACGTCCAGGGTGACGTCGACGCCGCTGCGTTCGGCGACCCGGCGGAAGAAGTCGTAGGCGTCCATGTCGCCCACCACCACGGTGACGCCGTCGGTGAAGCCCGGGAACTCCACCCGCAGCACCGGGTCGAGTTCCCGCATCGCCTCGCGGATGGCGCCGGCCACGGGGGCGACGTTCTCCTCCACCAGGTAGGGCGGCAGCGGGTAGGGCATGGGGATGCCGCCCAGGGACCACATGCCGAGGTCCTCGACGACCCACTGCCAGTCGAAGTGCCGGTGCGTCTCGTTGGTGAACTCGTAGACGCGGGCGCGGTCGTAGGGTTCCGCGGCGCCCAGGTTGAGCATGGTCTGGTGCAGGGCGACCGGGGTGCCGGCGGGGAGCGCGGCCATCAGGCGCCGGTAGGGCTCCAGGTAGTGCGCGGCGAGCAGCGGCACCGGTCCGCGGGGCTGGAAGGCGAAGGCGTAGTAGGCGTAGTCGGTGCCGTGGCGGGCGAGGAAGTTGCGGACGCGTTCGTTGGGGCCCGGGTCGTCGGGGTCGAAGCCGATCGGGGCGCCCCAGGGCAGGTCCATCCCGGCGCCCAGGCCCCGGCGCGCGGGGCGGCCCGCGCGGGCGGGGCGGGGCAGGGGTTCAGCTGTGGTCACCGACATCCGCCTCCTTCAGCAGGCCGAGCAGTGTGCGGCCGAGTTCGGTACGGGCCGTCAGGCGGCTCACGGCGCCGGACGCGCGGAGGGTGACGTGTCCGGGTCCGATGCCGTACCGCATGCGCCAGCGCAGGTCGATCAGGCGTCCCTCCAGCGGCACGATCCAGGGGTGCAGGACCAGTTCGTCCGTGGGCACGGCGCCGCCGGCCTTCTTCCACCGCGGGTGCTTCTCGTCGTTCTTGCCGGGGAGCACCGTGCGGACGGTCTCGCGGAGCCAGTCGGCCCGTTCCTCGCGGGTGGCGCCCTCGTAGGTGAGGGTCCTGCCGTGCCGTCCGGCCAGGTAGCTGAAGCCGTCGTTGGACTGGAGCGCGTCGTCGTCGGCCAGGGTGAGGCCGGTGCGGTGGCGGGGCTCGGAGACGAGCAGGGAGGTCGGTTCGGCGATCATCATCTGGGCGGCGTCGATGCCGAGCCGGGACGCGTTGCGCACGAGGAACTCCCGGCTCTCCCCGGCCTCCTCCGCCGTCTCGCCGGGCAGCCCGCCCATGACGCTGAGCCGCAGCACGATGCCCACCTCGTCGAGCACCTCGACGATCCGCTGGTACAGGTCGGCCCGCACGCCCTTGTCGACGAGGTCGAGCAGCCGCTGGGAGTTGGTCTCGTAGCCGACGCTCATCAGCCGGCAGCCCGCGTCGTACATGCGCCGGACGAAGGCCCGGTCGGCGAGCAGGGGCTCCAGCCGGTTGCGGGTCGACCAGGTGAAGGCGTGGCCGCGGGCACGCACCAGTTCGGCGGCGCCGAGGACGAGCCGCAGGTTGCAGTTCTCGTCGACGAACGCCACGAAGCGCGCGTCCGTGCCGCGCAGGCCGTGCTCCACGTGGTCGGCGAGCTGTTCCTGGGTGAGCTGCTGGTAGCGGCCGCGGGTGCGGTTGCCGTAGGAGCAGAACGTGCACCGGCCCCAGTAACAGCCCACGCAGGAGATGAGGGGGAGCTGGGGTGCGGGGCTGAGGTACGAGGAGAAGGGCAGGCCGTCGAAGTCGGGCGGCGGGTTGTCCGCGAGGTGGTGCTCCGGCGCGGGCGCGGTCACGCCCCGCGCGGTGATCAGGCCCGGCACGTCGTCGAGGGGCCGGCCCGCGTCGACGGCCCCGGCGAGCCCGCGCAGCACCGCTTCGCCCTGGGTGGTGACGAGGGCGTCGACGTGCCGGAACGTCTCGGGGCGGGCGGCCAGTTCCGCGCCGCGCATCATCAACTGCTGGCCGCCGAGGACGACGAGGGTCCCGGGGGCGTGCCGTTTCACCAGCCGCGCCACGCGGAAGGCGGGCGCGAGTTGGCTGAAGTACGCCACGGAGAGGCCGACGACGCGGGCCGGACGGTCGGTGAGCGCGGCGAGGGCCAGGGCGTCGTGGTGGTGGGCGGCGAGGTCCTCGGGCGGTGCCTCCCGCTCGGCGAGGCGGAGGACCTCGGGCAGGCTGGTCGCGGTCCGGGTCAGCGCGCTGTCCCGCAGCATGATGTCGAGGACGTTGTTGACCAGCCGGAATCCCACGTCCCAGGGCAGCGACGTGCTCTCCTTGCGGACGACGGTCCGGTGCAGCAGGTCGTGCCGCTGTTCCGCGAAGGACAGGAGGGTCCGGTCGAACTCGTCCAGTCCGTCCAGCCGCAGCCGTTCCCTCAGCGTTCCGGGTTCCAGCAGCCGGTGCGTCAGCGCGATGTTGAGGTCGCTCTGGGCCGCCGCGACCCCGTGCCGGCGCAGGTAGGAGACGAGCATGGGGAGGCTGAGATAGGGGAACAGGCGCGCCTCGGTCACCCCGGGGAAGACCAGGTGCACCGCTGCCTGAGGTGTCCGGTGGAGCACCGTTCCTCCTCGTCGGGCCGGCGGGGTTCGGTTCGGGCGCCGGGGCCGGCGGGACGGTCCCCCGTCGGGGAGCCGCCCGCCGGCCACGGCCGTGCGTCAGACCGCGAAGCGGAAGGCGTGGAACGCCGCGCCGTCCTGGAGTTCGGCGGCCTCGACGACCTCCAGACCGTCCAGTTCGGTCAGCAGGTCCTCGTTCACGTCCTTCTGGATCTGCTCTTCGTTCATGGCGATTCCTTTCTCGACAGGCGAGGGACGGCGTACGGACACGCCTGGCCCCACAACGGATTTTCCTTACTCCTCGACGGAACTCCGGCGGAAAGAAAAACCGGGAAAACCCGAGGAGGCACAGGGCGCCACAGGACTGCCGCCGCCGCGGGGCTTTTCGCTCCCGGGCATGCCGCGGTCTGGCGGATCTCGCTGAGAAGTGGAATGGGAACGGCTCCGGCCGTATGCGTACGGCGCCGCCGGAAAAAGCGGAAAGAGACAGAAAGAAGCGAGGAGAAGCGCGGAGAATCAGGAAAGAGTGCCGTGCTCAGTGTCCGGCGCGAACGGCAGGAATCACAAGAAAGCCCCCGTGGTCCGGCATCGCGGTGTCCGCGATGTCCCCGTGGAGCCCGACGCCGGGCTCCTGACACGAAGACGTTAGAGAGGATTACCGGGGGCTGTCAATGATGACTCTCCGCAACTCGATCAGGATTCAACAATTCCCGTTGTGCCCTTGCGCCGCGACACTCCCGAATGCGGCCGGACGGCGGCGCCGAAAAGGCGGGACGTCGTGACAGACACGCGCACCGGCCCGTAAGCTCGGCCGGCACGATCGCGTGGGCGAATGCCCTGAGCACATCGGCCGAAAATGTTCTTCACAAGGGGGAAACGTGGGGCGTGGGCCCTTCTCGCACGCTGGTTACCGCTGGCTGTGGTCCGGCCAGCTGATCAGCATCATCGGCGACCAGCTGTTCCCCATGGCCGTCGTCGCCCTGGCGCTGGGCAGGGACGGGTCCGCCTTCTCGCTCGGTGTCGTCTTCGGCTCCCGCTTCGGCGCGCTCGCGCTGCTCATCCTGGTGGGCGGCGTGCTCGCCGACCGGATGGACAAGCTCCGCCTGATGATGTCCAGCGACGTGGTCCGGCTCGCCGCCGTCCTGCTGCTCATCACGCTGGGGAACGGCGCCCCGCTGTGGGCCCTGGCCCTCATCACCTTCCTGATGGGCGCCGGCGAGTCGATCTTCCAGCCGGCCCACGACTCCCTCGTGCCGTCCCTCGTGCCGGAACAGACGCTGGAACAGGCCAACGCCGCCACGAACATGCTGAAGAACATCGGCCAGGTCGCGGGCCCGGCCGGAGCCGGCCTGCTGGTGGCGGCGGTCGGCCCGCGCAGCGCCCTGTGGGTCGACGCGGCGACCTTCGCCGTCTCCTCGCTCACCCTGCTGATGGTCGGACGGCAGCTCGGCGAACGGCGCCGGCCCGCCGCCCGCGAGAAGGAGTCGATGCTCGCCGAGGCCGTCGCCGGCATCCGCGTGGTGGTGCGGATGCGGTGGCTGATGGCGCTGGAGGTGATGGCCGTCGTCCACGTGCTGCTCGCCGTCGGCCCCTGGTTCGTCCTGGTCCCGCTGATCGCCGACGACCGTCTCGGCGGCCCGGCCGGGTACGGGTTCGTCCTGTCCGCGTTCGCCCTCGGCGGCATCGGTGGCGCGGCCCTCGCGGGTCTGACGCAGAAGCTCTTCCGGCGGCCGGGACTGTGGGCGCTGGCCGCGATCAGCCTGTTCGGCGTGGCCTGCCTCGCCTTCGCGGTGACCTCCTCCCTGCCCGTGCTGGTCACGCTGTTCGTGCTCGGCGGCGCGGGCGTGCAGTTCTTCGACGTGCTCAAGACGACCGCCATCCAGCGGCACGTCCCCCGCGCGCTCCTGGGTCGCGTCTTCGCCCTCGACTTCTTCGCCTCCTTCGTCGGGATGCCGGCCGGACAGATGCTGGCCGGTCTGCTGGTGGTGGGCGCCGACCAGGCCGCCACCGCGATGGCGGCGGCCGGTGCCGTCGTCTTCGTCACCACCCTGCTGCCGCTGGCCGTACGGGACGTGGCGACCCTCGGCGGTGCCGGCGCCGGTACCGGTGCCGGGCCGCTTCCGCCCGACGCCGCCGAAGGGGCCCCCCTCCCCGCCGGAGGGGGCAAGGCCGAATGAGCGCGGCGGCGACGGCCCGCTCGCTGACCGCCGAACTGACCGCGCTGTGCCACCGGTTGCCCGGGATGCGGGTCGTCGTGGAGACGGACGCCACGGGGTGGGCCGTCCTGGTGACGCACGACGGCGGGGGCCTCGTCCGGTGGGGCGTCCGCTCGCCGGACGCGGCCGGCCTGCGGACGGCGCTGCTGTCGGAGGGGCTGGACTCGCTCCGCACCGACCTGGACGCCCACCGGACCGCCCGCCCCCTGCCCGCCCGGACGGCCGCGCCCGTGGTGATGACGCCGCTGATGGCCGCCATCGCCGTGCACGAATGCGTCGGGCACACCAGCGAGGCCGACAACCACGCCGCCTACGGGCACCGGTTGGGCATCGGCCTCGGGGACCGCTGGACCCGGGTCCCGCTGACGGTGACCGACGACCCGACCCGGTCCGGGCACTGCGGGTCCTACGACCGCGACGACGAGGGCGTGGCGGCGGCCCCCGTCCGGCTCGTCGAGGACGGCCGCTGGAGCGGGCTGCTGACCAGCCGCTCCCACCCCGGCCCGGCCGGCAGCAACGGTCACGGCCGCCGCGCCCCCGCCGCCGCCGGGGCGCTCCCCCGGATGGGCGTGCTGAGCGTGGGACCGGGCGAGCACCGCGCCGGGGACCTCGTCGCGTCGGTCGCGGACGGCTTCCTGCTCGGCGCCCCGCGCGAGGGCGGCTCCGTACGGGAGTACGCCCTGCTCAAACCGGCCTGGGCCCGGCGGATCCGCGACGGCCGGATCACCGACGAGGTGTACCGCGACCTGGTGCTGCGCGCCCACAAGGTGCAGCTCATGAGGAGGCTGCGCGGTGTCGGCGACCGGGTGGTGATGCACGACCCGTACCACCGCTGCGAGAAGAAGGGCCAGGAGGTCTCCGTCTCCCTGGAAGCCCCGTACCTGCTCTTCGACGACCTGCTGCTGTATCCGGACGGAGGGACACCATGACGGAGTTCGTGAGGGGCCTGACCTACGAACGGTTCCTGAGCGAGTACTGGCGCCGGAAGCCGCTGTTCGTCAAGGGCGGCGCGCACGACCTCCTGAAGCGGACGCTGTCCTACGAGGAGGCGGACGCGATCGTCGCGCGGGTCCGCGAGCGGACGCCCGACCGGCTCGCCCGCGACCCGGGACGCATCGAGTTCGTCAAGGGCGCCGACGCGGTGAGCCCCGAACTGGCCCGGCGCGCCGGGGAACTCCAGCGGGCGCTGGGATGGCCGCGGGTCACCTTCGACGTGTCGCGCACCCACGCCCCCGGCAGCATCGGCTGCCACTTCGACTACGACGACAACTTCACCCTCCAGCAGGACGGCAGCAAGGTCTGGCGCGTCGGCTCCCCCACCGCCGTACCGGAGGCGGACCGGCGGCGGCGCGTCCTGGAGGACCCGGCGGTCTCGGGCCGGTTCTACCTCACCGACGACTACGAGGAGTTCGTGGTCGAGGCGGGCGACCTCCTGTACATCCCGCTCTTCCACCCGCACTGGGGCACCTCCACCGGCCGTTCCCTCTCCCTCACCATGACCTGCAACCTGGTCACCCCGCTCACCGAGCTCTGGCCGGTGCTCCACGAGGAGCTGTCCGGGCTCCGCCCGTGGTGGCACCCCTCCCCCCTGCCGGACGCTCCCGACGAGCGGTCCCTCGACGAACTCCTCGACCTGCTCGCGGACCCCGGGGTACGAGGGCGCGTCCTGGCCCGGTGGCGGGAGGCCCGCCGCTCCACCGTCGCCCGGCACCGCCCCGAATCGCACCCGGTCCGGCCGGAACCCGTCCGGGTCGACCCGGTGACGGTCGACATCACCCCGGTCAGACCGCTGTTCACCGGCGCCGCGCCCGCGATCGACCTCGGGGAGGCGGTGCTGCCGGGCGGGACGGCCGCCCTGCTGGACGGCCCGGTCGCCCTGCGCCACCTCAAGCGGCTGCTGATCCTGGCCCGGGACCGGGCGGGAGCCTGCGGGGACGCCCGGCTCGCCGGCTCGGTGCAGGCCGTGGTGAACGGACTCACGCGGCTGCCGCACCCCGTTCTGCTCGCCTGGTGCCGGGGCCCCGAGGTGACGTCCTGGGTGCGGCAGGCGGAGCGCGAGCGCGAGGCCGGCTACCGGCGCGCGCCGGACCTCCTGCTCGCCCACCTCACGTCGTTCTGCCTGCCCGAACTGGTCCGGCACGGGGTGCTCGAACCGGGCACCGTCCTGGTGGCCGCCCCCGGCGCCCCGGCGGAACTGGTCCTTCCCTCGGCGGGCCGGGTGATCGCGCTGCCGGACGCGGCGGACGGGACGGTGACGGTCGGGGTGCACGCGTCGCACGCCGACGTGGCGGGCGTACGCATACCCTCCACGGACCTGTCGGGAGAGACGGCGGGTCCGTCCGTGACCGTGCTTCCCGCCCTTCCCGGGGGCGGCCCCTGCGTCCTGCCGGCGCATTCCTGGTACACCGCCTTCCACCCGGCGGGGCGCCTCTCGCCGCCTCCGCCGAGGGGGGAGCGCGCGGAGGAGTTCCTGGAGACGGTGGCGCGGGCGCTGGCCCTGATCGAGAAGGTGTGGCCACCGGCCGCGGACGACGTCCGCGCCTCCCTGCGCCGGCTCGCCCCGGCGTGGTCGCCCTCCGCGCCGGAGACGGTGCCCGCGTTCCGCGGCGCGGCCGTCGTCGCCGGGACCGGCCCCCTGGAGACGGCCCGGCACCTGTGCCGCGCGGCCGCCCAGACGCGCTACGACGCGATCGGTGACCTGTACGCGCTGAGCGAGGAGCCGGGGGCCGTCGTACGCCCGTCGCCGGCCGCGGCCGGTCTGCCGGTCTCCGCGCTGCTGCGGGACACGTACGCGGCGGTGAACGAACGGGAGTTCCTGTGCCGCCACGACGGCGCCCCGGACCCCGATCCGGGCCTGTCCGCGCGCGTCCGCGGCTCCCTGGACGCCCTGCGGCACGACGGGCGCCTCACCTCCCGGGGCCGTGCCCTGTGGGCCGGGCTGTCGGCGCACGGGTGAGGGACCCGCGGTGCCCGCCGCCGCCCGGGGCCCGCGCGGCGGCGCGGACGTGGTGGTGCCCCGGAACGCGGAGGGCGTTCCGGGGCACCGGCCGTTCGGCGGTTCGCTCAGCCGTGCTCGACGGTGAAGGAGCACCAGGCGGTCCAGGCGGAGGACGTGCCCCCGTCCTTCACGCGGACGCGCCAGCGGTAGGCGCCGTCGGCGAGGGTGCCCTCGGGCAGCTGGAGGGCGGCGGCGTTGCTGGTGTCGCTGGTGAGCTGCCGGTGGAGCACGGGCCCGCCGGCGGCCGTGTCGACCTCGAAGGCCACCGTGCGGCGCGGGCCGGGCCGGGCCGGCTCGACGGTGCCGGGCGGGGCGACCGACTCCAGGGTGGCCGCGAGGGTCGGGGTGCCGGTCGTGACGACCGGGTCCCCGGCCGGACCGCCGCAGAGCTGGAAGCCCGCGTACGAGCCGTCCGAGATCCTCGGCGCCTCGGGCGTCGGCAGCAGCCGGCCGTCCCCGGCGGCCGCCGCCGGGGCACGGTCCGCGGAGGCCGCGGCGAGGGCGATCGGGGCCGCGACGGCGCCGACGGCACAGGTCGCGACCAGGGCGACGACCGCCCTTCGCACCCCCTTCCGGGGCTGCTGGGGCTGGTGGGTGCGCATACGCATGTCCTCGTCTCCTCTCCTCGTCCTCATCGTCCTCGTCGGTCTCGTCGGTCTCGTCGGTCTCGTCGGTCTCGTCGGTCTCATCGGCCGCTACTTCACGTACAGCGTGTGGTCGGGCTCGGGCGCCTGCACCTGCGTGCACTGGTAGGAGGTCCAGCGGTGTTCGGCGACGAGCCGCTTGCCGACCTCCTGGCACCCGGCGAGGTTGCGCAGCGTCTCGTACGCGGTCCAGCTCGCGGCCGTGTTCGGCTTGAGCCGGTTCGCCACCCCGTACGCGGCGGCGTTGCCTCCGGCGGTGACGCCGTCGGTCCCGTCCCACCGGTAGTGCACGCCGAGCCAGACCCGCCCGACGGCGTTCTCGGTCGCCGCGGCGGAGATCGAGGTGAAGGTGCGGGTGGCACCGAGGGCGTTGGGGTCCTCGGTGGTGGCGGTCCAGGTGACCTGGTCGGTGCCGAACCACGTCTGCGTCGCCTTCGACCACGCGCCCGCGAAGGTGGCGTGCCCGGAGATGTACGCCGGGAAGGGCGGCGAGAAGTGCTGGCCGTTGCGGTCCTGGGACAGCGGCTGCCAGTTGGCGTCGGCGGTGGTCTTCGCGTTGCCGTCGCCGTCGAGGCGGATCGCGCTCTCCGGCCGCCACAGGTCGACGTCCGTCCGGTACTTCTGGTCCCAGGAGACGATCGACGCGTCGGCCATGGCGAAGGCGGTCAGGGCGAAGAGCTTGGCGTTGCCGGCGACGGTGGTGCCGTACTGGCGGGACAGGATCTGGGTGTGCTCGAAGAGCTGGCCCGGCGGCTTGTAGGTGCCGTCGAGGTCGTTGGCCCAGAACAGGGCCGCCTTGGTCTGGTCGGCCGTACGGGCCGTGGACTCCGCCGCGCCCAGGCTCTTCACGTCGTTGACCTGGTCGGCGTACGCCTGGCTCGGCAGCAGCGTGCTCATCTGCGTGTGCCCGGCCGGGCCGGCGGAACGGAACTGGGAGCTGCTCGCCATGCCGAAGGGCTTGACCAGGCCCCACTGCGGGGTGGCGCCGTCGCCCGTGCCGGTCGGCCGCCAGTAGCCGGGCTGGGTGGAGCCGGTGTACGGGGCGACGGGGGCCGAGCCGTCGTTCTGGCGGGCGGCGATCATCGCGGCGGCGGCCTTCTGGCCGACCTCGGTGCCGGCGGCGCGCTGGGCGGACGTGACGGCGACGGGGATGGTGGAGCGGGCGGCGGCGATCTCGTCGTCGAAGTTCAGCGACGGGTAGAGCGACCGCAGGACGTCGAAGGCGGCGTGGTCGATGGCGCTGTTCACGTCGGGCCTCGCCCCGTTGGAGGCGGTGGCCTTCACCAGGTAGGCGTCACCGAGGCACTTGAGCGGGCCTTCCGCGCACCGGGCGGAGTTGGCCGCGTCGTAGATCGCGCCGTGCACCATGGCACCGGCCCGGGCGAGCGGGCCGGGGGCGCCGCCGACCTGGCGGTAGGTCTCCTGCAGGACATCATTCCAGTAGACGACGTGGTCCTTGACCGGGTCGGCGGGGGTCTCGTAGGTGACGAGGATCGAGGGCGCGGTGGTGGTCTGGGCGGAGGCGAAGACCTTGAACGCCGTGACGTCGTTCTCGTCGGTCGCCCGCAGGCCGACGGTGTCGACCGCGTTGGCCGTCCTGGACCACTGCTTCAACAGCGGGGTGATGTCCTCGGATATCCAGCGCGGGCCGCAGTCCGTGTGCCCGTGCGTCTGGGTGGAGGAGGTCACCTTGGAGCGCCAGGCGGGCTGGCTGCTCCAGCGGGTGGCGGACGACGCGTTGCCGGTGTCCCATATCTCCCAGGAGCGCGGTGCGCAGCCGTCGGACCAGGTGGCGTAGAGGTTCAGCTCCGCGTTGAGGACGTCCTGGCCGGTGACGGCGGGGTTCCTCGGGAAGTTGACGAAGGAGCGGGCCTCGCCCTTCTGCCACTCGCGGCCGACCCGCAGGTCGGGCGTGGCGGAGAAGTCGGCGGTGTCGCCGTTGCGGACGTAGGTGTCGAAGTCGGTGCCGAAGTAGACGGCCGGGTCGATGGTGACCGGGTAGCGGGTGGCCTTGTCGGCCAGGAAGGAGCGGTCCGCCCTGACCGTGAGGTCGAAGCCCTGTCCCCGCTCGGTGACGTCCAGGTCGACGCGGGCGGTGCGGGCGCCGGGAGCGTTCTCGCCGCCCGCCGAGGCGTCCCACATGTACGGGGTGGAGCCCCGTCCGACCGTGGCACCGGTGCGGGTGTCGGTCAGGGTGAGCGTCTCGTCCTCGCCCTGACGGGCCTCCAGCCCCTTGGAGCGAACGGGCAGCGTCAGGGCCGCCGCGCGCTCGGCGGCCTGTCGGTCGGCGACCACCAGGAACTGCTCGAAACCGGTGCGGGTGGCCTCGACGACGAGGTCGGTGCCCGGCAGGACGTCCTCGTACGTCGCCTTCGGGCCGCTCAGCCGCGGTTCGGGCAGCGCGCCCTTCCAGCCGAGGGCCAGCTCCCGCTCCCCGCTCCCCAGGGTGGCGAGGTCGCCTCCGGCGGCCCCGGTGCGCCCGGCGAGACGCAGGCCGCGCGGGTGGGCCTTGGGGCGGACGGTGCCGTCGGCGTCCTTGACGAGCGTGAGGTCGACTCCGACCCAGCGGCCGTTCTCCCGGTAGCGCACGGGACCGGCGAAGGACTCGACGGACATGGTGCCGTCGGGGTTCGCCCACAGGGTCGTGTTCTCGGTGCGGGCGCCGACGACCTCGATCCGCCGGCCCTGGGCCTGGGCGGTGAGCCGCGCGTTCACCTCCTCGCGGGAGGTCGCGGAGGGTGTGGCCGCGGAGGCGTTCGTGCTCTCCGCGGCCTCCGCGGCCGGGGAGGCCGCCGCCGGGGACAGGGGGCTGCCCGCCAGCACGCCCACGGGGGCGAGCAGAGCCAGAGCGAGGGGCAGGGCCGGGGTCCGGGTCCTGCCCCGGGCCGGTCCACGGGACCGGCCGGTGGTTCTGC
The DNA here is from genome assembly GCF_055591945.1 of Streptomyces sp. NPDC041191. Taxonomy (NCBI): domain Bacteria; kingdom Bacillati; phylum Actinomycetota; class Actinomycetes; order Kitasatosporales; family Streptomycetaceae; genus Streptomyces; species Streptomyces sp. NPDC041191. The sequence continues at coordinate 277,628 of NZ_JBVIZC010000003.1, read as the reverse complement.
GCACGCTGTACTCCTTCTGATCAAGAGGGAACAGACGCGCGGCAGCCTGCCAGTCGTGATCTCGCTGTGTCCACGCCGTTTCTCACCGTGACGGTGTGATCATTCCGGAGGCGGAATCAGGAACTCCGCCCCTGTGGAAGGACGTTGGCCGGGGACATACCGAACACCCCCCTCGTACGGTGTCAGGTGCGGACGATCTCCGCGGCACCGAACGAGACGTCGAAACGGTCGCACCAGATGCTGACGCTCGTGTACGCCGAGAGGTCCAGATCCGCCGGCAGCGGATAGTTCTGGTCGCCCTTGTTCCCCTTGAGCTCGGCGAGGTTGACGTACTTCCCGTCGTCGAAGACGCCCCAGCCGGCCTTCCCCTCCTTCACCGGCGCGTCGCTCAACCACACGCGCAGGTCGGGGCCGTTGCTCGTGTCGAGCCCTTCGAGCCGGAGCGTGTGGGTGCCGTCGGCGAGCCGGACGATCCGCACCGTGCCGGTCGTCGTGTGTTCGTGGCTGATGAACGAGCCCCGCGCCACGGTGGCCGGACCGGCGGGCGGCGCGGCTCCCGGGGAGGAGGACGGGTTCGCGGACCCCGTCCGCGTCCCGGTCGGCGTGGCCACCGGGGGCAGTGCCTCGTTGACGGTCTCGTCCACCCACAGCGCCCAGGGCTTGAACCACACCAGCCCGGCCACCACGACCACGGCGGTGACGACCGCCGCCGCCCACCCCTGCTTCTTCGTGACGCGCCCCACGGCGCACCTCCTTCGTCCCTCACGTCTTCTCGGGGCCATCCAACGCGACCCGGCACACCGGCGGAAGACCCGGTCGGCGGTCGAAAGGCGTTGTGCCGTCGGGCCAGGACAGGGGGCGCCTCCGGGCGAGGGGCCTGCGGACGGGGAGGGAGGTCACGGCCGCGTCCGAAGGAAGGCGCTCCCCCGGTGAACCGGAGCGCTCTCTCCCCCGTTGCGTCGACGGGACGCGCGTGCGTCCCGGCGCCGCCGTGCGCTGCGGCCCTCGGCGGCACCACACCACCACGGAAGGAACAACGCACCAGTGAAGCGTTTCATCGCACGCCTCGCGGTGGTCGCGGCGGCCGGCGCCATGGCCGTCACGCTGCCGGCTTCGTCGGCGTTCGCCATCAACCGCACCGACTGCAACGGACTGGGCCTCCTGTCGCTCCACAACGCGGGCGGCTCCCTCTGCTTCGCCAACGCGGGCGCGCAGAACGTGGCCATCTACGGCGTGGACCGGATCTGGACCGGGGACAACAAGGTCACGCTGGAGTACGTCCCGAGGCTGGGCGCGCCGGCGACCGGCATGACCGTGGACAAGTGGCACTTCGGCAACGTCCCCGGCGGGTCCATCCACAAGATCACGAAGATCGTGATCTGGTAGCACCCGCCGCCGCGAACGAGGCGACGGCGGGCCCTCGTCGGCGAGGGCGCCGGTCGCCGGCCGGCACCGCCCGCACCACGGGGGTCGTCGCCCTCCCGGACACCCGGCCCGATCGAGGTCCTGCGCCAGGGTGAACCGGAGTACGTCCTGCTCGACGGGTCCCCCGCCGAGCGTGACCGAGTGGGCGACGGGCGGCCCGGCCACACACACCGGCACCGCCGCCACGGCCTGACCGTGCGGGTCGTGACCGACCCGCACGGTCAGGTGCTCCGGAACGGATACGAGAGGGCCCCACGACGCGCGAACCGCGAGATCCAGGACCCGGAGGCCGGAACGGCGACCGCACGGCCGCGGCGGAACCGCGGTCAGCTCGACGACGACCGGTCGCCCTCGTCCACGGCCTGATCCGCTCTCCGCCGACGTCTCAGGACACGGCCTTCACGACCCGGCTGCGGGACCCGCGCCCCGCCCGCGGCCGGGGAGTCCTCGTCACGGACGACTTCCCCCGCGATGACCTGGTCGGCGGGCTTGCCGCTCAGCACCACACCGGCTCGGCGCAGCTCATCGATCGCGGCGCTGGTGGTGTCGGCGGCAACGCCGGCGGTGCGGTCGAGCAGGACCCGGACGGCGAAGCCCGCTCGTACCCCGTCGAGCGCGGTGGCCTTCACACGGTGGTCGGCGGCGATGCCGACGACGTCGAGACCACGGATGTGGCGGGCACGCAGCCGGCCGGCCGGCGAGGTGCCGTCCTGAACCGAACCCTCGAAACCACTCTTCGAGGCGGAGTACGCCTCCGTGGAGAACACCTCGTGCACACCGCCAGAGGTGACGGCGGGCACGAAGTCCGGATGGAACTCGCCTCCCTCGCCGCCCACGACGCAGTGCTCGGGAAAAGAGTTCCGGAAGTCCGGGTGCTCGGAGAAGTGGGCCCCCTGGTCGACGTGGTGGTCACGGGCGGCGACGACGTGCGCGTACCTTCCCTCCGCGGGGCTGCGGAGAGCCGAATCCGCGCGGCCGTGGGAAGACTCGTGCCCCTACAGGGTTCGGCAGCGGGCCGCAGGGGGAGTCTGTGTCCTGCGGCCCGTCAACTGACCCGGTTCCCCTGCGACATGAGTGGCCGCTGTCCAGGAGCCGGGAAAATTCGGAGACGGAGTTGAGGCATCGTGGAACGACGCATGTCGGTCGCGACGCACTGGGGCAGTTTCGTCGCGGTGGTTGATTCCGGTCGGCTGGTACGCATCGAGCCGAGGGGCGACGACCCCGCGCCGTCGCCCATCGGACCCGGAATGGTGACAGCCGCCGACGACAGCGCCCGCGTGCTGCGCCCCGCGGTGCGCAAGGGCTGGCTGAACGGCCTGCCGCGCGCGCACGACACGGCCAGGGGCTCGGACGCCTTCTTGGAGGTGAGCTGGGACGACGCGATCACCCTGGTGAGCGAGGAACTGCGCCGGGTGCGTTCTCAGCACGGGGACAGCGCCGTGTTCGGCGGCTCCTACGGCTGGGCGAGCGCGGGCACGTTCCACAACGCGCAGGCGCAACTCCACCGGTTTCTGGCGTTGGGCGGGGGATACACCGACTCCCGCAACACGTACAGCACCGCGGCTTTGGAGGTCGTCCTCCCCCATGTGATCGGCGGAGCTCCGTGGAGCTACCAGTCCCGGATGCCGATGTGGGACGAGATCGCCGAGAACTGTGAGCTGGTGGTTGCGTTCGGAGGGCTGGCTCTCAAGAACAGCCAGATCAACCCCGGCGGACTGGCCAGACACCAGACGCAGGACCTGCAGCGAAAGTGCCGTGCGGCCGGGGTGCGGTTCGTGAACATCAGCCCCATCCGCAGTGACACCGCCGGCTTCCTCGACGCCGAGTGGCTGCCCGTCGTCCCCAACACCGACACCGCCGCGATGCTCGGCATCGCCCACACGATGCTGGTCAACGGCTGGCACGACGAGGACTTCCTTCGCCGTTGCTGCGTCGGCTTCGACCGCTTCGCCTCCTACCTGACCGGCGAAGTCGACGGCGTTGCCAAGGATGCCGCCTGGGCAGCGAGGATCACGGGCATCAGCCGGGACACGATCACCGAACTGGCTCGCCGCCTGTCCACGCGACGTTCGCTCATCATGGTCAACTACGCGATCCAGCGGGCGGACCACGGCGAACAGCCGATCTGGATGTCGGTCGTACTGGCCGCCATGGCGGGCTCGATGGGGCGGCCCGGCTGCGGCTGGGGTGCGGGCTACGCGACGATGGACGCGACCGGCGTCGCCCCGGGCCGGCCCCCCGTGGCGTCGGTTCCCCGGGTTTCCAACCCTGTCGCGGATTTCATCCCTGTCGCACGGATCGCCGACACTCTGCTGCATCCGGGCAGGACCATCGACTACGACGGCCGGCGCCTGACCCTGCCCGAGCTCCGCCTGATCTACTGGTGCGGAGGCAATCCGTTCCACCACCACCAGGATCTCCACCGCTTGACCCGCGCCTGGCAGACCCCTGACACGGTGGTGGTGCACGAAGCCTGGTGGAACACCACGGCCAAGTTCGCCGATATCGTCCTTCCCGTCGCCACCAGCCTGGAGCGCGACGACTTCGCCGCCGGATTCTCCGACCCCCACCTCGTCGCGATGCCGAAAGTCCGTGAGCCGGCGGGCGAGTCACGCACCGACCACCACATCTTCACCGCCCTGGCCTCCCGGCTCGGATACGAGCGCGAGTTCACGCAGTCACGCTCCGAGATCGAATGGGTCCGGCACCTTTACGAGCAGACGAGGGCCGACCTCGGCGACGACGGGGCCTTGCCGGGCTTCGACGACTTCTGGCGGAACTCCACGGCTGAGCTACCGGCGCTGCGCGGCCCGTTCCCCGGCAGCTTCGAGGCGCTCCGCGCGGACCCCCAGCGCTTCCCCCTGACGACCCCGTCGGGCCGGATCGAGATCTTCTCCGAGGAGATCGACTCGTTCGGCTACGACGACTGCGTCGGGCATCCGGCATGGTTCGAACCCGTGGAGTGGCTCCGTGCCGACCTGTCGGACCGGTTCCCGCTGCACTTGATCTCGAATCAGCCCGCCTCACGCCTGCACAGCCAGTACGACAACGGCGGCCACAGTCTGGGGTCGAAGATCCGTGGCCGTGAGCCCGTGACGATCAATCCGCTGGACGCCGCGTCCCGTGGCATCGAGAACGGCATGATCGTACGCGTCCACAACGACCGCGGCAGCTGCCTGGCGGGCGCAGTCCTGTCGGACGACGTCATGCCGGGCGTCATCCAACTGTCCACCGGAGCATGGTGGGACCCGGCCCGGCCAGGCCGGAGCGGCACCTTGGACCACCACGGCAATCCGAACACCCTCACGGCCGACCGAGGGTGCTCCCGCCTGTCCCAGGGGCCGAGCGCCCACAGTGCGCTCGTCGACGTCGAGCCCTACGACGGCCCCCTTCCGGACGTGCTCGCCTTCACACCACCCCACCTCGAACACTGACCCGCAAATCGTCCGCCTCTTCGAGCAGGTCCTCCGTGTTCGCCGTCGTCAAACGCGCAGCGGGCCGCCCCGGCTGCCGGAGGCTCCACTCCCGTTTTGCAATTGCGTAATCAGGTGAATACTGTGCGCAGTCGTGACTGCACTTCAAGACCTCAAGTACGGACAGTGGTTCAAGGGCGCCGACGTCGACGGCGACGGGTTCATCACCCAGCGAGACGTCCGCGCGATGAGCGAGCGCTACATCGCCGCCCGGGACACCGCGCCGGACTCCGCGACCGCCCGCCGACTCGTCGAGGGAATGGACGGGTTCTGGACGCATGTGATCGCCCCGATGGACCAGGACGGTGACGGGAAGGTCGATCTGCGGGAGATGACCGAAGGCTTCCGGAGCGCCCTGACCGACCCCGCCCTCTATCCGCAGCAGATCGCGCCGATCGCCGACTGCTTCTTCGACCTCGTCGACCTCAACGCGGACGGCAAGATCGACCAAGGCGAGTTCCAGCAGATGTTCGACTCGGTCGCCGGTGTGCCCGGCGAGGACTGCGCCACGGTCTTCACCGCTCTGGACAGGGACGGCTCCGGCGGGCTCGACCGCGCCGAATTCCACCAGGCCCTCACCGAGTTCTTCTACGGCAACGACCCGGACGCCCCTGCCAACCACCTCTTCGGCAGGGTCACCGCCTGACAGCCCGGCACCCGGCCGCCCGCACCACTGTTGTGCGGGCGGCCGGCATCGAGGCCCCGGACCAGGCAGCCCCTGGCGCGCCCCCCGTTCGGCGGCCGACCCGTCGTTCTCGTAGGACCCCGCAGCGCGTCCGGGTCGCGCAGCGAACGCAGAGCACCGGCGCAGTTCCGCCGACGAATCCCGCCGGGCATCGTGACGCAGCAGACTCATCCTCGCGGCCTTCGTGCGGGACGTGTGCGCTCCCTGGCCGGACCGCATGTTCAGACGAAGGCCGCTTCCGCGTACGACGGGTACCGAACCGGGTGAACGAGTACGACGCACCGTTCGAGGAACGGGTTCCCAGGAGGCACGCCCGTTCACGACCTCGCGGCCTCACGACCAGACGAGTCGCCCGTCGACAACCGAACAGACCGGACAGTCCCCCGCGCCGATCCTCGTCAGCGTCTCCGCCACGGAGTCGAAGTAGCGGGCCAATGACGCGTACTCGCCGGTGATCGTGGGCTCGCCCACGAACCATCTGCCGACACGTCCGTCCGCCGCATCAGTGAACTTCCCCATCCAGCCGTCCTGATCCGACAGGAACGGGATCCACTCCTCGCGCCATTCACCCCCGCCGGGCAAGGGGTGATTCGCGTAGAGCTTCTCCATCGCCCGGATGCCCAGAAAGAAGCTCCCCTCGTCCGGGAACCCGGCGTAACCGCAGCAGGCGACGTCGTCGTCCGCATTTTCCTCGGGAAGATCCAGGTTGTTCCGCAGCAGCCACGCCCGCAACTCCGGAGGCAATGAGACACCCATGCGTTCCTCGGCGGCCGCGAGCATCCGCTCCGTGGCCGGGCCGGGCAGATCCGCGTGATCGGCCGGAGCATGCTCCCGGAGGAGATCCATGACGCGGGACCAGCTCTCCACCCCACTCACCCCCCGCTCCCCCTCTCTGCACAGATTCGCCATGCCACTCGACGGGCTCGCCTACGGTAGCCGGACAGCACGGCGGGCCGGTCGAAGCGCCCCCGGGCTGCGGGATCCTACGCTCTGAATCGCCCCGGTTTCGATGGACATCGAAACCGCGAGGCCTGACAGTCGCCGAGAACGAACCGCGCGGAGGTGTCGAGCCGGCACCGGTCGAAACCGCAGGTCGGAGGCGCTCCCGGACATACGGCGAGACTCCGCACCATGCACCTTGGACAACAGGTCGAGGAACCACCGGCGATCCTCGGCAATCCAGAGAAACAGCAGCTCAGGGCCCCTTTGCTGCGGGCTCCAAGATTGCCACGCACTCCACGTGGTGCGTCATCGGAAAGGGGTCGGCCTAGACGGCTGTGCACGAAACAGCAGGTCAGGCGCCGTTTTCCGACTCGACCAGGGAGACGGACAGGGCTCGGAGCGTCAAACGAGCGTCACGGTGATGAATGGATGACGCTGGGGTAGACCGCTGCGAGACCCTACACCGCCGCCATAACGGCCGTGGCCGGTATCAGCCCGAGGTACCTGTACGGAGGACCATCGCACTCCAGGTACGGTCCACTCCCCTAGGTTGGCCTTCCCGCCCACGGACCGCCGAGGAGCCGACGTAGTGAAGTACGCGTTGACGGAGCCCCAAGTCGACTTGCTCCGTGAGATCGCGGCAGCTTCCAGTGCGATGCCTATCCCACCTGCCCGGATCCAGACGTCCTGGGCCTTGGAACAGCGGGACCTGATCAAGCGGACCTGGCGTGGAAGCGGACACGTCGCCGTAGTCACTGCGGATGGCCGTTACTACCTCAAGCACGGCAAGCATCCCCGGCAGGTCCAGGTCGAGAAGGAACGGCTGGAGGGCGATGCCGCCCAGGCCGCGCGGGCTCCGGCGGACGGAGCCGAGCTGATCTCCCGTCTACAGTCAGCCTCGGGGAAGATCACGGTTCCCGATCCTGCCGAGCAGACCCGGGGACGATGGCGGGCGGCGTACTACGACGCGCTCCACCACGGGCACGTACCCACAGGGTGCAAGCTGCGGTGGAACGGCCGACAGCGCGGCGATTGCGTCTTCACGCTGGTTGACGAGGAGGCTGAGAAGGCAGCACAGTCTCCTCCCGTTCCGGCCGTCCACGTGCCGGAGACCTTAGATCGCCCTCATCGTCTTGTTCGTGCGACGCGCAAGGCTCTCGGCCGATCCCGGAGCGTGGTCGACACCCGGGGCAAGTCGGAAGTCATCCCGCTGTACCTGTCGCGTCCACTCGCCGACCGGGCCCTGCGGATCATGCACGCACTGTTGAAGGAAGCGGAAAACCGCGGCTACGCGGTCGAGACCCAGAGCGACCTGAAGCGCGGAGAAGCCGTGCACACGGTGGCAATTGTGATCCGGGGCCGGACCTTTCCCCTCGCTCTCACCGAACGGACGACCAAGGTCCCGCACGAGCCCACCCCACAGGAGCTGCGTCAGCAGGAGCGCAACCCCTGGACGCGCCTGCCCAAGTACGACGAAGAGTTCAACGGCCGCCTCGCTCTCGGCGCGCCCTCTGGGAGCTGGTATCAGCACTCGTACTCCTACAGCGACGGTGCCCGGTGGACACTGGAATCACGGCTGGGCCATCTGCTGCAGGATCTCGAACGCCTTGCGGCGGAAGCCGACCGCCGGGAGCGGGAGAAGGAACTGCGTGAGGCCGAACAGCGGCGCCGCTGGTACGCGGCCGTCGCGCGGGCTCGCGAGCAGCAGATCGAGCAGCACCGGGCGACGGTTCTTACCGGGCAGATTCGGGCCTGGCGGCAGGCCGACGAGATCCGCGCCTTCTGCCAGGCAGCCCGCGCCCGAGCCGGCGACGCGCCGGTTGCGGCGGACGAGGCGGACTGGCTGGAGTGGGCTGAGGCGTACGCGGTGCAACTCGACCCCCTGAAGAAACCTTTGAGCCCTCCTGTGGATCCGCCGGCCGGGCGGGAGGTACTGCGTGAGCTGGCAAAGGTCGACTCCTACGCCTACCCGTGGCCATTCGACGCCGACGGCCGTTGGACGCTTCCCGACGACCGGCCAACCGACCCACGAACGTGACCCGGCCCTATCCGACCGGGAAACGACTTCGCCCTGTCCATGGAGGACAGGGCGAAGGAACGTTCATGCGGCGATGGTGAGCGGGGTTTCCATGCGTTCCCATGCTCCCAGCACGGCTTTGTGGGCGTCCGGCTGTAGGTGGGCGTAGCGCTGGGTAGTCTGGAAGCTCTCGTGGCCGAGGAGGTGCTGGACCTCGTAGAGCGAGACTCCCCTCTGGACGAGCCACGAAGCGCAGGTGTGGCGCATGGAGTGCGGCGGGTAGTGCGGGACGAGCTGCAACTCGCCGTCGTCGCCGAAATGATAGGCAGCCTCGACAGCAGGCCACCAGGTCTGCCGACGCCAGTTGCTGTCGGCGAGGAGGCGCCCGGAGCGGCCCTTGGTGATGGTCGTGAAGACCACTGCGTCGCGGTCGAACCGGTGGATGTGGCGTTCGAGGGCTTCGAGGACGTGGGGCGGGAGCGGGACTTCCCGGCGGCTCTTGGAGCTCTTGGGGTACTCCTTGATGCCACTCTTGGTATTGACCTCCACCACGAACAGGCGCGAGCGGCGTGTGTCGATGCGGTGGCGGTGCAGGCCGGAGAGCTCTCCCCAGCGCAGTCCGGTATAGAAGCCGAGCAGGCACATCGTCCGCCAGGCGGGGGCGAGTCCGTCGAGGATGCTCTGCGCCTGGTCGGGCGTGAACCACTGCGGCGGTTTGACCGCGATGGGCGGCAGGTCGATGCTGCGGCACGGGCTCACTGCGATCACATCGTCGTCGACCGCCGCACGCATGATGGATGACGTCAGGTTGTAGGCCCGCTTGATCGCGGCAGGGCCTGCGCCCTTCTCGACCAGGGAGCGTATCCAGCTCTGGACGTCCATGCGGGTGATGGCCCGCATTTCCCAGTCAGCCCAGTAGGGCATGACGTGATTCTTGATGCTGGACGCGTCGCCCCGCAGCGTGTGGGGTTCGACGATGCGGGCGTTCCACCACCGGTCGTGCCACTCCCGGAACGCGATCTCGCCGGCCCGCGGGTCGCGCATGGTTCCGCGGGCGAACTGGGTCTCTAGCTCGATGCCCCAGGCCCGCGCCTGGGCCTTGAGGGGGAAGGACTCGCTGAACCGGTCTCCGGCCCGGTTGCGTACGGTCGCCTGCCACTTGCCGGACTTCAATTTGCGCAGGTACGCGGTACTACTCCTTTGGTCGGAAGCGGTGAGGGCTGGGCTGGGGGCGAGAATTCACCGACGGGGGCGCGGGGAACCAACCAATCTCCTGGCGATGAACTCCTCAAGCCCGGCAGCAGGGACGCGGACGCAAGATCGTTCCGTCCCGGTGCGCAGATCGACGACGGGAAGATCGCCAGCGGCGATAAAGCGATAGACGGTGCGGCGGTCCACGTCCAGGGCGGCGGCCACAGCGGGAATGGACAGCAAACGGGCAGGCATGCGCGAGTCCTCGGAAACAGAAGGGGAAAGGCCAAGCAGGTAAATTGATCCAGCCGGGCTGCCGGCAGTCCACGGCACAGGTCAACCGGCCCTGTAGGGGAGTGGGACCAGATCGCTGAGGGTCGAGCCATGTGACACGGCCGCGTGCGGCGTGGACCGCCGACGTTCGAAATATGCTCGGCGGGTGGTCTCGCGCTCGGATCGTGAGTCAGAGCGCGAGAGGGGAAACTACCGCTCGGGAATGTCCGGAAGGCGCAGGATCTCTTCCAGGTGCTGCCAGTCGATCTCGACGTCTTCCAGCCGGAAGCGGTGCGGGTACCGCAGTGCAATCCAGCTCGCACTCACGCCAGCCCACTCGGCGACGCCCCACGCAGGAACGCCCGCCCCGAGCCAGCGGTCCAGGCAGGAGTCACGCAGGCTGGAGACCTGCTCCCCCAAGCCCGCCTGCACCTCGTCCGGGCTCAACACCGCTTGGCGAGCGTGCCTCCACGCCCTCTTGTACTCGGAGGACGCCAACGGCCCACCCTGCTTGGCCGGGAACAGCAGATCTTCAGCTTCCAGATCCACCTCGTCGACCCAGCGCCTCAGCACACGCACGATCTCCGGGGAGACAGGAACCCTCCGACTCTCGCCGGCACGGACCAGCACCTCCCCGAACTCCCCGTCCGGGAGCGTCACGTCCTTCACCCGGACCGAGGCTGCTTCGCCAGGCGAAAGCGCGGCGCCTGCCATAGAGGCGAGAAACGGGAAAACGGCCCCCGAAGATTCCTTCTGAATCCTCCCCAGAAGGGCGCGAACATGGTCTGCAGAGAGCAAGGACGATTCGTCTATGGCCAGCTTCGACAAAGCTACATGACTCCTCACACGAGACATCGGGACGCATCGGCGCCCCCTAGTCATTCAATGGTCTGGAGAAGCGCCGGTTTGGCCAACCGGCGATCGTCGACTATGTTGCGCCCGCGACGTACCTCTCACGGTCCCGGTTGGTGCCGAGAGAGTAGGTTCTGCTTTCCCAAGACCACTCTAGGTTTGCTTCCTTCGCCGAGTTAATCTAGTCCGTATGGGAATCAATGTGTCTGCTGTTGGCGAATCTGCCCAAACTCACATATACCTGCACGTCGGCGGCCATGAAACGCGAGGACAGAGCAGGCGTCTTCTAAGCGCTTGGCCGCAGGTTCGAGTCCTGCCGGGGGCGCCACTGACACCATGTCAGGTTGGCGACGTTTTCGCAGGTCAGAGTGGGTTTACCCGGCCTTCCAAGTAAACCGGACCCACTCCCTCTGCAGGCCACCGAGTCCGGCTGGCACCGGCCAAAAATGGGTTTCTACGGGCGTCCGTCCCACATACGTCCCACAAAATGAGGGGTGCGCGGACCGCTCTCCAGCCCCTCCCCGCACACAGCAGAGTGGCCTCGGAGCCCCATCTTCTGGAGTTCCGAGGCCACTCGTCACGCCGCCACCTTTGGAAGGTCTTGGTCACTTTCGATCCGGTTAAGGTAGTCGTCTAGCTGGCCGACAACGCATCGTGCGTAGATGGCCAGCAGCACCGGCACGCTGTTGCCAGCCCACTCGGCGACCTGGGCTGGCGGGATGCCGTTGTTGAGCCAGGTCGTCAGGCAGGTGTGACGCAAGTCATACACACGTTTGCCGGTCGGCGACTTGAATTCGTGCTCGGGCAGGATCTCCTCGCGAGCCTTCGCCCAGACACGCCGAAAGACCGAGCCCGCCAGCATGCCGCCCTTCTCCCCCGGGAAGAGGAGGTCAGCGGGCTTGAGGTCGTACTCCTTGATGATCTCGCGCAGGAGTACGACGAGGGAGGGGTGGATGGGCACCAGGCGCGTATCGCCTTCGCCACGCCCCTTGAGAGCCCGTTCCTCGTGTACTTTGCCGGTGTCGGTCCACTGGCTGCCGACTTCAGGCTGAGCTTCATGGACGAGGAACTCACCCCACCCCGTATCCGGCAGTGTGGCGTCACCCACCCGGAGGGCGACAGCCTCTTCAGGCCGGAGACCGGCGTAGTAGAGGGTGGCGAAGAAGGCCCGGTAGAGGCGCCCGCGGCGCGGGCGCCTGCCTATCCAGTCCAGCATCTTCGCGACCAGGTCACGGTTCAGCAGGCATCGCTTGTCGATGGCCGGCGCCACCTTCGGCACCGTGCGCTCACCCTTGCCCTTCGGGAGGGGATTGACCTTCAGGTAGTTGTGCCGGATCGCGTAGCCCATGACCAGGTTCATGATCCGGTCATTGCGCGCGATCGTACTGGCGGCTGCCGCAGTCCCGTCCAGCCGGGAACCGAGAGCCGTGACGACCTTGTCGACGGTCTCGGTCTTCTCCCAGGCACTCATCGGAAGGGCATTGCGCTGGACCCAGTCAAGAATCGTCTGGACCTCGGCCGGCACCGGCTTCTCGGGGTCGGTACGCCGGTTGACGTTGAAGGCATACTCTCGCAGCGCCCTACGGACCTGCACCGGCTCAAAGTGTTTCGGCGGCACCGTGCGCAGCAGCGCGATGGTCGCGGGCGTGAGCGCCTTGGCCATGTTCTTCCGGGTGTTTCCTGAAGAGCGGGGCCACTTCCAGTCGACGTACTCGACCGCGAAGTCGTACCAGTTGGCCTCGGCGGCCTTGGAGGTCCAGGAGACCGGCTGTCCAGTTTCGATGTCGAACGGCTCGCGCTTCCTGTGCGCAGACATCAGCTTCGCGCGCTCGTCGTCGGCTACAGCACTCTTCTTGTACGTCTTGCTGTGCTTCTTGTGGGCGACCTTCCAACGGACAGTGTAGGAGTTTCCCTTGGCTCGCTTGTTCGTCTCAATCGGATAGAAACGAACATCCAGGGAGCTGGTGTCCATCAAGAGGCGTCCTCGCAATCCATAAGCCAGTTCTCAAAATCTGCGCGCCGTATCCGAAGCGACCCGTTAGGCAGCCGGATACAACGCGGCCCGCGCCCCTTCTGGCGCCAGTCGTAGAAAGTGGACCGAGCGACCTGAAGTTCGGCGCAGACCTCATCCACCGTCAGCTTCTGGGATACCCTTGCCGCTGCTACCATGCGCCCACCCCCTCTCGCCAGGAGCTGGAAAGACTCGGCAAGTTCCTGAAGGAATCGGCTGAATCAAATCGAAAGAAGGCAGGGGGTATCGCAGATCGGCTCACGGGAGGGAATTTCCTTGCTGAAGCACGAGGAGTGAAAGCGGCAGCAGCACAACCTCGCGCAGCGACGCTAGGGTGACCGCCCGCCGACGGCCCGTGCTGCCCACGGCAGAGGCTGCCGTGGCGGAGCTACTCCGTGCCTCCTCTCGACTGCACGAAGCTGCTCACGTTCGCCACGGCTCCACCGCCAAGCGCAACCGAATGCGAACACTTCAATAGTCGCGGCGATCGCCGGTTTGGCTAACCGGCGATCGTCGGCTATGTTCCGCGCGCCGCGCCGGATGACCCCGGCGCTGTGCAGTGAAGCGGGCAGATCGAGTGGTGAAGTTTGACAGGTGGACCCCCGAGGCAGGACCGCGCCAGCACGGCAGCTTGACGCAGATGGTTTCCGATCAGCACATCCCTCTTGCCCTCGCGCAGCCCCACGATCTGACCTGGCGCTTTTCCGGGCCGTTGTACGTTGACATGGAACTGCCGGGCATATCCAGTCTTCCTTCGAGATTTCCCGTCTGCCGTAAGCGAATGGCCAGTCGGATCGAATCGGCGAAACAACTAATTTGGCCCCACGGAGACGGAAGCACGACACAGAGGGCACCGCAGGGCCGTTGCGCACCTCGTCGGCCCACACGCGAAGGTGTCCCCGGCGTGAGCCAGGGCCGCTCCCTGCGACGCGGTACAGCCGAAATCGCCTTCGCAGCGCCTCGCCTTGGCTCCCGCCAGGTTGAGGTGCTCTCATGGCTCCGCCGACAAGGGGCTCGACATCAGCACATGGTTCATGGCGGGCGGTCATAATCACCGTCATGAGGATTCTTGTGCTCGGTGGAAGTTGGTTCCTGGGGCGGGCGGTCACGCAGGCGGCACTCGATCGTGGGTGGGAGGTGACGGCCTTCAACCGTGGCCGGTCCGGGAGCGTGCCGGAAGGCGCTCGGACGGTACGCGGGGATCGCACCGTTGCTGCGGATCTCGTTCGGCTGGCTGGTGAAGGGCCGTGGGACGCCGTCGTGGATACCTCCGCGTCCGAGATGGCCCCACGCGATGTCCTCGCCGGCGCCCGTATCTTGGAGCCGGTCGCCGGCCGTTACATCTTCGTGTCTACGGTCAACGCATATCGTGGCTGGCCAAACGACCCGCTGACCGAGGGCTCCGAAGTTCTGGACGGTCCGCCGGACGCCGACGTGGACTACGGCCGTCTCCCCGACGACTGGGACGGGCCGGACTGGTATTACGGCCGTCAAAAGGCAGGGGCGGAGCGGGCAGCCACTGCAGCGTTCGGTGAGGACCGCGTGGTGATCCTGCGGCCCGGCGTCATCCTCGGTCCCGGCGAGTACGTAGGTCGTCTGCCATGGTGGCTCAACCGAGCGGCCCGCGGCGGCCGGATGCTCGCTCCGGGCACGCCGGGCACGTGGATCCAGCCGGTCGACGTACGGGATGTGGCAGGGTTCGCCCTCGATCAGGCAACTGTTGACCGGGGCGGGGCATACAACGTCGTCGCCCCGATCGGCAGAGACACCATGAGCGACCTTCTCACGGCCTGCGTGCTCGTCACCGGTGGGAACGCGCAGCTTGCATGGGCTCCGGACAAACTACTCCTGGACCACGGTGTGCAGCAGTGGACGGAGCTGCCTCTGTGGCGGACACATGAGGGTGTGTGGAGAGTCGATTCCGCCCGGGCGCAGGCGGCTGGGCTGGTGTGCCGCCCCCTGGCGGACACCGTCGCCGACACCTGGTCGTGGCTGCACAGGGGTGGTGTCCCGGTCGAGCACTCTCGTTGGGCCGAGCACGGAATCTCGCCGGAGAGGGAGAGGGAGATCCTGGCCGTGCTCGGCCGGTAGGTCAGCCTTCGATCGCCAGCGGGTTCGCGGCGCCGAGCCGGCGGATCGGGGAGAGGGAGCTGAACTCCTCGATCTGCTCCGCCAGCGACAGCGCTGCGGGTGCCGTGCCGATCCCCGGGCGTGTCAGCTCGATGCGGGCCGCCACCAGCCGCTCCATCATCCCGGATCCACGCCAGGCCGGCGGCACCTGGAAGACGGGGGCCAGGGCTTCCTGGGCCCCTTCCACCTCGTCGCGGAGCAGGCGCGCACGGGCGAGGTCGATGGCAGCCGGCGCCGCGACGACGATCGGCTGCTCCTCCTTGGGGAGCATTCTGAGCGTGGCGAGAGCGGTCGTGGCGTACTCCTCTGCGCCTGCGCCGTCGCGGAGCAGCAGGCACGTGGTTGCGTTGCTCATGGCTGTGCGGGCGGCGTCGAAGCCGAACTCGCCACCGATATCGTCGTGCAGCTCGTCCCGGCTGCCGCTGGCCTGGGCGAGTGCCTCTTGGATGGAGCGTTCGGCCTGGCCGGCGTTGCGCAGATGGCCGTGAGCACGGGCCTCGATGGAGTACAGGCGGCGACGAGCGGTGTCCCCCAAGCCGCCGAACTGCTGCCCCTTCTTCGCCAGGCGTACGGCCTCGGCGGGGCGTCCGTCCCAGAACGCCATGAAGGCCATCATCCCGTAGGCATATGCCTGCACCGGGCCATGATCGATGGTTTTGCCGTACTGCGCGGAGGAGCGGGCGAATGTGACGGCAGGGGCCAGGGCTCCCAGGTCGAAGGACACCGCGGCGAGCAGGGCGCTGGCCTGCGCAGCTGCGTAGTACAGCTGCGTGTGCTGTTCGGGAGAGCGCGTACGTTCGAGGAGTACCTGGGCCTGGTTCAGCAGGGTGGTGGCGCTCTGGTATGCCTCGGCCGGAGCGATGTGGCCGTAGCTGCGTGCGAGGTGGACCAGGTCGTCGTGGAGTTGGTCGAGGGTCATCTCGTCCAGGTGGAGCGAGGCTGCTTCGCCTGAGTGAGAGGCAGCGTCCCGAGCGGTCATCAGCAAATTACTTTCGTCGAGCACGGACGGGGAGGGGGTCCGAGTGGAATGCCCCGGCTCAAGCTCCGCGATAGCAGAGGCTGGGCGGAGCAGGTCCGCTACGGGCATTTGGAACATGTGCTCCAACACCCGCGCCGTCGAAGCGTGGGGGGCCGTCTTGATCTCCCCGGCCTTCAACAAGCGCTCGTAGTGGCGTGCTGTGGGAGCGGGAGCAACTTCGCGGCCCTCGCTCCGTAACTGGTCAGCCGTGCGCGTGTATTCATCGCTGAATGCCGGATAGGAGCGGATGCTCCGTCTGGTGACCAGCAGGAACAGCACCGTGCGCTGACTCTCGGTCATGTCCCCTCCACGGAATCAGTACCCCTCCATGGGATACCGCAGCGACCGCTCACCGGAACCGTCTCCCGCCAGAAGGCAGGAAGAAGTCATAACCCCGTCATGGTGTCACCCGAAAGGTCAGCGAGAAGTCCTAACGCCGACATAGGCGCCGCGCTCGCTCTCGCACGACGCTGGGTGCCCGCATCGTGACGAAGGGAAGTCAGTGGGTATCGCTACAGCGTCGAGTACGACCGGGCTTCCCGGGTGCAATCAGGACATCGCCACCCTCATCCTGTCGACCGGCGTAAAGGCCAGCGGGGCCGACAAGCAGCACGGATCGGGCGCTCCGCGAAGGAGGACGCCGATGGCCCTCCCGCTTTCCGCTCAGTTGACGGAGTACCTGGACAGGGCCGCCTTCCTCTCCCAGATCCCTCTGCACCCGCCGGCCGAGGCCCTGCCTCCCCTGACTCGCCTGGTAGGTCGCGGGCGAAAAACTCCGATGTGGATGGACGAGGAACGGGGCAGCCACAGATGGTGGCGCCTGGATCGTCTCGGCACCTTGCCGGACCCTCTCATCCGGCTCGGGACCGTCCGTCGAGACGTTCTCACACAGCGCCTTGGCGATCTCGCAGCGCGTGGCCGAACCCCCCGCGTGTGCATCTACACCCACGCCCTCAGCGAGGGGGGCCAGGCGTCCGTACTTGCCGAAGCCCGCATGTACATCGCCGCCGAAGGGTGGAGGGCTACGGGGCCGGAAGTTTCCGACCGTACTGCCACAGCTCCGGTACACCGGCCCGGGTGGCGCCTCGTCCTACGCCTGGTGCGTGCCGGAGAGATCGATGGCGTCGTGGTTCCCCTGTACGGCACCGTCAGCCGGCACCTGGACGAGTACGAGGACCAGCTCGCCCGTATAGAGCAGCTGGGCGGCTTCCTGGCCCTGGTGACGCCGGAGACGGGAGGAAAGCGATGACCCTCGTTCCCAGCACGCTCTCCGATCGCGCGGCGTTCGAGATCGCCATGGTCCCGGTGCTGACGTGTGCCACCGAGGCCCGGAGGGTGACGGGCGTCCACATGCTGCGCTGGAAGATCGCGTCCGAAGCGGCGGACGCCGCTCTCCTCATCGTCTCCGAGCTGGTCACGAACGCCGTTCTGCACGGTACGGGGACCATCGGATTACGTGTCCGGTATGAGGAGGGTGACCTGCGGGTCGAGGTCCGCGACGAGAGCCCCGTGCCGCCCCGGATCAGGGTCGCGGACGACGAGGACCTCGGTGGACGGGGGCTTCACCTGGTGGAGACCCTGTCGCGCAGCTGGGGCACGAGCACGGACGGCCACACCGCCTGGGCCGTCCTGCCGGGACGAGCGGAGGCGTCCTGATGCCGCCCGCCGCCACCGGCATGGTCGTGACCCTGTGCCCTTCGTCGGCATTCCCCGCACCGTCTTCCACAGTCAGTGTCCTGCGGGGCCGGCCCTCTTACCGGTCAGAAGCCGAGGGGCCGGGGGTGGTCACATGAACCTCGATTCGCCCCGCCTTCCTACAGAGGAGTTCGTCCGCAGGACTCAGGGCCTTCTCGTGTCACTGCGCGATTCCTTCCTACGCGACGAGGACCTCGCGAACGATGTGGACGCCGTCCTCGGTTCTTCTGGGGCGCCGGAAGGACTGGCCGGTGCGAAGCGGTACCACGGTCGGGCCAAGGGATTCCTCGGACGCCGGACCAAGCCCAGCAGTGACCGGGGCGCCGAGGCTGGCAGGGCCATCACCCGCCTGGACCGGATGCTCGGCCAACTCGTGAAGGTCGCGCAGGAGCGCGAGTGGCTGCCCCCTTACCCGGACGTCGGCGATGCGATTGCCCAGGCCAAGGCCGTACGAGGCCAGCAGGCCGGCCCAACAGGTGAGTTCGGAGCTGATCTGGCGCATCTGAGGCGGCTGGCGAGGGTGACGGATGAACTGCTCGGCCGACTGGCCGGCGACGAGGAGGAAGCATGACCGCCACACCTGGGGCGGCCCAGAGCCTCTTCCAGAAGGCACGGGCGCTCGCGGGCGGGACGTCCTCGGTGCCGCCGTTCGTCCTCACGGTCGACGCCGTCGTCCGGCGTGCGCAGAACCTCGCACGCCTCGTGACCGGGCTGCTGTCCGTCCTGGACGCCGGTCCTTCCGCTCCGCCCGCACCGGGCGGCAACACCAGCAACCCCTAATCGAAAGGATGGTCCGATGAGGATCAGTACCGCGGTACTGCTCGCGGGCGCGGCTGTCGTCGGCGTCGGCGTGGCCCGCCTGCGCCAGGAGGCAAAGCACCAGCACGAACGGGTCGACATCGCCCTCACGCAGAACCAGCTGGACTGGCTGGAGCAGGTCTTCACGGACCCCGCCGTGGCGGCAAAGTGGGCGCCTGCCGGCATGGGGGTCGAGGAGTACATGGGGCTGATGTCCGCCAACCACATGCTCTGCGGCCTCGACCTGCGTGACCGACTCGGCCGCGTGAGCAAGCACCAGCTGCACCTCTACGCCTCGATGATCATGGGCAATGAGGTGGCCCGACGGTACTGGGAGCGGTTCGGGCACCTGCGCGTCCAGGAAGCGGTGGGAGACCGGCGGGCCGAACGTCTCAACGACGCCCTGGCGAGGGCCGCGGACACGGCTGCGCGAGCCAAGCACCAGAACCAGCCCGCCACCACCTGATCCGGAGAAAACGTCCCGCGTCGCGATAAAGGCGCGGACCTGGACCGGGGCCTCCCTCACCTGGGGGAGGTGGCGCACCTGACGGTGCGCCCCGGCCGCCACTCCGTGGGGGAGGCTCGCGGTCGGCCCTTCCTCCCCACCGTCCCGGACCGGCACCGAAGCCGAGGCCGAGGTCGGCACGGGAACCCCTTTGCCCTAACCAGCCCCTTTAATCCCGATAGATCCGTAATTGGGGGCGTAGAGGCTCCGTTCCGCCTGCCGCTGGGTGGCTTCCAGGCCGTCCGCTTCTCGTGGCAGGCGCCGACAGACGTAGAGGGGAGGAGAGCGATGACGTGGTGGGGAGCGGTGTTCGTCGCCGGATTCTGCGGCGCGGTCGTCTTCCTGGTGGAGATCGCGCCCCGCCTGCCCGGCCAGCGACGCGACGCGGACACGCCGTCGCCGGTGGACGACCAGCACATCCAGAACAAGCAGAAGGGAGCGCGTTGAATGAGGGCCTCGGCCTCTTCGACGATGCGCAGGAACGCCGGTCCGGCGGTCCCCTCGAAAAGCCCCGCCCCGCCCGGTCCTGGCCGGGTGCGGACCGGTACGCGGCCCGCGGTCCGCATCCCGAGGATGGGTGCGGGTCCGGACGAGCCGATGCTGCTTACTCTTCGTGAGGAACTGCGCTCGGGTGCCTGGTCGCCGGGCACGCTTCGTACCCAGACCGGTCTGCGGGGCCGTTTCGGTGTGCCGCACCTGATGGTGAGCGCGGTGGTCCGGGTCCTGCGTGACGAGGGTCTGGTGACACTCGACGGGCAGCGCGGTGTGCGGGCCGCCCGGGCCGGTGCCCGCGCCCCGCGCCGGGCGGACGCCGTAACCGACCTGGTCGTACAGAGGGTCCGAAAGCGGCTGGCCGATCGCACCTACCCGCTCGGGCAGCGGCTGCCGTCCCAACGGGTGATCGCCCGCGAGTTCGACACGTCCCTGACGACGGTCCGACTGGCCCTGCTCCAGCTGACGCTGGAAGGGCTGCTGCGCCCCCACCATTCGTACGAGACGCCCGGGACGTACGCCGTCGACCCCTCGCGGGAGGCCCGGGAGGCTCTTCTCCTGGCCGATCTGCAGGCGGCGATGCGCCGGGGCGGATGGACGCGCACGGAGTACCCCGATGCCGTCGGGCAGGCGCTGCACGTCCTGGTCGGGTCCGCCGCGCGGGCGGGGGCTGAGCCGTGACCGACGCCTTCACCGCGCTCGCCGCCCTGCTGACGCTCGGCCTGGCCGGCCTGAGCGTCCGGCACCGGCAGAAGAGACCGGTCGCGGCGCCTGCGGCCCCGGAGGGCCGGAACAGCGGCTTCCTTTCCTGCGCCGGCTTCCTCGTCGTGGTGCTGCTGCTGATCGCCTCCACGTCGGTGATCGAACACAACCCCTGGCCCCAACCCTCTACCCTGACGAAGGAGTCCCGGTGAGTGAGTGGACCCCCGACGGGCCCGTTACCGAGCCCGTCTACGACCGGTCCGATCCGCAGAGCGGGCGCGCGCTGGTGGATTTCCGCCTGCGCGAGCTGGGGCTCGGCGAGAGCCGGCTCGTCAGGACCGACGCCGACGGCCAGCGCTTCTGCCGGCAGGTGGTGCCCCAGGGTCTGGGGGTGTGCCGCGCCTACGTGCTCACCGAGGCCGCCTGGCCCGAGGGCGCCGAACTGTGCGTGACGGTGGACTGGACACCTGACGCCGCGCTGCGCCGCGACGCGCGGACGGGCCGGGTGCCGGCCGGGGCCGAGGAGCACTGGCGGACGCGGATCGCCGCGACCGCCCAGGCCCTGGAGTCCCTCGGCTACGTCGTCGAGCCGAGCCGGGTCAGGTGCTCGCCCCGCTACCATCCCACCGCCGAGCTGCTCGTCTACCGGATGCCCGACGGCGTGCCGCCGAGGCCGGTGCCGGCCGACACCGCCTGGGCGCTGTCGGCTCCCGTTCCCCCGCACTACCAGCGAAGCGGCTGGTATCCCGACCGGTCACCGCAGGAAGTAGTCCTCGACGCCCTGCACGCGGCCGGACTCGGCTCCCACCGCCAGGACCAGATCTCCCCGTTCGGCCGGATCGGTGTCCGTGACATCACCCAGACGGTGTGGCCGCCCGAGGCCGACCGCTGCGCCTGGGTGATCTGGTGGCCGGCCGCCGCCTTCGTCCGCGACCCGGACACCGGTCTGCTGCCCGCCGGGGCGGAGGACCACTGGCGCGAGTGCCTCGATCGCCTGCGCGAGGCCCTGGCCGGTGCCGGTCTCGTCCTCCGTCCCCGCGCGCGCCCCTGGAACCCGGCCACGGACGAGACCGCCGACTTCCTCGTCTACCGCACCGCCCCCTCGACCTCAACCTCGGAGTGACCGTGTCCCGCTTCCCTTCCCCGCTCCGCCGACCGGCGGACCCGGCCACCGCAGCGACGGCGGCGATGCTGACGCAGGACCTCGACGCGCTGCGGAAGGTGCCCGTCGTCGGCATACGGACGGCGGGTGCCGTCGACGGCGCCTGCCACCGCATCTACGCGGCGACCGGACCGTGGCTGGGGCTGGCCCGATCCCGGCGCGACACCACCGACTCCCCCGCCGACCGGGCGCGCTGGGACGCCTGGATCTCCGCGCTGACGCCGCCCGAGCGCTCCGTCACCAGGGGCTATGCCGAGATGTGCGTCCTGTCCGGAAAGGGCCGGGAGATGCTGCGGACGCTGCGGCAGACGCTGCCGCCCTGCCCGTCGGTCGGGTCAGTGGCCGCCGAGATCGAACGGCAGATCCGCAGCGGCGAGCTGGCTCCGGGCAGCCGGGTCCGTCACGCCCCGCTGATCAAGCGTTTGCACGTGCCCGACCAGCACATCGTCCTGGCCTTCGCGGACCTGGCCGCGCGTGGCCAGGTGGAGGTCACCGCCAGTGGCAGGGCGGTGGTCACCAGCGCGCCGCTTCTTGCCTCCGGGCGTTCCATGGACGCCTACGGCCGGCAGGCCGTCACCCCGGGCGGGACCGGGGTGACGGCGGCGTGAGCGCGATACGGTCCGTCCCCTCCACGGCGCTTCTGCCGGATCTGGAGCGGCGTGTCCTTGTACTGGTCGCAGAGGGGCACCGGGATCAGGAGGTGGCCGCCCGGCTCGGGCTGCCGACCGCCCGTCGAGTGCCCTACCGGATCCGCCGGATCCGTGAGCACTTCGGGCTGGAGGCCGCGTCCCGGCCGCAGCTGGTCGACCACGCCTACACCGTCGGCGCCCTGCCCGCCCCCGACCCCCTCCAGCCCCTCGTCCCGAAGGCCGGCGAGTACCACCTCATCTGGACGCTCGCCGCCGGCGGCACCGTCGAGGCAGTCGCCCGGAGCCAGGGCCTGTCCCGGTTCCAGGTCGACTACGCGGTGCGCAAAGCCCAGAAGATTCTGGGCGCCGTCAACCCGCCCGACATGGTCCGCCGGGCCTGGCAGCGGCAGATCCTCGGGCCCACCCGCTTCGCCGCCGATCTGGCCCGGATGCGTGCCCAGCAGCCGGCCGAGCCGGACCTCGGGCGTCACGTGATCGTGCCGCTGGCCAGCGGCCACCGCCTGGCGCTCCCGGCCTGGGGGCCCCACCCCACCCGGCACCTCGACGTCCACGACGAGACCGAAGCCCTCGCCGCGGCACGGCTCCTCTCCGGCCGCGACGGCTACGCCCTCGTGTGGATCTCGCCGCCCGCGAACTCCGGCGGCCCGTTCCGCGTGAGCTGGGGACGGCCGGAGGCGATACCTCGGACCGGTCCCGTCCTCATTCGGCCGAGACAGCCGCCTCTGCCCCGAAGCCGACCCGCCTGACACACCGTCCCCCTCGTCCCACCACAACCTCCCCTGCCGAAAAGGGATCCACCATGTGCCAGCACCAACCCGCCTGTCCCACCGCCGACTCCGCCGACCGGGAGGCGGCCCGCCCGACCGCGGCCCATCCCGAGCAGGGGTGGAGCCTGCTGTGCAACGGAGTCCTGCTCTTCGAGGACACCGGGGAACTGCTGCCCGACGGACAGATCATCGCCCCGCACCGCCCCACGACGGCGGTGGCCGCGTGAACGCCTTCGCCGACTCCCGCACGCTCGCCCGGCAGAGGGACCTCACCTCGGCGCGTGCCGCGCTGCG
The DNA here is from genome assembly GCF_055591945.1 of Streptomyces sp. NPDC041191. Taxonomy (NCBI): domain Bacteria; kingdom Bacillati; phylum Actinomycetota; class Actinomycetes; order Kitasatosporales; family Streptomycetaceae; genus Streptomyces; species Streptomyces sp. NPDC041191. The sequence continues at coordinate 254,546 of NZ_JBVIZC010000003.1, read as the reverse complement.
GACCCTCGTCGGCCGGCTTCCCTACGACACGGCCCTGCCCCCGGTGGAGACCCTGGCCCGGGAGATAGCCCGGACGGTGAAGCTCACCCGGGAAGCCCTGCGCGAGCTGGACGCAGACGGCGACATCGTCCTCCCCGGCCGGGGGCCGGCCCGGCGCCTGCGCCCGGACGAGGCACACCCCAAGGACACCGGCCTCGTACGGGAGATCCGTGACCAGATCCTCTGCGGGCACTACCGCAGCGGCACGCCGCTGCCGACCGGGCTGCTGGTGCGCCGGCACGGCCTCGGGACCCGCCGGATGGCGCGGGTGTGCCGGCCCCTGCTCGCCGGCGGCCTCCTCGTCCACCGCGACGAGCCCGGCGGCCCCCGCCTCTACGTCACCCCGCCCGCCCCGGACCAGAACGGTCCGGGGCTGATCGAGGACTACGCCCTGCTCAGCGACCAGCGGGGCTCCGCGCTGGTGCGGCGGGACGGCAGCATCGACTGGCTGTGCCTGCCCCGCTTCGACTCCGCCGCCCCCTTCGCCCGCCTCCTGGGCACCGCCGAGCACGGCTTCTGGCAGCTCGCCCCCACCACCCTTCCCGGCGCCGCCGCGCCCGTCCCGGTGCGCCGGTACGCCGCCGACTCCCTCGTCCTGGAGACCGAGTGGGCCTGCGAGACCGGCACGGTGCTCGTCACCGACTTCATGGTCCCGGACGAGGTACCGCAGGTCGTCCGCACCGTCACCGGCATCCAGGGCCACGTGCCGATGCAGATGCTGCTGCGGGCCCGGCCCGGATACGGACGCGACCTCCCCCGCCTTGGGCGCCTCGACGAGCGGCGGGTGGCCATCGACCTCGGCGAAGACGCCGGGCGGCTGTGGTTCGACGGCACCCTTCGCGTCCAGACGGACGACGGCGACATCCACGCCCGCTTCACCGTCACCGAGGGCGAGACGGTCTCGGTCACCCTGGCCTGGCGGGAGGGCGCCGACAGCCCGCCGCCGCAGCCGGCCCCCGACGCCCTGCTGAAGGCGACCCTCGACCACTGGTCGGCGTGGGCGTCCCGCTGCACCTACACCGGCCCGGACCGCGCGGCCGTCGTCCGCTCGCTGCTGACCCTGGCCGCCCTCGTCTACGCCCCGACCGGGGCGATCGTGGCCGCGCCGACCACCTCGCTGCCCGAGGAGATCGGCGGCGTACGGAACTGGGACTACCGCTTCGCGTGGCTGCGCGACGGCGCCCTCGCCGTCACCGCCCTCGCCCGCTGCGGGTACCTGGACGAGGCCCTGGCCTGGACCAGCTGGATGGTCCGCTCGTGCGCCGGCACCCGCGGGCGCAGGCAGATCATGTACGGGATCGGCGGCGAGCCCGAGCTGCCCGAGCAGGACCTGCCCCACCTGCCCGGATACGAGGGCTCGACGCCGGTGCGGACCGGCAACGGCGCGGCCGGCCAGCTCCAGCTCGACGTGTACGGCGAACTGGCCGACACCCTGTACGAGGTCGCGCTCGCCGCCCCGAACGCAGCGCCCGGTATCGCCGCCGTTCTCGTCGACCTGGCCGCGGAGCTGGAAGTGCTCTGGGACGAGCCGGACATGGGTATCTGGGAGATCCGCGGGCCGCGCCGCCACTTCACCCACTCCAAGATCATGGCCTGGGTGACCCTCGACCGGGCGGTCCGGGCCGTCGAACGCGGCTGGGCCACCGGCCCGCTGGCGCGGTGGCGGGCCCTGGCCGAGACGATCCACCGCGAGGTCTGCGAGCAGGGCTACGACCCCGACCGCAACACCTTCGTGCAGTCCTACGGGTCGGCCGCGCTCGATGCCTCCCTCCTGCACGCCATGCTCGTCGACGGGTTCCTGCCGGCGGACGACAAGCGGGTCATCGGCACGATCGAAGCAGTGCAGCACGAACTGGGCACCGACAGCGGGCTCGTCCTGCGCTACCGGACCGAGGGCGAGCAGCCGGGCGTCGACGGCCTGCCCGGCGACGAGTCGCACTTCCTGATCTGCACCGGCTGGCTCGCCCAGTGCCTCGTCCGGATCGGCCGCACCGACGAGGCCGCCGCGGTCCTCGACCAGCTGCTGTCGCTGCGCAACGACGTCGGCCTCCTCGCCGAGGAGTACGACCCGCACACCCGCCGCCAGCTCGGCAACTTCCCCCAGGCGTTCAGCCACATCTCGCATGTGTGCGCGGCCCTGGAGATCGACTCCGCCCCCGCCGGCGGCGAGCCCGCCACCGTCCTGGCGGCCATCCCCGCCCAGGCCACCCCCGACTCCGAAAAGGTCCACCAGCCGTGAGATTCCAGAAGGCCGCCTTATCCGCCCGGTACGGAAGGACCGCCCGTGCTCCCCACGGTGTCCCCGCCGGCCTCGTTCTGATCGGGGCGAACGTGGCCGGTTTCATCCTGACGAGCAGTGTGGTCGCCCAGGAGTTCAACCGCCCCCCTGTGCTGGGGGCCGTGATGGTGCCGGACGAGGTACCTGCCGAAGAGCAGCCGCAGCCGCAGCAGCAGCGCAACGCGGCCAACGCCACGGCAGGCAGCATCCGGACCTACCGCTACATCCCTCGCACGACGGGTCCGGCCCGCCGGACCGCCCCGTCGCCGCTCCGCGGTGATGGCCTTCGCGGGGAGGTCTGGTCGTGACCCGTCACCCGGTCACCTCGTACATCGGCGACAGGCCGCCCACGCTGGCCGAGCTGGACCAGGAACTGGGGAAGATCGCCGCCGAACACCCGGCGGTCGCCCTGCGCGAGATCGGCCGCTCCCGCGACGGCCGGCCGATGACGATGCTGACCATCCCCGGCGGCCCCCTGCCCGTCCTCGTCCTCGGGGCGCCCCACCCGAACGAACCGATCGGGCTGGCAGTAATTCCCGCGCTGGCCCGGTACGTCGCCGAACACCCCCAGGCCCGTGAACAGGTCTCGTGGCACCTCGTGGGATGTGCCGATCCCGACGGCGTCGCGGCCAACCAGGACTGGTGGGCGGCGACTTGGCCGCCGTCGGTGGAAACGTACCACCGCGGCCTGTACCGGCCCCCGGTGGCCGCTCAGCCCGAGTGGACCTTCCCCGCGCCGGACTTCACCGCGACCCTGCCGGAGACCCGTGCCCTCATGGGCGTGATCGACACGGTGCGGCCGGCCCTGACCCTCTCGCTCCACGGAAGCGACTCCGGCGGCGTCTGGGCCATGGCCTCCCGTGCCGAGCCCGGCCTCGCGGAGATCATGGCGGACCTGGCCGCCCGGTACGAACTGTCCGTCGAAGAGGCGCCGATGGACTGCGTCGGCCTGCCCGCCAGCGGCCCGGGAACCTTCGTCCTGCCGTCCCCTTCCGCCCCGGAAACGAGCGGGAAGGCCGAAGGCGCGGAGCGGGAGTGGGAGCCGGCCGGTGCCAGCAGTGCTCACTACACCGCCCGGCACGGCGGCCTCGGCGTCCTGCCAGAGGTGCCGATGTGGGCCACCACCCGGATCAGCCTCCCGCCCGAGCAGGCCGTGGACATTCTCACCGACGCCCACCGCACGCTCGGCGAGTTGATCGCGCTCCTTCCGCAGGAGGCGTCGTGTTCCTGACCGCCGCGACCGAGGCCCGGTCGATCATGCGCCTGATGATCCGGCAGGTCCAGGAGCATCCCGAGGCCGGCCGGGACCAGGACCTGCTCCTTCTCGTGCCGGTCCGGGCCGCGGGCATGCTGCTGCGGCACATCGAGACCCTCCTCGCCGCCGACCCGCACTGCGAGCAGCTCCACGCGGTACGCGACCAGACCGAGACCGTCCTGCGGGCCTGGTGCCACCGCGCGGAACAGGCCCTCCGGCCCCGGCCGCTGCCGCTGTCCCGCACGGCCGGCTACCAGGCGGAGATGGTCCTGGCCCTCGCCGGCCTGCTCTCGGCGGCGCCCCCACCACCTCCCGGACCGGAGGCACGCGGTGAGCACTGACGAACTGCTGCTCGCCGACCGCTACCGGCTGCCCGCCGGGCCGGGCGCCGGGGCCGGTACCGACCTGCGCACCGGCATCAAGGTCCGTCTTACTCCGCTCGTCTCGGGGCGGCACGTCGCCCGGGACGGACGGGACCCGGACATCGTCCTGCGGCAGGTGGCCGAGGCCGCGCACACACTTCGGTGTCTGCCGGTCCACCCCCGCGTCGTGTCGGTTCTCGACGCGGTCGTGGACGGCGGTGTGGTGTGGGCGGTCACCGAGGCGGTTCCGGCCCGGTCTTTGGCCACGGTGCTTGCCGGCGGGCCGCTGCCGGTCTACCGGGCCGCCGAGGTCGCCCGGGACGTGCTGGCCGGGCTGCACCACCTTCACCGGCACGGCTGCCTGCACCGCGACCTGACGCCTGGGTCGGTTCTCGTGACCGCCACCGGGCGGGTGCTGCTGGACGGGCTGGCCCAGAGCATCGCCGCCGAGACGCTCTGCGGCTACCCGCCCCTCCCCCTGACCCACGACACCGGCGTCCCGGCAAACCCGCCGGCCAGCACGGCATCGGACACCCCCTCCCCGGCGGCGTCCCCGGATCAAACCGCCCCTCATCCTGCTCCCGGCGCCGCGAGCGGGGCAGGGTGGCTGGGCGATGCCCGCAGGGCGGACGAACAGCGCCGCCCCGCTCCTCCACCACCACCGGCCCCGCAACACCGGGCCGGCGCGGCGGCCAGCAGCACGCCCGGGACAGGACCGGCCGTGGACATGCCCAATCCCGGCTCGCCCCGGGAATGGGAAGCCGCGCGGCAGCGGCGGATCGCGCTCCTCGGACCGGTCGCCGAACGGTGGGCGCCCGAACAGGCCGCTGCGGGCCCGTGGCCGGCCCCGATCGGCCCGTGGACCGACCTGTGGAGCCTGGGCGCCCTGCTGGTCCGGGCGATCGAGGGGCATCCGCCCTACCCCACGAGCACGACCACCGAACTGCTGCTGGCCGTGTGCACGGAAACGCCGGCCTTGGCCGAGCGGTCCGGCCCCCTGCGTCCCGTCATCGAAGCCCTCCTTCGCCGGGACCCCGGCAGGCGCCCGGACATCCACACCACGGACGCCTGGCTGCAGACCATCCTCCGCGCCGCCCCCGAACCCGCCCCGCCGGCTTCCCCGGCCCCCGCTCCCCGGCCCGCGTTCCGCCCGCCGGCCCCCGGCCCGGCCGGGCGCCACCGTCTGCCGCGCCCCGCCCGCCGCCTGTCCGGATACATCGCCGGCCTCCTGCCCAGAAACCCGGCGCTCCCCGGCATCGGCGAGGACTCCAGCCCCGCCGCCCCGCCCGGGGCCGGTCCCGGGACGGATGCTTCGCCCCGGGGCAACGCGTACGCCGAGATCCTGCGGGCCGCACACGCCGGACGGCACCAAGAGGCCCTGGCCATCGTTGCCGCCCAGGAGGACGACGACCTGCGCCGGCACGGCATCGCATCCCTGCGAGCCGTCCACTGGATGGAGGTACGGGCCGACCTTGCCCGGCTCGCCGGCGACCCGGCGGGCAGCTGCGCCCTGTGGGTGGCCGCCGCCCGCGCCCGCCTCGTCCTGCTGCAGCCGCCGGACACTCCGGGGGTGATCGCCGCCGTCGACAACGCTCACCACCAGTGGCGTCTCGCTGTCCGCGCCGCTCCGGACCGGGCCTGGGATCTCGGTCCGGCGCTGATCGCCCTGCGCCACCACGTCCCCGGCAAACCGGGTGCTCGGCACGACCTCGAACAGCTCGTGAAAAAGCTCACCATCACCCGCGGACCGACGCCCGCCGCCACTTCGCAACCGGCGGAACCGGGCCGCTCCGCTCCTGCGCCGCCCAACGCCACAGGGGCCAGGGCAGTGCCTGACGGCAGGCATCTGCCTGCCATGGTCAACGCCGCCACGGCGCATCTCCTGCCCACGTCATACGGCTCGGGTCCTCGCTCCTCGACTGCTCATTCGCCGCCGCGGAAGACCTAGCTATTGGCATGCGTGTGTCATGGCGACGGGCCATGCCGCCACGGCAGACGTCGCAAGTACCGCTACGAAGAACACGCAATGGGTTCGACTCATCCGACCGCCACGTTGAGCCTCCACAATGATTGCCCCCAGGACTCTGATCATGACCCGCTACTTAAATGCCCTACCTCGGCAACAATTCGCCCTATATTGGCGAGTTAGACCAGGCTCTGCCCAGGGTCGCCACCGGTCCCAGGAGGTCTTTCGCCGCAGGGAAGGGATCACGCCGGCTGCGGGCGGATCAATGCGCGGCCGGTGTGCCGAGCAGTGTGCGCTGCCACTGGGCTGGTTCCATCGCAATGGCGGCGTCCGCGAGGCTGCAAGCGGATCCAGTCGCCAGCGTGGCGCGGCACCTTTCGATCTTGCCGTCGGTGCGGTAGCCGATCGCCCGGTATTCCAGGGCCCGGTAAAGGCAGTCCAACTTGTCGGCGTCGCGGGCACACCTGGCTTCGAGGGTCTCGCCGGCTTCGAACTCCTCAACGGCCGCTGTCACGGTACTCCCGACGGCCGGATGGGTGCCGGTCACCTGGTCGGCCGTCACCTTCCGCGGGTCGACGGTCGTGACATAACGGCGGGTGACCGGCGTCTGATCTCCGACGCGGGTCTCGTGAAGGTCATGGAGCGCACACAGCAGAGCGGTGCGGGCGGGGTCGGCGCCTTCCATCGCGGCCAATGCGACGCTGATGACGGTCGCGCGATGGCTGTGCTCGGCGACGGTCTCGGTGGCAGAGACGGGAACGCCGTCATAGGGCCAGCCGGTGCGCGGCTGGTTACGCAAGGCGCCGGCTTCGAAGAGCAGGGCGGCTGTGGCGACGGTTTCGGCGTCAGAGGGCATGTGTTCGGGCACGTCGTTGCTCCTGGCAGTACGTCAGTTCATCTGCTGGAGACGGTAGTGGACCGATTCGATGTCCCGCCGCGATACCGGCGACAGGGCCCCGGCGTCGAGGAGTTCGACGGCGCGGTCCTTCAGGTGCCGGGCGGAGACAGGGTCGGCCAGCGGCAGCCAGGGGTGGAGGTGAAGCAGGGTGTGGAGGGAGTGCACATACAGGTCGACGGTACCGGGCGCGTCGTGGAGCGAGCCGGTCAGCTGCTGGAACAGATGGGTCGGGCTCCACGCGGCCGGATCGGGCCGGTGGAGGAACCCGTCATCCGGCTGGGTGGGTGGCATGGCGCCCAGCCAGTAGGCCCAGTATGCGAGGTTGGCAAGCTCGCTGTGCTGGTCACCAGCCAGGGCGTCGACGAAGTCGTACAGGGGCACGGGGTCGCCCTGGCGGGCGGCGACCGTCGCGGCGGTGCGGGCCTCGATCCATCGTGGCGTGTAGGCACGCAGGGCCAGGGCCGGGCGCATGGTGCGCAGTGCCTGCTCTGCCCAGTCCTCAGCGTCGGGAGCCGGGTCGTAGGAGGCAAGGTAGAGGCTCTGACGGCGCAGGAGCAGCCCGCGCTCCCCCGCCTGGTCGGCGCCTTCCGCGGTCCGGCGAAGCTGGGCGAAGAAGTCCGCCCTGTCGGCGGCCGAGAGCTGGGGTCCGGCGGCGACGGGACCGCGGCGTTGCCGGGTGGCGCGCGACCGCAGGGCGGGCGGGGTGATGCCGCGTACTGCCCAGGCGACCAGGTGCGCCGTTTCGCGGGACTGCACCCAGCCCGCCAGCGGGTGGTCGGCGGGGTCGACCGGCGGGTGCAGTACGGCGCTGAGGATCCGGTCGGCGTCCAGTGCGGCGTCCAGCCATCCGAACAGGGATCCGTCGGCACCCAGGAGCGCCAGGGTGCGACGCAGCTGCAGCAGATCCATCGTGCGGACGTTGCCGAGCGGCCGACGCCCGCTCTCCCAGCCCTGGACGGTGCCGAGGTCGATACTCAGACGCTCGGCCAGGCCGGTCTGCGGGAGGGGGATGCTCTCGCGCAGCATCCGAAGGACGAACCCCGAAACCATGCCGGTGGCGGGCCGGCTGCGGCTCCCGGTCCCCATTGTGGTTCCTTCCGGTCGGCCCCGGTTGTGTCTCGTGCCCGCCCGCGCGGACAAACCCGTACCGGGAGTGAGTCTTTTTCAGGATGCCGTTTTCTTAGGCTAGTTCGGCGAGTCGGACCGCAGTGGCGGTTCAGGACATCGGCCGGGGCGCGAGCGCAAGGCCGACCCCAGCTCGATGCCGTGCCGTCCGGGTGCGTTGCCCAATTCCCTGTTCCTGCTTCCGGTCCGTCGTGCTCGTACGGGCAGCGGTCGGACCGGTCGACCATTCGAGAGGAGATCGACGTGCAGTCTCCGTTGGATCGGGCGAACTCCGTGCCGTCCGTCCCTGTCCGGTCCAGTGGGCCGTCCTGGCTGGTGACTCCCGGCATCACGCCCGCGCGTTTCGACACGGCAGTCGAATCCGGTGCTGAGGTGGTGCTGCTCGACCTGGAGGACTCGGTGCCGACCGGGGCCAAAGCCGATGCCCGGGCGGCCGTGCTGGCGTTCGCCGGTACACGGACGCGGGGGGTCGACGGGCCGCTGCTGGGCGTGCGGATCAACGCGGTGGACGACGCCGAGGGCCTGCGGGATCTTGCCGCCATGGAGGAAGGGCGGTTATGGCCGGACCTCGTCGTGGTGCCCAAGGTTGAGTCGGGTTGCGAGATCGAAGCCGTCGTGCAGGCTGTGAGCGGGGGGCGGACGGCGCCGAGGGTCTGGGCCCTGATCGAGTCTCCGCAGGGGATCGTCAGGCTGTCCGGCATCATGCACACCCCGGGCCTGGCGGGCGTACTCTTCGGCGCCGCCGACTACGCGGCGGCAGCCGGGTGCCGGCTCACATCCCGGGCGATGTGGTACCCGCGCGCTCAGCTCGTCACTGCAGCTGCCGCAGCCGGAATCCCTGCCGTGGACTCGCCCTTCTTCACCCTCGACGACCAGGACGGGCTGCGCCGGGATGCCCTGGAGGCGGCCGAGCTGGGCTTCGCGGGCAAGGTCGCTGTCCACCCGTGCCAGCTGAGCGTCATCGCGCAGGCGTTCGCTCCGAGCCTGCACGAGCTGGAGGTGGCTCGGGCAGTGCTCGACGCGGCCTCCTTGGCGGCCGAGGCCGGCGGCGCCATCACCACGGCGGGCGGCGTGATGGTTGGGCCGCCGCTCGTCGAGGCTGCCCTCGCGGTCATCCGCCGGGCCGGCCACCACCCCACCGTCACCACCACCTCTGTCACGAAAGCGAGCTGATGATGCAGAAGCAGCAGCCTCCGTCGTCCGTCCCGGCCGGGTTCCGCCAGGTGGAGGACGGCCGCCTCCGCGAGGTTGTCGGCCTGGGCCTGGACGACCTCGCCCCCGGCCTGGTCATCGAGCACCGGCCCGCCCGGACGGTGACCGAGACCGAGCACATGCAGGTCCTCGCGCTGATGGGCAACGAGGCACCGGTCCACTCCGACATCGAGTACTGCCGCCGTACCGGCCACCAGCGAGTTCTGGTGTGCGGGATGCTCACCCTCAACATCGTGCTCGGCATGACGGTCCGCACGACCAGCGGCATGACCACCGGCAACCTCGCCCTGGACGAGGTCAGGTGGAAGAAGCCCGTCCACGTCGGCGACACCCTGTCCGCGCGTAGCACCGTCTTGTCCGCCCGCCGCTCGAACAGTCGCCCCGACCAGGGCATCGTCACCTGCCGGGTCGATGGGTTCAACCAGCGCGGCGAGCTGGTCGTCACCGGCACCCGCACCTTCTTCGTCCCCGCCGATCCGGACGCCGTTCGCGACGCCACCGGTTACTAGAAGAAGGGGAAGCCGCCACCATGGACGTGGAGTTCACCGAGGCCGACGACGCCCAGTGGAAGGAATACGACGCTCTGGCCCGCCGTGCCTACGGCCAGCCGGTACCCGACATCACGGGCCTGGGTCCGTACGCGGACCGGCGGGTGGCGCTGCGCGGCGGCCGGGTCGTCGCCGGGGGCATGGGCATGCTGGTGCCGCAGTGGTTCGGCGGCAGGTCGGTGCCCGCCGCGAGCATGGGCTGCGGATGCGTCGCCCCGGAGGAGCGTGGGAGCCATCTCGCTGCCCTCCTCGCGCAGGAGAGGGTACGCGCCTTGCAGGACCAGGGCGCGGTCCTCGCCACGCTGTGGACGGCGTCCAACGGCTACGTGCGGCGGCTGGGCTGGGAGGCCCCGGCACAGGTGTTCTCCTGGACGGTGCCCACCGCCGCCCTCAAGCAGGCCGCCGCCGACACGATGGAGATCACCCACGGCGACACCGCGCAGCTCGCGGAACTGCGGGACCGGCTGGCCGGGCGGTGGAACGGGCCGTGGCAGCGCCCCTCGTGGTGGGGCAGTTGGCAGCAGGAACGGCACCCTGACTCGGAGACCTACGCGTTCGCCGGGCACGGGCGAGAAGCGAACGGCGTCCTGACGACGGCGACGCAGCGCACCCCGGGCGGTCGGCAGCTGGTCGTCCACGACTTCTGGGCCGCCGACGCGCCGACCGCCGACGCGATGCTCGCCTTCCTCGGACGGCACCACGGCCGCATCCCCACCGTGATGTTCGAGCGCACCGGCCTGCCTCCCGGCCCGCTGCTGCAGCAGCGCCTCGCGAGCGTCGGCACGGCGACGGCCAGAGCCTGGCATCCGTGGATGCTGCGCGTCCTCGACCCCGCCCGCGCCGTCGAGCTGCGCGGCTGGCCCGGGCACCTGGACGATGAGATCGTGCTCGACCTCGCCGACCTGGACGGCGCCGGATTCAGCCGCCACACCCTGAGCATCAGCGCCGGCAGCGCCCGCCTCACCCCCGGCGGCGCACGGCGAGGCCGTACCGCCGACGTCACGCTGACGATGGGGCAATTCGCGCTCTGGTACGCCGGCGGCTACCGCAGTCCGGCCGCCGCCGCGATGGCGGGCCTTCGCGGGAAGGACTCCGCCCTCGCCCGCCTGCTGGCCGCCACCTCCGACCGGGAGCCGTGGCTCGCCGACTACTTCTGACCCTCGCACCCCGCCCGGCACCTGGCCGTTGAACCGGCAGGAACCGTCGCGCGCCCCTCGCACCCGCGGGCACGGCCCCACCGAATCCACCCGCTTCACGCCCGTTCGGAGACCTACCTTCATGACGACCGCCAAGCCCACCAAGCCCTTCCCGCCCGAGCTGCGCGACTGGGTCGCCGGCCATCTACCCGGCCTGGACGCGAACGAAGACCGTTCCTGGCCCCGCAGCACCTCCCTGGTGTGGCGCGTGAGCGCGGCCGGCAGGGACGCCTACGTGAAGATCAGTCCCAGCGACCTCGAATTCGAGCGCGAAGTCGCCGGATACGCCTTCACCGCGGCGCACCTGAGCGAGACGGAGGCTCCGCGGCTGCTGGCCTGCGACCCGGGTCTGCGCGCGATCCTCAGCACGCCGCTGCCCGGCCGCGTCGTACGGAACCTGCCCCTGGAACCCGGCACCGAGCTGCGCCTGTACGAGGATGCCGGGCGGCTGCTGCGCCGCTGGCATGACGCGTCCGAGCCCGGTACGGACGCGGACCGCGCCGCGGTGCGGTCCGACATGGAGGATAAGGCCCGCGAGGCCGCCGACTGCCTGGAGGATGTCGCGCCGCACCTGGCCGCCGACCGGCTCTCCCTGGTCGAGGCCGCGTCGAAAGAACTCCCCGGCCTCGCCGAGCAGCTGCCGCTGGTGTACCGGCACGGCGACTACGAGACCCGGAACTGGCTGTACGACGAGGCCACCGGTCGTCACGGTCTGATCGACTTCGCGATGGCCGCGCACGGTGTTGCCGCGTCCGAGTTCGTGTGGCTGTGCGGCGCCGTCTGGTCGGTCCGCCCGGAGCTGCGCGAGGCGTATTTCACGGGCTACGGCCGGCCGCTGACGGCTGAGGAGGATCGTCTGCTGTATCTGCTGACCGTCCGCCTCGGCGTGTCCTACCTGCGCAACGGCCTGGTCAAGGACCGCAACGAGTTCGTGGCGCGCGGCCACCTCGTCCTGGACCGGATGGCCGCCCATCAACCCTAGCGCACGAACCGTGCGCGGACCCGGCACGCCCCCCAGACAGGGTCCGCGTCCTTCCCCCTCTGCCGCAGCGATCCGGATCAGGAGGTGCCCGATGACTCTCACCCCCGACCTGCCCGCCCTCGCCTCGCCGACCGTGTGGGGCGGCGTCCCGCAGCCGCTGCGCGCCGCCGTCGAGGCCGCCGCCGGACCGGTCCTCGACGCCGTCGAGGCCGCGGCGGGCAGGACCGCCCGGTTGCGCCTGTCCCTGGACGTCCCCGGGGGCCGGTTGTTCCTCAAGGCCACTCCGCTGTCCCACCGCCACGCGCCCACCCTGGACACCGAGGCCCGCCTCGCGCCCGCCGTCCGCGCGCTCGCACCCAGGCTGCTACACCACGGCACCGCCGGCGCCTGGCGGTGGCTGCTGTTCGAGCACGTCCCCGGCCGGGCGGTCGACCTGTCCCCGGGCTCGGCGGACCGTGACGCCGCCGCCCGCGCGCTGCGACGCCTCGCGTCCCTGCCGGCCCCCGCCGCCACGCTTCGGGCCGAGGACCGGTGGGCGCACCTCGGCGCCGACCTGGACCTCGGCCTGTTAGTCGGCGACCGGCTCGTGCACACCGACCTGAACAAAGGGAACATCCTCGTCCAGGGCGACGGCAGTGCCGTCCTGCTGGACTGGGCGTGGCCCGGGCGCGGCGCCGGGTGGCTCAGCGCCGGTTTCCTCCTCGCGCAGCTGATCGACGCCGGCACCCCAGCGGCCGACGCCGAGGCGTGGGCCCGCCGGGCGCTGCCCGGCTGGGCCGCCGCCCCCACCGACGCGGCCGACACCTTCGTCACCGCGCTCACCCGGCGCCGTGCCGAACAGGCCGCCACCTGCCCTCCGGACCGCCGCGCCGAGCGGGAGGGGCAGTTGCGCTCCGTCACGACCTGGCACCGCTTCCGCACCCACACCTGAACCGCCCCCTCTCTCCTGCCACCGTCGAACGGAGAACCATGTCCGACACCACCATCTCCACCCCCGGCCCCGCGCCCGCCGAACCGGCGAGCGTGCAGGTGCCGATCGCCGACGTCGAGGACCTGATGGCCCGGATCTGCGCGGTCGCGGGCGTCCCCGACCGCGCGGCCCGCCGGGTGGCCGACCACTTCATGACCGGCGAACTGCGCGGCAAGCCCTCCCACGGGCTGGCGAAGTTCGCCTTCGAATCCCGGTTCTTCCCCGAGCGGCAGGCCCTGCCCGAGATCGTCCGCGAACGCGGGGCGTTCGCCGTCATCGACGCGCACCGCGAGATCGGACCGCTCAGCGCCGACTTCGCGACCGCCGCCGCCATCGAACGGGCCCGCCGTCTCGGCGTCGGCCTGGTCGGGGTCATCAACACCCAGCGCTACGGCGTCCTGTCCACCTTCACCGAGGCCATCGCCGCACACGGCCTGGTCGGCATCGCCGCCAACACCTCCCGGGCCGAAGCCGTCCCGGCCGGCGGCGTCACCCCCGTACTCGGCGTCAACCCCCTCTCCTTCGCCCTGCCCACGCTCGGCGAGCCCCTGAGCGCGGACATGGGTACCACCCTCGCGCCGATGGGCGTGCTGTGGGAGCACCGCCGCTCGGGCCGGCCTCTGCCCGAAGGGTGCTTCGTCGACGCCGACGGCCGCACCACCCGCGACCCTGACGCCGCCTCCTCCGCGATCGTCTTCGGCGACCACCGCGGTCTCGCCTTGTCCCTGCTCATCCAGGTCCTGACCGGTTCCCTGTTCGGTTTCCCCATGGGCAGCGACGTCGACTCCACCTGGACCACCGGGTACGCCTTCATCGCTCTCGACCCCGCCTTCGCCGCCCCTGACCAGGACGCAGCCGCCGCGAACACGCGCCTCGCGGACCAGTTGCGGGCCTCGGCGGCGGCTGACGGTACCTGGCGCGTTCCCGGCGACCAGGGCCGCGCCCGCGAAGCCGCCGCCCGTAGGAACGGCACCATTCCCGTCCCCGGCCCGCTCCTCGCCCGCCTGTCCGCGCGCGCGGCCGGCGACTTCACCTCCGACTGACCCCCAGGAGACTTCCTTGACCAGCTTGCAGTTCCACTGGTTCCTGCCGACCGGCAGTGACGGCCGCACCCTGACCACCGGGATGCGCGGGGTCCACGGGCCCGGCCACGACACAACCACTGCGGCCGGCCCCGGCGCCGACCGTCACCGCGCCCCTGACCTGCCCTACCTCACCCAGATCGCGCAGGCTGCCGAGCACATGGGCTTCGACGCGATCCTCACCCCCGCCGGCACGTTCAACGAAGACCCGTGGATCACCTGCGCCGCCCTCGCCCAGGCAACCGAGCGTCTGAAGTTCCTGGTCGCGCAGCGCCCGGACTCGATATCCCCGACGCTCGCCGCGCAGATGGCCGCGACGTTCCAGCGGCAGACCCGGGGCCGGCTGCTGCTGAACATCGTCACTGGTGGCGACGCGGCTGAGCAGGCCCGCTTCGGCGACCACCTCGACAAGGCCGCCCGCTACACGCGCACCGACGAGTGGCTGACCATCCTGCGCGGCGCTCTGTCCGGCGAGCCGTTCGACTTCACCGGTTCGCATTACGACGTACGGGGAGCCACCGTCTTCTCGGCTCCTGACCCGCTGCCCGGCGTGTACTTCGGCGGTTCCTCCGTCGAGGCCGCCCCGGTGGCCGCCCGGCATGCGGACGTCTACCTCACGTGGGGCGAGCCGCCCGCCGACGTCGCCGCCAAACTGGACCGCATTCGCGCCCTGGCCGCCGGTGCCGGGCGCAGCGCACCGCGGTTCGGGATCCGGTTCCACGTCGTCGCCCGCGACACGAGCGAGCAGGCGTGGGCCGCCGCCGAGCGCCTGCTGGCCGGGGTCGACCCTGAGCACGTCGCACGGGTGCAGGCCACTCTGGCCCACAGCCAGTCCACCGGGCAGGCCCGGCAGAGCAACCTGCACGCCGCCTTCCGGGACAGCGGCCGGACCTCCGACCTGGAGGTGTGGCCGAACGTGTGGGCCGGGGTGGGGCTGCTTCGCGGCGGCGCCGGCACCGCGCTGGTCGGCTCGCACCGCGAAGTCGCCGACCGGATCGCCGAGTACGCGGCGCTCGGCATCACGGAGTTCATCTTGTCCGGGTTCCCCCACCTGGAAGAGGCGTACGAGGTCGGCGAGGGTGTCCTGCCGCTGCTCGGCGCCGGCATCGGCCGCGGGGCGGTGGGCAGGTGAGCGGTGCCGTGAACGTGCTGGTCGTCGGGGTCGGCCCGCACACCCGCCTCAATCACCTGCCCGCGCTGGCCATCGCGCAGGACGCGGGCCTCGCGGGCACCGTCACCGGCGCCGACCTGCCCGACGCGGCTGCAACCGTGATCGAGTACGGCATGCCCGGCCGGCCGCGGCGGATGCCCGTCGTCCGCGTCCAACCGTTCTCCGTCCCCCGGCGATCCCTGCCCGGTGGGGTGCGACGCGTGCTGGAGGACGTGGTGGTGCGGGAGCGTATCGGTGCGGTCGTCGTGGCGACCGAACCGTCCGTACACCTGCCCTACGCCCTGTGGGCGATGGAGCGGGGCCTGCCAGTGCTGCTCGACAAGCCGCTGACCGTGCATCCGGGCGCGTCCACCGACCCGGAAGCCGCAGCGGCGATCGCCGACGACTTCGACACCCTGCTGTACGCCTACCGGGCGGCGCGGCGGCGCGACCCGCGAATGGTGGTCAGCGTGATGAGCCAGCGTCGCTGGCACCCCGCCTTCCGCCGGGTGCGTGAGCTGATCGCCGAGGTCGCCGAGGCCACGAACTGCCCGGTCACCTCCGTCCAGTCCAGCCACGGCGACGGCCAGTGGCGGCTGCCGGACGAACTCCTCGACCTCAGCTACCACGGCTTCGATCGCGGCTACGGCAAGGCCGCGCACTCCGGCTACCACCACTTCGACACCGTGTCGTGGTGGCTGGCCGCGGGCGAGCGCCCGGGCAAGGAGATCGACGAGATCGAGGTCCACGCCGCGTGCACCAGGCCCGCCGACTTCCTCGCCCAGCTCACCGTCGCCGACCACGCCCGGCTGCTGCCCGGCTTCGCCGACCGCAACCCGTACACCATGCAGGACCTGGACCGGATGACCGCCGGCTTCGGCGAGGTCGACGTGTTCCTCAACGTCACCTACCGCAGTCGCGGGCGGGTGATGGCGCTCGGCAGTCACAACCTCGCCCACACCACCTTCTCCCAGCGCAGCGCCCTTCACCCTGTGCCCGGCGGCCTCTACAAGGGCAACGGCCGGATCGGACAGGAAAACCACATCATTCAGCAAGGGCCCTTCCAGGCCCTGCACCTGCATGTCCTGCAGACCCTCCACGGCGACGAGGACGGGGCCGACCGGCGGGCAGCGGGCGGTGCTGACCACATCGAACTCCACGTCTTCCGCAACGACCGGCTGCGCCCCGACTGGCAGCGGCACCGCGCGCTCGGCTTCGCCGACCTCGTCCACGGCAGCGGCGACAACGCGGTGCTCCCGACCCAGCGCTCGGCCCGCACCTGCGCCATCACCGAGTTCCTCTCCTACCTCACCGGACGCATACCCCGTACGGAGATGGCCTCCGACCTGGCCGACCACCGGCGCCCGGCGCGCCTGATGGCCGGCGCCTACCTGTCGATGTCCCGCCGATGGGCCGATGCCGGCCGCCCCGCCGCCCCCGTCGTGCTCGACTTCCACCCGGCCGCCACCCCGGCCCCGACCGCGCACGCCCTCGCCGCCCTGGGAGCCACGCGATGACCAGCCTTTTCGTCACCGGCCGCATTGAGCCCGATCTGGGAACGGTCCTCGGCCCGCACCTGCGCCAAGTCCTCGCCGCGTGCCGTCCGCACATCGGACGCCCCGCCCGCATCGAGGCGTGCATCGGCGGAAACGTCAGCCACGTCTACCGCCTCCACGGCGAGGCGGGCACCGTCATCGTCAAGGTCCGCGGACGCCGCTTCGCCCGGATCACGCACATCGCCACCGACCCGGCGCTGATCTCGGTCGAGCACCGTGCCTTGGTGCTCCACCACGACCTGCTGCCGGACCTCTTCCCGAAGGTCCTGGCGTTCCTGCCCGAGGCACACGCCATGGTGATGACCGACGTCTTCCCCGACGGTCGAACCTGGCGCGAGCACCTCGACCAGCGCGCCGCCACCGTCGAGGAGTGCACACGACTGGGTACCGCCCTGACCCGCATCCACCACGCCACCGCCGGTCTGCCGCCGCTGCGCGACGGCGACGGCGACGCCCTCTTCCGTGCCGAACACGCCTACGGCTACTGCCTGCGCGCCTGCGGCCATCGTGCCCTCGACGAGGCATGCCGCCGCCTGGACGCCCTGCCCGATCCGCAACTGATCCTCGGCGACACCTGCCCGAAGAACCTCAGCCTCGCGGCGGGCCGCACCGTGTTCGTCGACCTCGACAATGTGCACACGGGTGCGCCGCTGTTCGATCTCGGCTACCTCCTCGCGCACGTGGTCCTGCACCACGCGGCCCGGCCCGAACTCCTACACCCGCTCGCCGCCGCGTTCCTCGACGCCTACGCCCTTCCCGGTCCTGCCCGGCCCTGGCGCGGCGACGACCTCCTCGCGACGGTGACCGCCGGAGTGCTGCTGTACCGGCTGGAGGCCCGCACCGTCCCCTATCCGACAACCGCCCCTCCCGCCACCTCCAACCAGCTGCTCCACACCCTGCGCCGTCTACTCGACGCCGGGCCGTTCACCGTCCCCGACCTGCTGGACGCCGCCAGGCCGGTGACGGCATGAACGTCCCCCTCTCCCCGCCCGGTGACCATCCGGACCTGATCCCGCTCGCCGAACTGAGCGCCCGCGGCATCCACGCGCCCAGCGTCCAGTCGCTGGCCCGCGACCAGAGCCCGTTCGCCTGCCCCACCCCGGCCTGGACCCGCCACCTCGCACCGGGCGTCATCCTCACCGCCCGCCCGATCGACCTCAGCGACGGCTGTCTCACCAACGCCTACACCCTCACCGTCGACCTGGACCGCGCCCGGTGCCGACCCGTCTCCTCCCCGCGCGGGTTCCGCCTGCGCCGCCTCGTCACCGGCCCCGTCGTCGCCGCGGTCTCCGGCGCCTTCGCCTACATCTCCGACGACCCCGACTACCAGCCCGCCGAACCCTGCCTCGACCTCGCTGTCCGCGACCACCACGCCGCCAGCCTGCCCACCGTCACCAAACCCGCCCTCCTCATCCACCACGGCCGCCCGGTCGTACGCACCCTGGCCGCCACCGGCACCCTCACCGTCGCTGGCCACCCGCACGCCTGGACCGGCTCCAAGCAGCCTCCTCCGCATCCGGCCCCGCCCGGCCACCTCACCGTGTACGGCGCGGCGAACTGCCGCATCCGCTACCACGACGACCCCCGCACGGGCTTTCGCCGCGACGTCGACCCGGCAGCCAACACCACGCCGCGCGATCCGGCTGTCCTCGACTGCACCGTCGTTCCCACCTCTGCCGGGGCGCGGATCACCGCCGTGCACCCCGGCGGCGGCGCCGACCTGTTCGCCGGCGCCTACGTCCTGCGCAGCCGCCGGCCCTGGCCCGACCACCTCGTCCCCGGCGCGCCCGTCGACGTCACGGCCCTCGACACCCTCGCCACCGCCGGTGTCGGCAGCGCCTTGTCCCTGGGGCCGTCCGCCGCCGACGCCGCCGCTGGCCTCACCGCCGCCTGGGACCAGAGCCTCGGCACAAGCCCTTTCCGTCCCGATGCCCGCTACGCCCGCACCCTGCTCTCCCTTGATGGCCGGCATCTGACCCTGACTGTCCTGGACGGCGCACCACTCGCACCCACGTTCCAGGGCGTCACCGTCCAGGAGACCGCCGAGCTGTGCGAGCAGGCCGGCCACGACCCGGCGGCGGTGTTCCACCTCGACGGCGGCCAAACCTCCAAGATCGCCTTCCGGTACGGCCGCGAACCGACAGACGCCGTCGGCAACCTCCACTACCTGCGCTGGCCCCGGCACGAGCACGAGCCCTTCCGCTGGCAGGGCCTCGACGGCCGCCGTCTGCACAGCGCTCTGCAGATCACCTCCACCGAGGAGTCCCGTTGACCACTTCCCGGTCCGTCCTGGTCGTCGTCGCCCACCCCGACGACGCCGAGCTCGCCATGGGCATGCGCATCCGCGACCACGTCCTCGCCGGCGACCGCATCCGTGTCCACTGCCTGAGCACCGGTCGCGCCGACAAGGACGACGGCGCTGCGCGCCGCGACGAGTGCCTGGCCGCCGCGAAGATCCTCGGCATCGGCGGCTACACCTTTTCCCAGATCCCCGACACCCGGTTCACCGACCACCGCGGCGCCATCAACGCCGCCCTCTTCGACGCCTTCGCGACCGAGCGCCCCGATGTCGTCTACACCCACTACCCGGACGACCAGCATCTCGACCACGCCGTCACCGGCGAGGAGGCCACCACCGTCGCGATGCGAGAGGCCGCCGACCTAATCCACTTCCGCTCCCCCTACAGCCGCAACTTCGAACCGAACCTCTACTTCGTCGGCACCCCCGACCTCCTGGAAGCCAAGCAGGCGGCACTGGCCTGCTTCACCTCACAGCAGCAGCTCGACATGGCGGTCTTCAGCGGCCTGACCGAACTGGCCTACCGACAGCACGTGCATCACCGCGTCGTGGAGCGTTTCCCCGCCCAGGCCCATGGCGCCGAGATGTTCCGCACCACCCGTCAGATCGTTCACGCCCGTAGACGTGAGGCAGAGGACACGCCCACCCTCCAGCACCCCGGCTGCCACTCGACCAGTGAGAGGCACACCAGATAGGCAGCACTCTCACGCACAGCAGCAAGGAGCCCCTCTCTCCCCCCATAGGACACGGTCTTAGTGCGCGGTGTGCCGATGAAAACGGGTCTGACCAGCGCGAACGAGGAGGACGGACAGCCATGTGTGTGCTGGTAACGTTACGAGTTTCGGCTGGACTCGAATGAATGGCCGGACCGGGTCCGATGATCTCGGCTGCTCGTCCGTCTCTTAGTCGGGTAGCCGGGTCACGTCTCCGTGACCCGGCTACCCGACTTAAGCAGTCGAGGTCGAGTCGAGTACGTCGGCGACGGCGTCCAGGGCGGCCCGCCACGGGTACGTGGCGGGGTTGCCCTGGCCAGGTTCGTTCGGGGTGAAGCCGTCTTCGCCGTACAGCACCCGGACCCCGGCTCCCCGGAGGGTGTCGATCGAGCGCTCGAACTGCGGATGGGCGACGTATGCGGAGTTCACGCACGGCATCATCGCCATGGGGATGCTTTTGCCGATGCCTTCGGCGACCACGCCGACGAGCCACTTGTCGGTGATCCCGAGCGCCCACTGGTTGATCGTGTTGAAGGTCGCCGGGGCGAGGACGATCGCGTCCGGCTTCGGCCACACGTCCGGCTGGCCGGGCATCCGGTAGTCCCAGCGGACCGGGTGGCCGGTGAGGACGGCGAGGCCGTCGAGGGAGCCGGCGAGCCAGCGGGCCGCGGTGGGGGTGAGACCGAGGCATACGTCCCAGCCGTCGGCCTGCGCTTCCTCGATGACGCGGGCGACGTCGAAGACGGGCGGGGCCGCGCTGCTGAACAGGTACAGGATCGGAGCGCTCATGAGGGCCATCCGATCACAGCCGGGCCGCCGTCAACGTGGCGGGCTCCGTGGGGAATCGGCCCCTCGCGACCTGGAGCAGCGCGTAGCGTTCCGGGTGACGGGTCACGGACGGGAGACCGGTATGCCGACGCGGGATGATGACCACACCGGTACGCGGATCAAGGAGCAGCGGAGGCTGGCGGGGCTGACGCAACGGGAGCTGTCCGGCCGGATTCCGTATTCGTACAGCTGGCTGACGCAGGTGGAGTGCGGGGCCCGGCCGGCGTCCGTGGACTTCGTCGCGGCGACCGCGCGGGCGCTGCGGATCGACGTCACCGTGCTGACGGGGCAGCCGTATGTGACGCAGATGCAGCAGGACCGGCTCGCGGAACTGATCCGGCCGATCCGTGAGTCCCTCGACCTGTACGACCTCGGCGACGATCCCCAGGTCACCACGCGCACGGCCGGCGAACTCGTCACCGCCACCGAGGAACTGTGCGCCCATGTGCGTGCCACTCACCTGCACGCGGCGGCGGCGGCCCTTCCAGACGTCATCACGGAGCTGACCGTCCTGTGCTGGCGCTCGCCGGCGACGAAGCTGTGGCGGGCCCTGGGGTCCGCTTACCGCACCGCACACGACGTCACGGTGAAACTGGGGTACTTCGACCTCGCCGGCGTCGCCCTCGACCGGCTGGGCTGGGCCGCGGAGCGGGCAGCCGACCCGTGCCTGGCCGGCATGCGGCAGTACTTCCGGGGCCTGGTCTACTTCCGCGAGGGCGAGTACACCATCGGCCTGCGCCTGGTCCGCTCCGGCCACAGCCTGCTCGACCCGGGTGACTCGACCCGCGAGGTCCTCACCGTCGCCGGCCAGCTCCACCTGGGAGGCTCGGTGCTGGCGGCGCGGGCGGAGGACGCGAACCTGGCCGCCGACCACCTCGCGCGGGCCCGCGAGTACGCCGAGCGGGTCGGCGACGCCAGCCGGGTGCACTGGCTCAACTTCAGTCCTGTGAACGTGGCCCTGCACGAGATGAGCGTGGCGATGGAAATGCGCCAGTACGACGAAGCGCTGCGGCAGGCCAAGGCGATCAGGCTGCCGGGCTCGATCGCGACGTCCCGCCGCGCGCACTTCTTCATCGACCGGGCCCGCGTGGAGATGGAGCTGGGCCGGAGCGAGCCGTCGCTGCGCTCGCTCTGGGCGGCTCGGCGGGCGGCTCCGGAGCAGACCCGCTACCACCCCGGGGCCCGGGAGACGATCCGCGGGCTCGTCCACCTCGCCCGCCGGGCCCCGGAGCCGCTGCGGAACATGGCGACCTGGATCGGCATGTAGGGGCCGCTGGGACTCTCTCTCAAGTGAAAGAGTTTCCGGGGCTCTCGGTGGCCACGATGACGGCGTGAGCGATGACACGGACCTGACGACGGAACTGCTGGACGGGCTGTCTCCCGAAGCGGTAGAGCAGGCCCACGCGACCATGGCGCGCCGCGAGGGACCCGCCGACGTGGAGACCTGCGACTACTGCCGGTCCGCCAGCGAGTCGACGTTCCAGGCCCTGGTGGACGACGAGGGGTTCGAGGAGCAGGCGGAGGTGGCCTACTTCCACATCCACAACGCGCACGCCGACCAGGCCACCGAAGGGCAGAGGGTCTGAGCGTCCGCACGCACCACCCACAGACTTCCGAGACCCGGCGCGACGCGTCAGGCCGGCGTCCCGCCGGGTCTCGGAACCGAACACCCCGGACGCCTCCTGTCCAACCCACGCCAACGCGTCCGGGGGCAGCACTCCCACCCGGTCGTCCCTCCGTGGGGACGGAAGACGGCCGGGCGGGCTCCACAGAAGAATCCGCGACCGAGAAGGAGACCAGTATGGGATGGGGTACGGGCAAAGGCGGAGGCGGCGGCAACGGGCAGCATTCCGGGGGCAAGGATCCGGGAACGTCCAAGCCGTCGTCGGACACGGCCAAGCCGAAGGACCCGCCGAAGCACAAGAAGGACGAGTAAGTGGCACCGGATCGCGTGGTGTCCGAGCACATCGCCCTGCGCGACCTGCTTGGCGCGGTGAACGAAGACATGAACCTGCCCCTGGCGCCCGAGTGGGAGCGCGCGGCGTGGGCCGTCCCCCGGTCGGCGTTCGTCCCCGACCGTATCTACCTGGGCGACGATCTCGAACCGTGCGACCGAACCGACGCCCCCCAGACGTGGCTGCGGGCGGTCTACGCCAACGACAGCGTCGTGACGCAGGTCAACGACGGCCAGGCCCCCGGTGACGGCGAGCGGTGGGCGTCATCGTCCGCTTCGGCCCCGGCCATCGTGTTCCGGATGCTGCACATGCTCGACGTGCGCGAAGGACACCGGGTCCTGGAGATCGGCACCGGAACCGGATGGAACGCGGGCCTCCTGGCCCACGTCGTCGGCCCCGGGAACGTGACGACCGTCGAGGTCGACCCCTCACTGGCGGCCGAAGCCGCGGAGCGCCTGCGGAAGGAAGGCGTCGCTGCGGCCGTAGTGGCCGGGGACGGGGCCAAGGGGTACGCGGACAACGCGCCGTACGACCGGCTCGTGGCCACGTGCTCCGTACGCTCCGTCCCGCGTCCGTGGGTCGACCAGGTCACGCCCGGGGGCGTCATCCTCACCCCGTGGGAAAGCCCCTGGATCTGCTACGGCCTGCTGCACCTGACCGTGGACACCACCGGAGCCGCGTCGGGGAAGTTCTCGCCGCACTCCGCGTTCATGCTCATGCGGAACCAGCGCACCGACCTGCGAATCTTCCGGGACGTGGTACGCGACGACCACCAGCCCGACGAGTCGACCACCAGCCTCCCGCCGTGGCGGGTGACCGGGGACGACCTCGCCGCGCAGTTCGCCCTGGGGCTCCAGCTCCGGGACGTGTGGTGGACGTGGCACGACGACCCGGACGTGGACGGGGTCGCGTCCCGGCTGTGGCTCGCCACAACCGACGCCACGTCATGGGCGGCCGTGGACTGGGACGGAAAGTCCGACGACCGGTGGACGGTGTGGCAGCACGGCCCGCGCCGGCTGTGGAACGAAGTGGAAGCCGCGTACACCTGGTGGACCCACGCCGGCCGACCCGGACCCGACCGGTTCGGCCTGACGGTCACCGCCACCGGTGAAACCAGATGGCTGGACAGCCCAGGTCAGCCCGTCCCCCGGACCGGCTGACCGAAGGACGCCCCGCTCGTGCGCTGCCCCCGTGGCGCACGAGCGGGGTTCTCAATGTCCGGAACTCCAGTTGAAGCACCCGTAGCGCTGCCCTCGTAGGTGAACCGGCTGTGCGCGGCCGTCGGAAACACGTCCGCCGGCTGCGGACCGGGTCGCTACGCCAGGACGGGAAGCGAGGCCGGACCGCGAACGAGACGGGTGTGCCGCCGGGCGAGTCGGTCGGCCGGTACGGCGAGCCGGATTCCGGGGAATCGGGTGAGCACCGCGCGCAGGACGATCTCCATCTCGGCCCTGGCCAGGGGTGCGCCGAGGCAGCGGTGGATGCCGTGGCCGAAGGCGAGGTGGGCGGCGGCGTCCCGGTCCAGGTCGAGCCGGTCCGGTGCCGGGAACCGTGCAGGGTCTCGGTTGGCCGCTCCGAGCGCGACCATGACGGGGGCGCCGGCCGGAACGTCGGTGCCGCTCAGAGTGATGGCTTGCGTGGTGAACCGGAAGGTGGCCGTGCTCACCGCGGAGTCGAAGCGGAGCAATTCGTCCAGCGCGGCCGGGATCCCGTCCGGGTTCTTCCGCAGGCGGTCCAGTTCGGCCGGGTGCTGGAGCAGGGCCAGCAGGGCGTTGCCGAGGGCGTTGGTGGTGGTCTCGTGTCCGGCCACGAGCAGCAGCACGGCCAGGGAGACCAGCTCCTCCTCGCTCAGGTGGTCGCCTTCGTCGCGGACCGCGACGAGCCGGTCGAGCAGGGAGTCGCCGGGGTCGCGTCGCTTGTCGGCGACGAGTGCCATCATGTATCCGGCCATCGTGTGAGAGGCCGCGTCGACGGCATCGGGCTCTCCGGCCGTGAAGAGCTGGGCGGACCAGCGCCGGACGTCGGGCCGGTCGGCGGGCGGTACTCCGAGGAGTTCGCAGATGACCGCGACCGGCAGTGGTACGGCCAGGCCGGTCATGAAGTCGAACGGGGTGCCGGCGGGCCACCGGTCCAGCAGCTCGTCGGCGGTCCGGGTGATGAAGGGGCGCAGCTGGGTGACGGCTCCGGTGGTGAACGCCCTGGTCACCAGCTTGCGCAGCCGGGTGTGCCGGGGCGGGTCGCTGGCCAGCATGGTGTGGGCGACCGCGGGATGCAGGCGACGCCGTGACCCGGTGCCCGCGAAGAAGACGGCCGTGTCCTTCGAGAGCCGGGCGTCGCCGAGGGCTTCCCGGGCTTCCGCGTAGCCGGTGACCAGGTAGCTGGGACGCCCGCCGGAACCGGCGGGCACGGGCTGCACCGGGCAGGTCGCCCGCAGGGCCGCGTAGGCCGGATAGGGGTCCTGGAGGAAGTCTGGATCCTGAGTCGGGTCGGTCATGCTCTCAGGCTCCAACGGGCTCCGTCCGGACATCGCCGACGACGCGCCCGACCTGGTTGGCGTAGGCGTCCGCCACCAGGAGGAACCACTCCGTGTCCGCGCGCAGGTCCTTGCGGAAGGCAGCCCCCGCCGACGGCGGGGCGACATCGTCGGCGAACCGGCCGGTCTCCAGGCCGGCGAGCGCCGCCTTCACGACAGCAGCTTCGACTGCTGCCGCATCGCACACCGTTGCAGCGTCGAAGGCGCTCTGGGCCGCCTCCTGCACCTTCCGGGATCGGTACGGCCGAAGGGTGAGGATGGCGTCGCTGATCTCGATGACCCGCCGCTGCAGCAGGAAGTCCGAGTCGGCCGCCACGTCCTCGGCGTCCGTGGGCGACAGGACGATGTGCGGCATCGCAGCCGACAGGTCTTGCCACAGGGGGCCCAGCGCCTCGAAGGAACGCATCTCCCAGCGCCGGCGGCGGGCCTGGCTGATCGGGTAGGCCACGGCGGGCAGGGTCAGGCCCAGGCAGATCAGCAGGACGGCGAGCGCCGGTGCGGTCACGCTGAAGGCGCACCTGCCGACGAGCGACGAGCACTCCGCACGGTTGTCGAAGAGTCCCAGATCCAGGCCCAGGTCGACGAGACGGGTCGTCTTGTAGGCGACGTAGATCAGAGCGAAGACACAGCCCGCCGCTGCCACTCGGAGGCCGGCGCGGACACTGCCGCGGCGTGTCGACTTCGACTGGCGCACGGCCTGCAGCATGAAGTCGACGACCGCGAAGCCGAGGTAGGACACGTACAGAAGCAGGTACACGGCATACACCCGCGGGGACCGGTGGGTCGTCTGCTCGTAGGCGAACAGGATGGCCATGCCGACGACGGCCACGGCAAGCAGACCGAGGCGTATTCGGATGCGTCGGCGGGCCTCGGACGGCTCCAGGTTGAGCTGGAACGAGACGGCCACGACTGCCGTGGCAGCCGCCAGCGAAGCGGAGTTGCTCAGCAGCCGGGCGACGTCCGGCACAAGCGCCTCGACCGTGTCCTCGACCAGCGGCGCGTAGGAAGCGAACGCCAGGGCGAAAGCCCCGAGCAGCGCGCCCATGGCCCACGTGCCCGTCGGACGGGGCGTTCCCCGGCCGAATACCCAGTAACCGGCAGCCGCGGCAAGCAGAAGAGCCATACCAAGGAAGACCGCATTCATCGCGTTCATCGGCCGAACCGACCTCTCTTGAAGGGCTGGGCGAAAAGCGCGTCCCAGCTGTCCGGTCCCTTCTCGGGCCGGAGGGAAGGGGATTCCCGGTCGCGATAGATGCGCCGGCGGATCACCGACGCCATCATCTCGGCTTGCCGTTCATAGGTCTCCGAGTAGCTCGTACGTCCCGACATGCGCATCACCTGGGTGGGGTTCACTCCGAGCGACCGGGCCGTCTTCGCGTCGATCTCCAGGCTTCCGGGATGGTCGCAGTACACGTGGCACATTTCGTGCGTGAGGATGTGCCGCTGGTGGTGCACAGACGTGCCTTCCTCGTAGAAGAGGAGGTCGGCCTCCGGGAGTTCCAGCCGTATGCCGCAAGGCGCGTCGACCGTGCCGAGCGTGGTCAACGGCTTCAGGATGATCGGCTTCCCCCGTCGTTCGGATATCGCATCGCGCAATTCACGCGTGCTGAACCGGTGCGACAGGTTCAGTAGATCGACCTGCTCCTCGCACCAAGTGCGCAGTTGACTCTCGTCATTGTCTGGCAAGGACATCGAAATCCCCATCGGCCGTGGCTGTACGCCACCTCGCTGGTGAGCGGCCACGAGAATGCCAAGAGGAAGGCGGAACTCGCACTTCCCGGAAGTCACAGTTCCGGTTACGGAAAGTGAGCCGCCAGGGCCCTATCCCTCCGGCGCGGAACGGCTTCAACCCCGTCCAGAGCGGCGCGACACCCACCATTCCGGGCCCGCGCACCGAGCGGCCAATTTGCTTGAAAAGTTGACCATCCGTTATGTCCGACTACTCTGAATGACTGATTCATGATCCGCCAGCCATAATCGAGAAGGCTGCGTGGCGCACGTCACCCGGCGATGTGACTTATTTTCAGGTCATGGACCCCGGGGGTGAGCAGGTTGAGAGAAGAAAGCCTGACGGCGAGTCCCTGCCTGCGTTGCTGCGATCGTGGCGGAGGCGTACGAATCCCCGAAAGGTCCCGGGCCTGGTGGTCACGGGGCGGCGGGGGGACGGGCTGACCCAGAGCGACGTCGCCCGTCTGGCGGGGGTGAGCGTCCGCTGGTACGGCGCACTTGAGCGAGGCATCGAAGCCGACTACTCGACCGACTTCCTCGACCGGGTCTCGGCCGCACTCCGACTGAGCCCTGCGGAACGCCGGGCCCTGTACTTGAAGGCGGTGGGGCGCCCGCCGGCCCTCACCGCGCCGTCGGAAGCGGAGGTGGACGAGGCACTGCTGCAGCAGTTCCTGGACAACCAGGCCCCCGCGCCCGCGTTCGCGATGGATCTCGCATGGAACGTGATCGGCTACAACAGACCGTTCCTGGACTGGTTCCCCGGAGTCACCCACCGGGCCAATCAGCTGAAATGGGTATTCTTCGCGCCAGAGGCCCGTGAGCAGCTCGTGGCCTGGGAGCAGGAGTGGGCACGCCCCTACCTGGGACACCTCCGCTATGAGCGGGCTCATCACCCCGAGGACAAGACGCTGCTACAGCTGGAGCGGGACATCCTCGCGGGGTCGGCCGCCGCGAGGGAGCTGTGGGACCGCCGCGAAGTGGTCGAACATTCTCACGGCGCCCGGCGCCGCCTCAGGCTCCCGTATCACCAGGGGCAGGAGGTCGCCGTGCGGGTCGTCGCACTACGGCCGACACGCACGGACCTCCTCCGCGTGGTCGTACTACTGGAGGACCGCGGAGGGGCCGGCAACACCTGAGCGAACCGCAGAACAGGCGGACGCTGCACTTCCAGCGGACGACCTCACTCGTCGTCGAGCAGGTCGGACTCCTCCGACTCCGACATCCCCTCAAGCCGACGTGCCTGGGTGATCACGCTGGTCACCATGTCCAGGCTCCCCGCGCTGAGCCCATTGGCACGCAGGGCGATCCGGCGCACGCCCTGGTCACGCATCGCGTCGAGAAGCCGAATCTCGGCGCGCTCACGCTCGGCTTCCTCCTCGTCCTGGCGCTCGGCTTCCTCCTCGCCGAAGAAGTAGCTCGGCTCTACCTTGAAGAAGCCGGCCAGCGCCCGGATGGTGTCCCTCTTCGGGTTCCGATTGACTCCGGTGCGGAGCTGCTGGATGGCGCTCGCGGAGACCTTCAAGCCGGAGGTCTCGCGGATGCCCTGCGAGACCTGCTCGTACGAGTACGAGCCGCGCCCTCTCGGGTGCTTCGTCCGAAATAGATGGTCGAGCAACTCCGCGAAGCTCTTCTCAGTCATCCCCTGCCCTCCGTCATGACCACCATCATATCCACTCCAGTGGCAGTCACGCCCACTCTCGCCTCCGGGGGCAACATCACAGTTGACGACCATGCGACATTGCGATGTACGTTAGTCCCCACAGCCACCCAGTCCAGTGTTGACTCCCTGGTCAGACGGACGCGCGGAGGGCGAACTTAAGTCAAAAGTCCCATACAGAAGCAAACGGGGAGGAAGGGGAAGTTCCCGCACGTGCTGCGACATATGCGGCACACGAGCACACTCGCGACTATCCGGCCAGTGCCAGGGCGCCACGTCCGGCGAAACGGAGAAGCGCCATCGGGCCCCGAGAGCGGCAACTCTCGGACGGGCGCAGTAACGGAATTCCCCGTGACTCTCTGCAACCAGTACAGAGTTTAAGAACCAAGTCTGGATCTTGACACGGGCGCGTGCGTATGTTCGTCGTCCCCCGGGCATGCCGCCCGGCACGTCGAACGTAAGGAGCGCGGCAGATCGACCAGACCGTATAGGTCCGCATACAGCGACGGCGCCCGGGAGCGGTAACTCCCAGACGCCGAACGCTAAGTGGCATGTCCGCCCCGGCAAGGGCGGAGGTTGCCCACCATCACCACGCTGAGTCCTTCCGAGGGGCGCGTCAGCGTGGCAACACTGCAACGAGGAGTATCGCATGCCTCCTGCCCTGCGCAAAAGGCCCTTCCGTCTGGCCTGCGCGGCAGCCATCTCCGCCTCAGCGCCTTCGCGCACCGTGCCGGAGCACACCACCCCGGTCCCGGCGAACCGTCGGCTCCGCCCCCTCACCGGGAGCGGGCGATGAGCAGCGAAGCCCGCGAGTGGGTCTGGGAGCACAGCTCCAGTCGGGGGACCGCGCGCCTGGTCCTGCTGTCGATCGCCGACCGGGTGGCCGACGAGCAGTGCGTCTCCTGGGCCTCGCTGTCCAGCCTGGCCAAGCGCACGCGCGCTTCCGTCTCCACGGTGCGCGAGGCCATCGACCGCCTGGTGCATGCCGGTGAGCTGGAGCAGCTCGACGACCTCACCGGCCCGCAGCGCAGCACGGTCTACCGCCTCCCCCTCGCCGCCCAGGCCGTGGCAGAGACCGCGGAAGACGAAGGCGCTGACCAGGCGCCGGAGGGCGAGCGCGAGGCCGCCCCCGTCCTCCGGGTCTCGGTCCTGCGGCGGTACGGAATTCGACCGCGTGAGGTACCGGAATCCCCTGCAAGGGACCGGAATCCGGCAGTACCGGAAACCGGCAGGTCCCGGCGGAAACCGGCACCCCGACGTACCGGGAACCGGCACAGCGGTGTACCGGAAACCGGCACACAGAACCGTAGTGAACCGGATTTGAACCGTAGGTACAGCAGTGGTGCTGCCGTCATCTCGGCCAGCGAGTGGCAGGTCGACCCCGCCACCCACACCTGGACCCGCGAGCAGGGACACCTCGACCGCCTCGGCCAGGACGGCCTGCGGGCAGCCGACGCGAAGTGGCGTGCCCACAGGGCGGCCTTCAAGCCGAGGCCGGCGGACGCCTGGGCCACCGACTGGCGCTCCTGGATCGCCCGGGAGCACGCCCCCAGCCGCCCGAACCTCTACGCCGTGCCCGGCAGAGCCTCCGCCGCCCCCGGCGGTATGACGCGGGCCGAAGCCCACACCGCCGCCCTTCTCGCCGCCCTCGACGAGCCGACCGGAACGGAGGGCTGACCGTGGACCGCCGCGAAATCGCCGCCCTGCTGGCCTACATCGGCCGGCTCGACCCCCGCACCATCCGCACCGACCAGGGCGAGGCCCGCGACCAGCTCGCCCAGTGGCACGAGCTGCTCGACGACGTGCCGATGGCCACCCCACACGGCTGGGACGCCCGCGTCGCCGCCCGCCAGCACATCCGCACCTCGCCGTACCAGATCCTGCCTGCGGACGTGGCACGTCCCTGGGAGAGCTACCGGCGCGACCGCCTGGCGAGGCACTCCGACCCCATGCCGTCCGTCGACCCGGACGACCAGGCCGCCTGGACCGCCGAGCTGGTCGGCACCCGCCGCGCCGTCGCCGCCGGCTTCGCGCAGCCCGCGCAGGCCAGGGCGATCACCAGCGGACGCAGCAGGATCGACCCGAAGCTGGAAGCACGGCTGCGGGAGATCGGCTCCTGCATACCGCCCGCCGCCCGGGACGCTCTCGCGCCCTACCGACCCGCCCGGGCAGCCCGCGAGGCCGCCGTCGCGCAGGGACAGCCCGACGCCCTGAGCGTCCGGTGCGAGTGGTGCCTGGCCCAGCCCGGCGAGCCCTGCCGCCGACGCCGGGTCGGACCCGACGGCGGAGCGCGCGGAACCGCCCCGCTCGCCACCCCGCACCCCAGTCGCCTCGACCTCGCCGTCCAGCAGGCCCAGCAGCCGGTCACGGCCTGACCGGCCCCCGCAGGCGGTGCATCCCGTCCGGTACACCGTCACCCACACCACCATCCCGCCCCGGCTGCGACGCACGCTCTTGTACCGCGGCCGGCACCCGAGACCGCGCCCGCCGAGGATCGTCCCGGCCGGACGGCGCGGCAGCACATCGGAGAACCCCCTTGCGCCACATCACCACCCACGATGTCCCGGCTACCGGCCTGCGCGGCATCGCGGACACCAGCTGGCACGACCGCGGAGCGTGCCACGGCATGGACGTCGAGGACGCCGATGCCGTGTTCTTCCCCCTCCCCCGGGACCACGAGGCCATCGCCGAGGCGAAGGAGCTGTGCGGCTGGTGCCCGGTGCGCAGCGACTGCCTCAACTACGCCCTGGAGAACGTCCTCAAGGAGGGCATCTGGGGCGGGCTCACCGAGGCCGAGCGGCTCCCTCTGCACAAAAACCTGTCCCATCGCCTCGATTACCGGCGCGTAGTCGGGTTCTTCCAGGGACGCGACGTCCACCTGACCGAGGCGGAGCGCCAGGTCGTCGTCGACCACGCCTACGTCCGGGGCTGGCAGCCCGACCGACTCGCCGGCGGCCTACAGATCAGCTACAAGCACGCCCGTGACCTGCTGCGGCAGGCCGCCAACAAGGTCTTCGACCGCGACCGCCGCCAGGGCGTGCCCCGGCCCAAGAAGAAGCGGAAGAAGACCGTCCTGGCAGCAAGCGGTCCCATGTCCACCCAGCCCGGCACACGCCAGCCGGTGTCCCGCCCGGCAGCGTCGGCCTCGACGCCCGCCTCTTTCGGAAAGGCCGCATGATCCACCCCGTCCTGTCCCTCGGTGCCGCTCCGGACCTCCCCCTTCTCCTCGTCGCCGGCGTGCCCGCCGCCCTCGCTCTGGTGGTGGCCGCCTGGACGATCCGGCGCCGGGGCACACGCCCGCAGAAACGTCTCGGCGGCCCGGCGGTCAAGGTCGCCGCCCTCGCCGCCCTGGGCTGCACCGCCTACAGCGCCGACACCTCGTGGCGCTTCGCGGCCGACTACCTCGACATGGCCGGCACCGCCGAGCGAGCCGGCATGTTCGCCGCCGCCGAGCTGGCGCTCTTCGCCACTGCACTGATGGCACGGCAGAACCTTGCCGTCCAAGGCGCCCCCGGCCTGCCGGGCACGCTGGTCTGGGTGATCACCGGAGTACAAGTGATCCCCGCCTACGCCGAGAGCGGTCCCGTCGGCGGCACCGTCCGGGCCTTCGTCGGTCCGATCATGGCGGCGATGCTGTGGCACCTCGCCATGGGCATCGAGCTACGCCTGCGCACCCCGGGCGCCGCCTCCCACGGCCTGCTCGCCGTCCTGGGACGAGAAGCACGCGAACGGCTCCTGTCCCGCCTCGGGATCGCCGCCCGAGACCGAGACGCCGCGCAGATCACCCGGGACCGGGCCACTGCCCGAGCCGTCACCCTGGCCGCCCGTCTCGCCGAGCGCACCCCCGAGCAGCAGCAGAGCTGGCGCGGCCGACAGCTCACACGGCGCCTGTCGAAGGCGGTCGGCAGGGCATCGGTCGGCACCGACCCCCACCAGCGCACACAGTTGCTCGACCAGCTCGCCGCCCGCCGGCACGCGCTCGCGCTCGCCACGGTCTCGCTTCCCTCCCCCTGGTCCCCGGCGCACAGGGCCACGGCGGCAGCCACGGTCTCCGCGCAACCGGCCCCGCGAGCTTCGGTCCCCGGAGACGGTCCCCACGAAGCTGATGGTCCGGTCGGGGACCGGGGACCACGCAACCAGAGGGAGCCGGTCCCGGTCCCCGGAATCACGGACGCGAAAGTGTCCTCGAACGCGGGGGCCGGAGGAGGCGGCACGGGGACCGCCGTGGGGACCGAGTCCCCGGAAGTGGACGCGGTCCCGGGGACCGGTCCCCTCGACACGGAAGCCTCGGCAGGGGACACCCGAAGCGCGGGGACC
The DNA here is from genome assembly GCF_055591945.1 of Streptomyces sp. NPDC041191. Taxonomy (NCBI): domain Bacteria; kingdom Bacillati; phylum Actinomycetota; class Actinomycetes; order Kitasatosporales; family Streptomycetaceae; genus Streptomyces; species Streptomyces sp. NPDC041191. The sequence continues at coordinate 221,897 of NZ_JBVIZC010000003.1, read as the reverse complement.
GACATCCCTACCCAAGAAACCCCAGCTCAGGGACCTGATTTGGACCGGGGACCGATTACCGCCGAGTCGGGGACCGAACCCACCGGGGACCGGGGACCGACCCCCACCGACACGGGGACCGAACCCACCGGGGACCGGGGACCGACCCCCACCGACACGGGGACCGAACCCACCGGGGACCGGGGACCGACCCCCACCGACACGGGGA
>NZ_JBVIZC010000003.1:0-221591 GCF_055591945.1 Streptomyces sp. NPDC041191 | reverse complement strand
GACCGAACCCACCGGGGACCGGGGACACAAGGTCCCCCTCCGGCGGAAGACGACCACGAAGAACAGGTTCAAGAGCAAGGAGAAGTACAGCGGCCGAGCCCGCGCCTCGCAGACGCAGCGCCCGCCGCGCGAGCCGGAACAGTCGGTGGACCAGCTCGTCCAGCAGGTCCGGCCCCATGTCCCCGCCTTGCTCGAACGGGACGGCAACGAAGCGATCACCCGGGTCCAGCTACGGGAGATCCTCCGCCGCGAGGGACTGAAAGGCGGCCGGAACGACCGGCTGAGCCTCGTCCTCCAGGAGCTGCGGAACATCAACACCACGACGCCAAGGAGCACCAGGTGAAGACCTGCCACCAGTTCAACATCGTCCGTACGGAATACGAGCGGGAGATCGGCTTCATGATCGCCCACTCCAAGCGACACGAGGGCAGTCCGGCGGCGAAATCCAGCGCGAAGCAGGCCGCATCGACCAAGCAGCGGATGGCCCGTGCGCTCAACAGCCACGTCGGGCGCTGCCCCGAGTGCGGCTGAGCCGGAAAAACCCCAGTTCAACGCCCGTGTCCGCATGGGTGGCCCGGCTTCACGCCGGGCCACCGCCCCGTTTGAGGAGGTGCGCCGTGATTCCGCGTCCCCCACGCTCGTCCGCGCCCACGGCCGCCGAGGCCGGTGCCTGGGCGGACGTCCTGGTCCGCCGGCGGCTCCTGCACGCCGCCGTTCTCGCTCCGACCGGCCAGTGGCTCGTCCAGGGCTGCCCCGACGACCCTGTCCGTGTCCTGGCAGGACCAACCGATGTCGTCGAACTGGCCGCCGCCATCCAGCTCCGCATCCGTTCCACGAGGCCCGAATCCCGATGACGAACCCGACCCAGAACAGCATCGCCCCGGAACCTCACGCCGACATCAACTCGGTGTGCCGGGGAGCAAGTTGGGGCGGAAGTAGTACTTCCGCCAAGCCCGTCCCTGAAGGGGCGGGAGAGGACCTGCACCGGGGGGCGCAGGTCCGGGGGGCTTCGACCGAGGGCGGATCGAAGCCGGAGGAGGAACGCACGCCGAATCGTCGACCTCGTGAGCGTCCCGCCCGTCAGCGTCCGCGTCAGCCGCCCGAGAAGAAGCGCCGCCACCTGCGCACGACCCGCTTCAACGATGCCGAGTACGCCCTGATCGTTTCCGCCGCCGCCCAGTGCAACCTGACCGTCGGCGGCTTCCTCGCCCGTGCCGCGCTCGCCGCAGCCCGGGATCTCGACCGAACGAACGCCGAGATCGCCACCGAACGCGATGTCCTGACCGCCCTGTTCGACAGTCGGCGCAAGCTCGGCTGGGCCGGCAGCAACCTCAATCAGGTGACGAAGGCCCTCAACGCCGGTGCCGACGCCACCGCCCCTCAGCTGGAAGCAAGCCTCGCGGCCGTGCGGCGGGCCGCCGACGCGGTGCACGCCGCCGCGACCGCCGTCCTCGAACAGCGGCAGGCAGCATGATCCCGAGCGTCAACGACCCCGGCGACCGGACCATCGGCCTGCTCGCCTACCTCTACGGCCCCGGTAAGCGTGAGGAACACACCGACCCGCACCTCGTCGCCTCGTTCGACGGCATGGCCCCCGACCCCGGCCGCGACCCGGACGCCACGCTGAAGGCCCTCCAGCAGCTACTCGACCAGCCCGTACAGGCCCTCCCCAAGCACTCCCGGCCCGCCAAGCACGTATGGCACACCTCCGTCCGCACCGCCCCCGGCGACCGGACCCTGTCCGACGAGGAGTGGGCCGAGGTCGCCCGCCGGATCGTCGCCGCCACCGGCATCGACCCCGGCGACGGACAGCCCGGCTGCCGTTGGGCCGCCGTACGGCACGCGGACGACCACATCCACATCGTCGCCACGCTCGTCCGCGAGGACGGCCGACGCCCTGACGACTTCCGCTCGGGCGCCCGCGCCCAGGCCGAAGCCCGGCTCATCGAGAAGGAACTCGGGCTCCACGAGGTCGCGCCCGGCGATGGCACCGCCGCCCAGCGGCCCACCAGCGCCGAACGCCACAAGGCGGCGCGCCAGGGCCGCGAGCGCACCGCCCGCGAAGAACTGCGCGAGACGGTGCGCCGGGCGGTGGCCGGCGTGAGCAGCGAGGAGGAGTTCTTCGATCGGCTCGCCGGCGCCGGCCTTCTGATCCGCAAACGCGCCGCGCCCTCCGGTGACCTCCTCGGATACAAGGTCGCCCTGCCCGACGACCGGAACAAGGAAGGCGAACCAGTGTTCTACCCCGGCGCGCGCCTCGCCCCCGATCTCTCACTGCCCCGCATCCGGGAGCGCTGGTCCGGCGCCACCCAGGACGCCCCCGTTCCCCGGCCGGAGGATGCGACCCGTCCCGAAGCGAGCACCCCGGCCGCTGCCCGCCGCAGAACGGCATCGGCCGTGTGGCAGGCCATGCTCGTCATCGAGCACAGCGACGACGCGGTCGCCGCCGCACACATCGCCGCGGCCGGCGAGGTCCTGGACGCCCTCGCGAAGACGTCCGCCGCCCACACCCGCCGCGAACTTCGCGACGCAGCAACGGCCTTCGAACGGGCCTCTCGCTCCCACGTCCGCGCCGTACGCGGACACGACCGGGCTCTGCGCCAGGCCGCCCGCGACCTCGTCCACGGCGGCCCGGCTCTCGGCCGCGGCGAGGACGGCGCGAGCACCGCGATGGCCATCGACATGCTGTTCTTCCTGGTCACCGTCGCCGCGCACTGGCACGCGAAAAAGGGCCACGCGCAGCAGGCCGCCGCTGCCGCGCGGGCCGCCGAACACCTACGCTCCGCCTATCAGGAGGCCGCCGCCGGTCCTCTCGGCGTGCTTTACCAGCGGGGCCGGCGTCTGAGCCGACCCCTGCTCCAGCGGCAGACGGTCGTGCTGCGCGAGGCGCTGCCCGCTCTGGCCGAGCAGATCCTCGCCGAGCCCGGCTGGTACGCCCTGGCGGCGACCATCGCGGACGCCGAAGCCGCCGGCCACGATCCCGTCACCCTCCTGTCCGACGTGGTCAAGCGCCGTGAACTCGACACCGCGGACTCGGTCAGCGACGTGCTGGTGTGGCGGATGCGGAGGATGGCCGACCTGCCCGCTGACGCCTCGGAACTGCCCGTGAGCGGCACTGCCGGTGCCCCGTCCGCCATGCACAGAGCAACGACCCGGCCCTCTTCACCTGGCCGACGCCGCAACGGAGAAGGTGCGGTCGGCAAGTCCCGGTAGCCCTTTTCGAAGGACGGGCCGCAGCGTCGGCAACACCCCTCCCGCGGCGACACCACGCCTCGAAAAGCTCGACCCGGGCGAAAAGACGGACCGATGCTCGCGTAACGGGTCCGGCCCTCTTCTGGATCGCTACTCTTCGTCCACAGCAAGCTCACCACCAGGGGGCCACCATGCGCCACCGCGTCCTCGCGGCCGTCGCCATATCCGTCACCGCAACCGCGTGCGCCGTCCCGCCCGGGCCGAAGCCGAAGGCCGATGCGAAGCCTTCTGTCACCCAGGAGGTTCCCGCCCCCAGTTCCAGTCCGGCGCCGACCACTACTGCGCCCGCACCCAGGGCGACGACCTCCCCGAAGCCGATCACGCCCAAGCTCACTGCGGTCACGATCGACGACTGGCGTTACGGGTACGCCTGGCGAGGGTTCTCCACTGATGTCGACGGCGACGGCGGACAGTACGACAAGCCCGGCGAGGTACACGTCACACTGACCGTGCAGATGACGGTGACGGACGACCGGCGCCCGAAGATCCCCTCCCCGAACAGTCTGTGGGTGGGGCACAACTACGGCTTCACCTTCTTCGTGAAGCCGTCGAAGTTCCCCGACTGCCTGCCCTTGGAAAGTGTCGGCCTGTGCGAGCTGTCTTCCGGTCCGTTCTACGCCGGATGCGAGGAGCTGCAAAACGACAGTGAGGGGACCAACTTCCCGCGACGGGGATCGCTCATCATGAGCTGCCGCATCGACGCCGCGTTCCCCAAGGACGTGAAGGCGAGCGACTTCAAGGTAGGCGTCCGCTACGACGAGTGCTGCGAGACGGATAGGCAGCACCGGGTGTGGCTGCCCCTCCAGGGCCTGCCCCTCCCCTCCCCCGCACCCCGGGAACCCGAAGAAGAGAGGGCAGAACCGGAGACGGCGCAAGCACCACCGCCCATCCGCTACCTGTAACGCGGCGGGTGGAACCGGGGCCCTGGCTCTGTAGCACCGCAGGCCCCGACCGGATGCTCGTGCTCACCGTCTCCCGAGCGGAGGCTGTAGACCGCCCCGGCCGGCCCCGGTCTCAGCAGCACTTCTCCAGGGACCTCGGCGCGATGGGCGCCACGAAGTCGGACAAGGGACGAGGTAAGCCGGAGCTGTCGAGGCCCTCGTCCTCGTCAAAGGTGACTGTTGACTATGTGAATTGAAACCCCCGGGAGCGTGGGGGAGGATCATGACGCGAGCAGGACGAGGCAAGGGAGGACGTCAGGGTGTTTCACCGAATACGCCGCCGGGCGGCGGAGCTCAGCGAGGCGCAGCGCCGATTCGTCGAGATGTCGATGCGACTGCAGGACCAGGCCCCACCGATAATCGGGGGACCGACGTCCGAGCCGGAGTGCAACGAGCCGGCCGCCGCGGTGGACGACTTCCTGCCGCCGGACCTGCGGGTGCCCAGCCACGACCAGCTCGACGGTCGCATGATGCCCTGGGGGCAGCCGATCGTCCTCGACGGTGAGATGGTCGCCTGCGCCGAGTGCGGCGCGTACCGGGACTGGCTTGTCCTGTCCACCCGCGACCAAATCTGGCTGCGGTGCCGGGCCGGCCACCAGCAGCAGGAGACCCGTCTCGACACCGCCTGGTACAACCGGAGCGCCGGGCCGGCGGACGCGACGCACGCCACGTTCGAGGACTGCCTGCGCCACCTCGGCCACTGACCCCCACACCTACAACCCCACCGGGCCTACGGGCCCGCACTGACCACCCGTCGCCAAGCATCAAGGGGTCAGTTCCGTCATGCGCGTCCGCATCGCCACCACCGCCCTCGGCATCACCGCCGCTCTCCTCACCGTGCCCGCCTGCTCCAGCGGCACCACCCGCACGAAGCCCGACACCACCACCTCCTCCGTCGGCGCCGAAAGGCCGGCCCGGATCGGCCGGGACGCAGCTCCGCTGTCCTCGGCCATCTTGAAGACGCGCCTGCTCGACGAGCGCGACCTCGGCAGCGGTTACCTGCGCAAGCCGGAACGTCCCACCCGGCACGACGACGTCACCGTCATCGGCTGCCCAGCCTTGAACGAGCTGGGCGGCGACGCGGCCACCGGCGGCACGCTCGCCTTCCCGCGCAAGGCGAAGGCCACCTTCACCTACGCAGGCAACAGCTCGGAGGTCTCCGAGGAGCTGTACAGCGACAGCGCGAACAAGCTGTCCGACGGCATCGGCCGGATCTTCGACGCGATGACCGGCTGCCCGGCCTATCAGGTCGTCGCGGGTGGCACCCCGATCTCCATCACTTCGCAGAAGCTGAGCGCACCCCACGATCTCGGCGACGAGCAGTGGAGCCAGCTCCTGACCTTCTCCACCGGAACTCGGAGCACCGTGGTCAAGCAGACCGCGATCCGCGACGGCAGCCTGCTGCTGGTCCTCTCCGGCTCCCCAGCCCTCGTCGACCGCTACCTTGATGAGGCTCTCGTCAAGGCCGCGGCGACAGGCTGACCCCGAGGTCCGTCTGCCCCGGCCGCTCCGTGCGGCCGGGGCTCCGCCGTATCCGGGGCTCGTGCATGCGTGCCCCGTTTCGCAGACCCGTACATCCCGTGAGTCCGGGACGGCCATCGCCGAACACCAGCAGAGCCCGGCCTCCCTCGTACGGGAGGCCGGGCTCTGCTGGTGTTCGGCAAGGCGGGCGGGTCCGTGGGCGCCATTCCCACGTAGGGGCTCAGGGGCCCGGGGATACCTTCGGGCGTACCGCGGTCCGCCCGCCTCTCCCGCTCTGGCCGAGAACGGGGGCCTCCACCGCCGCGCGGTGAACGCCTCTGCTCTCGGATCGAGCGTGTGCTCGGGGCATCAGGCCCGATGCCGGCCGAGAACGTGCCGGTAGATCGTCTGGGTGCTGACTCCGAAGGCTCGCGCCGTGGCGGTGACGGTGGTGCCGGGAACGGCGAGCATGTCGCGGGCGTGCGCGACCTGCTCCTCGGTCAGTGGCCCGCGCCGCTGGCGTGCGAAAGTGCCATTGTCGGCAGGGTTGTAGCCGAAGGCGGTGGCGTCCTCGTACGGCAGGCCGGAGGCCATGCACCGATAGAGGCACAGGACGATCTTGCGTCCCAGCTTTCTCAACGCCGTGGCGTGCGTGTCGCCGGCGGAGCGGCGCATCTTGTAGTACGCCTGGGCGCCTGGTGAGTGGCTGACCATGGAGAAGGCCACCGTATGCAGGGTGCTCCTCAGGTGCGTGGAGGACGCCCGGCGGAAGGAGACCCTCACCGTCTGGCCGGAGGCCCAGGTGACGGGAGCGACACCCGCGTAGGCGGCGAGGGAGCGCCCGCTGCCGAAGCGCTCGACGGGCCGGTCCCCGATCTCCGCCAGGAGGTAGGCACCGAGGATGGTGCCGACCCCGGGAACGCCCTCCACCAACGGGTGGAACGGATGGGCGGTGTAGTGCTGAGCCACGTCCCGCTGTAGATCCTCGGCCCGCCGGACCGCCTGGTCGAGGGTCGCCAGGAGGTGCCCGATACGCAGGGCCTCGGCGGTTTCGACACGGGGGTCGAGCAGCATCACCGGGCGGGAGAAGAGCATGCGCAGGCGTTCGGCCTCGTCCTGGACCGTGCGTTTCCTGCCCGCTGCGGTCAGCAGCGCAGCCAGGCTCTTGCGATCCAGCCGGGCTGCGGCGCGGGGGCTGGGGGCAGCGGCGAGGACAGCTCGCGCCTGAGGGTTGCGCAGCCCTCCGACACTGGCCGGCCACGCCGATACGGCCGTCGGCCAGATCCGCATCAGCGCCGCTCGCAGGCAGTGCAGGGCTTCGACCCGGCTGGCCACGGCTGCCCTGTGGGTGTGTGCCACGACACGAAGTGCCTCCGCCGCCGGAGAATTCGCGACGAAGGGGCGGTACTCGCCCGCCAGGGTCATGGAGGCGATCAGCCTGGCATCGGCGCGGTCTGTCTTGGGGTGCCCCAGGGCCGCGCGGTAACGGGCAGCGCGGGTGGGATCCACATGAACGACGTTCATCCCGGAAGCTGCCAGCGAGCGGGCGAACAGGATGTTCACGTCCTCGATCCCGGTCACCGTCGCTCGCCACCTTCGTCCCAGCGGTGCGAGGAATTCCCGGTAGCGGGCGACGGGGTCCGGGTTGTCGGCATAGACGATCCGGGTCTCGTCGAGGACGGCTCCGGTCCGGTCGACCACGGCGACGTCGAGCCACTGGTCCGACCAGTCACATCCTGCGAAGAGCAAGTAACCACCTCCGAGTGGTAGAAAAAGACGGACGTGCTTGAAGCCCTAGTTGGCCGGCGCGCGAAGGAGCCGCTCCTGGGTGGCCTCGGGCAGGACCCGTCGCAGGACCGGTGCGGTCGAGCTGAGGGAGACGGCGAACGCGGCGACCAGGTCGTGCGGAACGCTGCTGCCGAACGACGCCACCCACAAGTACGGCGCACCGAACACGGGCTCGGCCCACGCCTGCCACCCTGCCGGCCCCGTCTCGTCGGCCTCGGCAGTCAGGGCGCGCGGGTCACCGTCCTGAATGAAGGGCGGTACCGCACCGAGGCTGAAGTGCGAGGTGAACATCGGGTCCGTCGCTGCCGTCTGGGGCTGGTCGACGTCGCGGAGCCAGCCATGTGCGGCGACGGCGTCGAGGACCAACTCGGGTCCGCCGAGCGGGACGGCGGGCTGGTCGCGGGCGTCGAGTGCGACGAGGAAGTCCGCGACGGCCTCGCCGGGGACATCGGGAGTGAAGTAGGCCGACCACCCTGCGAGCGGACTGCTCGTGTCCGCTCGGGCCGAGATCTGCCAGGCGATCGACAGATCCCCCAGGTAGAACGGCTCGTCGGCCAGGTTCCACTGGGCCCACCGACGGGCGTCGGGGCTGATGTGCAGGACGGTGCTGCGCAGGACCTGGCGGTCCTCTTCGGCTTCGTCCGGCTCGTGGCGACCGCGGACGATCGTCAGACTGGTCCAGCCCAGGCCGGCGAGCGTGTCGGCGACGGTGTCGTAGAGGCGCCCGTCGTCACCGGCCAGGTGCCGGGGGCCGACCCAGAACGCGGGCTGTCCCTCGGGCGGGGTGGACGGGAGGGGCGGAAAGTCGGGGTACAGGGGCGCCTCCAAAGGCTCGGTGAGGTTACTTGCCGCCGGCGCTGCGGCGAGGGCGGCGCGGGGGTGCCTGGACGGGTTCCTGCCAAGTCAGGGCGACGGCGACTTCGGGTGGCAGATGCCCGAACTGTGAGTTCTCGTCGCGTCCCTCGGCGAGGTAGACGACGGCCTGGCCGGTCTCGTCCACGGACTGCACGACCTGCGCCAGGCGGTGCGCCATCGGGGAGAAGGGATTCATGGCCTGGCGAACGGGAACGTCCCGGTCACAGGCGGACAGCAGGTCGATGAGATCGCCGACGGTCATCTCCGGGGACGTCACGAACAGCCTCCTGGGGGTGAGAAATGGGTGAGGGGCGCTGTCGGCCGGTCACACTCAAAGCGGGGCCGGCCGGGGTCCCTGGGCTGTCACACGCGGCGCGAGGTCTGCAGCACGCGTGCCACGGCGGCGGCCACGATCTCGGTCGGCGTCTCGGTGTCGAACGACAGGGAGTAGCCGCGCACCTCGGCCGTGCCGGTGACGGCGATCTTCCATCCCTCACCGTTGGTGCCGGGGCGGCCGAGCGGGAACCAGCCGAGGTAGAACCGGCCGTCTTTGCTGCTGACGTGCACGTCCGCGCGGTCATCCACGATGAGGTGGAAGTCGTCCGCACGGAACTGGTCCAGGACGAGCGTGGGCTGTCCGGAACCGAGCTGCCAATCGCGAGGCCGAAGGGCTTTTACGATCGTTGAGAAACCAGGGCTTACGGAAGCCACGGCCACGGGCAATCACCTCTCTGACCTGGGGTTTCTTGCAAGGTTGTCTACGTTGACATGCTCTCGCCCGCGTTGGCCAGTCTTTCTGGCCTCTTTCCTGTCTGCCTCCGGCGAACTACCTTTTCCAGAAAAGAATGGTCTTACCCGGGGCGGGCCGTGTTGCTCGTCTGGGTGGCTGGAAGCCTCGTGTCGGCAGCTGCCATGCGTGTCTGACCCTTCCAGCGAAATACGGCTCTTGCCGCCGGGCATCGGGTGCCGTGAAGCCCTGCCGGGCATGCCGAAGGCCCCGAGAACCACATGGTTCTCGGGGCCTTCGGGCTGGGCGGGGATGGGTCGGGCCTCAAAATAAGTCTCGGCGCGCTCCACCGGACCTTCATGTCGTATGCGGGGACGCCGGGAACGAGGTTCAGCCGGCCGGACTCCTTACCGAGCATCTGTCCTTTAAACCCGGGGCGCGGTACCGCAGGAACATCCGGTCGTCGTGGTCGTCGCCGGTCAGCCCGGCGCGGGGAAGACCACGTTCGCCGGTCTCGCCCAGGCGCGGTGGCACGGTGCGGTGGGGCCGTACGGATCTGCCGTGACCTCTACAAGAGCGCCCGCCCCCGCGCAGTGGCGGCAATACCGCTTCCAGGCGCAGCCACTGGTCAGTTCTCCACGAGGCATTCGGGAATCGTCTCACGAATTCAATCAACAACGATCGCTCCCTAGAATTTGATGGCGGTGCCCCCCAGCGGTCGCGCAGACGTTGGCGAAGCTCCGCAGTCCTTTATGGATGGCAAGCAGTTCCTCTTCGCTGAACCGAAGCAGTTCCGCCGGCAGGATCGGCCGGTTGACGAGTTCCATAAGGCCGACGACTTGCTTCAACGGCATCGGTTCAGCCGACCGGGCGCTCTGTGCCGTCTGCCTCAGGGCCGCATCGATCGGCAGCGATGGTTCGCTATCCGCCATCGGCGCTGCCCCCCGGCGCAACTTCGCTGACCGCTTCCGTGCCCTCTTACTCATCATCCCTGCCTGCATGTGTAGGTCTATTTTTCCAAAATAGACCTCATTTACCCAGGTATCGTGGAGTACGCGCGGGCCGGGACCGCAGGACGGACGGGACGTTCCAAACACGGCCTAGCAGGCCGAGGTCGAGGAGTACGTCCGGGCCCGCCGGTTCGACGAGTATCCGTGCCGCGGAGGGGTCTGTGCGGGGTTCTGGGTCAGCCGAGGGCCTGGCGGACCCACTCGCGGCTGCGGCCGGCGTAGCGGAAGCCCGTGAGCGTGAGGGCCTTTTGACCCGGTCACCGGTGGAGGTGGATCAGGTGACGTCAGTACGTCGGTGTCGGCCGGTGCCGGAGACGCTCTTCGCGCGACGACGGACGACGTAGACGGTGACGGCTCCGGCGGACAGCAGTAGCACGCCGCCGGCGAGCAGCAGGCGGGTGGCGGAGCCGGTGTTCGCCAAGGAGGCCGCCGGACTGAAGGCAGAGGTGGTCGGCGCCGCGGGAGCCATGGCGGTGCCGTCATCAGCAACGGATGGGAGCGACGAAGAAGGGCTCGGCCTTCCGGACGGGATGCCGACGGCCGGAGACCTGGTGGGCGTCGGTCGGCTGGTGGCTGTCAGGGTGGGCCGTGCGGTCGGCTTCTGGGTGGGAAGCATGATCACGGTGCTGGCGAGGGAGGTGGTGATGTGCGTGCCGGGAGCGGCGATGACCTTGACGGAGGTGACCTGCGGCCGGTAGCCGGAGGGCGCCTTGGTCTGGGTGACGGTGTAGGTGGTACCGGATTTCTTCCCGACGGGCAGGGATGCCGTGGCCGTGCCGTCCTTCCCGGTGGTCAGGGTGACGATGCCTCTCTCGCCCATGGGGGTGATGTTGACGGCCGCGCCGACCAGGCCCTTGCCGGTGGCCTTGTCGGTGACTTTGAGGGTGAGGCCGGCGGGCTTGTACGGGTCGGTGATCTGGAGGGTGGAGGGCTCGCCGGGGAGGATGACGACGTCCTGGTCGGGGACGGTGTCCAGCAGCGGGCTGCCCGAGGCGGTTTCCTTGAGGCGGGCGATGCCCGGGGCGAGGCCGGTGAAGGTCAGGACTCCGTCGGCGGCGGTCTTGCCGTCGGCGATCGTCTTTCCGGCCGAATCGACCAGCTGGAAGGAGGCGCCGGGCGCCGGGCGGCCTTCACGATCCCGTTTGACCAGACGCAGTCCGCCGGTGGGCGCCTCGTCGGTGGTGGCCTTCGATGCCTCCGCGGTCGGGACGGGCGAGGGGGCGGCGTAGGCGGCTGGGGTGGCGGCGAGCAGGGCCGTGGCGGTCAGCCCGAGGCCCAGGGTCGGGAGGAAGGGGTGATGCTTCATGGCGAGTGCTCCGAGTGGGAGGGGCGGTGGCAGGAGACGGCAACCCTCGTCGGTCAGCCGGTGGTGTCGCTCGTGCGTCGGCGACGGCTGAACAGGTAGAGGCCGGAACCGCCGGCGAGCAGAGCGGTCGCGCCGCCGATCAACCACAGCGTGGTGTCGGCCCCGGTGTGGGCGAGGGCGCCGGACGGCGGAGCGCTCGGCGGGGCCGGCGGAGTGCTCGGCGGTGCCGGGGGTGCGGTGGGCGGGGCGGGAGGCGTGGTCGGCGGAGTCGGGGGCGGGGTGCTCGGGCTCGGCGGCGTGGTCGAGACGGGCTGGTCGGCGAGGGTGACGGTGACGTCGGCGCCGGGCTTCGCGGTGAAGAGGACGGGGGTGGTGTCGAGCTGGTAGCCGTCGGGGGCGGTGGTTTCGGCGGCCCAGTACCGGGTGCCGGCCCGGAGAGTGACGTCAAGTTCGGCGTGGGCGGTGCCGTTCGTACCGGTGGTCAGCGTGGAGATGATCTTGCCCGGAGCGTGCTTGCCGGTCTTGTCCGTCTGGTCGGCCCGGATCGTGATGACCGCACCCGCGAGGGCCTGGCCGGTGTTCTTGTCGACCTTCTTCAGCAGCAAGTCGGCCTTCTTGAACGGGTCGACCAAGTCGAGGGGGTTGGCCTGGGCGGTGCGTCCGGCGGTGATGGTGATGGTCTGTTCGGGGACCAGGTCGTGCAGGGGGCTGCCGGAGGAGGTCTCGCGCAGCCGGTAGGTGCCGGCCCGCAGTCCGTCGATGACGAGGACGCCCTGCTCGTCGGTCGTGCCCTCGGCGGCCTGCTTGCCGTCCTTGTCCAGGAGCTGGAAGGCGGCGCCGGCCATACGGGTGCCCTCGGTGTCCTTCTTGCGGATGGTCAGGCCGCCGGGCGCTTCGTCCACGGCGACGGTCGCCGCGTCCTTGACGCTCGTGGTGCCGCCCGCCAGGAGCATGCGCTGGGCGGCGGGGTTCTTCGGGGTGAGAACCTGAAGGTCGGTGGCCGGCAGGCCGTCGGCACTCGCGGTGACGCTCGCGGTGCCCGCCGTCTTCGCGGTGAACTGCCACTGGGCGGTGCCGGTCGTGCCGGTGGTGACCTTCCCCGAGGCGGTCCCGGAGCCGGACTCGGCCAGCGCGACGCTCACCTTCGGTACCGGCGTGCCGGTGCTGGTGGTGACCTTCACCGCGACGGTGACCTTGGTCCCGGCGGTGGTGGTCTTCACCGAGGGCGTGATGGTGAGGGTGTAGGGGCCGGCGAGGCGTTCGGCCTCGGCGAGGTAGCCCTGGGCGAGGGTGCGAGCGGTCGGTGAGACCACCGGGTAGGCCAGGCGCTGCTTGCCGCGGACGCCGTTGATGCCGTAGGTGCCTCCGGCCAGGTACTCGTACACCACGGCGTCGACCGCCGCCGCCTGTGCGTTGTCCCGGGTCTGGCCGTACTTGCCGATGACGTACGCCGCCTGAGCGAGACGCTGCTTGGGCACGGCCTGCCCGGTCACCGACGACGTCCAGGACGTCACCGGCTTCGGGGCGCTGTAGCCGCCGGCGTCGGCCGGGCCCTTGCGCTCGGGATCGGCGCAGTAGGTCTCGGCCTGCCCGTGGACAGCCGGGCCGGGCGGCCCGTACGCGCCGATGTGGGAGGAGGCTGCGTTGCCGTCGGAGTCGGGGATCGTGTAGCCGGGCCCCAGTATCCCGACGCCGTCCGGGGCGGCCAGGGCCGGGGTGGTGGCGAGCGTGCCCGCCGCGCAGGCTGCGACGGCGACGGCCAGGTGGAGGGGACGGACGAGGCGGAGACGCATGAGGGTGGGGAAGTCCTGTCGGTGAGGAGGAGGAAGAGGTTGCGGGCGCCGAGGCGTCAGCGCGAGTGCGTAGTCGAGATGCTGGCGGGAGGGGTGTTTCCGTCACCGCCTGCGGGTGGTGCCGATCGAGGCGGGTGGCGTTGGCGTCGGGGCGACGGAAAGCCGTGCCGTTCTCACCGCCGGGGCGCCGGGGAACCAGACCTGCACGTACGTGCCGATCGCTTCTCGCAGTCGGGTGACGTCGATGCCCGTCCACGGCGGGGTGTCGGTGGAGTGCCAGTCGGTGAAGGAGCCGTACGTGCCGGATCCGGGCCTGCTGCCCAGCCGCTGGTCGCGGGCGCTGAACGCGCCGTGCTCGGCGAAGCTCAGGAACTGGGCATCGATACGGCCCCGTTCGAGGTGGACGATCTGGAGACGCAGTCCCTCATAGCGATGGTGAACGCGGCCTTCGGCGAAGCCGATGCGCAGCCGCAGAGGGAGGTCGGGCGTGGGGCGGGCGTAGTAGTCGTCACCGACGACGGCCGCCTCGGCGTACGGGAGCGCGAGGTGATGCTCGAAGAACTGCGCGGCGAACAGGGGCAACGTGGAGTCCGTCCTTGCGGGGAGAGTCAGCGCCGGGCGGCGGCCCGGGCGGGCAGCAGGGCGGAGGGAGTGCTGGTGCTCCAGCGCGGGACGCTGCCGATCGCGACGGGGCGGCCCGCGGCGATGCGGGGGCGGACATCGCGCGGGGTCGGAACCGCGGGGCGGGGCGGGGTGATCGGGGTGAGCTGGGCGCGGACGGCCAGCTCGGGATGGAGGGTCTCGCGCCGGCGGACGACCGGGGCCGGGTCGGTAAATGCCTTCGTCACGGCGAGGATCAGGTAGGAGGGGGTGCGGGCGGTGAAGGTAATCTCCGCCTGAGTCCCCCAACCCTCGGGACCGGCCCACAGGGTGAAGACCTCGTCATCGGCGCCGTGGCGGCGAAGATCGGCGACGGCTCCGGCCTGGCCGTCGGGCGCGAGGGCGCCGATCACTCCGGGACCCGCGTGACGAAGCTGCCATCCGGCGCCCGCCAGCCGGGTGAGGCTGTCGCCCCACCCGGCGGGCGCGGACAGGAAACGGTCCTGGTCCGGGGACCAGTCCTCGGCAAGCGCGGCCGTGAGGGCTCCGACGAGTTCGGGCGGAGTGTTCTGGTTGGCGGTGACGGTCCACCGGTGCGCGGACACCGCGTCCGGGGCGGCGGTGATCGTCCACAGGTAGTAATCATCCCCGGCCCACCCGATGCGGATGCGGTGATCGGGACTGGTGACGACGAGCTGGTGGGGGCCCTCGTCGAGGTCGTGGTGGGGCCAGTGGGCGACCGGCGCGAAGCCGGCGTCACCGACGCCGGAGGACCCGGCAAGGTACCGGGGGACGACGTAGACGTCGCCGTCGACGTCGGACAGGTCAGGGGCGGGCAAGGACAACTCCACGTGCTGAGGGGAACGATGCGGCTGGTCAGCGGGTGCGGGAACCGTTGCGGGTGACCGGTGGAGCAACCGCCTTGAGTGCGGTGCGGCCCGCCGTGCGGCTGGGTGACCGCGTGGCCCAGGCACCGGGGAACCAGACCGCGGTGTACTGCTCGATCGCCGCACGCAGCCCGGTGACATCGGCGCCCTTCCAGGGAGGGCCACCGTGGTAGTACGTGCTGAACGTGCCGTAGCCCATGTGGCCTGGGCGAAGCCCGCGGGCTTCGTCGCGGCGCCGGAAGGTCTCATGGTCCGCGAAGTCGAGGACAACAAAGTCGAGTTCGCCCTTGTCGGGGTGGGTGGTTGCGAGCCGGAGCCCGCTGTACTCGTCGGCGACTCGCGCTCGGGCGAAGTCGATCCGAAGCCGGACGGGGCCTTCGGCCATGGGGGTGGCGTAGTAGGTGTTCCCGACGACGGTGCTGTCGGGGAAGGGAAGCTCGAGTTCGGCGAAGAACGCGGGAGCCTGCAAAGACAAGAAGAGGTTCTCCGGATCCGGTGGATGGTTATGGTGAAGTGGGTCAGGCGGCGCGCCGGCGGCGAAGTTCGAACAAGGGAGCCCACTCGGGACGTTCGGCCACCAGCTTCCGTACGTAGAGGGCCGTGAAGTTGTTGTTCAGCCCCCCAAACCGAAGACGACGCAGGTCCTCGAAGAGGTCCTTCATGCCGATGCGGCTGGCACCGGCCGCGATCCGGCGGGCAGTCATGCGCTCCAGGGCGCGGTAGACGTCAGGGTTGCGGGAGTCGAAGGTGCGGAAGCGTTCGGTGATCGTGCTCTCGCGGACAGAGGGCATCGGAGAGTTCTCCACAGGCTGGGGAAAGGCAGAGTGATTCAGGCGCGCAGGGCGGGCTCGGTGCGCAGCCGGGCGAAGGCGAAGAAGAGGCCGAGGGCCTGCAGTACAGCGCAGGCTGTGATGACGTGGCCCAGTGCGTCGGGCGGGGTGAATGCGGTCAGTACGCCGGCGAGAGGGAAGGGCAGCAGGAGGATGAGGATGGTCGCCGACAGGGTGCTGCCGAACTGCTCCGGCGGGATCAGGCGGGAGCGCACGGTGCGCAGGACCACGCTCATGCCGCCTTCGGCCGCCATGAGCACCGCGACCAGGACCAGGTAGGACAGGTAGTTGGGGGCCTGGGCGGCGGCGAGGCAAGCGAGCGAGGCCAGGGCGGCGCAGGCGGCGCCGACCGGCCACAGGCCCAGGCGGTCGACCGCGAACCGGCAGATGGTGACGGTCAGGAGCGTTGCGGCGGCAGCGGCGGACCAGACCAGACCGACGGCGGTGGTGGTCTGGCCGTAGTGCTCGACGACGATCACCGGACCGGCCACCTGAAGGAGGCCGGTGGCCAGGTTGGACAGGGTCAGGCCGGTGACGAGCCAGCCGAGCGCGGGCAGGGAGCGGATGGTCCGCCAGCCGGTAATCAGCCCCGTACCCGTGCTGCTCTTCGACGCACGGGCCGGGGCGACCGGCGAGGGCGGTGTGCGCAGGGCGAGCAGCGCGGCGAGCAGCGAGAGTCCGGTGATCACCGCGAGCATCGGTGGCGGGCCGGTGAGCAGGAGCAGTCCGGCGAGCGCCGGGCCGGCCAAGGCCGCGGTCTGGTCGATTCCGAGCAGGACGGCCTGGACCCGGTGGGCTCGTTCACCGGCTCGGCGGCCGGCGGCGGTGCCCGCGGTCTCGGAGGCGATGTAACTGATCTCGGTGAGCAGGCCGGTGGTCGCCGCGAGCACCATCACGGTCACGCTCGCCACGGTGCCGGACGGGTAAAGGTGGAGCAGGGCCGCGCCGGCGGCCAGGGCCAGCGCGCGTCCCAGGGAAGCGAGGTGGAAGACGATCGCAGGCCCGCGCCGGTCGACGACCGAGCCGGCCCAGCCGAACGCCGCCAGCCTAGGGACCCATTCCAGGGCGAACGCGGCGCCCGTCAGCGCGGCGGAGCGTGTGGTGGCCAGGACCAGGAGCGGGATGCCGTAGGTGGACATCGCGGAGGCGAGGGCGTCTGCCGTGCGGGGCAGGTAGATGCCGCCCATCGGTCCGGCGGTGTGGCGCGCGTGCCGGGGTGTGACTGCTGCGCTCACGCGACCGGCTCGGGCGGAGCGGTGACTTGCGGGTTACGGGTCAGCCACTGGAGCAGCAGAGTGCGGGGATGGGCGAGGTCCGTCTCGGCCTGGGGGTCCTGGTGGCACACGCCGTCGGTGTGCCCGGTGACGAGCGAGGGCGCCAGGAGACCGAAGGTGTGCCGGATGCGGGTGCTGAAGTCGCAGGCCGGTGCCGGGTAGGCGTGGTGCCGGGCCCAGCGGGCGGTCGCGTCGTAGAGGTCGGCCAGCTCCGAGCCGGACGGGGTGAGTTCCAGGGTGGTGCCGGATGTGGCGCGGACGAGGCCGTGGGTGCGGGCCACTTCGGTCGCGCGGCGCAGGTGGTGCCGGGAGAGGTCGGGGAAGAAGCCGGCCAGTCGTCGCTGCGGTATCGCCCCGTTGTCGTCGATCTCGGTGATGAGCCGGACCAGCGGCGTTGAGGCCAGCAGCTCGATGGCGTGGTGCAGGACAGCGGAGGTGAACAGGGCAGTCATCGGCGCGGACCTCCTGCCGGAAGTGCCGCCATCGGGCGGGCAGGGGTGGCGTGGGAGAAGAGATCACGGTGGTGCCATGTCGGCCGGGAGGCCCCGCCGGGCTGGGCCGACGGAAGGGCTGCGGGAGCGGGCCGGGCCTGGTTGCTGACCCACGGTTTCGGTGTGGGTGCCGCCCGCGGGTGCCCCCAGACCGGGTGCTGGTCGGCATGGGTGAGGGGCTGCCCGGCGGACCAGGCGGACAGGGCGCCGAGAACGGGCCCGAGAGCGTCGCCCGCTGCGGACAGCCGGTAGGGCCGGCCGATCCCGTCGGTGTCGACCAGGCCGTCGGCCACCAGCTGGCGCAGTGGGGGGTAGACGTTGGTCCAGTCGCTGCTGGGCATGGCGATGCTCGCCAGGGCCCGGCCGCTGACTTCTCCGCGCTGCTTGAGCGCCCACAGCAGGGCGGCGGCGTGCCGCCGGGTGAGCAGGGTGAGGCTGTCCTCGACCTGTTCGATCGCGGGCAGCGGGCGGTCCGGCTTCTCCAGGTGCTTCTCGGCCCAGGCGACGATCAGCGGAAGCACCGGCAGCAGGGCGGCACCGCGGTCGGTGTGTCCGTAGGTGACGTGCCGCGTGGTGTGCTCGGTGCGCTCGACAAGCCCGGCGTCACACAGGGAAGTGAGCTTGGGGTGGAGCTGGCCGTTCTGCAGCCAGGGCACTCGGGTCGCCAGCTCGCTGTAGCGCAGGGGGGGACCGGAGAGTGCCAACATGATCCTCACGTTCCAGCGTGGGGTGATCATGGCGAGGGCCTCGGTGACCCGGGCAATGTCGGCGTCGGTGTCGGGAGGCAGAGCGGTGGTGGCCAAGGGGGAACTCCTGGAAGGTGAAGGGGATCGCCTGGGTCAGCGGCTTCGCGCCGTGCTCTGGGCCGGGCGGGGCGGGGCCGGTAGGGGCGGCGAAGGTGCCGGCGGGGGCGGTGCCGGGATCGGGACGCGAGCCAGGCTCCGCAGGACGGCGGAGACCGACGTGGCCTGGGTGTCGCGGACGGCGACGGCTTCGGCGATCCGACGGGCGCCGTCGAGAAGGTGGGAGACCTCGTGCCGACCGATCTGCCGGTCCGGGTGGAGGAGCCGGGCGAGATGATCACGGTGGACGTCGATGCTGCGCTCGGCGCGGGCGAAGGCGGTGTGCATGCCGAGCAGGGCGGCGAGCATGCCGGGCGGCTGGTCCTGGGCGCAGGCTTCGAGGTCGGCGAGCGGCGCGCCGTACAGGTCCTCGATCCGCCCGGCTATCTCGGTGGACGTGAGGTGGGGCAAGCGGGGGCTTTCACGGTCGGCGGGCCCGGGCCGCCCCGGCACTCGATGGTGCCGGGGCGGCGGACGGAGGAAGGACGGCAGCGACCTTGGACTGGACGAACTGGACGGGCCGGGGCTGCTCGGAGGACGGCAGGGCGCTCAGCAACTTGCCCAGGGCGGCGCGGTAGCCGGTGCGCGCATCGAGTGCCGCATCCAGCCAGTACACGTCCATGCGCAGTGTGTCGACGGACAGGTCGTTCATGTCCCGGCCGGGGTCCATCGCAACGTGGACACGGTCGCGGACACGGGCGACCTGCTCCTCGGTCAGAGCGAGGAAGGAGCGCAGTTCCATGGCCCGGGCGAGCGCGGGAGAGGCATCGGGACCGGCAGCCGTCTCGTACAGCTCTGAGACCGGGGCGCCGAAGGTTTCCTGCAGCTCGCCGTCCATGGTGCTGGTCTTGAATCGCACGCTCACCGGACGCCCCTTCCCGCCTGGGACACCGACGCCGCCGCGGGTACTCCTGCGGGACGGCGCGCGGGACTGGTCTGCACCGCCGGCCCCGTACGAGAGCGAAGCTGGACCAGGCGTTCGACGGCGGGGTTCTTCTTCCCCGGAGCGTCCGGGTCGAGGAGCCACCGCACGACCAGGGCCCGGCCGTCGCGTGCGGTGACGGCCGCGTTCACGCGGTGGGCGAGGTCCAGGGTCGGGTCGTCGACCTCGCTGGGCTGGGTTTCCAGCGCGGCGAGGAGGTCGTCCTCCGCACGGTCGAGCACCACCTGGGCGTCGAGCAGCAGACCGTGCCACTTGATGACGTCGGTGACGTAGGGGTTCGCGGCCGGGTCGCCGGTAACGGCGGCCTTCAAGTGGCCGATGCCTATTCCGAAGTGGGATTCGATCCGTTCGGTGAGCACGCCCACGACGTCTTCGCTGCCGTCGGGTATGTCGTCAGACAAGGGAAGATTTCCTTTCCGGAGGGCGATACCGGAGGGGAAGGCGGGGAATTTACCGCCGGTCCGGTGACTCAGCCGGTGGAACGGGCAGGGTGCGGGGCGGTTCTCAGCTGAGGCACATGCGGACATCGCGGTAGACGTACGTGCCGGAGACCCATCCCTTGACGCCCGTGGTCCTGTCCGTGATGTAGAGCCAGTTGCCGCTCTTGCTGTGCACGGTGAACTTGTGGCTGCGGTAGAGGATGCCGAGCGCGGTGGAGTTCGTGGTGGCCTTCGACCGGATGGTGACGGCCGCGGTGTGCACCTCGTACGGCAGCGGCGGCAGGTCGTGGCAACTGGTCGCGAGGGCCGCGGGCACGGTGGCGGGCGCCGCGCCGGCAGTGGTGGCGGACAGCACCGGCAGGGTGAGTGCGCCGATCACCGCCGCGGTGATGGCAATCCGGGTGGAACGCATGCGGAAGAGACCTCCGTAAAGGCATAGGGATTTCATGGGTGGTCGCCGCGGGTGTCGTCCCGGCGGCTGTATAAGAGTCCGGAGAATCGCCGGTTTGGCTAACCGGCGTTCATCGGCTATGTTCCGCCGCTCTCGTAGGCGATGGCGTTCAGCGCGAACGGCCGGTCGGGCGTGCAGCGGGGCCCTTCGGCAGGCCGGTCAGGTGTATGCCCGCAGTTGCCGACCGGACCGGTGGCAGGGGGCCAGCCTCGCCAGCAAGCCGATCGTTGCACCAGTTCAGGGCCTCGGCCTTGGTCTCGAAGCCGCCCTCGCGCAGGGTGTGGGTCCATGCGTTGGTGTCGACCTCATCGACCAGGACGCGGAACGGACGGGGAGCCTGCTTGTCCAGGGCGCGCAGTGCCACGACGGTGACCATGTCGTCCGGGTCGTCGCAGGTGTAGGAGTAACCCATGGCGTAGTGGTCGCCGTCGCCTGCGAGACGGCGTTCCAGGGCGCGCGTCGCCTCGTCCGCCGGCGGTGGCCCCAGCTCGGGGTCGAGGCCGATGCCGTCGGGCGGGCAGCCGCGGTGGATAAGCCAGGACTGTGCCATCGCAGGCAGCGGCAGCCGGGCCATACCGAAGGTGAACGACTGCTCCTGCTGGTTCCGTTGGAGGTGGACGGCCATCAGCTGCGGCATGCCGGGGACCCCCCAGGTGGCAGAACCGTCGAACAGGACGTAGTAGCTGTGCACGCCATCGACCGTGTGATGCTCGGCGAGGGGCATGAGCATGTGCTGGCTGACGGCGACCTGATGGTAGAAGTCGTGGCAGACCTCGTCGTCGGCGTCGAAGCCATCGAGACCGAAGTCGACTTCGGGGCGGGACTTCCCGGCGAGTGCCGGTTCAGTGGAGGACAAAAAGGGCCTTTCGTTGAGCATCACAGTCGCTGGGCTGGAGTGGATGGCCATGCGCCGGGGCGTGCAGGGGGCTTCGTCACCTGGGTGGCGGGCGTTCGGCGAGCGGCGAATAGGGCGGCACGACCGGCATCGGTCAGAACGACCGGCTGGCCGGCGTGCACGGGGCGGCTGGCGTCCCGGACGACCAGGCCGGCACGCTCCAGCGCCTGAACCTGGGGGTAGGGGATGCGGGTTCCGGAGGAGGCGGTCACGGATGCCCGGCTGGTCAGCAGGTGTTCGTGGAGCTTGGCGCCGCCGGCGATGGCGAGCAGCGCCGCCTGGTCCTCGGCCGAGAGCGGTCGTCCGTCGGATGCCGGTGCCGTGGCGGCCTCGACGGGCTCCAAGGCGGCGAGCACCTTCTGAGCGGCGATGTCGCGCGCGTCGGCGGCTTCCGCCAGCTGGTCCACGGTGCGGTCGATGCGCGCGAAGAGGGCGCCGTCGACGGGGAACTCGCCACTGGTCAGCCGGTTGAGCAGTTTGAGGTAGAAGGTGACGCCGGTCTGGGCGTCTGCCAGCACGCGGTGGCGGTCGACCAGCTGGGCGTGTGGTTCGTCGAGGACGCCGCGGTCGCGGTAGGACCACAGGGTGTCGATATCGTGGCCGGTGACGGCCTCGATGCGGTGGTCGAGCGGGGAGACCGCACGCCGGGCTGATGCCGGGGCGGGATCAGGGGGCATAGGCGACGCTCCATTGGTTCAGCGGGTGTGATGGGGCACGAGGCTCTGCGCAGGGCGGGGCAGGCCCGGCATCGCGGAGGACGGCGGACCGGGCCGGGGTACAGGGGCACGGCTGGTCAGCTGCGGGGAGCGGGAGCGGGCCGCGTGGGTGCGGGCGCTCAGCGGCCGGCGGGCCATACCCAACCGCTTGCCGACGGTGTCGTAGACGTCGTTGCCCGCGCGCTGCCGGACCGCGACGACGTGGATCTCCCGCTGATGTACGGATTCCGCAGGCGCGGGGCGGACCCCGTAGACGACGCGCCAGTCCTTGCGGGCGTCCACGAACAGCTTGCGGTAGCCCTCCAGGTCGCCGTCGAGACGCTGCCCGAAGCGGCGTGCGTTCACGACTTCCTGCAGGTAGGCCAGGGTGAGATCGCGGATGTCGCCGGGTGCCTGGAGGAGATCGGTCAACGCGCGGGGGTCGAAGCTCAGGCCGAAAGCCGACTGCTGTCCCCCGCTCACGATGTCGACTCGTCCGGCTCCGCGGAACCGGCGGGCTGCGCCGCGCTCGCCGTGTCCGTACGCACGGACGGCGGCGGGCCGGGCAACAGGCGGTGCGCGGGACGGTCGGGGGACGTCATACAGGCCGACAGCGGGCCGCCGGGCGCGCGGATCGCCGCGACGGCGTGGGTGAGGAAGTCCCGGTGCCACACGAGCATCCCGGCCAGACCGGCTTCGGGCTCCTTGTGCTGCTGGTAGGAGAGCCACAGGGCATGCAGCCAGGCCACGACGTCGTCGTGTTCCTGCCACTGCAGACACCAGGGCGTCGCGGTGGTGACCTCCGCCCCGTAGACCGGGAGGAAGAAGTCGTCCACCCAGTCGCTGAGCGCGTCGAGTTCGTCCTCGCGCTCCTCCCCGTCCAGTTCCATGATCGGGCGGGGCTCCGGCGGTGCGGCAGGAGGCCGTCCGCCGAATCCGGACATGCCGAACGCGGCGAACGGTGACTGGTCCGGGGCCGGAGCGGAGGCAAGGTGGTCGAGCTGCCGGGCCTGCTGCGCCGACTGCTCCATGAGCCGCCGGACGCTCGCCTCGATTCCCTCCAGTTCCGGATCCGGGATACGAACCGGCTCCAGTTCGCCGTCGTCTGCGGGTTCTGTGGGCTTGGGCATGGAAAGTACGGCCTCCTACGAGACACGGATGGCGGCACACGAACTGACCGCCGGATGGGAAATGGGCTCCTATTACCGCTGCGATTGGCGCGGTTGGTGCCCTAGGCGGTGAGAACGACGCCGTCCTGCGTGAGGGTCTCGCGGACCGTCTCGGTGAGCCGGTCGGCCGCGATCGACGCATAGTGCGCGGTCTTCTCCACACCGATGAAGTCGCGGCCTTCCAGCAGGGCGGCGACGCCCGTGGAGCCGGAGCCGGCGCAGAAGTCGAGCACCGTGCCGCCCGGCGGTGCGATCTTGACGAGTTCGCGCATCACCTCGACGGGCTTTTGCGTGATGTGCTGGCGCTTCGCTCCCGAGGGCTGCGAGGCGCTGTACAGGCCAGGCAGGTAGACGGGATTCCGGGAGCCGTCGATCGCGCCCTTCGACGCCCAGACGATGAACTCGCAGTTCTGGGTGAACCGACCCTTCTGGGGCCTGGCCTGCGGCTTGTGCCAGGCCAGCACCCCGCGCCACAGCCAGCCGGCCGCCTGGATCGCGTCCGTGGTGATGGGGAGCTGCCGCCAGTCGGTGAACAGCAGCGCGGTGCCGCCGTCCTTCGTCAGGCGGTGGGCTTCGGTCATGATCTGCGTCAGCCAGAAGCCGTACGACCGCTGGTCCATGTTCTCGCCGGTGAAGTCGGCGAGATCGTTCTTGGCGTCGGCGGAGGTGTACTTCGCCTTGGCGGAGCGGGTGGTGCGTTCCTTCGCGGTCCGGCCGCCGGAGTTGTACGGCGGGTCGGTGACGACGGAGTCGACGCAGTCGTCCGGCAGGCCGGCGAGAACGCTAAGAGCGTCGCCCTGGTGCAGGGAAAAAGGCAAGAGGTACCCCGATTCGGGTGTGAAGGCGCAAAGGGAGCTGCTCGTCTCGCGAAAGGAGTCCTCGCGGGCCGAAGTTGGGCATGCAGAAGCCCAGGGCCACAGTCCGAGGAGGGCGAGGGGAGTCCAAAAACTGTAGAGCCGAAAGCGCCGACAGCCAAGAAGCGCATTTCCGATGTGCCGGATTCCGGCACATCGGATCGGCTTTTTGGTCAGCCGCCAATCCGGGCCTACTGTTTTTGAACCGCCCGGCGCACACCGCCGCTGGCCGCTTCCCCGCCTTTTCCCACGGAGGTTTCCCTGCCCCGGCACTTTTAGTTCACGGCCCGGCTGCGTGGTGCGAGCGGCAACTCGCCCATGCCGAACCGCCCCGATCGCCCACCCCGGCCGCCGCATCCTTCCGATACGCCTCGCGCGCGGCGCGCCGGACACCGCACCCCGAAGGACACGTCCATGACGTCTCGTTACCCATCCCTGCCCGAAACCGCTGACCCGCGAGCCATCAGCACCGGTTGAAGGCGCTCGCCGCCGGTATCGGCGCCGTCTTCCTCTCCCCGCTCCTGATCGCCGGCGCCGGCATGACGCTGGCCGCCTCCGCCGAAGCCGCGCAGAGCGCCGGCTCCTTCAGTAACTGCCTGACGGACATCGACGCCGGCAAGGTCGCCGACCAGGTCACCAAGATCCTCGACGGGGCGTCCGGCAAGAATGTCCACGTCGAGGGCCTGGATCTGCCGACCGAGCAGGTCCCCCACGCCCAGACGATCGTGGCCACCGGCATCAGCCTCGACGTCCCGAAGAAGGGGCAGATCATCGCCCTCGCTACGGCGATGCAGGAGTCGCGGCTGCGCAACCTCAACTACGGGGACCGCGACTCGCTCGGCCTGTTCCAACAGCGCCCTTCGCAGGGCTGGGGCACCGCCCAGCAGATCCGTGACCCGGTCTACGCGAGCGAGCGCTTCTACAAGGCTCTTCTTGCGGTGAACGGCTGGCAGCAGATGACCGTCACCCAGGCCGCCCAAGCCGTCCAGAAGTCCGGATTCCCGGACGCGTACGCGCAGTGGGAGACCCTGGCCACCGCCCTCCAGACGGCCATCGCCAAGACCTTCCCGGGCACCGATACCGACAAGGACGACCAGGACGAAGGCAGGCCGCCCACATCCGATAAGGCCGGCTGCGCTCCGGCCACGGACGGCTCCGCCTTCGGTCCGATCCCCGAGGGAAGCGTCCCGAAGGGCTACAAGATCCCCAAGGACGCCGACCCCAGGGCGCGCGAGGCCATTGAATGGGCCATGCACCAGCTCGGCACGCTTTACCAGTGGGGCGGGGACTGCACCAACGCCCATGGACGCGACCCGATGGGCCGCTGCGACTGCTCCAGCCTGATGCAGCAGGCGTACGCCCAGGTGGGAATCCCACTGACCCGGACCACATATACGCAGGTCAACGAGGGAAAGGCGGTCTCCTCCGCCCAACTCCAGCCCGGTGACCTGGTCTTCAGCCGCGGCACTGCTGCCGTACCCGAGCATGTCGGGATGTACATGGGCGAGGGCCTCGTGATCGAGGCTCCCCGCACCTCGAAACCGGTCCGGATCACTCCGATCAAGGACTGGGACATCCTCGCCGTACGCCGCGTCCTCTGACGCTCCGTCCGGACATCGCTTCGGGGTCCTCCCGCCGTCACGGCCACCGCCCGCGCCCGGACGCCCGCCCCCCTTCCTCTTTCCTCTTCTCCGCCGGCCCCCTCTGACCTGCGCACGCAAGGAGCTTCGCCACACCTATGTCCCTTCCTCTCGCAGACCGCGTCTTCCAGCTCGCCTTCGACCCGGGGATCTCGCCCAAGGGTGGTGGTCTTCCCGGCCTCTCCGTGCTGAAGAACGTCGTCGCCTCGATCAACATGTTCGGGATCATCGCCGTCGTCGGTGCCCTCGCCGTCTCGCTCGGCGTATGGGCCTGGGGCCACCACACTGGTGGACACCAGGCCGAGGCGAACGGCAAGAAGGGCGCGGTCGTTGCGGCCGGCGCCGCCCTCGGCCTCGGCGCCGCGAACGGGATCGTGAGCTTCTTCTCGGCTCTCGGGTCGCAGGTCCAGTGATGCAGAAACGATTCTCCTCCCTTTCGCTGTCCTCGTACGGCGTCGGCTGGTCGGCCAACCGGCGCATCGCGATCGTCGCTTCCGTCGTCGCCGTCCTGCTCGCCATCGCAGCGGCCGTCGCCTGGTTGTCCGGCAGCGACAATGGCCACCAGGCCCCGGACACCGCCGCTCCGGCCCCGGCGTCGAGCACGTCCTCCTCCGAGGCCGCCCCGAAGCCTGCGGCCGGATCCGGGTCCGTTCCCCATCCTCCGCGGATCGCCGAGCCGGTCGCCTACGCCAAGGCCGCGGCCCAGATGCTGTGGTCCTACGACACCCGCACCACCAGCCGCGACCAGCAACTCGTCGGCATGCGTGCCTGGATGACCACCGAGGCCACGTACGCCGACTGGACCTCCGTCGTCGGGCAGGTGCCCGATCCGGTGCTGTGGTCGCGGATGGCCGACCAGGACCAGCATGCCACCGGCACGGTCCTCGAAGGCCACTACCCCGGCGCGTTCAAGCAGGCCCTCACCGAGGACCCCTCCGCGATCACGAAGGCGTACATCTACGTCGTCACCGTCAACGGCAAGCAGCAGATCGCCTGGAAGAAGGGCGGCGCCGGAGCCGAGGAACGCGCCGTGACCCTCGCCGTGCAGTGCCGCCCCGGCCACGACTGCTCCCTTGCCGCCATCGCCCCGAGCGTCACACAGTGATCCGCGCCCGTCATACGAAAGGAGGAGTAACTCCTCGTGGGCTTCTGTGACTTCCCCCTGGCAGACAAGCTGTGTGCCGTCGGCGACGCGGTCGACTTCGCCTCCAACCCCGGCCAGGCCATCGGTGACTGGATGGCGAAATCCGCAGGCGAACTCGCCGCCGCTGCCGCCGACCTGGCCGCCGAGGCCGTCGACACCACCACCAAGGTCGACCTGAACGCCAGCTGGTTCGTCGACAACTACGAGACGCTGCTGCCCCTGGGTTTGGTCCTGATCGTCGCGACGTTCTGCGCGCAGCTGGTCCGGGCCGCCATCCGGCGCGACGGACAGGCCCTGACCCAGGCGTTTACCGGTACCGCGTCCGGTGTCCTGTTCGCCTTCTGCGCCATCGCCTTCACCACGGTCGCCGTCGAAGTGGTCGACGCGATCTCCGACGGGTTGTTCAAGGCCGCGAAGCTGGACATCGAATCGGCCGTGCGCCGCATCGTGAAGGTCAACCAGATCGGCGCCCTCGCCGGCCTGGGCTGGCTGGTGCCGGTCGTCGCCGGCCTCGGTGCCGCGATCGGCGCGATTCTCTACTGGTGCGTGATGATGGTCCGCAAGGTGGGCATCCTGGTCATGGTCACTCTGGCGATCTTCGCGTCCGCCGGCGGTGGCTGGGAGGTCGCGCGACGCTGGCGCAAGGGCTGGATCGAAGCCACCGCCACCCTCGTGGTCAGCAAGCTCTTGATGACCGTGATCTTCGTTCTCGGCATCGCCGCCATGGGCAGGACCGAGGCCAAGGACGGTGTGGCCGCCCTCGCCGACGTCATGGCCGGCATCGTCATCATGGTTCTCGTCCTGCTGTGCCCGTACGCCGTTTTCAAATTCGTGCACTGGGCGGCCGACGGCACCGACGGCGAGTCCATCCACCGGGCCGGCGGCGCCGGAGCCCAGATCGCCAAGGCGCACGCCGAGAAGGCCGCCCGCAAGGCCGCCGCCGCTGCGGCCACCGCCGGAACCGGCGGCGCGGCGGCCGGAGCGGGCGCCGCCCCGCAGGGCCCCGACGCAACCGGCGGCGGCTTCCCCGGCGACATCGCCTCCCACCCGACCGGCGCAGGTGGAGAAGGCAAGGAAGGCTCGCCGAGCGGCGGAACGGGGATCTCACCGGGCGGCGATGCTCTCAAGGGCGGCCTGGAGAAGGCCGTGCAGCCCGCGCCGACGAGCGTGTCCGACGACACCAGCGGCCAGATGGGCGGCAGCCCGGGGCCGGGTAGCTCCGGACCGAACCCCGCATCCGGCCAGAGCGGCGGGTGGCAATCCACTCCGCCGGCCACGACTCCGCCGCCGCAGGGCGCGCCCCCGTCCTCCAGCTCCCAGAACGCCACGTCCAGCGGACCGGTCTCACCGCCACCGCCTGCGACCGGCCTCTGATCCCCTGCCCCACTCCCGGGAGCGGGAGGTGCACACCGCCTCCCGCCCCCGGGTTCCACCCGCGCCCCCAGGACCCGTCCCTTGACTGATCTTTCCGTCGTCCCGGTTACGGTGAAGTTCCCGCACCGGTCCCGCCGCGGCATCCTCCTCGGCCTCTCCTGGCCCCAGCTCGCGCTCGTGTCCAGCACGCTGGCGCTGCTGCTGATGACGGTGATCTCCACCGGGCTGCTCGGCGCCGTCGCCCTGGTCCCGCTGTGGGCAGCCGCTGGTGCGCTCGTCGCGATCCGCCGGCACGGCCGCTCCCTGATCGACTGGACGCCGGTCGTCGCCCGCTACGCGCACCGCCGGCGCACCGGCCAGACGCTCTGGCTCGCCCGTCCCGTCACCCGGCCCCGGCAGGACGGCGTCCTGCACCTGCCCGGCAGCGCCGCCTCCCTGACGGTGGTCACGCCCGGCGACTCCGCCAACGACGCCTCGGCCGTGCACGACCCGCACCGACAGACCCTGACCGCCATCGCCCGCGTCTCCTCGCGCGCCTTCGCGCTGCTCGACCCGGCCACCCAGAACCACAACGTGGCCAGCTGGGGGCGCGCGCTGGCCAGCATCGCCCGCAGCGGGCACATCGCCACCGTGCAGGTCCTGGAACGCACCGTCCCCGACAGCGGCGACACCCTCACCCGCCACTGGACCCAGAACGGGCAGCCCCAGGCTCCGGTGGCCGGACAGATCTACTCCGAACTCGTCGCCTCCGCCGGCCCCGCCGCCGCCCCGCACGAGACCTACCTCGCCATCTCCCTCGATCTGAAGGCCGCCCGGCGCCTGATCGGCCAGGCGGGCGGAGGGCTGCCGGGTGCGTTCACCGTCATGGAGCAAACCACCGCGTCCATCGCCCAGGCCGCCCGCACCGCCGGCCTCCAGGTCACCGGATGGCTGAGCGCGCGCGAGATCGCCGCCGTCATCCGTACCGCCTACGACCCGAAGGCCCTCGGCGCACTCCAGCAGTGGTCCGAGACCGGCCGCGCCGAAGCCGACCCCGCCGCCGCCGGCCCCGTCGTCCAGGTCGAGGAGTACGACCGCCTCGCCACCGACAGCGCACGGCACGCCACCTACTGGGTGGAGAACTGGCCGAGGACCGAGATCGGGGCCGGATTCCTGCACGGGCTGATGTTCACGGCCGGCGTGCGGCGCAGCCTCTCCCTCGTCTACGTGCCGCAGGGGCTCGAGTCCGCGCTGCGGGACGTCCAGCGGAAGAAGGCCGCGATCATCGCCGACGCCAACGAACGCGCCCGCCGCGGCCAAGTCGACAGTGAGGAAGACTCCGTCGAGTACGCCGACGTCAAAACCCGCGAACGCCAGCTCATCGCCGGGCACGCCGACGTCGCCCTGACCGGCCTGATCACCGTTACCGCCGAGACCGACGCCCTCCTGGACGCCGCCTGCGCCCAGGTCGAGACCCACGCCGTCACCTCGGGCGTCGACCTGCGACGGCTCAACTACCAGCAGCCGGACGCCTTCATCCTCGCCGCGCTCCCCCTCGCCCGTACCGCCCTGTGAAACCCCTCGGGCCGGCATCCCGGCCCGCCGGGCTGCGATCACCCGCGACGAACCGTCCGCGGCCACCCCTGCCTCCCGGCAGGAAGGACCACCACCCTTGACCTCTCCCACACCCCCGGACGACATGCACCCCTACCTCCGCGCCGCGAGCGCTGGAGTCCGCCACCACACCCGGACCCTCGCCCCGCCGGGTGCCACCCCGCCCCGGCCGGCGAACCGGCTCCACCTCGACGTGCTCCACACCCATCTCGCTTCCCTGCTCCACCTCCTGGACCGGCTCGCCGAGACCACCCGGCCGACGCACCCCGCCGCCGGCCGTCACCTGGCCACCGCACACACCCGTCTGTGGCAGGCCGCCAGCGAAGTCCACGCCGCCTTCCACCTGCTGCCCAGCAGCACCGAAGCAGAAGCCGAGGCAAGCACCTGCCGTCCGGAGCGGCTGCCCGAGGGGCCGCCCGTGCTGACGATCTGCCAGCGCCACCTCGCCGCCGGACACACCGTCCGGCGCAAGACCACCCCCAGCGATCTCCGCCCGTCCATCACGGCCTGCACACGATGAGCACCACCCGCAGAAACGAGGGCCTTCGATGAGTCACCGGCCCGCCCGGCGCGCCCGCCGCGCCTCCGCCAGCCCGCTGTTCACCCCCCACAACGCCGACCGGGCCAGCCGGAAAGCCGCCCGCCGCCGACTCGCCGAGGCCGCCGCCAAGGCCCGTGCCGAGGCCGGCACCCACCCGACGAAGAACATCTCCGCCGAGCACCAGATGCCCGTCGCGCTCTACCCCCCGGGCGGGCGTCCCGGGCCTGCCTCCGCGCGGGAAACCCGGCTGAAGCTGCCCACCCACCGCATGACGACCGCGGTGGCCGCCGGCGCGTACCCGTTCCTGGCCGAGGGCGGCCTCGGCGCGGAAGGCATCTACATCGGACGGGACGTCCACGCCGAAGCGTCCTTCGTCTTCGATCCGTTCGCGCTGTACGGCAAGGTCGAGGGTTTCACCAACCCCAACATTCTGCTCGCCGGCGTGATCGGCCAGGGCAAGAGCGCGCTGGCCAAGTCCTTCGCGCTGCGCTCGATCGCCTTCGGGTACCGCGTCTACGTCCCGTGTGACCCGAAGGGCGAGTGGACGCCGGTGGCCGAAGCCCTCGGCGGACGGTCCGTGGCCCTCGGTCCCGGACTGCCCGGCCGGCTGAACCCGCTCGACGCGGCCCCTCGCCCCGTGGGCGTCTCGGAGGCCGACTGGGTCGGCGAGATCCGCAAACGGCGCCTGCTCCTGCTCGGCTCCCTCGCCCGGACCGTCCTGGGCCGGGACCTGATGCCCATGGAGCACACCGCCCTGGACATCGCCCTGGACGCCGTCGTCACCCGCGCCGCCGCCACCGGCCGCACCCCGCTGCTCGGCGACGTCGCCGCCGTCCTCAACAATCCGAGCGCTCTCGACGAAGCCGCCGGGATGATGTCCGGACAGCTCGGTGACGCCGCCCGCGACCTGGCCCACGCGATGAGGCGCCTGGTCCACGGTGACCTGGCCGGCATGTTCGACGCCCCCTCCACCGTCGCCTTCGACCCGAACGCGCCGATGCTCACCATCGACCTCTCCCGGCTCGGCGGCTCCGGAGACGACACCGCCCTCGTCCTGGCGATGACGTGTGCCTCCGCCTGGATGGAGTCCGCCCTCTCCGACCCGAGCGGTGGCCGGCGGTGGATCGTCTACGACGAGGCATGGCGCCTGATGCGGCACGTCGGCCTGCTGCAGCGCATGCAGGCCCAGTGGAAGCTCAGCCGCGGCCTCGGCATCGCCAACCTCCTGGTGATCCACCGCCTGTCCGACCTTCTCACCGCCGGCGACGCCGGATCACAGGGCCGCGCCCTCGCCGAGGGCCTCCTCGCCGACTGCTCCACCCGCATCATCTACCGCCAGGAGAACGACCAGCTCCACGCCGCTGCCTCCCTGCTCGGCCTCACCTCCGTCGAGATGAACGCCATCGCGCACCTGAACCGCGGCCGGGGCCTGTGGAAGGTCGCGGGTCGGAGCTTCATCGTCCAGCACCTCCTGCACAGCCACGAACTGGCGCTCTTCGACACCGATGCCCGCATGCACTGAAATCCTCGCGCTCCGCAAACCCTTGACGTCGTGAGCCCAGCTGAACACCTCGAACAACGCAGGTAAGCGAGGAACATGGCCTACTACATAGATCACCGCGATTTGACTTCGGCGGACATCACCGCCTTCGAGGAACTACTCGCCACCCACCGGGAACACGACGGCTATCCCCCGTACCGCGAGCCTGCCCCAGACGAGTGGCGGATGCTCGTCCTCTCGACCTTCACCGGTCCCGACGGGAAGTGGCGGGAAACCGAAGCCCTGTTTAAGCGCGATGCCCCCGCACCGTCCACCTCCACCGGCAGCGCCCGCGCCGAATGCGCGCGGATGCAGTTCACCGAAGAGGGGCGAGCCCTCCCAAGCCGCTGGTACTCCCGCCAGACTGCTGAAATTCACCGGCCGGCTCCTTCGCCGCCGACACCACCGCCGGGACACGGGCGATAGACCGGACCCCGATCCCCGCCACCCACATCGAGTACCCCCATCGGTGACCCACGTCGGAGCACCTGGACCGACGGCATCCCACCAAGGAGTCCTTCTGACCCGCCCCTCCCATGTCATCGCCGCCGCCCCGGCCGAAAACCTGCACCTGTTCGACGTCGTCCAGGACGGCACCCTGCACTTCACCCTCCCTGCCCGGGATCTCGACCACGCCTATGCGAAGGTCGCCGACCTGGCCTCCACCGAAGCTGGTGTTGACGGCGTCCTGGCCGGTGGCGCCCGCCTCACCCACATCACGTACGGCATCGTCGACGACTGCGACATCGAACCGGCAGACCACCACGCTCCCGGACGGTCCGTCCATATACCCCCGGAGATACTTCACGGGTACGCACGCCGGGACGCGGCGCCCTTCCTCGCCGAGCATCCGCTCCCACAGGAACCACTGCCCCTGCCGGCCCCGGCACCCTTCCTCTCCGCCCTGGC
Source organism: Streptomyces sp. NPDC041191 (assembly GCF_055591945.1). Lineage (NCBI taxonomy): Bacteria > Bacillati > Actinomycetota > Actinomycetes > Kitasatosporales > Streptomycetaceae > Streptomyces > Streptomyces sp. NPDC041191. The sequence continues at coordinate 189,346 of NZ_JBVIZC010000003.1, read as the reverse complement.
GGCGGCCGAGACGCCCGCCGAGGTCAGCATGATCACTCACCACCTGGTTAGGGTCACCGCGCCCCTGCTCGACCACATCGCCCAGCACGTTCTCGGCGTGGCCCTCTGGGCCGGCCGCGAGCACCAGCACACCCCCCAGGCCCGGCGCCTCCTGCGCGACGCGGCGCAGGACATCCGCACCGCTCTGGTCAAGGTGGCCGAGGCCGATCTGGAAAATCTGTACGCCCACTACGCCCCGAGCGAGACCGAGATGCGCACGAACGACGGCCAGCCGGTGCAGCGCCTACGAGCCGCAGCACTCGGGGAGGGGACCAGCCCTGTCCCGCCGAGTCCTCCTGCCCGGCGGGGCACTTCCCGATAGACCGGAGAACACACCATTTCCTCGTCCGACACCACCGGCACGTTCGTCGGTGAGCCCGAAGCCAAGTACGTCTACGGCTGTGCTGTCTCCGACTTCGTCGACCACTTCAACGCCCTCGACGACGCAGGAGCGTTCGCGGCGGGCTCGGCGGTCCTGGACCAGATTCTCCACATCGAGCACGGCGTTCTGGAGAAGCTCGCTGATCTCTTCGAAGCCGCCGCCGAACGGGTCCGGGATTCACCCAGCGACGACGGCTGGGATCTCTCCTCCGACTTCCAGCACGCCGCCGAGCAGACGCGGGACCTCGTCAGGGCTTTCCACGACGACCGGCTCGTCGACCGCATCCGCGGACTGCGTGCCGCCGATCCGGTATCTCCTCCCCACGCTCCCGCCGTCGTTCCCCAGATGCCGGCCGCTCCGCAGCGACGCTCCCGCTGAAGCATCCGGGAGCCCTGCGTCCTCCTCTGCCCGCAGGTTCGAAACGGCCGGCCCCAACATCACCGTCTAGGAGACGATCCTGCAATACCCCGATTTCGAGATGTACGACAACGTCGGTCGCACCTCTGAGCAGATCACCGCTGCGCACTCCCTCACCGCCACGGACAACGACCTGCTGCGCTGGGCGAAACGAGATGCCGCCCGTTTCCTCGCCGAGCACCCGCTGCCCGGTCAGCCGCTGCCGGCACCCGATCCGGCCCCGTACCTCGCCGCCCTCGCCGCCGCGAAGACGCCCGCCGAGGTCAGCGCGGTCACCCAGAACCTGCTGGATGCCGTGGAACCCGTGATGGAGACGGTGAGCAACCTCCTCCAGGCGATTGCCCAGTGGGAGAAACGCCACCGAAATGCGGCGCCGGACACACCACCGAAGATGCTGATGTCCGCCGCGAGCCAGGTCCTAGTGCCGCTGTCCCTCGCCCACAGGGCTGACCTGGCTGCCCTGCGCGCCGAGTACGACCCTCCGCCGACGCCGTCCCCGAAGGACGCGCCGTGTCTTCCTCCGGCTCCGCCCGCACCGCCGTCCGCCGGCCCGAAGCCCGGTCGCTGATCCCTGGAGACTCTTCTGTCGACCCCCTCTTTCGTCGCCCGCCCCACCCCGACCGGCTTCACCGGCGTATACATCCACTTCGACGGCACGCCCAACTCGAAGATGCCGCTCCTGCTCGCCGCCTTCCAGTACCGCTTCGGCCGGGACCTGGAAGCCATGACACGGCACCTCGTGGACGACGTCGCCATCGGCTGGCAGGACCTGGGCAGCGACCTCCTCGACAGAGCGCCGTCCGAGATCGCCGGCCCTCTGACCGGGGGCACTTCGTGGCCCAGCACCACCCTGGACGACCTGGTCACCCCGGACGGCTCACCCCCCACCCGCATGTCGGTCACCGAGGCGACCCTGCACGACATGGGCGTGGAGTGGGGCTACGTCCTACGTCCCGAGGGCATCGAGGTGATCCACGTACTCTCCGCCGCCTCCGGCCCCATCGTGAGCTGGGACACCCACCCCTTCGTCGACTTCGACGCCCCGGGCGTCTGGGCCGCCGTCGCGCCGGCCCGGACCGCCACACCGTCCACGCTCTCTCCCTCCGCCGCCGCACCGGGCTCGTTCCGTACGGCCACCCGTCTCTGACCGCCCCGCCCCGTCTCGACCGCAGGAGCCCTTCGCTGTCCGCCCCGCAGATCACCGTCGTCATCGCCACCCAGCTCCGTTCCGAACGTCTGCCCTACCTGCAGGAGATGCACGCGAGCCTCACCCGGCAGACCGTGCCGTGGGAAGCGGTGCTCGTCCTCGACGGCGCCGACCCCGAAGACCTCCCCGCGCCGATCGCCGCCGACCCGCGCGTCCGGGTCCTGGCCCTGCCCCGTCCGGTCGGCGCCGCCTGCGCCCGCAACCTCGGCCTGACCCAGGTGACCACCGAGTTCGTGAACTGGGCGGACGACGACGATGTCCTGCCCGACTGGAGCCTGGGCGTACGGCTGGAAACCTTCTCCGACCGGCTCGGATGGGTCGCGGGATACAGCGAGGACTGGCTGCCCGACGGTTCGACCCGCCTGTGGGAATGCCCGGTGCCGCCGGGTTACCACGAGGCCGGTGACGTGGTCACCTACTGGCCGCGCCCCGAGGACACCATCCCGATCGGGCCGACCACGATCCTGGCCCGTACCCGCCTCGTGCGCGCGGCCGGCGGCATGGGCGGGCTCGTCCAGGGCGAGGACTACTGCGCCGCCGTCGGCGTCACCGCCCTCGCCCCGGGCGTTCTGCTGCCGGTCCCGGTGTACCGGTACCGGAAGTGGGACGGGCAGATGACGCAAGGGGCGGAGTACGGCGAGCTGGAACTCGCCGCCCGGCGCCACGCCCACGCCTTCGGCCACGGCCTGCGCCGCTCCTTCCTCGCCGCCCGGACGGCGTGGGCGTGAACGACCGGTCACGCCAGCGTCCAGGGCCCGAAGCCCAGATCATCCTGTACGCGAGCCCGGCCGTCGGCCTGGTCGCCGTCCCCGGCGGTGAGCAGTACCAGTGGGCCGAGAGCGCCCTGCACCTCACCGCAGGTTTCGAGCGGCAGGAGAACGGCACATTCGTCCTGCGCGATGCGGAGTCGATGCCGCGGGTGATGCCCGTTCTCGCCCAAAGGGCGGCGCGGTACCGCGCCGCCCTGGCCGTCAGCTCCCGCCCTTACCTCGGCGACTACGCGAGCGACCTGGCCGCCCGCCTGCCCGGCGCATGGAGTACGCAGGTGGAGGTCTACTCGCATCCGGTGTGGCAGGGGGACCGGGTCCCCTTCCTGTGGGACTCCGGCGAACTGGCCGAGGCGATGCGGCACCACCGGGTCCCGTACGCCGTCGTCCTCGACGACGGCGCCGGCAGGGAGCTGCTGCTGATCGAGCGCCCGGGAAACGCCGCGGAGTTCCTGCTCGGCGCCGGCACGTGCGACGGCTTCGACGACGCCTACGAGATCGCGTACGCCCCGGCCGCGGTGGTCCTGCCCGGCGATCCGCGGCGCGCCGCCGCCCGGGTGGGGCGCGAGTTCCTGCCGGCGTACGAGCGGGCTCTGCACCAGCTGCTCTTGGCCGCCGTGGAAGACGGGCAGGCGCGGCTCGACGAGCTGGGCGAGACCTGGGCCGCGATCGAACTCTCCGGCCGCGACTCGGACGGCACGCCGCTGGACCGCTTCGGTCTGACCGCGCGAGCGGAGCAGTACCGCACCGAGCTGGTCTCGGAGTTCCGCCGGCTGAGCCCCCACGCCGCCCGTCTCCTGGACCGTGTGCGTCCGGCCGCCGCCGACACCCCGCAGGCCGCCGCCCTGGACCGGCTCCACCAGCTGCTCCACCCGGCCCGCCCGGACCCGCCCCGGCCCGCCCCGCTGGCCGTCCCGCGTCTCCTGTCGGCCTCGGTGGACCAGGTACTGCGATGGCGCGCCGACGCACCCGTCCTGCTGCACCTCGCCCGAGCCGGCCGACCACCGGCACCGGCACCGGCACCGGCTTCGAAGATCGCATCGAAGCCTCGCCCGGCTCTTTCCCCACCGCAGTCCCCCGGCCCTCGCCGCTGACCAACGCTCCTAACGGAAGGAGACCCTTTCTCGTTGTCCTCCGACACCCGCTTCGTCCTCGGAACACACTCGCGGTACGGCTACGTCGCCGCCGCCCCCACCCTCCCCACGCATCTCGTCGACTGGTACCTCGCCCACCTGCAGTTCGAGCCCGTAGCAGGTGAGCCGGGCCTCTACCGGCTCACCGAACCGGACCGGGACGGCCCGCGCCGGATGCGCCAGACCGCCCAGGCCCTGCGGCGTCAGGGGTACGGCGTCCACGTCGACGCCGACGTCGACCACGCGCCGGACGCCTCGCCGCCCGTGCTCCGGTCGGCCGGGCTCACCGAGCGCCGCAGCCGCGTCGCCCGGGCCGCCGCCGCCCGATCCCCCCAGTACGGCGCGGCACCGACAACCACCCTCTCCTCCACGCGGCCGGTTCCGCCCCGGCCCGCCTACGCGCCCACCGTGCACCTGTCCGCCGCCGGACGTGGCCGATGACCCCCGTACCGGACCCGATCCGCATCGCCAGACGGCCGGGGGGCGAGGTCGACGTCGAAGGCTCCTTCGACGCCTTCGCCAGTCAGATCCTGCGGCGGGCCGGCTTCCTCTTCGAGCCGGGTCTGCGCGAGTGCTGGGTCCGGCTGCCGTTCGACATGGGCCCGGCCTGGGAGAACGAACACGCCACCTGGGCAGCGGAGATGCTCCTCGCCGCCCGCTACACGGTGGACCTCGCCCCCGGCCTCAACGCCCGCACCACCACGTCCTCGGGCGTAGCCCGTCCGCCCGCGATGACCGCGCAGGCGCCCGCGACCCGAGCGTCCCGCCGCTGACCTACACCAGCAGGAGCACCCGATCACCACACCCGACCCGCTCGACGCCCACGACCTCGGCATCAAGGCCAGCACCTACCGCTGGCGGATGGCGTCATTGGAACGCGAAACCGAAGAAGCGCTCGACACCGTCCGCGACCGGTACGGCCGCATCGTCCGGCCTGAGGAAGCCGCCGCGTTCCGGGCCCACCTCACCGAAGCGGCCCTCAAGGGGTACCGGACCGACCTGGCCGGCGCCGCGCTGCCACTGCTGGACGTAGCCCGCCGCGCCCTCGACGCGATGCCGGCCGCCGCCCACGTCCGGGCGTGGCGCAAAGCGCTTAGCTCCCTCGCCTTCTCGCACACGGAGATCCTGCGTCTCGCGGACCTGCCCGTCGAGACCGGACGGCAGGACCTATGGCCTCACCTCGCCCGCTGGGCGCAGTACGGGACGATCGCCGTCTACCTCGCTGATCAGCACCACCACCAGCCCGGCCCCGAGTTCACCGCCGACGAATCCCGGAAGTGGACGCAGCGAGCCCGGGCGGCGCAGGGCCGGGGCGAGCTGGATCTGATCGAGTCCTGGTACGCGGCCGACGGCCGCCGCATCACCCTGGCCTACCTGGTCGAGGACGACACCTCCGAGGTGATCGCCCTGACCGGAGATCCCGACACCCCCCTGTGGTCCGTGATCGGCCGGTACGACAACGAACTCGCCGCCGGCCGGACACTGCCCCGGCCGGTACCGCCCGGCGTCCTTCACCCCGAAGGCCCCGGACAGTTCACTCACCCCGAACTCGCGCCCGAGGTCCCTGTTCAAGTGCTGCTCCGTGATGTCGCCGAGGCGCACTGCGCGGGGGATGTCTCCGAGGCCCTGCTCACAGCCACCGACCAAGGCACCCGCGTCGGACCGATGACGTACCTGCGGCAACTCGTGGCCGACGCAGCCGAGTTCTCCCACGCCCTGGAGTCCGAGCAGGGCCGGCGCCTCGGCGCCCGGCTCGAAGTCCTCGGCCGGCAGTTCGGCCTCCTGGCCGACGAGATCCGCGACACGGCGGAAGAACTGGGCAAGACCGTCGCCGTCCTGCCCCCGCGCCGCGTCCCGAAGCTGCCCTACCACCGTCCCGTCCTGGAGACGTCCCTCCCCGCCGCAGCACCCCCGATCCCGTCGTCCTCCCGGAGAAACCGCTGACTTCCTCCACCCAGCAGATCACCCTGTACATCAGTGCCGAGAGCGGGATCATCGCCGTCCCCCACGGCCCCGGCGGTGACTGGGCCAGTACCGCCCTCGACCTCGCCCGGTTCCAGCCGGTCGCCGAGGGACTCCACGTCCTGTACCTCGACAACGTGGACGTGGTGCAGAACTCGTTGAGGGTGCTGTACGAGAACGCCGCCCGTTTCGGAATCACGGTGGAAACGGCTTGGCGGCCCTTCATCGGTGACCTCGGCCTGAGCATCGCCCGTGCTCTTCCCGGGAAGTGGATGGTGGAGAGCGGCAACCTCCACACCTCGCCGTCGAACGCGAAGACCCGCCTGGACTGGGCGTGGATCTCGCCCGGCAGCCCTCTGTCGGACAAGGTGCTGGGGGCCTACCGCTCACAGATCCGGGTCGCGACGTTCCTCTCGGACAACACCGGCCGGGAACTGGTGATGACCGAGCGCCCCTGGGACAAGAAGCTCATCATCAGCGCCCTTCCTCCGAGTATCGACTTCCTTTCCCTGACGGAGGTCTGTCCCCCGGTGACGATCATCGCTACCAGCGCGTCCGAGGCGAGTGCGCGGATCACCGAGATCCTGCTGCCCTCCTATGAGCGGTCCCGGGCCGAGGCCCATGTCCGCCTGTTGGAGCGGGACCTGGAGCTGGTGCGGAACGCGCACCGCGATACGGCCGCGTCCGGTCTCCCCGCGCCTCCGAAGGACCTGCGGTGGCACGCACACTCCGTGATCCGGTACCTGCGCGACTCCACGCCCGCCGCCTCGACCACGGTCCTCGATCAGGCGACAGAAGCACTCGGCAAGGAGATCCCGAAGGACGGGCAGGCGGCGTCGGCGCTGGTGGAGCAGTGGGTGGAGCACGGCACCCGCCTGGCGGAGCTTGCCCGCTCGGCTCTCGGGATCCCGGTCCGGCAGGCTGTCCGCGGGAAGGCCGGTCCGGTCGCACTGCCGCTGCGGCCCGAGCTTCCCGGTCCGCGACGGGGCCGGTGACGGTGACCATGACTGTTCGCACGGCGGCCGGCCCGAAGAGCGCGGGGTCGGTCCTGCGTCGGCCCTTCGTCGCCCGGTTGCTGATCGGCACCATGATCGGGCGCCTGCCCACCGGCATGGTGCCGGTCGCTCTCCTGCTGTTGGTCGCCGAGCAGGGCGGGTCTCTCGCGACGGCCGGGGTCCTGTGTGCCGCCTACGGGTTGGCCTCCGCTCTCGGGCAGCCCGCTCTCGGGCGTCTGGTGGACCGGCGCGGGCAGACGGGCGTGACCTGGGCGGCCACCGCCGCCACCAGCCTGGCCCTCCTGGTGCTGCCCTTCGTCGACTCGACGACGCGGACGCCGCTCTTCGCCGCCCTGGTCCTGCTCGCCGGGGCGACGACGCCGCCGATGGAGGCGAACCTGCGGGCGCTGTGGTCGGACGTGCTGCCCGATCCGGCGCAGCGCCGCGCCGCGCTCGCGCTGGACACCGGATCACAGGGGCTGATCTTCATCGCGGGTCCGCCGGCGGTCGCCGCGGCCACCGCCCTCGCCGGCCCGGGCAACGCGGTGATCGCGGCAGCCGTTCTCGGCCCGGCCGGCGCGGCACTCGTCCTGAGCGCCCGGCCCTCCCGGCACTGGCGCCCGGGCAGCGCCGCGCCGTCCGGGCTCCTCGGACCTCTGCGCTCACCCGGGCTGGTCGCTCTCCTCCTCGCCCTGGCCGGAACCGGTATCGCGCTCGGTGCGCACACCGTGTGGGCGATCTCGCTCGCCGACCGCAGCCGGAGCACCGTGCTGGTGGGGCTCCTGCCCGCAGCGCTGTCCGTCGGCAGCCTCCTCGGCGGTGCCGTCTACGGGCGACGGTCCTGGCCCGGGAGCCTCACCGCCCAACTCGTGGTGGCCGCCAGCGCCTTCGCCGCGTGCTGGCTGCCCCTGGTCACCAGCCCCGGTCCGACGGCGGCCGTCGCCGTCTCCGCCCTGCCGGGACTGGCCCTGGCCGTCCTGGTCACGAGCGCGTTCCTCACCGTGGACGCGCTCGCCCCTCCCGGCACTGTGACCGAGGCGTACGCGTGGTTGGTCGCGGCCATCGGCGTCGGTCAGGCCGCCGGTACCGCCGTGGCGGGCCCTCTCGCCGCGCATCCGCGGCTCGGCGCCGCGCTCCCCGCCGCCGGTGCGGCGTTCACCGTCCTCGTGCTCACTGCGGCCCGCCGCCAGATGCACGCCCCCGGCACCCCGATACGGCGCGGCCGGCACCGCCGCGCGCCTGCCTCTGTCGGCCGTCGCCGCGCCGCGACTCAGGCCGCCTGACCTCCCTTTCTTCCCGTTCACGCCACCTGACGCAAGGAAACCTTTATGGCCATACCCACATCCTTCGAGATCGTCCACGCCTGTGGGCACACCTCCACCCGCGACTTGTCCGACCGGCCCGCCGACCGGCGGGCCGGGTTCGCCCGCTGGCTCGCCGGCCGGGACTGCACCGACTGCTGGAAGGCAGCCCGCGACGCCGATACGCAGTCCAAGGAGGAGTGGCTCGCGGCCAAGCGCGCCGCGGAGCAGGAGGCCGCCACCGCGTGGGCGAAGCAGTTCGACATGCCCCAGCTGGAGGGCCCGGAGAAGGCACTGGACTGGGGTGAGCGGTCCCGTCACCAGCTGATGATCTCAGCGCACGCCGCCCTGGTCGTCGAAGGGTCCTGGGACGAGGCGGACTGGGGCGAGCTGGAGGAAAAGGCCCGCGCGGTCACCCGTGCCGGATGGTGGATCGACCAGCGCGATGCCGAGGGCACGGATCTGCTCGAACTGCTCGACGCCGCCAGTGAGGACGACCGCGGGACGGAGAACCCGTTCCGCTGAGGGGGCGGAACATAGCCGAGGAACGCCGGTTAGCCAAACCGGCGATCCTCCGGAGCATTGTTCCTCCCACCGCATCCGCCCCGCGTGGAAGGAACCGCATGTCCCAACTCCCGCCCGACCCCGTGGTCGCGCTCACGCCCGACCCGCTCACCCCACAGCGGGACGTCACTCACCAGCACTTCCAGGCCGGTGACACGGTCGTCGTCCTGAAGGGGGTGGCCGGTGGAGAGCTATGGGGAGACGCGATGCGTGTGGTCGCCCCGTCCTGGCACACCCCGACCGACGAGGACGGCTGGCGGCTGCGCGACGCGACCGGCGGGCAGCAGTCCTACGTCACCGCCCACCCCCGCTACCTCGTGCACCTCTCGCGCCGCTGCCCGGACTGCCTGATCCACCTGCGGGCCATGGAAGATGTCCTCCTCCCGAAGCACACCGACGACAACGCCCTGATCGACTGCGGCTGGTACACCACCACCGCGCTGGGCCAGCTGGTGCACATCGCCGACGTCCGGGCCGGCCGGTGATCCCCCGCCTCCACGAGCAGACCACCAATCCGTACGAACCGCTCGCCGAAGCGCTGGGGCGGGCGGTCTCGCCGAACGAGCGGCTGCCGGAACGCAGCGTCGTAGCTCATTGGCCGGGCCTGGATGACTACGCCCTGGAGCAGAAGAAGACCTGGCCACTCGCCCGGTGGGCCGATCACCTCAGCGAGGCGCTCTTGGAGCATCCGTTCGCCGCCGGCCCGGACGGCGAACGACGGGCAACCCTTCACCTCGATGTCCGGCTCCATCCCGACGACCGACCCCTGACCGGCCCGGAATGGGGTGAGGTCGCCCACCGGTTCGTCCGCGCCGTCGGCGTCGAGATCCCGGGCAAGGAACACGGCTGTCGGTGGATCGCCGTCCAGGCCCAGCCCGGGCGCCTCGACCTGATCGCCAACCTGATCCACCTCGACGGCGCGTGGCACGCTCCGCCCGTCGACGCCCTGCGGCGGCTCTCGGGCGAAGCCCGTCGCGTCGAGGAGGACCTGGGTCTGATCCCGGTGCGCACCTCGCCTACTGCTCGGAGCGCCTCCCGGCCGGTACCGACGGTGTCGTCCCAGCTCGCGCGCGTGCTCACGCAGCTCGCGGACGAGCAGGTCGGCCCGCTGGCCACGGTCCGCGCACTCGTCGAACACACCGCACATCGCATCGCCCGCCTTCGCGGCGCCGCCGTCGCCGATGCCGCACACCGCCTGGAGCTGATCGCCCACCGCCTCCACGACATCCAGCAGGACCTGAACACCACTGCCGCTGACCTGGCCCGGCCCCGGGACGTCACCGCGCCGTCCGCCGCCCGGCACCCGGTCCATCGAGCCCTGTAGAAGGAACGTCTCTTTGCCCCTTGCCGACCGCTTCCTGGACATCCGCCGCGACCCGCACTCCGGCGAACTCCTCGCGCGCGGCGGGGACCCCGAGGCGCACAGCATCCTCCAACGCGCCGGGTTTGTCGCCGTCGTCCGTCTCCACGAGACCTACCACCGCGCCCCCACCGGACTGACCGAGCCAGACGAGGACCGCCTCGCCACCGAAGCCGTCGCACGGCTTCGCGCCGCCGGGTACCACGTCGACTGCCACGGTGCCTTTGACACCAACTCCCGTCCGGCCAGTTACCTGCCACTGGGCTCCTCCGTCGCTCACCTCGCCGAGCGGATCCGCGAGGCCGTTACCACTGACGAGGCGGCCGACGCTCTGACCGAGCTGACCGCCGCCCACGACGGCATCCTCGCCGCCCTGCACGAAGTCCTCACCGCCACCGCCGACTTCCACGACGGGCTCGGTGAAGAGGCCGACCCGCATATCGCCCGGCGGCTGCGCTACCTCGCCGACGAACCCCTCCGCGCCCTCCGCAGCGACCTCGACGCCACCCGCAACGTGCTCGCCGACCGGCACGCCCCCCATCCCGGTCGCAGCACCTGCACCGAAGAGGTCCCCGCCACCGAACGCGAACGCTCCGCCGTGTGCGCCTGCCCGCCCCCGCCGCGCATCCTGCCGGCCCCACCTCCCCCGGTCGCCGCCGGACTGCGGCGCTGACCCTCACCTCGCCCAAGGACACCATGCACGACCACGACACCTCCGAGCGCCTCGCCTCGTATGCCGACGTCCTCGCCGGCGAACTCCCCGGCACCTGGACCAGCTCCTACCTCCCGCCGGACGCCAAGGACGACCTGGCCGAACTCGCCGACCGGATCTGGGACCTGGACCTGGTCGCCGCCTCCCTCGCCGAGCACCCGCTGCGGCAGGCGGCCCTCCTGAGCCGCCCGGACGGCGCCCAGCTCGTCGTCCTGGAGCGGCACGACGAGCGCGACGGCTTCCTCGTCGCCGCCGTCGCGCCCCGTGACCTGCCCGACGAGGCGTACCGCGCCGTCCCCGAGCCCAATGGCATCGCTCTGGCGGACGACCCCTTCCTGAGCGCCGAGCAGGTCGCCGGCGACCTGCTCGCCCGCTACGACCATGCTCTCGCCCAGGCCCGGTACAACGCCCTGGGCGGCATCCAGCCTTCCCAGCCCGACCGTCTCGTTCTGACCTGGCAGCCGGACGGCAGCGTCGCCACCGCCCCCGTCGGCGACAGGGCCGGCACCGTCCTGAAGGAGAACGGCTTCGTTCAGGACCCACAGAGCGGTATATACCGCCTCGGCTCGGACGACACTCAAGCGCAGGCCCGTGTCCTGCGCGCGATCGGGCCGCAGCTCGAAGCCCTCGGTATCGACACGGCGCTCCAGCATCCGGCCAGCCGGATCGTGCCCGTCTCGGCTCCGGCGTCCGTGCCGTCCGTGCCATCCGTTCCGGCCGGCACCCGAGCCCCGGCCACCCGGGCTCGATGAGCCAGAAGGAACCCGATTTCTGGGTGCTGGAGTACGTCACCATCACCCAGGACCCCCGCACCGGTCTGGTCGTCGCCATCGGCGGGACCGAACGGGCGGCGGACATCCTTCAGCGAACCGGCTTCCTCTCCGCCCCCGGGCCCCGCGGTGACTTCCACCGGCTCCCCCATGCCCTCCCCGTCGAACAACAGCGTTTGAAGGCAACCACCGCCGCGCACGCCCTGCTCACCGCAGGCCACAGTGTCCACCTCGATCCCGCCCTGAATACGCTGGCGACACCGGACGGCGAACGGGACGCGGCCCTGCGCTACCTCTCCCAGCTCGCCGAACGGACCTTCGCCGCCAAGACCAGCAGTGAGGTGGCCGAGATCCTGACCGAGATCGCCGCCCCGGTCCACGGGCTGCTTCCCCTCGTCCGGGAAGTCGTGGTCGGGGCCTGGAACGCCGCGATCCGCCAAGAGGCCCATGGCGAAGAAGCCGGCCCCGTCGAACGGCTCGGGGACACCACGGACTCGCTGTCCCACGCCGCGTACCTCATCCGCCTCGCCCGCGACCACATCGCCGGTACTCCGCGAAAGCCGGCCGCCCCGTCACTGCCGCCGGACCCCGCCCAGTCCCCGGCCGCCCGGCACCGTTGATCCAGAAAGGAGATCCGTGGCCAATCTGGCCGACGAATACGGCACGGACGTGAAGTTCTACGTCAAGCCGTTGACCACCACCATCCACGCCGACACCCCCACTGGTGCTCCCGCCGCGCTCCACGACCTGCTGGAACAGCTCGGTCTCAAGCGTCACGAGTACCCCGTCGGCGCGCCTCTCTACATCTGGCACACCGCGCCCGATCACCTCGATGCCGATGAGCAGAGGCGCCTGGCGACCCGCGCCATCCCGGCCCTGCGTCTGGCCGGGTACAAGGTCGACTGCACGCCCGACGTCTTCGACGAAGCCACCTACCGGCAAGCCGTACGCGACGCCCGTGCCCGCGCGGGCCGTCCCACCGAGCAGAACCCGGCGCCGACCCGCTCCCCCTCTCGCCCCGTACCGGCCCGGCGCACCCCGTAAGACCGTTCGGGCGGCCCCGCACCCGGCCGGGGCCGCCCGGCCCGCCTCACTCGATTCCCGGAGACACCCGTAGCACCCCGTACGCCCCCACCGATCACCTCCCTGCTCAAGCCCCGGCTCGCGACGGTCCTGTTCCGCCGCTACCTGCGTGCCTGCATCACGACCGGTCCCGACCAGGTCTCCCTACTGGCAGGGGCCCGTCCGGAAGCCGTCCTTGCCGAGAGGCAGCGCACCGGCTTCCGCTCTCACCACTGACCATCCACCGACCCGGAGGAGCATGTCCCACCCCGCCCCCTACCCGGTGAGGCTGACCAACGAGATCACCCGCCAGCTCGGCCAGCTCGCCGACCACCTCGTCCAACTCCCTGCGCCCCAGGCCGCGCAGGTCATCGCCCGCATCCTGGACCCGGATGCCGGCATCCTCGGCGGTATCACCCACCTCGTGGCCACCGGCAGCCACTTCGCTAAGAACCAGGCCGAACGCGGTGCCCTCCCGGCAGAGGTATGGCTCGCACTGGGCCGTGCCTCCAACGAACTGCACGACATCACCCTTGATCTGGACGCACATCAAGATGCCCTCCAGCGTGTCGGCGCCCAGCCCGTCACCAGCACGGCGAAGGCGCCGGCACCGGCCCCGCTCGTCGTCCGGCGGCACCGATGAAGAAGACGTGGCAGGGCTGGGGGGCGAATGAGCAGGCCGAGCAGCACTACCTCGTCCATCCCCGTGGCCTCGCCGGCGGCGGCGACGTCCGGCACGTCTTCGAGTTCCTGCGCGCCTCGGGATGGCGGGACCATTCCAGGACCGGTGGACCCCTGGCCATGCAGAGCCCCGACCGCACCGTCCGCATCGTCTACGACCCGTACGCCCTTCCCGGTGGATGGACCATCCACGGCAGAGCGGACGGCCTGAACGCAGAATGGTCGGCGCACCTGGGCCGGCAGACGCCGGTGGAGATCGTCGCCGGCCTGACCGACGCCCTCACCCGTCCGCGCTCCGCGCACGCCCCCAACGTCTGGGCGCCGCTTCAGGAGCAGAACTGGCGCACGGGTTTCGAAGGTAAGCACTACACCGCGACCAGCCCCGACGGCACCGCGTGGATGCAGTACCGCCAGAGCCCGGACGGCGAAGCACGGTGGTGGACCGGCGCGAAGGACGGCCAAGGCAACGGCTGGACCGCGAACTTCTCGCCGAGCACGCCGATGCACCTAGTGCAAGCCTTCTCGGCCGAACTCGCCAACCCTGAACCGGTGATGCGTCCGCGCGGACACGTTCCGCCGAGCCCGAAGATCCGCACCTGGTCGGTCTCCGTCAAACCGTCTCAGCTCAGCGCGTGGCAGCAGGCCCGGATCACGGCCGCACGCGCCGCCACCTGGGCCTACAACAGCGCCCGCAGCTCCCGGCCGCGCACCACCGCCCGTCCCCACACCCCCGCCGACGGAGCCCGGGCCCGCCGCTGACCCCGATGCCTACCCTCCCTAGGAGCCTGATGCCCGCACTCACCCCGGACACCATCCGCACCGCGACCGAGACCCTGTCCCGCCTCACCGACTACCTGCGCGAGAACCCCGCCCCGGAAGAGGCGTTCGCCCTCGTCGAGCCCCTCCTGGACGAGTACACCGGTCTACCCGTCCAGCTCGCCGACACCCTTCGCGCTCTTGCCCGCGCCCTCCAGGACCACCCGAACGTCCCGCGCACCCTGACCGGCGACCTGCTGATCAGCGAGCTGCGCACCGCCGCGTGGGAGCAGGCCGACCAGCACTCCCTCCACGGCGTACTCGACGGCCTTCGTGAGCTGTACGGCAGTGCCGCCGGAGGCGGGCAGGGGTGCGGCCGGTGCCGCTGAGCGAACGGCAGCTCGCCGCGTTCGCCGACAAGCACGCCTGGCAGATCCCGTATGACACCAGCCCGCGCCACCTCGCCGGTCCCGGGGATGCCCGCCACGTCACACACGGCCTGTCCGCCGCCGGGTGGATCCACACGTCCGATCCGCTGAGTGCCGAGATCGCCCTGCGCAGCCCCGATCACCGCCACCGTCTCCAGTTCGACCCGCAGTCCGTCACCTCCGCGTGGTGGCGGCTGCGGAGCGAACCCACCGGCGCCGAACCCGATGGCTGGTACGCCGAGTTCGGCGCGTTCATCCCCGCCGAGGTGCTCGCCGGCCTCACCGATGCCCTCGTCGTCCCCGCGCCCGCCGAACCGGCCAGCCCCCTGTCCGTCCTGGAGGCCGCGGGATGGCTCATCGACGGCCGCGGTGCCGCTGACTCCGACCCACCGGGGTGCCGGGTGGAGCGCCGCCCCGAGGAAGACCAGGGTGTCGTGCCCTGGCGCGAACCGGGTCGGGTGGCCTGGCACATTGAGGTTCACGACCAGCCGGACGTTTCCGTCCGTGGCCCTCGCCTGTGGCACGCCTTCCTCAGCAGCCGTACGCCCGAGCACCTGGTGACCGCCTTTGTGGCCGCGCTCACCGATGCCATGCCGCTGCAGCGCGGCATGTTCGATCGCACCGCCCACCGCAGTGTCGTGCAGGAACCCAGTGCGCTCACCCCGCAGCAGACGGTCGACGCGCACCGCGCCCGCATCAAGGCCCTGCGCGGACAGGCACGTGCCGCCCGCCGGCCGCAATCCGCGACGCCTCCGGCAAAGACCGGCACCACCCAGTCGGCCGCTCGCCGCTGACCCACCCCCCTTCGCCTTCCCCCCCTCTCTACTGCCTGGAGTCCTTCTTGTCCCTGCGCCCGCTCGTCCTGGTCGTCGCCCCCGGTGACGAGGTATACCGCGGTTACTGCCTGCGCCAGGTCGCCGATGTCTACGACGTCGCCGTCCTCACCACCGGCCCGCTCACCTGGGAACGGCCCTACGTCGTCGACCACGAGATCGTGGACGACTTCGACGACGTGGACGGCCTGCTCACCGCTGCCGGGTTCATCGCCGCGCGCCGGCCGATCGCCGGCGTGCTCACCTGGAACGAGTCTCACCTGACCCCGGTCGCCCGCCTGGCCGAGGACCTCGGTCTGGCCGTCACGAGCACACGGTCGGTCCTCACCTGCCGGGACAAGGCCGCCAGCCGTGCCGCGTTCGCCCGCCACGGTGTGCCCTCCGCCCGCTCGGTCGCGGCGGCCAGCCTCGACGAGGCCCTCGCGGTCGCGGAGGAGATCGGCTTCCCGGTCGTGGTCAAGCCGGCCGCGGTGGGCGGCAGCATCGGCGTCATCAAGGCCGAGACCCGTAACGACCTCGCCGAGGCGTACGCGTTCGCGACCCGCGGAGTCCAGCTCCACGGCGGCGACAACCGCGTCGTCCTGGTGGAGGAGTACCTGTCGGGCCAGGAGGTGAGCGTCGAGTGCGTCACGTACGAAGGCGTGACCACGGCGGTGGCCCTCACCCGCAAGGAACTCGGCAGCGAGCCGTTGTTCGAGGAGGTCGGCCACACCCTCACCGCGGACGACCCGCTGCTGGAGAGTGTCGCTCCCATCGCCGTCGCGGCCGTGCGGGCGACCGGAATCACCGGTGGTATCCAGCACGTCGAGCTGCGCCTCACTCCCACCGGGCCGCGCGTGATCGAGGTCAACGGCCGGGTCGGCGGTGACTGGATCGGCTGGGCGTTCTGGCGGGCCACCGGCCTGTCCCTGCCCCGCATCGCCGCCGACATCGCCGTCGGCACCGCCCCCGACCTGACCCCCACCCGCCGGGAGTCCGTCGCCATCAAGGTCCTCTACGCTCCCGCCTCCGGCACGCTCACCGATCGGAGCATCGCGTCCGGCTTCGCCGAGACCGCCGGGTGGGTGCACGGCCCGGCCTGGCTGATGCGCGAGGGCGACCGGGTCCTCCTGCCGCCGGAAGGCGACCTCGACTCCGCCCGCGTCGGTCTGCTCGCCACCCACGCCGACACCCTCGACCTGGCCGTCGCCCGCCGCACGGCCGCCACCGGCCACATCAACCTCGCCGTCGCCGAGGGCCGATGATCTCGTCCGGGCCCCAGGCTCCGCTCTCCCAGGTCTCTCCCCGCTACCTGGCCGGCGGCGGGGATCCGCGCTGGGTGACCGTGCCCCTGCAGCGCGTATACCGCTGGAAGGTCGGCTACCAGCCACTCAGCCCAGCCGTTCAGCTCACCCGCCGCGACCAGCAGGCCGAGCTGCTTCTGGCTCCCGACCCGGACCGCCCGTGGTGGACGCTGCAGCACCGGCCCGACGGCGGCGCCCCGGCATGGAGGATCACCTTCGGGGCCCGCACTCCGGCTGAGATCGTCGCCGCCGCCACCGACGCCCTCACCGCCGGGCCGGCCACCGATACCGCCGCCGACCCGGCCGGAATCCTCGAACAGGCCGGCTGGCGGACCTCCGAGTCCAAGACCCGCTTCGTCTCGCCCGACCGGCACGTCACCGTCACCCGCCTGCGACCGGGCACCTGGAGCATCGAGGTCGCCGCACCCGACGTGCCCTGGAACGGCCAGATCATGGTCGTTCCGGTGTGGGAGGCCCTGGTCACCGAAGACACCCCGACGCACATCGTGGCCGCCGTCTTCCGCGACCTCGTCTCGCCCGACCCGGTCCTGCGCGACGAGAAGACCATGTTCCGTCCCCTGCGGCACAGCGCCACCATCAGGCGCGCGTGGATCCCCGCGCAAGCGGCCGAGGACGCCCTGGAGGACCGGGTCGACCGCCTCGCGGCCATGCGACGCGGCGCACCTCCGCCGCCCCCGCCTCCCCAGCCCGGCGGGCTGTCTCCCCGGCGCCCCCGCTGACCCCCGTACGAGCGCACCACCGGCACAAGGACCCATCCTGCGACAGAAGTTCCCCTCCCCCCAGCAGCACGCTGCCGCTCTGAACGCGCTGCGGACCTACCTGGTGCAGAGCGAGATGATCCTCGCCGCCTGGGACGCCTACTCCGACGAGCACACCGATGCCGACGGCTGGCCCTACGACGAGGTGTCCTACGGCTGGCGCATGGTCCAGCGCGACTCCGAGACGTGGCGGGCCTTCGAACCCGTCCGGCGCACGGCCCGCGAGATGCTCGCCACGGCCTCCTTCCAGCTCCAGCACATCCCTGCCGGGGACATCGTCCGCCGATGGCCGTGGCAGCTGCACGAACTCTCCCGGGCCCTGGAGAAACTGGAGATGCTCCGCGGTGAGCGGGCGAAGGACCGCGAGGCCGAACGCGGCTCGCCGCCACACCCGAAGGTGCTCGCCGACTCCCTCGCCAAACGCAACGAGGAGGCGTGGGACGCCCTGGACACCTGGTCCGCCCAGGGCCACGCCATCCTCGACATCCACGCCGTCGCCCTCAAGACGCCGCCCCGCCACCTCTACACCGCCCCGGTCCCCGCCCCGGTCCTCACGACAGCGGCCACCCCGAGCACGGGCAGGCGCGGATGAGGGTCGCGAAGGTCGACCAGGCGCTCGTCTCCCCCGTCCATCTCGCCGGGCCGGGCGATCCGGCGTGGGTGACCGCCGCTCTGCACGCCGGCGCCGGGTGGGCGCACGGCCACGATCCGCTGATGGCCCGAGTCGTCCTGACCAGCCCGGACCAGAAGGCCATGCTCCGTCTGGCCCCGGTGCTGAACGGGCCGTGGTGGCACCTGTCCTACCGCGACGGCCGCACCGGGTCGCAGTGGGAGGCATCGTTCGACGGTGCCACGCCCGTCGAGCTGATCGCCGCGGTCACCGACGCGCTCACCCACCCCGACTACGACGCCCGCGCGGTGGCCGATCCGTACGGGCTGCTGATCCGGGCGGGGTGGGACGTCGCGTCCGACAGCGGCTTCCGTTCACCGGACCGCCGGGTGCGGGGCGAGCGCCACACCTTCTCCGGCAGCACCGCCTGGCGCATCACGGCAAGTCATTACGAGGACGAGCCCGTCTGGAAGGCCCGGTTCTCCGGTTCGACGCCCCGAGTTCTCGTGGCCGCGTTCCTCGCCGCGCTCGCCGACCCGGAGCCGGTGCTCCGCTCCCCCGAGCAGACTCAAGGTCTCTCCCTCCACCAGGTCACCATGCGGTGGCAGGAACGGCCGGCGAAGGACGTGGCCCGGGCGCTGCCGGAGCGGATCGAGCGCCTCGCCGCCCGCCGCGCGAGCCCTCCACCGCCCGCGGCCCCGACACCGCCGTCAGCACGCCGCCGCATCCGCTGACGCTCCCTGCCCGCACCGTCTAAGGACCTTCCCTTGCGATCCGCCCCCTCCTCCCCGGCCCCCGCACCAGTCCCGGTCTCGGCGCCCGTCCGGCGAACGGCGGCACCGCGATGAGCGTGCCCTCCGAGACCGTCGAGGTCGACTTCGTCACCCCGCGCCACCTGGCCGGCGGCGGCGACCCCGCCTGGATCACCGTCCCCCTCCACCGCGCCTGCGGCTGGAGCCACGGCAACGATCCGCTGATGCCGCGCGTTCTGCTCTCCAGCCCCGACCAGCAGGCGCTCCTGCGTCTGGACCCCGACCCCGACGGGCAGTGGTGGACCCTGCACCACGCCCCGGCTCCAGGACGGCCCGCCTGGTACGCCTCCTTCGGCGGCCGGACACCGGTCGAGCTGATCGCCGCGGTCACCGATGCCCTCACCGACCCGGCCTTCGCCGCGAACGCGCCGTCCGACCCGTACGAACCGCTGCGCCAGAGCGCGTGGACGCCTTCCGCCGGCGCGCCGGGACTCGTCTCGCCCGACGGCACGGCGCACGTCCAGCGGCTGGGCGACGAGGAGGGGGCCTGGTTCGTCACGGCCACCCTGGGCCAGGACGACCGGCCGGTGTGGCAGGCCCGC
The DNA here is from genome assembly GCF_055591945.1 of Streptomyces sp. NPDC041191. Lineage (NCBI taxonomy): Bacteria > Bacillati > Actinomycetota > Actinomycetes > Kitasatosporales > Streptomycetaceae > Streptomyces > Streptomyces sp. NPDC041191. The sequence goes on along the minus strand of NZ_JBVIZC010000003.1, from coordinate 169,951 downwards.
TTCGGCGAGCACGCCCCCGTCCGCCTGGTCGCCGCCTTCACCGCCGCGCTCGCCGACCCGCGCCCCGCGCTGCGCACCGACGGTGTACGCCGTCTCCCGACCTGCGACCCGAAGCTCGTCACCCGCCGGCCCACGGACGTGCCGGTCGCGCTGGTCGCCCATGCCCTCGAAGACCGGGTCCGGTCCCTCGCCGCCCGGCATACGCCGGCGCCGACGAACCCGGGCTCGCCACGGCGGACACCGCCCGCCAACGGCCGCAGTCGCTGAACCCTCGCCCCCCGCCCCCTGCCCGGAAGTACGTAGCCCTTTGCCCTCCTCCTCCAGCGGTTCCACCGACGGGTACGACCTCGCCCTGAAAGTCGGCCTCGGCGCCCTCGCCGTCGGCACCCCTCTCGCCTCCTTCGCCTGGCTGTCCGCGAACATCGCCGCCTGGCTGTCCCGGACCGGACCATGGGCCCCTTACCGGCCGGTCGAAGCACTCCTTCATCCCGAACGGCTCTGGCCCCGGGCCGGAGAAACGTCCCTGCTCATCACGACCCGTGTGCTGCCCGTCCTGCTGACCCTGCTCCTCGGCGCCGTCGCCGGAAAGCTGTGGCTGCGGTACAAGAACCGCTCCGGCGGCGGGAAGAAGAGGGTCGACGGCATGGCCACGGCCCGGGACATCGAGCCCCTGCTCGCCAAGGCGGTCGAGGCCAAGGCCCGCTCGCTCCGGCCCAGTCTGAAGACCGTCCCGCGCATCGTCCCCCGTGACGCCGGTGTCCTGCTCGGCAATCTGGCCGGGAGCCGTCATGAGGTGCGGATGGGCTTCGAGGACGTCGCGGTCGCGATCATGGCGCCGCGCTCGGGCAAGACGACCTCGCTCGCCATCCCGTCCGTGCTGGCCGCGCCTGGTCCGGTCCTGCTGACCTCGAACAAGGCGGCCGGCGACGCCTACACCGCGTGCCTCGACGCACGCGCCGCCGTGGGACGGGTGTGGTCGATGGACCCGCAGCAGATCGCCCACGCCGAGCGGACCATGTGGTGGAACCCGCTCGCCGACGCCAAGACCCTCGACGGCGCCGGACGGCTCGCCGGGCACTTCCTCGCCGCGAGCGTCGATGCCTCCCAGCAGGGCGACTTCTGGTCGAAGGCCGGCAGCAACATCCTGTCCCAGTTGCTCCTGGCCGCAGCCCTGGACGAGCGGCCGATCACCGACATCATGCAGTGGCTGGCCTTCCCTGGCGACCGGCGCCCGCTCGACATCCTGCGCGACCACAACTTCGCGGCGGTCGCCTCCCAGCTCAAGGGCACCGTCGAAGGGCCGCCCGAGACCCGGGACGGCATCTACGAGACCGCCCGCCAGTACGCCGCCGCCCTGCTCAACGAGGACATCGCCGCGTGGGTCACCCCGCAGAAGGACGTCCCCGAGTTCCGGCCGGCCACCTTCGTGACCTCCCGCGACAGCCTGTTCCTGCTGTCGAAGGACGGCGGAGGCGGCGCGAGCGCGCTGATCGCGGCGTGCGCGGACTCCGTGATGCGTGCGGCGACCGCCCAGGCCGAGCGCGCCGGCGGTCGGCTCGACCCGCCGATGCTCGCGATCCTCGACGAGGCCGCCAACGTCTGCAAGATCAGCGACCTGCCCGACCTGTACTCCCACCTCGGCTCCCGCGGGATCATCCCGATCACGATCCTGCAGTCCTACCGCCAGGGCCAGCGGGTCTGGGGTGACGCGGGCATGGACGCGATGTGGTCGGCGGCCACCGTGAAGATCATCGGTGCCGGCATCGACGATCCGGACTTCGCCGACAAGCTCTCGCGGATGATCGGCGACCACGACGTGGAGACCACCTCCACCTCGCACTCCGAGTCCGGCAAGTCGACCTCGATCAGCATGCGGCAGGAACGGATCCTGCCCGCCGACGCCATCCGCGCCCTCCCCAAGGGCAGCGCGTTGTGCCTGGCCACCGGCATGCGTGTGGCCATGCTCGATCTGCGCCCCTGGTACGCCGAGCCCGACGCCGACCGGCTCGCCGCCGCCTCCGCCCGCGCCTCGAAGGCCATCACCACCCGGGCCCTCGCGAAACACACCTCGGCCTCGGCACAGCCCGGCGATGTCGGGACGGCGGCATGAGCGAGCCCCGCCTGCACCTGGTGCCCGTACGCTCCCGCGAGGCCAAGGAGTTCGTCCGTCTCTGGCACCGCCATCACCCTCCGCCCGCGGGACAGATCTTCTCCGTCGGCGCCGCCGACGAGACCGGCGTCCTGCGCGCCGTGGCGGTCGTCGGCCGCCCCGTCGCCCGCCACCTCGACGACGGCGCCACCCTGGAAGTCACCCGAACCGCCAGCGACGGCACCCGAAACGCCAACTCCCTTCTCTACGGGGCCGCCTGGCGAGCGACGAAGGCACTCGGGTACCGGCGGCTGGTCACCTACACGCAAGCGGGTGAGAGCGGCGCTTCACTGCGCGGCGCCGGGTGGCGCGTCCTGGCCCACCGCCCGCCGCGGCCGGGCTGGCATACGCCGTCCCGGCCGCGGACAGCCCGCGGGACCGAGCAGATCGCCCGCACCCTCTGGCAGGCCCCCTGATACCGGCCACTCGACAACACCGTCGGTGACGACCCCGACTCCTGGAGATCTCTTCCTTGAAGCAGCCCCGCCCCGCGCCCGCTGCAGCCGAGCTGACGGTCATCGTGCGCGGTCTGACCTGGCAGCAGCGTGCGGCGTTGCGCGTCCTGGTCCGTACACCGAGCCGGATCCGGCAGCGCGGCAACGGCTCGCTGTACGTGGATACGCAGTCGTCCTCGTCCTTGCCTCTTGTCACCTTCCACGCCCTGGAACGCAAGGGTCTTGCGTACCGCGACCATGAGGCCCATCCCGCCTCGCTCCTCGGCCAGCGGCTCGCACCGACACCGCTCGGGCTCTTCGCCCTTGCTCACCTCACCGCTCTGTCCTTCCCGCCCTCGGCTGCCCGGCTCTGGCCGCCCCACCCCCCGAAGTACCTCACAGCAGCCCCCGGTCTCCTTTCTGCCTCTGCCCGGGGGGGGCCGACCGTGCAGATGATCGACCTGATGGAGCAGGCCCGGCTCCTTGGCATGGTGTCCCGAGAACTCGAGCGCCTGGCCGAGGAGATCGACCGGGTACGTAGCGGTGAGATCGCTCGGCCGGTCCGCGAGATCACCCCGCTCGGTGTACGGGCTCATACCCTCTCGATCCGGTGCCTGACGCAGCTCGACACCCTCGCCAGCAGCCAGTGCGCCGTCATGAAGGAGGGAGCCGAAGCTCTCGCCGACATGGCCGAGGCCGTCATGGGAGTCGGCTTCGCGGCCGGCACGTGTGCGCAGGCGATCACCGACCGGACCGGTGCCCTGATCTACGAAGCGGCCGACGCGACGGCCTCGACGGCACGCGAGCGGCTGGGCGAGGCGAGTAAAGAGCTACGGCAGGTCGCCGACGTGTACAGGGAGTTCTCGCAGCGGCTCACTATCCGTCTGGTGACGCCTGCCGCCAGGATCGAGGACGGGCGCCTGATCGCCCGTGCTCTTGACCGGTCCGCCGCCACCCCCCTGCCGCCGGGCCTTCCCAGCCGGCCGGCCCCCGTGCCAGGCCACCGCCGGTAGCACCCGCACCGCCCGCTTCCCCCGCGACGGCACCCCGCAGTCCACTCACCCGGCCGCCCCCCTGACCGAAGGGCTTCTCCGCCTTGCCCGACTTCCACCACCAGGTCCCCGAACCCGGGGATCTGCACATCCTCGGCGACCGGCTTCTCCGTATCGCCCGTACGCTCCACGACCTGCCCCGGCCCGACGCCGACGTGCTGGAACGCCTCGTCCCACTCGCCCCCATCTGCCTGGGCACATCCCGGCACGCGAGCGACCTCGCCACCCGGGCGGCGGGAAGCAGTGCCGCGTGCTCGGTCGACGGCCGGGCGGCGATCGACCTGCTGACGAAGGTCACGACCATCACGACGGCAGCCACCGTCCACGTCACCGCCGCCCTGTCCGCCGTGCGCCACGGCCACCGGGCCGCCGGTGACGACCACGTCCGTGCGGCGCTGGCCGAGCTGTCCCCGGTCCACCGCGCCTGTACGGACGCCGGTGCCGCGCTCGTGCGGCACGCCGGCATCCTCGACGCCCGGCGCGAAGCCGAGGCCCACCCCGTTCCGGAGGAAAAGCCGGAGGCCGTCACCGAGCCCCAGCAGCAGGCCCTGGCCCATATCGCCTACGGAACCGCCGTCCTGCACACCTACGACTACGACCGCCCGCGCGAGGTGCGCGGGGCGGGCACCGTGCGGACCTCGACCGTCGACGCCCTGGTGAAAAAGAACCTCGTCGTCCTCACCCCGCTGCCCGACGCCCCGCTCCTGAAGACCATCACCCTGACTCCGTCCGGGCGGCACACCCTGATGGCCGCGGCCACGGCGCACCACGCTTCCCCCACGACTCCGGCCGCCGCCGCGGGACGTTCCACCCGCCCGGCAACGGCACGGCGTTTGCCGACAACCGCTGCCCCGGTCACCGGACGGGGCAGGTAGCCGTACCCCCACGAGCGGGTCCTGGTCTCCCCCGGCACCCGGCCGGCACCGGTGACCGGGTACCTGCCCTCCGCTCGGCCGTCGGGCGCCCAGCACGCCGCCCTGGAAACCCTCCGCCCAACCCAATGCCCGACCTCAAGGGCCCAGATGGAAGAACCCGCATGAACGAATCCTCTCCCAGAAAAATCTCCGCCCCTGTTTCCGTCCGGCCGGAAGGACCGAAGCGATGACGACCGCGCACGAAGCAGACAGCGAGCCGATGGCAGAGGCCCTTCCCTCCTACGTCCTCACGCTCGCCGAACAGACCACCCGGTTTCGCGATCACCTGTCCAGCCTGGAGTTCAGCGACCCGAACGCCGCGCTCAAGGCCCATGAACTCGCCGAGCACGCGGGAGACCTCTGTGAAGCCGTGAAGACGGCGACGGCCAAGATCGGCACGGTCCGGCTCCACCAGAGCCCCACCATGCTGGACACCTTCAACCGCCTACGTCTCCTGGCCTCCCAGGCGCATCTGGCCGACGAGCATCTGACGTGGACCGGCGTCTACCTGGGCGACCTGACGACCGAGGAGCGCTCACACCGGCCCTATCCGCCGGGCCGTGTTCTCGACGCCTTGCTCGAAGCCGGCCGTCACCTGCGGCAGGCGGACATGCTGACCGCCCTCGGTGCGCCTGACGCCCTGCACGCCGCTAAGGATCTCGCCGTCGCCGTGCGTCACCAGAAGACCGACAGCCGGCCACAGCAGATGTCGCCCGCGCAGTACGCCGTTCTGCACGCGACAGCGTCCGGATACGTCACGGTCGGCACGCTAGGGACCGAGGAGTGGGCCCGGGCCCGCCGGGACCGGATCTCGATGGCCACCGTCCGCTCCCTGGAGGCGCGCGGCTGGGTCCTTCGCGAAGCGCATCACCCCGTACCCGGGTCGCGGTCGACGCGCCTGCACCTCACCGACGCCGGGCGCATCGCGCTCGCCTCCCGGCTCGGGCGTGCCCCCGTCGCGTCCCGCCCGTCTGCGGTCCCCGCCCGGCCGGCTCGACCCCGCATCCGCTGATCCGGATCTTCCTGAACGGAGGTTCTCCCACGTCCCCCTCCATCCTGACCGCGCACGCCCCCGCCGTCCCCGCACCTGCCGGCCCGCGGCCAGGCCCCGTCCACCGGGCGGGCGTCGGCGCACCCGCATCCCCTGCCCCGCCGGCCGGGGGAAGCCGACGCTCCCTCCACCGATGACCGCCCCCACCCCGCCCGCCGAGCAACTTCTCGCCCTGGCGGCCGATTTCACCCGTCACAACGACGCTCTCGCCGAGATCCTCCTCCACGGCTCCAGCCCGGCCACCGACCTCACCGGACAGGTCGTCGCCGCCCGGCGCCTGGCCGATGCGGCGCTGGAGATCGTGGACGGCTCCGGGTACGAGCAGTGGGTCAGCCACAGGGCCGTGCGTGCACGAATCCGGCAGCTCGCCCACCTGGCCCTGGAAGCCGCCGATCACCTCGCCGACACCGTCGATCTCCTCGACGACACCCGGGCCGGGCTGCCCGTGCGGGGCGAAGGACCGGTGCTGTCCCCCCGGCAGGCCCTGATGGCCGCCGTCGCCCGGCTGCCCCAGATACACGACCTGACCCTGCTCGGCGCCCGGGACGCGGTCAACGCCGCCGAGCGGCTCGTCGCCGAGCAGCGGCGCCGGGGCTGGTCCCCTCAGCACCGGCCGCCCGTTCTCTCCCCCGCCCAGGACGCCGTGCTGTACGCCGTCGCGCGGGGCCAGGTGACGGTCCTGGGCAGCAAACCTCAGCCCTACTACACCCACGCCGGCGTCGTCTTCACCACGATCAGCACCATCCGCGCCCTGGAGTCCCGCGGTCTCGTGGCCCGCGAGATGTGCTCGCCCCGGTCCAGCCACGAGCGGGTCCACCTCACCGCCGGGGGCAGCCGTGCTCTCGCCGCGTCCTTCGGCCGGCCACGGCCCCCCGCGCTCACCCCCGCCCGCCCCGCCGTCACGGCCCCCGCCCCCTCCGCCGGCCGGACTCGCTGATCCTCCGCCTCCACCTCCACCTCCGCCTCCGCCTCCGCCTCCGCCTCCGCCTCCGCCAAGGATCTTCTTGCACCCCTTCCACCTCTTCACCCTCCAGCTTGCCGACCGCCTGCCCGGCACCTGGACGGCCACCTTCAACCAGTACGCCCGTCCCCTCGACGAGTTCGCCGCCACGCAGCGTGTGTGGACGCCGTACGACGCCCGGCCCTCCATCAACTTCCGCAGTCACGGTGCCACCCTGCGGCGCGACGACGGCCCGGAGCTCTACCTCGTCGAACACCGTCGCAGGCGGGTTCTGGTCTGCCCCGTGATCCCCGGCGGTCTGCACGAGGACGTCACCGACCCCATCCCCGCGCCGCCGACCGTCGCCGTCCCCCGTGACCCGGCCCGTGCCGCCTGGCGGATCACCGACCGCGTCCTGCCCCACTACACCGACGCCCTCGCCAGCGCCCGCAGAGCCGCCGACGCCCTCGCCGCCCGCCGCTCCGCCGCCCCCGCGCTCCCGCCCGCCCCGGCAGCCGGCGCTTCCCGGCCGCGCACTCGCTGACCCACCCGCTTCCGCGCTCCGCCCAAGGATTTCCCATTTCCCCTTCTCCTCAGTTCCGTGCGCTTTCCCTCGGTGCCGGCGTCCAGTCCAGCACCCTGCTCGCCCTGTCCGCCGAAGGCATCCTCCCGAAGATCGACTACGCGATTTTCGCCGACACCGGATGGGAACCGCGCTCCGTCTATGACCATCTCGACCGCCTCGAACGCGAGATAGCAAAACCCGCTGGAATACCCGTCCTGCGGGTCTCGTCCGGAAACATCCGCGACGACGCCCTGAATCCGGATCACCGTTTCGCCTCCATGCCCCTGTACATCCTCAACAAGGACGGGCGACCGGGGATGACCCGGCGCCAGTGCACCGGGGAATACAAGGTCAAGCCCATCAAGAAGGCGATCCGCAGCCTTCTCGGCTACCCGTATCCGGTCCGGGTTCCGAAGGGTGTTTTCGTCGAGCAGTGGATCGGGATATCCACCGACGAATTCCACCGTGCCAAGGACGCCGATGTGAAGTACATGCGTAACCGGCATCCGCTGATCGACATGGGCTGGTCGCGGTCCGACTGCGTCCGCTACCTCACTTCCCTCGATCTGGCCGACACCCCGAAATCCTCCTGCCTGGGCTGTCCTTTCCACGGCAACGCCCAGTGGCGGCACATCCGGGACAACTCCCCCGCCGAATGGGAGGACGTCGTGGAATTCGACGCGGCGATCAGGAAGGGCAACGCCCGCGCGAACGCCGGCGGAAACCGGCTGTTGGGCGAGGCGTTCCTGCACCGCTCGCGCGTCCCACTCGACCGGGCCCCGATCGACCACGTCACCGCCGCCGAGTGGGCGGCCCTGCAGCAGGAACTCGCCGGCGAGGACGAGCTGGAGCAGGGCGTCACGGACGGCTGCTCCCCCTGGGCGTGCCGCGGCGATGCCGAGGCGGCGCAGGACGGCTTCGGGCTCACCGCATGACCGCCCGCGCCTACACCCAAGGCGGCTGCCCGTGACCGACATCCACCAGGCTCTGGCCCTTTACGACATGGCCGGCCGGATCGACCGTTTTCGTTTTCAGCTGCGCACCCTGCCCCCCGCACCTTCCATTCCGGACGTCAGCACCGTCTCGGCGCAGGTATACACCCTGGCCAAAATCATCACCGCCGTCAGCGAGAAAGTCGACTACCTCCTGTCCGACCCGTTCTCCACGAACGCGAAGAAGGCCGTCGAGGCGTACAGCGACGCCCTCTCTCAGCTAGGCGAGGTCATGACCGAAATGGGCCGCATGCAGGCCCAAGTCGCGCACTTCCACTTCACCGCCCTTCCTGCGACCAAGAGGAATCAGTCAGATCTGGGGCAGCTGAACCGGCTGTCGAATGAGATGATTTCCGGATGCTGCGAGGCGGCTGACGAAATACTCGAAGCAGTAGTCACCGGGCTCCGGGAAGCAGCGATCAAAATGGCACCGCCCTCCGGCCGTGTGCAGGAAGCCTCCCACGCCCAATCGCCTCACGCCCCCGACTCCGGGCAGTCCCGCCCCGCCCCTGCCTCGCCGCGGCCCCCGGCACTTCCCGCCACGGCACCGCGCACAGCGAAAAGCCGCTGACCCCCTGGCCCGATCCGAAAGACCACCTCGCATGAAAATCCAGACCCCGTCCACCATTTCGATATCCTGCCCGCCTCACGGCACCACCCCATGCCGATACTTCCGTGACACCGTCCCCGCCGAGCGGGCTTCCGCAACCGGGACAGTGCGGGGCGGCTTCGGGCTCCCCGCGTGATCATGCGCCGGTTGATCCTGGATTTGTTCGCGGGCCCGGGGGGTTGGAGCGTCCCGCTGTACCGTGCCGGGATCCGGGACGTGGGTCTGGAGTGGGACGAGTGGGCGTGCCGGACCCGGGCCGCGGCCGGGCTGCTGACGATCCGTACCGACGTGGCGATGTACCCGGCGTGGATCTTCGCCGGGCGGGTCCGGGGGTTCATCGCCTCGCCGCCGTGTCAGGCGTGGTCGATGGCCGGCAAGCGGCTCGGGCTGGTCGACCAGCCGCTGGTCCACCAGGCGGTCGCCGACCTCGCCGCCGGCCGGGACACCCGCGAGCGCCTCCTCGCCGCGTGCCGCGATCCGCGTTCCCTGCTCGCGGCCGAGCCGATGCGCTACCTCCACGCGCTCCATGCGGTCGGCGAGCCGGAGTGGATCCTCATGGAGGAGGTTCCCGACGTGCTGCCGCTGTGGCGCCAGTACGCGGCGATCCTGCGCGGATGGGGGTTCTCCGTGTGGTGCGGGATCCTGAACGCGGCCGACTTCGGCGTGCCGCAGACCCGGCGGCGGGCGATCCTGATCGCCTCCCGCGTCCGCACCGCCGAGCCCCCGCCCCCGACGCACGCCCGGGCCGCTGAGCCCGAGAGCCTGTTCGGGCCGGGCCGGGCGCGGTGGGTGTCGATGGCGCAGGCCCTGGGGTGGGGGGCGACCGACCGGCCCGTTCCCACCGTGTGCGCCGGTGGCGGGCCCGGCGGCGGCCCCGAGCCCTTCCCTTCCGGGGCCCGCAAGACGCTCGTCGACGCCCGGGCCCGCGGGACGTGGGCGCTGCGCAGCAACAACCAGGCCAACGCCACCGTTCGCAGCGTCGACGAGCCGGCCGGGACGCTGTTCTTCGGGCACCGCGCCAACGAATGCACCTGGGTCCCCTCCGACGAAGCAGCCGAGGCGCTGGAGCCGATCCGGATCACCGCCGTCGAGGCCGGCGTCTTGCAGACCTTCCCCGCCGACCATCCCTGGGCCGGCAACAAAGGCCAGCAGTTCTCCCAGATCGGCAACGCGGTCCCGCCGCGGCTCGCCGCGCACCTGCTCGCCCCGCACCTCGACCGTGCCCTCAACCCCGACGACTTCACCCTGGCCGCCTGATGCCCCACACCCCCGACCCTCACAACGACGACCCGTACGACAGGCCGGCCGAGCCCACCCCCGTGGTCTTCGCCGAGAAGGCGCTCCTGGGCGCCCTGCTCCTGGCCCCCGCCCGCCTCGCGGACGTGTCCGGACTCGAGCCCGAGAGCTTCTCCAACGCGGCGCACGGCTCGCTGTTCGCCGCGATGCGCACCGTCCCGGCCCCGGGCACGCGGGAAACCCGGGCCGGGCTGGACTGGCTCAACTCCGTGCTGGAACAGGCCCGTCGGGAGGCGCCGGGGCTGACCGCCTCGTACCTGCACACCCTGATCTCCGCCTGCCCGCGCGCCGAGCACGCGAGCGCGTACGCGGCGATGGTCCGCGCCGAGGCCGCCCGCCGCAGCATCCGCCGGCACGCCGACCAGCTCGCCCGAGCCGCCGACGAGACCACCGTGCCCGACCCGCCCCGGCACGTCCTGGACGCGGCGGACGCACTCGCCCGGCACCTGGACGATCTCGCCGCCCACTTCCCCTCCCACCCCGGCTCCCTGCCCCGCACCCCGCCACCTCCCACCGTGTCCGGGGCCGGCCCGGACGTCGCGGCGGAGGAGGAACGGCTGCTGCTCGCCAGCGCCCTCGCCTGGCCCGACGCCGCGCAGGCGATGCGCTGGCTCGTACCGGAGGACTTCACCGACTCGGTCCACGGCGGGCTGTGGCAGTGCCTGACCACTCTGCTGCACCGCGGGCAGCCGGCCGATGCGGTCACCGTGCTGTGGGAGGCCCAGCAGCGCGGCATCCTGGCCGCCGGCGTCACGCCGACGGAGGTGGTCGCCCTGCTGTCGGAACCGGCCGGAACCCCCGACCACTGGGGCGAGCAGGTCCTGGGCCGGGCCCTGCTCGCCCGCGCCCGGCAGACCGCCGCCCGGATCAGCGCCTACGCCGACGACCCGGCCACCACGCTCTACCAGGTCCTCACCGGCTCCCGACGGGCGCTCGCCGACCTGACCGCCGTACGCACCCGCTGGCAGCACGCCACCCTCCCCCCGAAGACGGCGCCGACGGCCACCGTCGAGCCCGCCGTCGCCGCACGGGCCGGCCCCCGCTCCCGGCCCTCCACCACACCACCCGCCCCCCTCCACTCCCCCGTCTCCCGCCGGGTCGCCGGCCGGACTCCGTAACCGAAGGCTTCCTGTTGCCCTACGCTCCCGCCGACGCGCACGTCCGCTTCGCTCTCCACCCCGACCACCACCCCGGCGTCGTCGCCACCACCACCGGGCCGACCGCCGACGCCGCCCGCTCCCACCTGCACGACGCCGGCTTCCGCAGCACCGGACCGGACACCATGGTCCTGGCCCGCATCGACCGCGAAGAGCCCTTCTACACCGGCAAGACCGCCGACCTCCTCAAGGGCTACGGGTTCACCGTCGAGATCGAGCCCTCCCTCCAGAAGGAGATCGACACCGAGTGGACCTGGGGCACCTACCCCATGCCCTGGTGCACCCGCGAGGAGATCCGCGAGATCAGCGCCGCCGCCCAGCGCATCCACGACGACATCGCCGAGGGCCGCCTGGTCATCCACGCCCACGCCCACGACGGCCACACCACCGTCGCCGTCGGCACCTACACCACCGGCGTCCACCGCCACGTCCACCTCCACGGCGAGAACCACCTCCGGCAGGAGACCGACATCAGGTTCGGCAGCGAGACCGAAGCCGTCGCCGAGTTCCACCGGCTCTACTCCGTCGCCGTCCGCCCCGGACCCGCCCCGCTCACCGGCCTCGAACACGCCGTCCGCCGCGCCCTCGGCGCCGGCCCCCAGCCGCCGCAGCGCCAGGAGGAAACCGTCGACATCCCGGCGCCGCCCACGGCCGGGCCCGGCGAGCACGAGGAGTTCCTGGACGCGTTCCTCGACGCTTCCCCCTCGTGGGAGAAGTACCGGACCTGGAGCGACGAGACGACCGTCGTCTCCCACGAGTCCCTGACCGTCCGGGCGGTGTTCGACCACGAGGCCCGCCACCGCACCGACACCGCCTGGACGATCGCCGAGTACGACGGCCCCGTCGGCCAGCGCCTCTGGCACGCCACCCTCACCGCCACCACCCCCGTCCCCCTGATCCGCGCCCTCCTGCAACACCTCGACAACCCGCCGTCCACGTACGTCCCGGAGCCGTACGAGGCGCTGCGGGACGCCGGCTGGCACCCTGCGAGCCACCCTGCCCGTACCACCTGGCACGCCCCGGACCGCACCCTCACCGTCGAGCATGTCCCTCACGCCCAGGACGACCGGTGGACCCTGTACGGAGGCGACGACCTCAACCGGTCGGCCTGGTCCATCCGTCTCTCCGCCGCCGCCCCGCACGACCTCCTCGCCCAGCTCACCGCCGAAGCCGCCGACCTCGTCCCGCCCCGCCCCCGGGCTTCCGCCCCCGCAGCACCGCGGACGGCATCCGCCCTGGCGCTTCCCCCACCCGTTCACAGGTCCCGGTACCGCTGAACCGGCCACCCTTACCGGGCGGCACGGCGGTCGCGATCCCGAACGGCAGCGGTCCGCACGTACTTGGTGCGTGCGGACCGCTGTCCAGCCATAGGCAAAACAGGCAACTTTAGCGAACCTGCCTAGCCTCCGTTCCGGGTTTTAATAAATCAACAGCAACACTGGCCATATCCAGCCATTCACGAACTACCTTCACACCCTTAAATATGATTATCTTACGTATTCTTTCAATGCCGCTGAGAACACCCTTGCGAGGGACAGCGGCACGCCCTGGAGAGGGTCTAGCATCTCGTCCGTTCTCACCGACCCGTGAAATTTTCACGTCGTCGTGAAAGTGAGGAGCCCACCTCAACCGCTGAAGCGGCAAGTGGGCATGTCAATGCTGGCCCGAGGACGAGAGAGAGGCAATGAAAGTGCAGGAACTCCACAACGGCATGGCCGCCGGGACGCTGATCGGGGCTCAGTGGGTCAAGGCGAGCGCGAGCGACGGAAGGGATGACTGCGTCGAGCTTGCACAGGTTGGTGAAAGCGTCGCGCTGCGCAACTCCCGGTACCCCGACGGGCCGGCCTTGATCTTCACGAAATCCGAGATCGCCGCATTCGTCGACGGTTCCTCGAAGGGCGAGTTCAACGTCATGATTGTCTGAATCCCTTGGCCACGGCTTGCGGGTCGGCGCTGGGGACGGACATGCTCTGATTAGATGGGCGGCGAGGTGCCGCCCGTGTTCAGGGAGTTGAATTGTCCCCTCATCTCGCCCTGCTGCCGGAGCCCGAAGGGGAAAGGCCGCGGCGGTCCGTTCATCCTCTGGAGCGGGCCGTCGCGGACATGCTCGTGCAGTACCGCAAAGGCCAGCCCCAGGGCGAGGTCGTGCTCGCGGTTCCGGAGGTCGGCTCGGTCCCGACGCTGAGCCGTTACGAGAACAACAAAGTGGAGTTGAAACCTGAGAAGGTCGAGGCCCTGCTTACGTACTACGACGCCCCGCAGAAGGACATCGAAGAGGCACTGGACTGCCTGGCCCGGGCGAAGCAGACCCCGGGCTGGGCGCCGCCGGCTGACACCTCCGAGGCGTTTCGCGCGCTGTTCGCGATGGAGTCACGCGCCAAGATCATCCGGGTCTATCACGAGGCCAGCATCCCCGGCATGCTGCAGACCCGCGCGTATGCCCGGTCACTCATGGAGGAGTTCAACCGGACGCCGCGCGAGGAGAGCCTGCGGCACAGGCAGCAGACGGACCTGGACGAGCGTCTGGAGTTCCGGATGCGGCGCCAGGCGCTGCTCGAAGGTGACCGTGGCGTCATCTACGAGGCTCTCATCGCCGAGGCTGCTCTCCTCACCCAGCGGGGTGGCCCCGCCGCGCAGAGGGAGCAGCTGCGGCACCTCTACAACGTGGCGGAGAACAAGCCCCGCACGCATCTGCGGGTTCTTCCCGGCTCGTCGGCCCGGGCGGGTTCAGCTCTGCACAACGCCATGACCCTGATCAAGCCCTATGACGAGGACAGGGGCCGGGCCGTCTACCTGGAGAACCGGAACCGGGGCGGCGAGCTGATCCTGGAGGGCCCCGAGCTGGAGGCGTACGTCCAGTCGCTGGACGAACTGTGGCTGGATGTGGGCAGCAAGGAAGAAACGCTGGAGCTGATCCAGAAGCACATCGACCTGATCGGCTGAAGCCGGCACGCAGCGGCTTTACTTGATGAGGGCGACCCCTCCGTACTCGATCCACTCGCTGTTTTCGCCCTGACGGGGGCCGAGGTCTCCGTCAGGGCGCCAGGTGGAGACCTCCACCGGTTCCTGCCTGTCCACTTCAAGCAGTTCGAGCCCTTCGAAGAAGCGCTTCACCTCATCCGTCGAGCGGACTTCGCCCCACTGCCCTTCGGTGATCTCGTCCATGAAGCCGGTGATCCTGGCGCGCAGTTCGGGGTCGTCGCTGGCGAGCTGGGAGATGACCATGTAGCTGCCGGCGGGCAGCCGCTGGGCAACACGGCGGACCAGGCCCCAGGGGTCATCGGCTTCCGGGATGCAGTGCAGGACGGAGACGAACAGCGCCGCGACGGGCTGGTCCCCCCGCAGGAGCCTGGTGACCTCGGGGGAATCGAAGATCCGGTCCGTCTCGCGCATGTCGATTTCGAGTATGGCGGTCGTGGACGGGTCCTCGGCCAGGCTCACTCTCCCGTGAGCGGCCACCACGGGATCGTTGTCGATGTAGACGACCTTGCATGACGGGTCGACCGCCTGGGCGACTTCGTGCACGTTCGGGCGGGTCGGCAGACCGGAACCGTGGTCGAGGAACCGGCGGACCCCTCGCTCCTCGGCGAGATAGCGGACAGCTCGGACGAGCCACGCCCTGTTGACCAGCGCTAGCTCTCTGGTGGACGGTGCCATTCGCAGTAATTCGACGCAGGCGTCCCGGTCTACCTGGTAATTGTCCGTTCCGCCGAGAAGATGATCATACATTCTCGCGACGCTGGGTTTACTGGAATCGAAAATGGGAGGCTCCCTACGCTGCGGCCACACGCCTCCCCGCGAGTGCGTGGGCCCTTCCAAGGCAGGGATCACATGCTATGCAGGTGACTTGCGCCAGGGCTACCCCGCCCACACCTTCGAGCGAGGCACGTTCGGAGCAAATCTGCCGCCGGGATGCCGTGAAATGCTCCGGCGTACGCCGTCGAGCGCCAGTCCGCATTCGACTCAGGCATATGCCCCGCCTTCTCGGGGCCGGGGCGCCTTCATGAGCGCGGTACGTCGCAGCAGTTCGAAGGCGTCGGACGACAGGCCCATGGCGCGCCCGCCGGCGGCGGCAGAGCACCCGAGCCGGTGCCGCAGAACCAGGGCGTCCGCCTCGGTGGCACGGAAGTTCTCGTACAGGAACCGAACGGATCGTGTTCGATAAGGCGCCAGAGCGCCTGTCAGCAGGTTCCAGGCGTACCTGGACGGCGAGGCGCTGCTCAGAGCGGCCGGCCACCGGGCCCCCAGCTCCTCCAGGACGGATCGCGCCAGGTCCTGGCCGACAGACACGTCACCTGTGACGACTGCGGCAAACCGGGAGTAAACCGGCCAGTGCTCACGGCAGAAGGCGGCGTAGGAGGTCTCGGCGGAACGCCGCCTCAGGGACTCGCCGACGGCGTTACGCCGCGCCCGGCTGTCGTTTTCACCGCGCGTCTGCGGCGTTGAACGGAGTGGGTGCCGCCGCACGTTCGTCACCTCGTTTCACGGCGGCCCGCAACACCGCGGCGGACGAAGCCTGATGGTGTTGCGGGCCCTGTGGAGTTCCCGGATGCGCTCAGGGGGCCGGCCGCCGCGCGAGCGGGCGCGGCGGCCGGCACAGGTCAGCGGAAGCGGCGGATCTTGAAGAGCACCAGACAGCTGGGGTCGGTGCAGAAGGCGAGCGCAACGGCGAGGACGGTCTCGGCCGGCACCAGCTCCGGCCTGACCGTGGATACGACGGTCACGCCGGCCGTAAGCACAGAGCCGAGGCGAAGCTGCAGCAGAACAACGCCCTCCGTGCCGGTTTGCAGAGCGTGCGAGAACGGAATGCTAACCTCTGGCATCGCCGAAAGAATGCGCGCGAGCTTTCGGCGGAAGTGCTGGGCCATCTTCTCTCCTTGGGTCGAGTACAGGTCCGGCACGGCCAAGGGGGGTCCCGTGGGCGACCGCAAATCAATCCCGGGGCCCCTTTTCCGTGCCTGTTCGGACACTAGCCGCCACTCCTCGCCGGCGCAGTTCCCCGATATCCGTGAAAGCGGAGTACGGAACTCCTCATGCCGGGGCTGCCACCGCCTCATCCGAACCGCATTACGGCGCGGGGGCCGCCAGGACGAACACGGCCAGAAGAATTCGAGCAAATCCGGTCGGAAAATCTGCACGCCCCCCTGAAAGCCTGGTTACGCCACCCCGACGAAGGCCACTCTTTGGAGTGAATTGCGATCAGAGTGCAGGCACACCGGCCGGCGCCTGCGAACTCGTACGACGGGGGACAACCGCAGGACCCGTCAGTGCCCTTCCCCGGGCGCCGCAGCAGGGCGAGGCCGAACCGCACTACCGTGAGCCGGCACGACGGTGCTGATCATCGGAGGGCACGGATGCCTGAGGACCGAACTGGTGCACCGGGAAAGCTCGCAGGCCGCGCGACAGCCCCGCCGTTCCACCAACTCCCCAGCAGCACTCCCGGACCTCCGAGGAGATCGGTACGTCGAGGTCGCTGCGGCATCCAGCGCGAAGACCTGCCGCGCGAAGGCTGCCGCGCTACCCTGGGCCGGTCGTTCGGCTGCGCGGACCTTCGCAGGCGGCAAGGGACCCGACAGCGTCGCTTGAGGAGGGGACCCCATGAAGCAGTTCGCGTTTTCAAGGCCGTCCGCGGCCGAGCGGGATGCCGGCGCTGGCGGCGCACGTTACGTGCCCCGCCCGGAGTGGACGATGAGCTGCTGCCGTTCGCGTACGGTCGCCGTGCCTCCCCGAGGCGGTGCTCCCCGCTGATGGTCGGCTGGAGCGTGTTTCTCGCCCTCGTGGTGTCGGTCGGCGGCCTGATCGCGTGGGGCTTCGCCCGCAGCGTGGTCCGGGGAGCCGTGCAGGCCGGCCAGGAGCAGGTCCGCCGAGACCTGATCGCTCTCGGCCAGAACCGCTCCGTGGTCGAGGAGCTGTCTCTCCGGACCGGCGAGGCGGCCGTGGCTTTCGCGGCGCCCGGCGCCGATGGCCGCGAGTACATGATCGGCTGGCTGTGGTGGCGCGCGGAACTCGCTCCCGAGGGGTCGGTCCGGCACACCACGGGGTGGGCGCTGACCTACCGGCGGGCACGCCGGGCCGCCGGCCTCCCC
Organism: Streptomyces sp. NPDC041191; assembly: GCF_055591945.1. NCBI lineage: Bacteria > Bacillati > Actinomycetota > Actinomycetes > Kitasatosporales > Streptomycetaceae > Streptomyces > Streptomyces sp. NPDC041191. The sequence goes on along the minus strand of NZ_JBVIZC010000003.1, from coordinate 152,705 downwards.
ATGTCCATGCGGGCGCGCACCCCTGAGTTCGTCATCGCGCGGACGCCCGTCGATGCAACGCCGGCAGGCAAGAACTGTCCGGATGCGATGCACCAAGATCGGCAGTAGGGGTCCCGCGCGAGGCCAAGGGGTTTCTCGGCCAGCTGCCTGCGATACACGGCTGGAACCCGCCTTTGGCACACCTGCTCGCGCGGAGCGGAGTAGGGTCGCGCCGCGGTCTTGGGGCTGCCGTTCACGGCCAGGAGGAGCAATGGAACTGCGGATCGTCGTCCAGAACCTAGGGCTCGGAGGGCTGCGTAACAGTAGCGGCGATCCGGAGGACCGGTGGCCGGCCCTCGCCGAGCGGATCCTGAGCGCCGGCCGTCCGGACCTGGTCTGTCTCCAAGAGGCCCAGGGGTGGGGTGATTTCGGGCACCGGCAACTCGCTCGGGCCGCGAATGACCTGGACATGGACCCGCTGCCGCTCCCGCCGTCCAGCTCGGGCATCATGCCGGCGCTGTTCTACCGCCGTGAGACGCTCGGCCGCTGGACGCACTGGAACACCGACTTCGCCGGCCAGACCCTGCACGGCTTCGGCGTCGCCGTCTTCGACGTGGGCCTGCCCGCCCCGCTCGCCGTCATCAGCGCCCATCTGGACCCGTTCGTCCCGGACCGGGCCCGGCACGAGGCCAAGCTGCTGGCGACCCGGGCCCTGCGGTACGGGCCGTACGGCATCGTCGCCGGCGACATCAACTACCCACCGGCCAGCCCGGACCACCCGGCGCCGGACTACGCCGAGATGCGCCCGTACAACCGCTCCGCCCGCACAAGACTCCCCTCCGAGTCTGACGGCCGGATCACGCCGGAACGCCGGGTCGCCGAGACCCTGTCGTACACCGGGTTCGTCGACGCGGCCTGGGAGCTGTACGAGCGGACCGGCGACGAGAAACTGCTCCGCCGCACGTGCGCCGAGGAGCGCATCGACCAGCTGTGGGCGTCGGCGCCGCTGCGCGACGCGATCACCGACTACCAGCTGCTCGACTCCCCGCCCGGAGCGTCCGACCACCATGGCCTCGCCGTGACGCTCGACCTCGCTCTCGCGTCCACCGAGAACGTCTGGGAGTACCGGTAAAACCAGGTTCCGCAAGGGCATGCCGCAGCGCAGACGGGCCCCTCGAAGCGATCGAGGGGCCCGCCTGCGCTACTGGTAGACCTGCACTTCAAGCATGCCGGTCAGATCTGCAGGATCAGCGTCTCGACCTGGTCGAGCGACGTCACACCGGCCCGGGCCGCGTCCCGCGCCTTCGACAGCTTCTCCATCCACTCGATCCGCTGATCGGCCGGCAGCGAATCCTCTCCGACCTGGACCCGCAGACGGCGCGCCTCCTCGAAGTCCGTCATCAGCGTGTGGGCGGAGTCCATGGCCCGCTGGTAACTCCCCTCGACAAGCTCGACCCGGGCGGGCAGCTGCTGCCGCAGGGCGGCCAGCTGGTCGCGGGGGTCGACCGGCACCTCCTCGCGCGAGGTGCCGCCGTTGCCGGTACCCGCACTGTTCTCGGCGCCCGTGGAGGTGCCGGTGTCCGCTCCGGCCGGGGCCGGGCGGCCCAGTTCCACGGGGAACATCTCGTCGAACCACGCCTTGTCGGCGACGAAGGCGGTGGGCCGGACGGGGGTCCGAAGACCTTGCCGCCCAGGGGTTGCTGTAGAAGAGGGACGAGCCCTGCAGGACGTCGGAGGCTCCTGCCCAGCCGGTGTTCTCGGCGTGCGCCTGTTCCCAGCAGAAGTCCACGGCCGCAGGGCCGGTGCGAGTGAACCAGTAGAGGCTGGCGGCAGTCAGCAGGTTCTAAGCGGCGCAACATAGCGCGGGATCGCCGGTTAGCCAAACCGGCGATCCCGCGCACCATTGATAGTCCACCGCCACGCCCTGCCCACCTATCGAAAGGCATCTCCCGACGACCACAGAGCAACCGCGAATCGAACACGTCCCGCAGAGCAGCTTGCGATCACGCAGCCGCGTAGCTCGCGCGGAACAGATCCTGCGCCCGCTCCACGTCCTTCGGCGTACGGAGCTGCACCTCCAGGTCGCCCGTCCCGTGGTGACCGAGACCGGAGACGTCCCGGGTGAAGCCCGGTACGAGGTCGATCTCCTTCGGGTCGACCTTCAGGTAGACCAGGAGCTTGCTGCGCTGCGGCGGGCAGACACACGCGAAGTTCCGCAGCCGCTGGTAGGCCCGGTACATCTTGCGCTCGACACGGTTCACCCCGTCCCCGAGCCCGAGCAGCGCTTCGTCGACCGCGCTCGCCAACTCCACCATCGCCGCGCACTGGGCCTCGGCAACCGCCCTGGAGGCCGTCTGGCGGCGCGCCCGGCGGGCTACCGGCATGCCGCCGCTGACGGATGCCACGGTCTCAAGGCCGAGCAGGTCGCTGCCGAAGAGCCGGTAGCGCACCAGGTCGATCGAGCGCCGGTGCTCGCGGACAGCGTGCACGTCGTAGCGGGTGAAGTCGCCTGCGATGCAGATCAGCCGCGGACCGCTCCACAGCACCTGGGACGCGGCCGTCGCCCCGAGCCGGTCGCGGACCAGGTGCTCGAACTCGGCCCGGTGGTCCACCAACCAGCTGAGATAGAACAACCCCTGGTTGATGACGCCGGCGTCGACGCCCCGCTTGTACTCGACGATGACCGGCGATCCGTTCTCATCCAGCCCGAGCGAGTCGATCCGGCCCCCGTGGACCGGCCCCGTGCCGTACTCGCTCGCCAGGAACCGGACTCCCAGCAACGTCTCCATGTGCGTCTCGACGAGACCCTGCAGATCTGCCTCGACCTCGGCAAGACGCGGCATGACCTCGGTCATGCCGCTATTTGTCGTGTCCGTGCGGAACAGCTTCAGCCCCCGACACCTCCCCCTCTTCGACTAGGAGATCTCAACGTCGAGCCGATGCGAGATTGTTTCCGTGAGGGGCTTCGGGGGTGTGAAGATGGTGTGAGAAGCTACGCCCGGACCACCGAGGGACAACTACGTCCCACGGATTCCCAAGGATCGCCAGATCCCACATACGTCCCACAGGATCGCGGGGCGAGCGTCCGGAAGGCTGCGTTTTCGCAGGTCAGCCCCCGTAGCTCAGTGGATAGAGCAGGTGCCTTCTAAGCGCCTACTCTGTCGTACCCAGTCGCCCGCAGGGGTCGATCGCCCTGCGAGGGAACTCAAGGATGGTGAGCAATGCGAACGAGGGAAAGTCACTGCGGACACCCAAAATCACGACTCTCACACTGATGTATTTCGCCAGCAACCCGGACTGCGGGGCTCTAATTTCGGCGGCGCTTCGCAAAATGCGCGATGACCCAAGTGCGCACCCCGAGGCGATATCGTTCCGCCGGGCAGTCAAATAGTTACACCTACGGGTCTACAAACAGAGGGAGCGGGAAACTCCCCCATTACGTCCAGAGGTAGAAGCAAAACCGCTCTGCAGTGGACTTCGCGGGCCGCTCCCAGCCACTCGTGGCGTGAGACGACGATCTGCCGCTCGGAGTGCGCAGGCTCTGGTTCCTGGCAGACCGGCTACAGCGGCGTCGACCTCGGGAGCTGCCTCAGAGCTGGAACCTTCCCTCCGGGGCAACTGCCATCAACCCGGCCGATTGTCAGAGGGGTTAGCTACGATGGTTGCAGTTGTCGAGACCTCGGAAGGCAGGGCGCGTCGATGCAGGGAGTCAGCTATCACGGCGGGACGGCCGCGATCCTATAGGAGCGCCTGGCCGGCGCTCTCCTATGGCGACGCCCGATGGGCGGCGACGTCGTGACCCCGATCCGGCGGTGGGTTGACACCCGCCCTGGCTCTGTGACGGCGCTCTCTCGAAGTTCCGGAGGGCCCCTTGACTACACCCGCTTCTACCTGCGACCACGGCATTTACCACGTTGTCGTCGTCACTCTGACCTCCATGGTCGCTGGGCTCGCCATCGGGATCGGCTCCGCCGCTCTCGGACAGGCTCCGTTCACCGCTGCCGCGTCCGGTGCGGCCGCCCTGGCATTCACGTTTGGTGCGGGTATGAGCATGATTACTTACGTCAGCAGGCACCGGTAGCAAGGTCCTCGCACGGGGCGGCCGGTCGAGGCCGCCCCAAGAGCGCTCCGCCCGAACGGTTCGTCATCATCTGCCATGACGCAGGAACCATCACAGGCACACCACGTTCGCCAACCTTTTGTCCAATCCTCAACATCCGGACACGTTGGAGCCGTGAATCGAGCTACCGTCGGCCCTGATCCGGTACGTCCAGGGCGGGAGATCCGCTGCGCTCAAGCCAGCGGTCGACCCAGGCGGGCACGTTGAGGAGAAGCTGCTGCTGGGCTTCGTAGAACGCCGGGTGGTCCTCCTGGATTCGCGCGAGGCGGTCGCCGCGACGCTGGATGGCCCGGACCTCCAGCACGCCGGGCCGCTCCGCCGCCCCGGCGATGGTCGTGGTGCACTGGTCGTGCCCAGGCGGCAGATGGCAGTTGCAGCGGGCGTCCCGGAGAGTGACTGGCAGGCCCCACCCTGGGGCTGCGAGCAGCGCCATCATCCGCCGGTGGCTGTTGGCACCCTGACCTCCCTCGAACATGGGGTCGATGATCCAGCGTTCGCCGCCACCTTCGTGGTGGCCGACCCAGCCGGTCACGGCCAGAGGAACCCCCAGGGTGCGGATCAGGCCCACTCGGCGCAGCAGCCCGCTGGTCAGCCAGGCCGACACCACAGCGGCCCGGCGTCCCACCCGTAGGTAGGGGCGTTCTGCAGAGTGCGCCCGGTTCGGCTGGTCGCGGTGGCAGAGCGTCATGCCATACGTACTCAACTTCTGGTCCTGGACATCGACCGCATGCAGCCATTCGTCGGGGCTCAAGCCCAGCAGGGTGACGGAGGCGGAGGTGCCCACCAGGCGTAGCACTACCCGTCCGTCCTCAACGCGAGCGCGGGCCCCGGGAATCCCGTGGATTTCGCCGTACTCGTCGACACGCGGCAGCAGGACCTCGGCCAGGTCCAGAGCCTGGGTCTCGTCCCGGTAGCGCCGCATGCCTGGGTCTGCCTCAAACCGGATCAGGAGGCGATCGGAGCGTGGGTCGACGTACTCAATGCCCCACGGATACACGGTGCTGATCCGGCGCCAGACCACTGCGGCCATGACGCCAGCCTCCAGCAGCAGCTGATGGGCGTCGGGCTGGTGAATCAGCGGGGAGCCAGGCATGGTGGCCTCGACCCGACGTCGGGCGGACTGCCAGGACAGCCCAGTGTAGAGGCGCAGCAATTCGGTGCGCCGTTCGATAGGGGATGACTTCATTCTTCGGAGCCCCTCACCACCACGGAGCCGTCCCGACACAGCCCGCGGCAAGGAGTCACGAGAAACATGCGGACCTTGCAGCGGTGCCGGCCGTGTTGGCTTCTCCACAGCGTGCTCCATGTCGGGTCGAGCACAGGGTAGGGGCCCCGCCGGGCCCACCGCTTCGCAGTAGACCACTTCGGATCAGATCCAACCGTCGGCCGACTAGGCAGCGCGCCGCTATGTCACCCGAATACCGCCCCCGCCGACTGTGGCCGGACCGACGCCAGCTGCCACCCTTTGGCGCGGCGCCTTACCTTGCACCTGAATCGAGCGGTTAGCCGGGAACACCTGTCAGAGATTGGCCTCCACCTCTTCATCCGTAATGGTTTCGTCCTCGATCAGTCCGTACGGCGGGCGCTCCTCGTTGCGGCTGTAGCGCACCACCACATCGTTCTCCACCAACGGCGGCGGACTGTTGTCGGCGACGATGAGCTGCGCTTGGCTGCCGCGGTCCGCCAGCCAGCGAGAGAGGTGCTGGTAGAAGTCGCTGATCGCCACGGCATCCGCGATCACGGCATCGAGAGTGCCGCCGTGGCCGAGGTTCTTCTGAGGGCTGTCGATCATGAGGAATCCAGGGTGTGCGGCCCCCTCTTCGACGGCGATCTCGAAGACGGCAAGCTGCCAGGCCAGGGTCAGCAGGGTGCGGGCGCCGGACGAGGCTTCCTGGTACGGCTCACCGCGTACGAAGGGGGTGAGGTCGGTCTTGATGAAGGGGGTGCTGACCTTGGGGTAGCGCCAGGCCCGCAGGAGTTCGCCATACCGGCTGCTGATCTTGGCGATGACACGGTCGCGGTCGTGGGAGGCGTCTCCTAGCCGCGCAAGTTCATCCCGGAGACGGGCGATCTCGGTTTCGTGGCGTTCCACGGCGTCGGCCCGTTTGGTGAGTCCATCGCGAAGCTTGACCGCGCTCTCGGCCTGTTCGAGTTGGCGCAGGACCTGCTCGCGCCTTCGGTGGAGGTCGTCGCGGGCAGCGAGGAATGGTGAGACGGAGGGGGACGTCGCGGCGTCCAACGCGGCGGCGGCTTCCTCCTCCCGCAGAGCCGCATCTTCGGCCTGGACCTTGAGCGGGGCGAGCGAGGCACCGAGTTCGTCGATGTAGCTGCTGATCTCCCTGAGGCGGGCCTTGGTGGACCGGGTCTCCGCCTTGACGTCCACACGGCTGTCCCCGGCCTGGCTGCCGGCATCGGCAGTGCCCAGGACCAAGGCCCCCTCTTGTGCGCTCAGTTCGTGACGGCACAGGCTACAGCGTCCGTTGTCCGCGGTGGGGGCGGCCGAGAGCCGGTTCAGGCAGGCGGGGCAGGTGGTGACGCTCAAAGGGTCGAAGAGTTGCTGCGCCTCGCCGAGCATGCCGAGCTTGAGGAGATCATCCGCGTACTGGGCCCGCAGGGGCATCAGGCGTTGGAGCTGAGTTTCGCAGTCCCGCAGGACCGCTGCCGCCCGGCGGGAAATCTCGGCCGCCGCTTTGTGCTGGCTACGCAGCTGGGCCGCGAATTCCGTTCCCGCCTGCGCACGGCGGTCCAACTCTCTCAGCCGGCTCGTAATGTCGGCCAGTTCCCGTTCGTGGACCGCAGGAGTGGAGTCGTTGTTCAGCGCGGTGGGAGCCTGCTCCACGACGAAGGTACGGGCTGCCGCGAGTTCGGCCTTGGCGCGGTTGAGCCGGCCGCCGAGTTCCTGGATGCGCTGGCCGAGCTCGACGGCGCGGTCATCGTGGACCCCGAAGGCGACATCGACGACCTGCCGTAGCTTGTGCTTGCGCATGTAGTCGTTCTCGAACAGGAAGTTCTTGTCCGCGACGCGTTCGTTGGGAAGGAAGGCGAGCCACATCACGTCGCGGAAGCTAAGCGGATCCGTACGGGATTCGCTGTTCCTGGGCGCTTCACGTAGCTGGACGCCTGCGAGCTTGCAGTGGCTCAGCAAGAGGGAAGACAGGCTCTCCTGCGCCCCGGGCGGATCGATGATCCTGCTCTCGGCCCGGGAGACGGTCGTGCTGACGAGCGTTCCGCGGCGGACGAAGGCGACCTTGGAGGGCTCTCCGACCGACCGCTCGATCACATGCGGCTCGCCGGAGAGCTCGACCTCCAGGAGGCACGAACGGACCCTGCGCAGCACTTCCTGGTGGCGGGGGTGCCGCTTCGCGCCGAGCCCGTAGGCGATGAACTCCAGGACCGCTGTTTTGCCGGAGCTGAACGCCCCGGCGATGACGGAGAGGTTCCGCACCCTCTGGTCGGCGGTGAAGTCGACGTCGTAGGACCGCTCCATGCCGACCAGGCGCAGGCGGCGGATGCGGATGCCGGGAAGCGGCTCCATAGTGATCATCCCTCCCAGGACGTTTCCAGCACGGGCCCCGGGCCCAGGATGCTTATGAGGGCAGCAGCGGGTCCATCGGATCCGTCCGGCCTCAGCCACCGAGCGGTCTGCTCGCGCAGTCTCTTGTCGGTGAGTTTGCGGAGCTGGCGGACGACGATGCCGGCGGCGGTGGTGAAGGAGGTGGCGTAGGTGGCGGTGAACCGGCCGCCGAGATCCTGACCAGCCTCGGTGATCGAGTAGGTGAGGGAACCGTCGCGGTTGCGGATGCGGCAGCACCCGTAGGCCACCAGGAGCGCCAGGTCGTGCTGGATCCGTTCGCGTCGGCTTGTGAACCGCTGGGAGGAGGATGCGTAGGCCAGGACCTGCGGGTCGAATCCGGCCAGTCGCAGCAGGCTGGCGTCCCGGCCCTCGGGGGGAACGACGAGGAAGGGGTTCGCGGACAGGAAGTCGTAATACCCGATGCGCTCCAGTGTCGCCCCGTTCGCGTCCTGCGCGGCGACGGCGTCCAGGAGCAACAACAGCTGAGCGAGGCGGAAAGGCACCTCGTCCTCGGGCATCACGACCGGCCGGTCTGCGTGCACGGCATGCTCCTCATCAGTGGTCAGGCGGTACGGGCAGTCGAGACATCTCAGTCGTCGGCGTGACCGCTCGCGATCTGCCGCCAGTGCGTGACCCATCCTGCCCGGCGGTTGTCGACCAGCCGGTGGACCAGACCCCAGCTGTGCGTTACCTCCAAACGCAGCACCGTGGGCAGTTTGTCGTGCTCGGAGCGCACCTCGCGCCAGACCCGGCCGTGCAGAACGGGGAGGGTACCCTCGGCCAAGCACTCGTTGAACTGCATCTCCCACACGCCGTGCAGCGTGGCGTCGGCAGAACTCAGCGCGGCGACCTCGCTCGGCACGCCCTTGTGTGCGACTTCGCGCGCCACCAGGTCGGCGTTGAAAAACTGCCTTTTGGCCGAGTCCAGTTCGACGTGACCGGCCTCGGTCATCTGCCGCACGAACAGGGCAGAGTCGAGCGCGGTCGCCTTGTCCTCCTCCACGTCCAGCACGAGGCGCGTCTGCCCCTGGGCGGGGGCGGCGGGGGCTGTGAAGGGTTCGTAGTAGGCGCGCCGTACGTGGTCGCCTTCGGGGCTCTGCAGCTTCTTCACGAGCGTGGCCTTGTCCCACAGCTCGATGACGAGGCCGTGCGCCTTCTCCTGCCGCTTCTTCCAGCCGTCCCACCAGTTGGCTGCTGGCCCGTCCATGCTGGAGGGGATGCACAGGATCCAGAGCGTGATGGTGTGACCGTTGGCCGCAGCGGCTTTCAGCGCGTTCTTCAGGGAGTCGCGAATCTGGTCCGACTGGCTGGTGGTGGTCTGCGGCATGAAGTACTTGGACTGCCAGACCGTGATGGCGCCCCCGAGGTCACCGGCGAAGGCGTCGATTCCCCAGTCTCCCGGATTCGCGGCGATCATCCGGACGTTCGGATTGGTCGCACCAGCGAGCTGCGCGAGCATCTCCTCGAAGTCGGCCCGCGCCCCGTCCGCGCTTCCGGTCCGCAGCTCGTGCACGCGGAAATTGATGGGCGGAACCCCGGCCCCCACCTGCATGGAGCTGTTCAACCTGCACCCCCATATCCCGCGGGCACCCCGAACGAACCGTATTCAGCGGCCTGTTCCCCCTGCACCACGCACAGTAACGGCCGTCAGCGTACGTGGAGCGGAATCATCCGATCAAGGTGCTTGCGACGGGCAATGTCTCGGCCGCAGCGGAGCGATGGATGGGGCCGGTACGCAGCGACAGCGGCAGCCCGCTTGCCCCATTGGCGTGGGCGATGATCTCGGAGGTGATGGAAACGGCCGTCCCCTCGGGCGCACGGGCCCCCAGACCGAGGTCGATAGAAAAACGCAGTGTGGCCAGCGCAAGCGTTCCTCGTGGGAGCGGCGGGAACCCATCGCGCCGACGTAGCCGACGTAGCCGACGTAGCCGACGTAGCCGACGTAGCCGACGTAGCCGACGTAGCCGACGTAGCCGACGTAGCCGACGTAGCCGACGGGCAGGCTACCCAGGAAGGCCGCACTGCCGTTCGATCAAGGCGACCGCTAGTGCCAAGGTCTCGGCGGCTGCGCTCCGACCTACGTCGAGTAGACCCGAATGGGTACCGTTCGCCGTGGGAGTCCTCTGGGACTTTCCTGGGACTTCCAACCCCATCAACCGGCATGAGCGTGAAACAACCGAAAGACTATTTGCGCAGGTCAGCGATCGAGGACTCCTCACCGCGGCAGGTCACAGCGCTGGCTGATCTCTTCCGGGACATCTGATCTGCACGATCCGGTGGCCCCGCATTGAGCGTCACCAGCCCTCGGCGTCACATCTTCACTCGCAGCTTTGGCGCCACCTGACCAGCCCAATGCGCACCTGACACCCAATCAGAACGAGCGTCAAATGAGCGTCACGAGCGTCATTTCAGCGTCAAGATATCGCCCGTAACGCCCACACCGCACATAATGCGCACGGGCAAAACTGCAGGTCAAGAGCCCTTCGAAGCCGGTTCGAGGATGGCGACACACTCCACATGATGCGTCATCGGAAACAGATCGAACACCCTCAGCGTCCGCACCCGGTACCCCCGCTCCCGGAAGTACCCCAGGTCCCGGGCCAGGGCCGCCGGGTCGCAGGCGACGTAGGCGATGCGGCGGGCGCCCAGGGTCGCCAGGTGGTGGACGGTCTGCTTGCCGGCGCCGGCGCGGGGCGGGTCCAGGACGATGAGGTCCACCTCCGTGATGCCGGTGCGCGGGAGGACCGACTCGACCTTGCCCTGTTCGATGCGGACGCGCGGGAAGTCGGCCAGGTTGTGGCGGGCGTCCTCCACCGCGCGCTTGCCGGACTCGATGCCGAGGACCGCGCCCTGGTCGCCGACCCGGTCGGCGAGGGCGCCCGCGAAGAGGCCGACGCCGCAGTAGAGGTCGAGGGCGGTGTCGCCCTTGCGCGGGAGGAGGCCCTGCATGACGGCCTTCATGAGGGTGTCGGCGGCCTTCGGGTGGATCTGCCAGAAGCCGCCGCTGCCGACGCGGTGGGTGCGGTCGTCGGCGCGCTCGCGGACGAAGGCGCGGCCGTGGACGCGGTGGACCCCGCCGTCCTTCTCGTCCACGCGCATCACGGAGACCGGCTTGTCCAGCTCCACCAGGGGGAGGCGGGCGCCGGGGCGGGGGGTGAGGATGACCTGGCGGTCGTTCGAGCCCGAGGCGGCGATGGCCTCGACCGAGGCCATCCCCTCCCACGTGCGCTTCTCGACGCCCAGCTCCGAGACGCCCTGCGCGGCGATCATGCAGTGGTCGATGACCTCCACGTCGTGGGAGCGGTGCTTGCGCAGGCCCGCGCGGCCCTCGGCGTCGATCGCGTACTGGACGCGGGTGCGCCACTGCGGGACCTCGCCGGCGGGCAGCTTGTCGCCCTCGGCCGGCATGACCGTGCCGTCCCAGCCGGCCTCCTCCGGGGTGAGCCCGGCCAGGCGCTGGAGCTGTTCCGCGACGACCTCGCCCTTCAGGCGGCGCTGGGCACCGGGCTTGGCGTGCTGCCAGTCGCAGCCGCCGCACCTGCCGGGGCCCGCGAAGGGGCAGGGGGCCTCGACCCGGTCCTTGGAGGGCTCCAGGACCGTGACCGCGTCGGCGCGCAGGAAGCGGGAGGTCTCCTCGCCCTCGGTGACGCGGGCGACGACCTTCTCGCCGGGCAGCGCGTGGCGGACGAAGAGGACGCGGCCCTCGTCGGTGCGGGCGATGCAGTGACCGCCGTGGGCGACCGGGCCGACCTCGACCTCGTACTCCTCCCCGACCAGCGACGAAACAGGGGTGTTCTGCATGGTGGGGGGTCTCCAAGGGGAAGCGGGGGTGGGGTGGCGGTGGGGCGGGAGCCCCCCCACCTCCCCGTTCTTCGCGGCCGGTTCCTTGTGCCTCTTCTCCACCGGTCCGCGGCGGACCGAGCCCGGCGCGTTCCACTCCTGCCGCTTCCGGGCCCGCTTCTTCGCGACCTCGGAGGACTGGAGCTGGTACGGGACCGAGGTCACCATGACGCCCGGGGTGAAGAGGAGCCGGCCCTTGAGGCGCAGGGCGCTCTGGTTGTGCAGCAGGTGCTCGTACCAGTGGCCGACGACGTACTCGGGGATGTAGACGGAGACGGCGTCGCGCGGGCTCTCGCGGCGGATGCTCTTCACGTACTCGATCACCGGGCGGGTGATCTCGCGGTACGGCGAGTCGAGGATCTTCAGCGGGACGTCGATGCCGCGCCGCTCCCACTCCTCCTTGAGCGCCTTCGTCTCGGCCGGGTCGACGTTGACGGTCAGCGCCTCGACCTGGTTGGCGTGCACGAGCTTGGCGTAGGCCAGGGCGCGCAGGGTGGGCTTGTGGAGCTTGGAGACGAGGACGATGGAGCGGACCCGGGAGGGGCGCACGTACTCGTCGGGCTTCTCCTCGGCCGCGGCGATCTCCGCCGCCACCGAGTCGTAGTGCTTACGGATCGCGGTCATCGTGCCGTAGAAGATCACCATGCCGAGCAGGGCGACCCAGGCGCCGTGGGTGAACTTGGTGGCGAGGACGACGACGAGGACGAGGCCGGTGAAGAAGGCGCCGAAGGCGTTGATCGCGCGGGAGCGGATCATGTGGCGGCGCTTGGCGGGTTCGCGTTCCGTCGCGAGGTGCCGGTTCCAGTGCCGGACCATGCCGATCTGGCTGAGGGTGAAGGAGACGAAGACGCCGACGATGTACAGCTGGATCAGGCGGGTCGAGTCGGCCCCGTAGATCCAGACGAGGAGGGCGGCGGCGCCGGCGAGGAGCACGATGCCGTTGGAGAAGGTGAGCCGGTCGCCGCGGGTGTGCAGCTGGCGCGGCAGGTAGCGGTCCTGGGCGAGGATCGAGCCGAGGAGCGGGAAGCCGTTGTACGCGGTGTTGGCGGCCAGGAAGAGGACGAGCGCGGTGGCGGCGGCGAGGACGACGAAGAAGAACGTCCCGTCGCCGAAGACGGCGGCCGCGACCTGGGAGATCACCGGGTCCTGGACGTAGCCCTCGCCGACCGGGACGCCGTCGCGGAGCAGGTCGTGGGCGGGCTTCTCGGCCATCCGCACCTGGGTGGCCATGGCCAGGAAGATGATGCCGCAGAACATGGTGACGGCCAGGCCGCCCATGAGGGCGAGGGTGGTGGCGGCGTTCTTCGACTTCGGCTTGCGGAAGGCGGGGACGCCGTTGGAGATGGCCTCGACGCCGGTGAGGGCGGCGCAGCCGGAGGAGAAGGCGCGCAGCAGCAGGAAGACCAGGGCGAAGCCGGCCAGGCCCTGGTGTTCGGCCTTGATCTCGAAGTCCGCGGTGGGGGCCTTCATCGTCTCGTCGAGGACGATCCCCCGGTACGCGCCCCAGACGATCATGAGGAAGACGCCGGCGACGAAGACGTACGTCGGGATGGCGAAGAGGGTGCCCGACTCCTTCACCCCGCGCAGGTTCATCAGGGTGAGCAGCAGGATGACGGCGACCGCGGAGGCGACCTTGTGCTCCACGACGAAGGGGACGGCCGAGCCGAGGTTCTCGATGCCGGAGGCGATGGAGACGGCGACGGTCAGGACGTAGTCGACGAGCAGGGCGCTCGCCACGGTGAGTCCGGCCTTCGGCCCCAGGTTGGTGGTCGCCACCTCGTAGTCGCCGCCGCCGCTGGGGTACGCGTGCACGTTCTGCCGGTAGGAGGCGACGACCGTGAACATCAGGACGACGACCGCGAGCGCGATCCACGGGCTGAAGTGGTAGGCCGACAGACCCGCGACGGAGAGGACGAGGAGGACCTCGCCGGGCGCGTACGCCACCGAGGACAGCGGGTCGGAGGCGAAGACGGGAAGGGCGATCCGCTTCGAGAGGAGGGTCTCTCCGAGCTTGTCGCTGCGCAGGGCCCGCCCGATCAGGATCCGTTTGGGCACGTCGGTCAGTTTGGACACGGAGAGGATCGTAAGCGTTCGAAAAGAGCCAAGTTCACCGCGACCCCCTATCCATACGGAATCTTTTCGTCAAGCACCTCGGATGCGGTCCCGGTCGGCGTTGCCGCATAAGCTCGGACCGGACGACCCGGCAGGGCGTCGTCCGCCGCGGCCCGGGCGGATCGGGCGAGGAAAGTTGTGAGCAGGGTGTTTTCGCAGGTCAGCAAGGCGATCAGGAGTGCGGGGTAAGGGGACGTGCACATCGTCATCATGGGCTGCGGGCGAGTGGGAGCCGCTCTCGCGCAGACCCTCGAACAGCAGGGGCACACGGTCGCGGTCGTGGACCAGGACCCGACGGCGTTCCGCCGCCTGGGGTCGGGTTTCGGCGGTCGTCGCGTCACGGGCGTGGGATTCGACCAGGACACGCTGCGCGAGGCCGGGATCGAGGACGCCGGGGCCTTCGCCGCGGTGAGCAGCGGCGACAACTCGAACATCATCGCGGCGCGGGTCGCGCGCGAGATGTTCGGCATCGAGAACGTGGCGGCGCGGATCTACGACCCGCGCCGCGCCGAGGTGTACCAGCGGCTCGGCATCCCGACGGTCGCGACGGTCCGCTGGACCGCCGACCAGATGCTGCGGCGGCTGCTGCCCTCGGGCGCCGAGCCGCTGTGGACGGACCCGAGCGGCGGGGTGCAGCTCGCCGAGGTGCACACCTCGCCGTCCTGGATCGGTCACAAGATCAGCCGGCTGCAGGACGAGACGGGTGTGCGGGTCGCGTTCCTCACCCGGCTCGGCGAGGCGGTCATCCCCACGTCCCAGACGGTGCTCCAGGAGGGCGACCTGGTGCACGTGATGATGCGTACGGACGAGATCGCGAAGGTCGAGGAGGCCTTCGCCGAGGGTCCTGAGGAGGGCGGTCACTGATGCGTGTCGCTATTGCGGGCGCGGGTGCGGTGGGCCGTTCCATCGCCGGCGAACTGCTGGAGAACGGCCACGAGGTCCTGCTGATCGACAAGGCGCCGACCGCCATCTCGGTGGAGCGGGTGCCGCAGGCGGAGTGGCTGCTCGCCGACGCCTGCGAGATCACCTCCCTGGACGAGGCGGCGCTCCAGCGCTGCAACGTGGTGATCGCGGCGACCGGTGACGACAAGGTGAACCTGGTCGTCTCGCTGCTCGCCAAGACCGAGTACGCCGTGCCCCGGGTGGTCGCCCGGGTGAACAACCCGAAGAATGAGTGGCTGTTCAACGAGGCGTGGGGCGTGGACGTGGCCGTCTCGACCCCGCGGCTGATGTCGGCCCTGGTGGAGGAGGCGGTGAGCGTCGGCGACCTGGTCCGGCTGCTGCGCTTCAGCCACGGCGACGCGAACCTGGTCGAGCTGACGCTCCCGCCGGAGTCGGCGCTCGCCGGCACCTCGGTCGGGGACGTGGACTGGCCGCAGGACACCTCGCTGGTGACGATCATCCGCGGTTCGCGGGTGCTGACGCCGAGCGCCGAGGAGACCCTGGAGGCCGGTGACGAGCTGCTGTTCGTGGCCGCGCAGGCGCGCGAGGAGCAGCTGGAGGACCTGTTGCAGGTCCGCCGCGAGCCTTCCTGACCGGCCGCGGCCGTACGCGTACGGGAGGGCCCGGACCGGCCGGTCCGGGTCCTCCCGTACGTGCCGGGGCTTCCCGCGTGCGGCGGGCGCCGGCGTCCCGGTCAGGCCTCCGGCCGTCCCCCGGCCGCCGCCTCGCGGGCCTTCTCGGCGCGCTCCTCGGCCTCCATCTCGGCGAAGACGTCGATCGGCGCCGGGGCCTTCGCGAGGAAGACCCAGGTGAGGTAGACCGCGAGCAGGAACGGCGGGATCTTCAGGGCGACCGAAACCCAGCCGAACCGGGTCGGGTCGGCCCACCAGTACAGCGGGAAGAGCACCGCGCACTTGCCGAGCAGGATCAGGCCCCAGGCCCAGCTCGCCTTCGTGTACGCCTTCTTGCGGCCGGGGTTGCGGGTGCGCCAGGAGAGGTTCTCCTTGAAGACCGGACCGAGGATCAGGCCGATCAGCGGCACCCCGGCGGCGGCGGTGACGATGTACGCGAGGGCGAGGCCGAGCGTGTACAGCATGCCCGGCAGGTAGAAGTCCTTGGCGTTGCCCGTCATCATCGCGAAGACCACGCCGAAGGCGACGCCGAAGACGCCGCTGAAGGCGTGCTTGACGGTGTCGCGACGGATCAGCCGGACGGCGACGAGGACCAGCGAGACCGCGAGCGCGGCGATCGCGGAGACGTGCAGGTCCTTGTTGACCGTGAAGATCGTGACGAAGAGCAGGCCCGGCAGAATCGTCTCGATCATGCCGCGCAGGCCGCCGAACGCCTCGAACAGCGCGGCCTCGGTGACCTCCTTCGGGGTCCGGTCGTCCTGGTCCGTGCTGGTCGGCTTGTCGAGGGACGTCACCGGCTACTCCTGTCCGAGCGGTCGGAGCTCGTATTTGGGGTTGAAGAGGACCCGTCGGCCGTGGCTCATGGAGACGCGGCCGGAGGCGATCAGCTTGCGGCCCGGCTCGATGCCCACGATGGAGCGGCGGCCGAGCCAGACGACGTCCAGCGGCGCCGTGCCGTCGAAGAGTTCGGCCTCCAGGGCGGGCACGCCCGCCCGGGGACGCAGCGTGACCGTGCGCAAAGTACCAGCCACCATGACCACCTGGCGGTCGGAGCAGTCGCAGATGCGCGTGCACCCCGACGCCTCGGTGTCCTCCTGGAGCTCCTCGGACTCCAGGTCCTCGGGCGAGGAGGAGAGCCGGTCGAGCATCCGGCGGAACCTGCCGGCCGGCTTCTCTGTACGCGGTGCAGCACTCATACAGAAAGCGTACCGGCCGCCGCCGTCACGGGAGGCGGCTCCGGCGCCGTACGGAGGCGGCCCCGGGCGGTCCCCTCCGCACGGTCCGGGACGCCCCTCCGTACGGTGTCCGGTTCACCGTTCGAAGCGGTACCCCATGCCCGGTTCGGTGACGAAGTGCCGGGGGTGGGACGGATCGCTCTCCAGCTTGCGGCGGAGCTGCGCCATGTACACCCGGAGGTAGTTGGTCTCCGTGCCGTACGAAGGTCCCCAGACCTCCTGGAGCAGTTGCTTCTGGCCGACCAGGCGGCCGGCGTTGCGGACGAGGACTTCGAGGAGGTGCCATTCGGTGGGGGTGAGCCGGACGTCCCGCCCGTCGCGGTGGACCTTCTTCGCCGCCAGGTCGACGGTGAAGCCTTCGGCCTCGACCACCGAGGGTCCCTCCCCGGTGCCGCCGACCGGCTCGGCCCGGCGCACGGCCGCCCGCAGCCGGGCGAGCAGCTCGTCCATGCCGAAGGGCTTGGTGACGTAGTCGTCGGCGCCCGCGTCGAGGGCCTCGACCTTCTCGTCGGAGGTCTGCCGGGCCGAGAGGACCAGGATCGGCACCCGGGTCCGGCCGCGCAGTTCCCTGATGACGTCGACGCCGTCCCGGTCGGGCAGGCCGAGGTCGAGGACGACGACGTCCGGGTGCCGGTCGGCGGCGAGGCGGAGGGCGGTGGCGCCGTCGGGCGCGGAGTCGACCTCGTACTTCCGCGCCTTGAGGTTGATCACCAGGGCGCGGACGATCTGCGGCTCGTCGTCGACCACGAGGACCCGGGTCATGGGGGAGGGCCTTTCTTTCGGTTCTTTCGGTTCTTGCGGTTCTCCCGGCCCCCGTGCGGGCGGGTGGACGGTGCGTACGGAGGGGTGGCGCGTACGGAGGGACGGGGCCCGGTTCAGGTCGCGGCACCGGCCGCCGGGTCCCCGGCCGGCACCGGGGGGCCGCCCGGCGCGGCGCGGAGGGTGAGCACCATGGTGAGGCCGCCGCCGGGAGTGTCCTCGGCGTCGAGCGTCCCGCCCATCGCCTCCACGAAGCCGCGGGCCACCGCGAGGCCGAGGCCGACGCCGGAGCCGCGCGGGGCGTCGCCGAGGCGCTGGAAGGGCTCGAAGATCCCGTCCTTGGCCTCGTCGGGAACGCCGGGCCCGCGGTCCACCACCCGCAGTTCGACCCTGTCCCCCAGGGCGCTGGCGGCGACGGCGACGGGCACGCCCTCGGGGCTGTACTTCACGGCGTTCTCCACGATGTTGGCGACGGCCCGTTCCAGGAGGCCCTTGTCGACCTCGACCATGGGCAGGGTCTCGGGTATGTCGAGCCAGGCGCTGCCGTCCGGCACTCCCCCCAGGGCCATGGGGACGACTTCGTCGAGGTCGACGACGCGCATGAGGGGCCTGACGGTGCCGGTCTGGAGACGGGACATGTCGAGGAGGTTGCCGACGAGGAGGTCGAGGCGGTCGGCCCCGTCCTCGATGCCCTCCAGGAGTTCGGCCCGGTCCCGCTCGGACCATTCGACGTCGTCGGAGCGGAGGGAGGAGACGGACGCCTTGATGCTCGCGAGCGGGGTCCGCAGATCGTGGCTGACGGCGGCGAGCAGGGAGGTGCGGATCTTGGTGCCCTCGGCCAGTTTCCGCGCCTCCTCCGCCTCGCCGACGAGCCGCTGGCGGTCGAGCACGACGGCGGCCTGGGCGGCGAAGGCGCCGAGCACCCGCCGGTCCTCGGCGGGCAGCACCCGGCCGGACAGGGCGAGCGCCAGGTGGTCCCCGACCGGCATGTCCACGTCGGCCTCCTCCGGCCGGGCCGCCGGGTGGGGGCCGACGCTGGCGGCGGGCGTCCACGGCTCCACCTCGTTCTCGCGCTCCAGGAGGGCCACCGACTCCATGGAGAAGGTCTCGCGGACGCGTTCGAGGAGGGCGTCCAGGCTGGTCTCGCCGCGCAGCACGCTGCCCGCGAGGTACGAGAGCACCTCGGCCTCCGCGCGGAGCCGGGCGGCCTGGTGGGTGCGGCGGGCGGCCAGGTCCACCACGGAGGCGACCGACATCGCGACGCCGAGGAAGACGGCGATGGCGACGATGTTCTTGGGGTCGGCGACGGTGAGCCGGTGGACGGGCGGGGTGAAGAACCAGTTGAGGAGGAGCGACCCGGCGGCGGCCGAGGCGAGCGCCGGCAGGAAGCCGCCGAGCAGCGCGGCGGCCACGGTCAGGGCGAGGAAGAGCAGCATGTCGTTGGCGAGCCCGAGGTCGGCGTCGACATGGGTGAGCAGCAGGGCGAGACAGCCGGGCCCCGCGACGCCGACCGCCCAGGCGGCGAGGGTCCGGGAGCGGCCGAGGCGGGCGCCGCGCGCGACCGGCAGGCCGCGCCCCTTGGCGACCTCGCCGTGGGTGACGATGTGGACGTCCAGGTCGGGTCCGGAGTCGCGGGCCACGGTCTGGCCGACTCCGGGGCCGAGGATGTACTGCCAGGTCCGGCGGCGGCTGGAGCCGAGGACGATCTGGGTGGCGTTGACCCCGCGGGCGAACTCCAGGAGCGCGGAGGGGACGTCGTCGCCTATGACGTGGTGGAACGTGCCCCCGAGGTCCTCGACGAGGGTGCGCTGGACGGCCAGCTCCTTCGGGGAGGCCGCGGTGAGTCCGTCGCTGCGGGCGATGTAGACGGCGAGGACCTCGCCGCCTGCGCCCTTCTCGGCGAGCCGGGTGGCCCGGCGTATGAGGGTGCGTCCCTCGGGGCCGCCGGTGAGGCCGACGACGATGCGTTCCCTGGCCTGCCAGGTGGAGCGGATGTTGTGCTCGCCCCGGTACCGCCGGAGGTACTCGTCGACCCGGTCGGCGGTCCAGAGCAGGGCCAGCTCGCGCAGGGCGGTGAGGTTGCCGGGACGGAAGTAGTTGGAGAGGGCCGCGTCGACCTCGTCGGGGGTGTGGATGTTGCCGTGGGCCATCCGGCGCCGCAGGGCCTCCGGGCTCATGTCGACCAGTTCGATCTGGTCCGCCCGGCGCACGACCTCGTCGGGGACGGTCTCCCGCTGCCGTACGCCGGTGATCGCCTCGACCACGTCGCCGAGCGACTCCAGGTGCTGGATGTTGACGGTCGAGACGACGTCGATGCCGGCCGCGAGCAGTTCGGCGACGTCCTGCCACCGCTTGGGGTTCCGGGAGCCGGGGGCGTTCGTGTGGGCCAGCTCGTCGACGAGGGCGACGGCGGGGCGGCGGGCCAGGACGGCGTCGACGTCCATCTCGGCGAGGACGGTCCCCCGGTGCTCCGCGGTGCGGGGCGGGACCCGCTCCAGGCCGCGCAGCACCGCTTCCGTGCGCGGCCGTCCGTGGTGCTCCACGCACGCCACCACGCAGTCCGTGCCGCGCTCCACCCGGCGGTGGCCCTCGGAGAGCATCGCGTAGGTCTTGCCGACGCCCGGCGCAGCGCCGAGGTAGATGCGTAGTGTGCCGCGTCCCATGGCTCGACCCTACGTCCGGCCGGCCGGGCCGGGGCCGCCAGGCCCCGGTGCTCCCCCGGTCCCGCGCCGGTTCCCCGTCAGTGCTCGGCGATCTCGCCGTCCCGCAGCTCCAGGACCCGGTCCGCGAGCCCCAGGAGCTGGGGGTCGTGGGTGGCGACCAGGGCCGTGCAGCCCTCGCTGCGGACCACCGCGCGCAGGAGCTGCATGACGGCGAGCCCGGTCTCCGCGTCCAGCTGGCCCGTCGGCTCGTCGGCTATCAGCAGGGCCGGCTTGTTGGCCAGGGCGCGGGCGATGGCGACCCGCTGCTGCTGGCCGCCGGAGAGTTCGCCGGGCCGCTGGGCCGCGTGGTCGGCGAGGCCCACCAGGCCGAGCAGCAGGGCCACGCGCTCCTCGCGCTCCTTCGGGTCCGCCTTGCGCAGCCGCAGGGGGACGCCCACGTTCTCGGCGGCGGAGAGGATCGGGAGCAGGCCGAAGGACTGGAAGATGAAACCGATCCGGTCGCGGCGCAGCTCCAGGAGGCCGCTCTCGCCGAGCGTGGAGAGGTCGGTGCCGTCGATGACGATCCGGCCGCCGTCGGCGGAGTCGAGGCCGCCCACGAGGTTGAGCAGGGTCGTCTTGCCGGAGCCCGAGCGGCCCTTGAGCGCGACGAGCTGGCCGCGCGGGATGTCGAAGGAGACGCCGCGCAGGGCGTGCACCGCGGCCTCGCCCGTGCCGTACGAGCGGCGCAGGTTCTCGACGCGGACCATGGGAGGTCCGGCCGGGTCCTCGATGACGGCCGTCGCGGACCTCGTGCTGCTCTCACTCACCCGGTGTTCCCCCTCCTCGAACATGTGCGCTCGCCAGTATGGTCCGCCGCCGGGCCCGAGGGCCAGAGCCGGAGGGCCGGGCCTGTGGAAAACCGGGACGACGGGAAGAACGGCCGACGGGAGACGGCAGGTGGAGGGCCCGGGAGGCGGGTGAAGGGCCCGGGACGACGGCCGGTGGGCCGCTCCCCGTACGCGCGGTACGGGGAGCGGCCCACCGCTCGTTCTCCTCCGCGCCGGAAGGCGGCGCGGTGCGTCCCGCCGGGGCGCGCGGAGGTCCCGGAGCGCGCCGCGGCCGGAGGGGTCAGCGGATCTCGGAGATCTCCGGGCCGCGCTGGAGCTGGCCCATGCCGCCGGAGAAGCGGGAGCCCTCCTGCTCCTCCTGCTGAACGCCGTCCGGCACCATCTGGGCGTCGTTCGGCAGCTTGAGGACGATCGGGTCGCGCGGGGCCATGGGGGCGTCGCCGCGGACCACCACGGTGTCGCGGACGATCTGCTCCAGGAGCCCGGCCGCCTCGGGCTGGACCGCGCCCTGCCCGGAGATCACTCCGCGCAGGAACCAGCGGGGGCCGTCGACGCCCACGAAGCGGACGAGCTGCACACCGCGGTTGCCGTCCGGCAGCTGTACGGGGACCTGCGCGCGCAGCTCCCAGCCCAGCGGCCCCTCGACCTCGTCGATGACGCCGCCCTGCTGGATGATGCCCGTGGCGATCTCGTCGCGGACCTCGCCCCAGATGCCCTCGTTCTTGGGGGCGGCGAACGCCTGGAGCTGTACGGCGCTGTCGCGCAGCACGACGGTGGCCGCGACGATCGCGTCTCCCGCCACTTCCACCCGGAGTTCCATGCCCTCGACACCGGGCACGAAGATCCCTCCGAGGTCCACGCGGCCCTCCTCGGGCGTGGTGACCTCGGAGATGTCCCAGGGCCCGTCGGGCCGGGGCGCCGGCGGGAGGTTCACGCGGCGCGGCGCACCGGCCGCGTCCTCGTCGTCCTCCACCGCGTCGACGACCTGCTCGGCCTCGCTCGCCGCGTCCTCGGCGGCACCGCTCTTCTTGCGACGTCCGAACACGTCACTGTCCTTCCCGGTCGGATACGGCCGAAGCGTATCGATTCCCACCCGTTGTGCCGTCCACGGCGGTGTGACCGCCGGTGGACCCGAAGCCCCCCTCGGCCCGCGCCGAGCCGGGAAGCTCCGCCACCTCGTGGAAGCGCACCTTCTCGACCTGCTGGACGACGAGTTGGGCAATCCGGTCGAACCGCTCGAACCGCACGCTTTCGCGCGGGTCGAGGTTGACCACGATCACCTTGATCTCTCCACGGTACCCGGCATCCACCGTCCCCGGGGCATTCACGAGCGCCACTCCGCAGCGGGCCGCGAGTCCGGAGCGCGGATGCACGAAGGCCGCGTACCCGTCGGGGAGGGCGAGGGAGATCCCGGTGGGGAGTACGGCGCGCTCGCCGGGGGCCAGTACGGCGGCCTCCGTGGTCACGAGGTCGGCGCCCGCGTCGCCGGGGTGCCCGTAGGCCGGGAGCGGGACCTCGGGGTCCACGCGCCGGATCAGTACGTCCACGGGGTTGCGCATCAGGGGTTCACCTCGAAGGCGCGGGCGCGCCTGGTCTGGTCGGGGTCGGACATGGCGGCCCGGATCTCCTCCGGCCGGCCGTTGTCGATGAAGTGGTCGACCTTGACCTCGATGAAGAGGCCGTCGGCGCGGACGGCGACGGGGCCCTCCGGCCCGCCGATCCGGCCGACGGCGGTCGAGTAGAGCTTGCGGCCGTGCACGGCGGTGACGGCGGCCTCCAGGTGGAGCACGGTGCCGACCGGCACGGGCAGGAGGAAGTCGGTCTCCAGGCGTCCGGTCACGGCGATGACCCGCAGCAGCCAGTTGAGGGAGCCGAGGGTCTCGTCGAGGGCGGTGGCGAGGACGCCGCCGTGCGCGAGGCCGGGGGCACCCTGGTGGTCGGGGGTCACCGTGAACTCGGCGGTGACGGTCACGCCCTCGCCCGCCCGCGACTCCAGGTGGAGGCCGTGGGGCTGTCCGCCGCCGCATCCGAAGCAGTGGCCGTAGTGCGAACCGAGGAGCTCGCCGGGAGCCGGCGCGTCGGGGTGGCGTACCGGCGGTACGGCGTCGGCGGGCGGGGTGAGGGCGGCAGATGTTGCAGTCACAGGCGCAGACCTTACCCGCGCGGGCGGACGCGGTGCGGGCGGCGGTCGGCCCCCCGGAAGAACACGGGCCCGCCCGCGCGGGCGGACCGGACGCGATGGCGGCGCGGACGCCGCACACGGCCCCCACCCGCGCGGGCGGGGGCGGGACGCGCCGTGCCAAGCTTGGACGCATGCAGCCTTCCGTACCGTCCCCGGCCTCCTCCCCCGAGCCCTCCGCCGCCCCGGCCGCGCCGCTCTTCGACGAACGGCTGACGGCTCCCCGCTCCTGGTGGGCGATCGCGGGCCTGCTCGGCCTGTCCGGCGGTCTGATCATGTTCCCGCTGGGCACGGTCCCGATGCTGGGCGGCCTGATCGCGGCGACGGTGCTCGCCGGGATCGCGGTCTCCTCGTACGGCTCCGCCCGCGTCCGGGTGGTGGCCGGTTCGCTGGTGGCGGGCGACGCCCGGATCCCGGTCTCCGCCCTGGGGGCGGCCGAGGTGCTGGACGCGGAGGAGGCGCGCGCCTGGCGCACGTACAAGGCGGACACGCGCGCCTTCATGCTGATGCGCGGCTACGTGCCCCGGGCGGTACGGATCGAGGTGACGGACCCGGCGGACCCCACGCCGTACGTGTACCTCTCCAGCCGTGAGCCGGAGGCCCTGGTGGCGGCACTGGACGCCGTGCGGGACGGCGCCGGGGACTACTGAGGGACGGTTTCCCCCGGGCCGCCGTTCCAGGGTCCGGGCCCGCCCTAGGAGCCCGGTCTCCCGGGGTCGGCGGGCCGGTCGAGGGCGGGCAGCTCGCGGAGGGCGTCCCAGGGGACCTGGCGGCGGCGCAGGTCCTCGCGGACGCGCGCGGCGAGCTTCCTGGTGTCGCGGCGGTTCATGACGGCGCCGACGGCGGCGCCCACCATGAACGGCATGAGGTTCGGCAGGTTGCGCACCATCCGCTTCATGATCTGCTGGCGCAGTTCGCGTTTGAGCTGTCCGCCGAGCGCCGCGTTGACGGTGGTGGGCCGGGTGGGGTCGACGCCCCGTTCCTCGGCCCAGGAGGACAGGTAGGCCGTCGAACGCTGGGGAAGCCGGCCGGGGGGCCGCAGGCCGTACACCTCGTGCAGTTCGGCGATGAGTTTGAGTTCCACGGCGGCGACGCCGGTGATCTCGGCCGCCAGTTCGGCCGGCAGGGCCGGGGGGACGGGGAGCATGGCGGCGGCGCCGACACCGGCTCCCACGGTCGAGCTCGCGTGCGCCGCGCCGGCGACGAGCTTGTCGGCGAGCTCCTCGGGACCGAGCCCGGGGAACTGGGCGCGGAGGGTCGCCAGGTCGCGGACGGGAATCCGCGGGGCGAGGTCGATCAGCCGGTCGGCCAGGTGGCCGATGCCGGCCCTGGCGCCGTCTCCGCCGCGCTTCACTCCGTACGCGACGCCGCGCCGGACGGCGTCGATCCGGCGGGAATCGACCTTGAACCGGTCGAAACGGCCCCGGGCGGGGACGGCCGGGCGGTCGGCGTCGGGAAGACCGTCCTGTCGGACTTCGACGGTCCCGTCGTCCCGTCCCGCCTCCCGTTCCGCGGGAAGGGGTACCCGCTCCGGCCCGGTGGCCGCCTCGAGCGAGGCCGGCAGGCCCCGCTCGTCGTCACGTGCGCCGAGAGGGGGCAGGGAGGCGGTGGGCTCGGCTTCGGGGGCCTTCTGGGCACCCTCCGCCGGGCCCGGGTCGCCCTTGTGCGTCCGCGGGCTCCCGGGGAGCCACGAACGCCGCTTCCGGGACGGTGTGTCGCCTGCCACGGCCGGTCCTTCTCAGTCGCAGTCGCGGCAGATGGGCTGACCGTTCTTCTCCTTGGCCAGCTGGCTGCGGTGGTGCACGAGGAAGCAGCTCATGCAGGTGAACTCGTCGGCCTGCTTGGGCAGGACCCGGACGGCCAGCTCCTCGTTCGAGAGGTCGGCGCCGGGAAGCTCCAGGCCCTCTGCGGCCTCGAACTCGTCGACGTCGACGGTCGAGGTCGACTTGTCGTTCCGGCGGGCCTTCAGTTCTTCAAGGCTGTCCGAGTCGACGTCGTCGTCGGTCTTGCGTGGGGTGTCGTAATCCGTTGCCATGTCGCTCTCCCCCTCTGGGTGGTTGCGGTGTCTCCAGCGCACGTAACGCGTGAGAGGTCGGACTTGTGCCCGACCTGAGGCGGAGATTTTGCCTCACATCAAGGTCTGTTACTCAATCGACACCCGTCGCGCCTTCTCGCGAGTGATCGGCTTCGGGTGGCGATGCGGACCGTACACGGTCCTTCGGGCGTTCCTCACAGGCGCCACCCCGTGTACTTCCCGTCATACCGGGGCCCGGAAACCCGTACTTTTCCTGGTTTTCCGAGGGGTTTCCCGGTCACGGAGAGTGGAGAACCACCCACCCCGGCCTGTGATCGATCACACACGGGCGTCTCAGGACCGGGGGGACGGAATTCCGCGCAAAGCGAACAGAACGGGTCGGGTCGCGCAGTCTGTCAGATCGGCAGGGTGACGCGCATCACGAGACCGCCGCCCGCGCGGGGCTCCGCGATGATACGGCCTCCGTGGGCCCGGGCCACGGACCGCGCGATCGACAGGCCGAGGCCGACCCCCTTGTCGCTGCCGGTCCGCTCCTGCCGGAGCCGCCGGAACGGCTCGAAGAGGTTGTCGGTCTCGTACGCGGGGACCACGGGGCCCGTGTTCGACACGACCAGGACCGCCTGGCCGTGCAGGGTCCCGGTGGTGACCTCCACCCAGCCGCCCTCCGGCACGTTGTACCGCACGGCGTTCTGGAGCAGGTTCAGCATGATCCGTTCGAGCAGGACGCCGTTGCCCTGGACGACGGCGGGCGCGCGCTCCCCGCGGATCTCGACGCCCTTGGCCTCGGCCTCGGCGCGCACCTGGTCGACGCCCCGTTCGGCGACCTCGGCGAGGTCGACGGGTTTGCGCTCGACGATCTCGTTGTCGCTGCGGGCCAGCAGGAGCAGACCCTCGACGAGCTGTTCACTGCGCTCGTTGGTGGCGAGCAGGGTCTTGCCGAGCTGCTGGAGCTCCACGGGCGCCCCGGGGTCCGAGAGGTGCACCTCCAGGAGGGTGCGGTTGATCGCGAGCGGGGTCCGCAGCTCGTGCGAGGCGTTCGCGA
This sequence comes from Streptomyces sp. NPDC041191, assembly GCF_055591945.1. Lineage (NCBI taxonomy): Bacteria > Bacillati > Actinomycetota > Actinomycetes > Kitasatosporales > Streptomycetaceae > Streptomyces > Streptomyces sp. NPDC041191. The sequence goes on along the minus strand of NZ_JBVIZC010000003.1, from coordinate 126,766 downwards.
CGAACCGCTGCTGGGCGGTGAAGGCCCGTTCCAGCCGCTCCAGCATCTCGTCGAAGGTGTCGGCGAGCTCCTTCAGCTCGTCGTCCGGGCCGTCCAGCTCGATCCGCCGGGACAGGTCCGAACCGGCCACCTGGCGGGCGGTGCGGGTGATCCGGCCGAGCGGGGAGAGCACCCGTCCCGCCATGGCGTAGCCGAAGGCGAAGGCGATGATGCTCAGACCGAGCAGGGCGAAGAGCGAACGGCGCAGCAGGTCGTCCAGGGCCCGGTCGCTCTGGTGCTGGAGGCAGACGGACACCGCGTCGTTGAACTGCTCGCCGGTGCCCGTGTCGGGCAGGTCGCACCACGAGGTGGTGGGCTGGACCTCGCCCTTGACGATCTTGAAGGGCAGATGGGCCGCGCTGTCGCTGAGGGCCTGCGCGGTGAACAGGTAGATGATCGAGAGCAGCAGGATGCCCGCGATCAGGAACATCCCGCCGTACAGCAGGGTGAGCCGTATCCGGATGGTGGGGCGCAGGAGCGGGCGGACCGGGTCCCTGGGGTCCCAGGTCGGCTTGGGGGGCGCCTGGGGGTGCGGCGCGGGAGTGGTGGCCATCGGGTCAGATCCGGTACCCGGAGCCGGGCACGGTGACGATGACGGGCGGCTCGCCGAGCTTGCGGCGCAGGGTCATGACGGTGACGCGCACCACGTTGGTGAAGGGGTCGGTGTTCTCGTCCCACGCCTTCTCCAGGAGCTGCTCGGCCGAGACCACGGCGCCCTCGCTGCGCATGAGGACCTCCAGGACGGCGAACTCCTTCGGCGCGAGCTGGACCTCCCTGCCCTCGCGGAAGACCTCGCGGCGGTTCGGGTCGAGCCTGATGCCGGCGCGCTCCAGGACGGGCGGGAGGGGCACGGTCGTACGGCGGCCGAGGGCGCGCACGCGCGCGGTGAGCTCGGTGAAGGCGAAGGGCTTGGGCAGGTAGTCGTCCGCGCCGAGTTCGAGCCCCTCCACGCGGTCGCTGACGTCGCCGGAGGCGGTGAGCATCAGGACACGGGTGGGCACGCCGAGTTCGACGATCCTGCGGCAGACGTCGTCGCCGTGCACGAGCGGGAGGTCGCGGTCGAGGACGACGACGTCGTAGTCGTTGACCCCCACCCGCTCCAGGGCCGCCGCGCCGTCGTACACGACGTCGACGGCCATGGCCTCCCGGCGCAGTCCGGTGGCCACCGCATCGGCGAGCAGCTGCTCGTCCTCGACGACGAGTACGCGCACGTCGTACATCCTTCCCGTGGGGCCGCGGCCGGAGGGGTGCCGGCCGGACCTGAGTGTGCTGACTGTGGGTGTCCCATCCTGCCCCGTACGCGCGTAAACCGGCTGTAAGGCGGCGGTCGGCGCCCCCCGGGACGGTCCGCGGGCCCGTGGGCGGGGGCCGGACCGGGCATCGGGGGCGCTCCGGGAGTCCGCCCGATTTCCGGGCCGGTTGAGGTTTCTCTGAGGAAAGGGCTGGGGAGGACGACTGCACACCCCGCGATCACGCCCTGTATGTGGCACGCCACCCGACGCTCCCTGTCCCCAGGGGCCACAGGGTGTGATCCGACCCACCCTCGGCACACCCCCGTGCCAGCCGACCCACGACGAGGGGGCGCACGATGGACGCTTTCACCGCCGGCCTGCTGCACCGCATCAGGACCACGCAGACGGACCTCACGCGGGCGCGTGAGACGGGCGACGACTACCTGGTGGAGGTGGAGCAGGCGGAGCTGGAGGACCTGCACCGCCTGGCCGCCGAGCACGGGGTGGAGGTGGCCGCGCCGACCGCCTGACCCGTACCGCCCGCGGCCCCGTGAGGCCGCGCGAGGGCCCCGGAGCCGTCCCCCGGCTCCGGGGCCCTCGCGCGTCCCGGTCCCGGTCAGTCGTGCCAGGCCCCCAGTTCCTCCAGGAGTTCCTGGAGGGGCCCGAAGAGCCCGGGGGAAGCCGCGACCGTCAGTTCGCCCGACTCCGGCTCCCCCGGGCGGCCGCCCGTCAGCGCCCCCGCCTCGCGGGCGACGAGCGCGCCCGCCGCGAGGTCCCAGGGGTTGAGGCCGCGCTCGTAGTAGGCGTCGAGGCGTCCCGCGGCGACGTCGCAGAGGTCGACGGCCGCCGAGCCGCCGCGCCGGATGTCGCGGACGCGGGGGATCAGCTGCCGGACGACCTCGGCCTGCCGCTCGCGCCGGTTCCTGAGGTAGCCGAAGCCGGTGCCGAGCAGGGCCTGGTCGAACGGGGGCGCGGGGCGGACGGCGAGGGGCCGGTCCCCGGCGTGCGCTCCGCGGCCGAGGACCGCGTGGTACGTCTCGCCGCGCATCGGCGCCTCGACCACGCCGACGACGGTCTCGCCGTCCCGCTCGGCGGCGATCGAGACGGCCCAGGTCGGCAGGCCGTACAGGTAGTTCACGGTGCCGTCGAGCGGGTCGATGACCCAGCGGATCCCGCTCGTGCCGGGGCTCGACGCGCCCTCCTCGCCGAGGAAGCCGTCCTGCGGGCGGTGCTCGGCGAGGAAGCCGGTGATCAGCTTCTCGGCGGCGATGTCCATCTCGGTGACCACGTCGATGGGACTGCTCTTGGTCCTCGCCACGGCCAGGTCGCCGGGCCGGCCGTCGCGCAGCAGCGCTCCGGCGCGTCGCGCCGCTTCCAGGGCGAGGTCGTGCAGCTCGGTGAGGAGGTGCTCTGCCGGATCGGTCACGGGGGTCTCCTTGCGCGTGCGGTCGGTCACGGATCTTCTGCGCGTGCGGGGCGGTCACGGCAGGTCTTCTCGCGCGTACGGGCCGGGCACGGCGGCTCTTCCTCCGCGCGGGCCGGCCACGGGCTTCTTCCTACGCGTACGGGCTGTCGGCGCCGGCCGCCGCGGGCCGCTCCGTCCTGGCCGGGCAGCAGCCGACCGGGCACAGGTCGTGGGAGGGGCCGAGCGCGCCCAGGGCGCACCGCTCCGGCCGGGCCCCCCGTTCCGCGGCGGCCCGCTCCAGGACCAGGTCGCGGACGGCGGCGGCGAAGCGCGGGTCGGCGCCGACGGTGGCCGAACGGCGGACGGGCAGGCCCAGTTCGGCGGCCTTGGCGGTGGCCTCGGTGTCGAGGTCGTACAGGACCTCCATGTGGTCGGAGACGAAGCCGATCGGGACCATGACGGCGGCGGGGGCCCCGGCGGCGCGCAGCTCCTCCAGGTGGTCGCAGATGTCGGGCTCCAGCCACGGGATGTGGGGGGCGCCGCTGCGGGACTGGTAGACGAGCTTCCAGGGCCGGTCGGTGCCGGTCCGCTCGCGGACGGCGTCGGCGATCACCCGCGCCACGTCGAGGTGCTGGCGCACGTAGGCCCCGCCCCCGCCGTGCCCGGTGGCCGGCCCCGAGGTGTCGGCGGCGGACTCGGGGATGGAGTGGGTGGTGAAGGCGAGGTGGGCGCCGTCCCGGACGGCGGGGTCCAGCTCGGCGAGGGAGGCGAGGACGCCCTCGACCATGGGTTCCACGAAGCCGGGGTGGTTGAAGTAGTGCCGGAGCTTGTCGACCCGGGGCAGCGGGAGCCCCTCCGCCTCCAGGGCGGCGAGCGCGTCGGCGAGGTTCTCGCGGTACTGGCGGCAGCCGGAGTAGGAGGCGTAGGCGCTGGTGGCGAGGACGGCGATGTGGCGCCGGCCGTCGGTGACCATCTCCCGGAGGGTGTCGGTGAGGTAGGGCGCCCAGTTGCGGTTCCCCCAGTAGACCGGGAGGTCGAGCCCGGACTCCGTGAAGTCCTGCCGCAGCGCGTCGAGGAGCGCGCGGTTCTGGTCGTTGATCGGGGAGACGCCGCCGAAGAGGAAGTAGTGCTGCCCCACCTCCTTGAGGCGTTCCTTCGGGATGCCGCGGCCGCGCGTCACGTTCTCCAGGAACGGGACCACGTCGTCCGGCCCCTCGGGGCCGCCGAAGGAGAGCAGCAGCAGGGCGTCGTACGGGGCGGGATCGTGCTGATCGGACATGGCACCGATCCTGCCACCCGCTTGCGCCGGAGGGGGCCCGGCCCGTCCGGGGGGCCGTCGGGCGGGGTAGCCGACCGGGAAAAAGGGGGCACCCCGCAACTTCAACACTGTAGGCTTTAGCTATTAATTACACCTGTCGGTGCCGGCGTCCCACGGGTCGTGCCGTCGCGCGGGACCCGGCTCCGCGGCACGTACGGAGTCCCCTTGGCCAGTCCCTATCGCGCGATCTTCGCGGCGCCCGGAGCCGCCGCGTTCTCCGTCGCCGGCTTCCTCGGACGGATGCCCCTGTCGATGATGGGCATCGGCATCGTCACCATGATCTCGCAGGTCACCGGCGCGTACGGGCTCGCCGGCGCGCTCGCGGCGACGCTCGCGATGTCGGCCGCGGTCCTCGGCCCGCTGGTCTCCCGCCTGGTCGACCGGCACGGGCAGCGCAGGGTGCTCCGGCCGGTGACGCTGGTGTCGCTCGCCGGGGCCGCCGGCCTCCTCCTCTGCGTGCAGCGGGACGCGCCGGTCTGGACGCTCTTCGCGTTCACGGCCGTGATCGGCTGCGTGCCCAGCGTCGGCGCGATGGTCCGGGCCCGCTGGGCCGAGATCCACCGGGGCGGAAGCAGGCACCTGCACACGGCGTACGCCTGGGAGTCGATCGTCGACGAGGTGTGCTTCATCTTCGGCCCGATCGTCTCCATCGGCCTGTCCACGAACTGGTTCCCCGAGGCGGGCCCGCTGTTCGCCGGGGCGTTCCTCGCCGTCGGCGTCTTCTGGCTGACCGCGCAGCGCGCCACGGAACCCCGGCCCCACCCCCGGCGGAGCGGGGAACGGCGCGGCTCCCCGCTCCGCTCCCCCGGCCTCCAGGTCCTGGTCCTCGCCTTCGTCGCCACCGGCGCCGTCTTCGGCTCGGTGGACGTGGTGACCGTGGCCTTCGCCGAGGAGCGGGGGCGGCCGGGCGCCGCCAGTCTCGTCCTGGCCGTCTACGCCCTGGGTTCCTGCCTGGCCGGAGCCGTCTTCGGCCTGCTCCACCTGAAAGGGGAGCCGTCCCGCAGGTGGCTGCTGGGCGTCTGCGCGATGGCCGTGAGTATGATCCCCCTCCTACTGGCCGGGAACCTGCCGTTGCTGGCCGTGGCGCTCTTCGTCGCGGGCCTCTCCATCGCGCCCACCATGGTGACCACGATGGCCCTCGTCGAAGCGCACGTACCGCGCACCGCACTGACCGAGGGCATGACCTGGACGAGTACCGGGCTCGCGGTCGGCGTGGCGCTCGGCTCCTCCGCCGCCGGCTGGGTGGTCGACGCGGCGGGCGCCGAGACGGGGTACGTGGTGCCCGTCGTCGCGGGCGCCGCCGCGGTCGCGGTGGGTCTCCTCGGACACCGCCGGCTGCGCAGGCCGGCGCCGAACCGGGAGGGGCAGCGTGAACGGGACGACAACAGCGGGGCCGGGGAACAGCAGGACGGCGAGCGGTCCGTGGCGTAACTGGGCGGGGAACGTCACCTCCCGTCCGGTCCGGGAGGCGAACCCGGCCTCGGCCGAGGAGCTCGCCGAGACGGTGCGCCGGGCGGCCGAGGACGGGCTGCGGGTGAAGACGGTCGGCACCGGCCACTCCTTCACCTCGATCGCGGCCACCGACGGCGTGCTGATCAGGCCGGGACTGCTGAGCGGGATCCGGCGGATCGACCGCGAGGCGATGACCGTGACGGTCGAGTCGGGCACGACGCTGAAGCGGCTCAACGTGGCGCTGGCCCGGGAGGGCCTGTCGCTCACGAACATGGGCGACATCATGGAGCAGACCGTCGCCGGCGCCGTCTCCACCGGCACGCACGGCACGGGTCGCGAGTCGGCGTCGATAGCCGCGCAGATCCGCGGTCTCGAAATGGTGACCGCGGACGGGCGGCTGCTCACCTGCTCGGCGGAGGGGAACGACGAGGAGCGCGCGGTCTTCGCGGCCGCCCGGATCGGGCTCGGCGCCCTCGGCGTGATCACCGCGATCACCTTCGCGGTGGAGCCGGTCTTCCTGCTCACCGCGCGCGAGGAGCCGATGTCCTTCGACCGGGTCACCTCGGAGTTCGACGCGCTGCACGCGGAGAACGAGCACTTCGAGTTCTACTGGTTCCCCCACACGGAGAACTGCAGCACCAAGCGCAACAACCGCAGCGCGGGCCCCGCCGCTCCCCCCGGACGGATCAGCGGCTGGGTCGACGACGAACTCCTGTCGAACGGGGTCTTCCAGCTCGCCTGTTCGCTGGGCCGGGCGGTGCCGCCGGTCGTCCCCCCGCTCGCCAGGATCGCCAGCCGGGCCCTGTCGGCCCGTACGTACACCGACATCCCCTACAAGGTCTTCACCTCGCCGCGCCGGGTGCGCTTCATGGAGATGGAGTACGCGCTGCCGCGCGAGGCGGCCGTCGCCGCGCTGCGCGAGCTGAAGGCGATGATCGAGCGGTCACCGCTCAAGATCAGCTTCCCGGTGGAGGTGCGCACGGCCCCGGCCGACGACATCGCGCTCTCCACGGCTTCCGGGCGGGAGACCGCCTACGTCGCCGTCCACCTCTACCGGGGGACGCCCCACCGGGCGTACTTCACCGCGGTGGAGCGCATCATGACGGCGCACGGGGGCCGCCCGCACTGGGGCAAGATCCACACCCGGGACGCCGCGTACCTCTCCGGGGTCTATCCGCGCTTCGCCGAGTTCACGGCGCTGCGCGACCGGCTCGATCCGGACCGCCTGTTCACCAACGACTACCTGCGGCGCGTCCTCGGCGACTGACGGGAACGGCCGCCCCGCGCGTGCGGGGCGGCCGTTCCTCATTCGTCCCCGGGCTCCGTCCCGGTCCCGGGACCGGCCGGGGCCCGGGTCTCCGGGGGCGACGGGGGCGCCGGGGCCCCGGACGGTCCCGTCCCGGTGGACGGCTCCCCGGTCGGGGCGGTCGGTCCCGTCGTGGGGCCGGTCGGTTCCGGCGGGGGCGTCGTCCCGCTCCCGGTGGACCCGGAGGGGGACGGCTCCGCCGACGGGGAGCCGGTTCCGCTCCGCCCGGGGTCCGGCTGCCCGGACCCGCCGCCGCCCGGAGTCGGGACGGTGCCCGGCGCGGAGCTCGCGCCCCCGTCCTCCGGCCGCCCGGTGCCGTCGCCCGTCCCGGACGGCGCGGGCGTGGTCTCCCCGCCCGGGGCCGGCGCCTTCTTCCCCGTACCGCCGTCGCCGCGGACGGCGGAGCCGAAGGTGGTGGCGCCCTGCCTGCCGCCGAAGTCCTCTCCGGCGACCAGCTCGTAGGTGGTGATGCCGCCCATGGTGACGCCGAAGACCAGGGCGGCGGCGACCACCGGGCGCCTCCAGCCCCGGACGCGGGTGCCGTGGGTGGTCGCCTCCCCGAAGTCCTCCCCGCCGGGCGTCTCCCCGCCGGGCGTCTCCGCGCCGGGCGCCGGGACCGTGCGGAGCAGCAGGGTCCGGTCGTCCCCGTCGGGCGAGGTCGTGGTCACGAGCCGGATGCGGCGCGCCTTCGGCCGGGCCGCCGTGGTCACGTCGCGGACCTGTTCGCCCGTGCGCCGCAGGGCGTACTGGAAGAACGGGCCGCCGCAGGTGGCGATGACGCTGATCACGCCGGCCCCGACGATCGTGCCGTACACGCCGAGGGTCGAGGCCAGTTTGGCGGCGACGACCGCGGCCAGGGCGCTGCCCGAGACCTGGGCCATGCTCAGGTCGATCTTCCTCCTGCCGCTCCCCTCCGCCTTCCCGGCCGGCTCCGTCCTCTCCGCCGCCTCCGTCACCTTCGTCGCCTTCGTCCCCTCCGCCTCCTCTGGCTCGTCCGTGCCGGTCCTCGGCCTCTGCCCCATCTCCAACCCCTGCCGACTCATTGAGTGCTCTGCACCCAGAAGGGACAAATGGGAGAGGGGAATAGTTCCGTTTCCACCCTTTCTGTGAAGAGCGACACGTGCGGAGGAGGGGCGCGGGGAGTCAACTCCCGTACTGCCCGACACATTGGGCGGCGCGCCTGTCCACCCAGGTGGCCCGAATGGAGTACATTGGCGAACCCTGGGTCCGGACGCCCTCACGGGTGCCCCGGATCACGGGGCGGGAGCCGGGGACGGCGCCCGCACCGGCGGCGTTTCGGCATCACACGGGAACCGGCTGCACAGAGTGACCGCCAGTCACTGGCCGTAGCGATCGGGCAACCGTGACACCACGGCGTTCCGGGGTCCACGCCCGACACGCCGGGCAACTCGGCAAGTAGTGGCAGGCTGCACCCGGGCAGGCCACACTCGACTAGCGGAAGCAGCGACGCACGTGACGTCGGCAGGCACCACCCGGGAGGTACCCATGCCCGAACTGCGTGTCGTGGCCGTCTCCAACGACGGCACACGACTGGTGCTGAAGGCTGCTGACAGCACGGAGTACACACTTCCGATCGACGAGCGGCTGCGCGCCGCCGTGCGCAACGACCGTGCGCGCCTCGGCCAGATCGAGATCGAGGTGGAGAGCCACCTCCGCCCGCGTGACATCCAGGCGCGCATAAGGGCCGGTGCCTCCGCCGAGGAGGTCGCCCAGCTCGCCGGCATCCCCGTCGACCGCGTGCGCCGCTTTGAGGGGCCCGTGCTCGCCGAGCGCGCCTTCATGGCGGAGCGGGCCCGCAAGACCCCGGTCCGCAGGCCCGGGGAGAACAGCGGCCCCCAGCTCGGCGAGGCGGTGCAGGAGCGGCTGCTGCTGCGCGGGGCCGAGAAGGACACCGTGCAGTGGGACTCCTGGCGCCGGGACGACGGCACCTGGGAGGTGCTGCTCGTCTACCGGGTCGCGGGCGAGGTCCACACGGCCAGCTGGACGTACGACCCGCCCCGGCGGCTCGTCCAGGCCGTGGACGACGAGGCACGGGCCCTGATCGGCGAGACGGACGACACGATCGCCGCCGCGCCCGAACCCAGCTTCCCGTTCGTGCCGCGCATCGCCCGGCTGCCCCGGGACCGGCCCCTCGACCGCGCCCTGGACCGCCAGCTCGACCGCCACCAGCTGGAACGGACGCCCGCGCCCGTCGAGCCGGAGGACGAGCGGGACTCCCTGACGAGCCTCCTGGAGGCCGTGCCGAGCTTCCGCGGCGACATGGTCGTGCCCGAGCAGCCGGACTCCTCGGAGCACGCGGAGGAGCCCGCGGCGGAGGAGCCGCCGGCACCCGCCGCCTCGGCGGGGGCGGGCGCCGCGTACGCCGACGTGCTGATGCCGCGCGCGGTGTCGGGCCACCGCGACCGGCTCACCGGCACCACGGACCGCCAGGCCGAGGCCGACGGCGTCCGTCCGGGCCGCCGCGCGGCGGTGCCCAGCTGGGACGAGATCGTGTTCGGCACGCGCAGGAAGAAGCAGGACTGACCTTCGCGCGCCTCCGTACGGGGCCCGCGCCGCGGTCACGGCGCGGGCCCCGTACGGGCGTCCGGACCGGTGCCGCGCGCGCTACCGGGGGTCCGGACCCGTGGCCACCGGGCGGGACGGGTCGGCGGACCACTCCGACCAGGAGCCCGCGTAGAGGGCGGCCGGGATGCCCGCGACCTCCAGGGCGAGCACCTCGTGGGCGCCGGAGACGCCCGAGCCGCAGTACACCCCGACCGGGGTCCCCCCGGTCGCGCCCAGCGCGGTGAACCGCTCCCGCAGGACGTCGGCCGCCAGGAACAGCCCCTCGGCGTCGACGTTCCCGGTCGTCGGGGCGGAGACGGCGCCCGGGATGTGCCCGCCGACCCGGTCGATCGGCTCGACGTCCCCCCGGTAGCGCTCGGCCGCCCGCGCGTCCAGGAGCAGCCCCGTGCCGGCCAGTGCCGCCGCGCCGTCGGCGTCCAGCAGCCCGAGTGCGCCCGGCCGTGGCCGGAAATCGCCCGGCTCCGGGGCGGGGACCTCCGTCGTGAGGCCGCCCGTCCAGGCCGCGAGGCCCCCGTCCAGGACCCGCGCGTCCGGGTGGCCCGTCCAGCGGAGCAGCCACCAGGCGCGGGCCGCGCCCCAGCCGGAACCGCCGTCGTACGCGACGACCGGCCGGTCCGCCGAGACACCCGCGCGGCGCATCGCGGCGCCGAAGACCTCCGGGTCGGGCAGGGGGTGGCGTCCGCCGTTCCCGGGCGGGCCCGCCAGCTCCGTGTCCAGGTCGACGTAGACCGCTCCGGGCAGGTGGCCGGCCTCGTAGGCGGGCCGTCCGGGCGGGCCCCCGAGCGCCCACCGGACGTCCAGGAGGACCGGCGGCCGGGGTCCCGCCGACTCGCTGAGCAGTTCGCTTGCGGAGATGATGGGGTTCATGGGTGCCATACTCGCGCAGCCGCACGGCCGCGGGGGACGGACCCGGCGCCTCGCCCCCGGGATCGCGCCACCGCGTGGTGCGGCCGGGGTCCGCCGCGTCCCCGCCGGTGCCACCGCCGGACGGGCACACGGCCACGACGATGGTCCGAGGAGAGGGTGACGATGACCGAGGCGACTCGGCGCACCCCCGGCACGCCCTGCTGGGTGAGCCTGATGGTGCACGGGCTTGACGCCACGCAGGAGTTCTACCACGCGCTCTTCGGCTGGGAGTTCGTGCCCGGCCCCGAGCAGCTCGGCCCGTACGTCCGCGCCCTGCTCGGCGACAGGGAGGTGGCGGGCATCGGCCGACTGCCGGACGACCGGCGCCTGCGCATCGCCTGGACCCCCTATCTGGCCACCGAGGACGCCGACGAGACCGCCGAGAGCATCCGCTGCTGCGGCGGCACCGTCGCGGTGGGCCCGCTGGACGCGGCCGAGGCGGGTCGCCTGGCGATCTGCTCCGACCCGACGGGCGCGGTCTTCGGCGTCTGGCAGGCGGAGGCGCACCACGGCACGGCGACGGCGGGGCCGGGGACCCCGGTGTGGAACGAGCTCCTCACGTACGAGACCTCCTCGGCCGGGGAGTTCTACCGGGCGGTCTTCGGCTTCGAGGTGGAGCCCGTCCCCTCCACCGGGCAGGACTACGCGGCGCTGCACGTGGAGGGGATCCCGGTGGCCTCCCTGCACGGCGTCGGCGAGGGCCTGCCCCGGGACCGGGGCCCGCACTGGATGACGTACTTCGAGGTCGCCGACGCGGACGCGGCCGCCCGGCTCGTCGTGGAGCTGGGCGGCCGGGTCCTGCGCCCGCCGCACGACGGCCCGGCGGGGCGGGTCGCCGTGGTGGCGGACCCGGAGGGGGCGGTCTTCACCCTGGCCGGGTCCTCCGGGCGCTGACCCGGCCGGGCCGGTGGTGCGAGGGGCCCGGGATCAGCCCCGGCGGCCCCGCAGGAGGCTCCGGAGCGGCCGGGGCGCGCCGCCCGGGGTCCGCGCTCCGCCCGGCAGGCCGAGCAGGGTCAGCCGTTCGGTGGTGAAGTGGTGGGCGGTGCCGGGGTCGTCGTGGTGGGCGGCCAGGAAGCGGGCGGCCTCCTCCCGGAGCTCCGGGTGGCTCTTGTGGCGCATGCAGTAGCCGACGGCCCGGACCAGGGGCGCGAGCGAGGCGGGGGCCGGGCCGGGGACGGCGGGCTCCTCGCCCCGTTCCAGGTCGGCGACGAGGTGGTCGACGAGGGTGAGCGGGACGCGGTTGCTGTTCTCGTAGGGGGTGAGCCGTTCCAGGACCTCGGCCGTGCCCACGCGGGCGACGGGCACGCCGTAGTGGACGGCGGCGGTGAGCATCGCCGTGGAGAAGCAGCCGACGACGAGCCGGGGCCGGCACCGCTCGTAGAAGGTCTCGGCGAGCAGCGGCCCGTCGAGGACCGTCAGGCGGACGCCGGAGCGCTCCGCCTCCTCCTCCAGGGTCCGGGAGTAGCGGGCGGGTGCGGACGGGTGCGGTTTGAAGACGACCGAGCGGTGTCCGGCGGCGGCGGCTCCGCGCAGCATCCGTACGTGCAGGTTCTCCTCCTCCTCGGCGGTGAGGAGGTTCAGGGCCGCGAGGTACTGGCCGAGCAGGAGGGCCGTGGGCCCGGTGGCCGCCGCCCGCGCGATCAGGGGGTCGTCGGCGGCCTCCCCGGCGATCTCGGCGAGGACCGCGCGGAAGGCGTCGTCGGGGACCGGTTCGGACCCGACCCCGTACTCGCTCAGGAGGAGGGGCCGCAGGCCCGGGACCAGGTCGGGGTGGAGGACCCTCCGGACGCGGCAGGCGACCGACTGCGCGAGGTCGTTGCGGGTGGGGCCGTAGCTCATCAGGCCGTCCGCGTAGACGTGCAGGGAGCTCTCGGGGAAGGCGACGGCCAGTGCCTTCGCGGGGTTGACCTGGATGGACTCGACGGCCAGTTCGACCGGCGCCGTGCCGAGGCCCCAGGCGGTGCGCAGCACGCGCTGCCAGAGCGGGGCCTCCTCGGGACGGGGGGCCCAGGCGGCGGGGTGGTACGGGTGGATCGTCGCGTTCCAGTCGAGGGTGCCGTCGAAGCGGGTGGCGATCCGCCCGTACCCGGTCATGTCCCGCAGGCGCGGCGCGGTCTCCGGGATCTCGGCGTTGTGCGAGACCAGCAGGAGCCGGCGGGCGTCCGCACGGGGACCGAAGAGCCCGGCGTCGAGGGCGGCGGCCAGGGTGGCGGCGCCGTAGAGGGTGGACACCTGGAAGATCTGGACCGGACGGGTGTCGGCGTCCGTCGTGGCGTCCTTCTCGGGGGCCATGGGTCAGGCGGTCCTTCCGGTCTCGCGCAGGCTCCGCAGGAGGGTGGCGCGCGGGGTGTCCATGGTGGCCAGGGTCTCGTCCAGGACCCGCTGGGGCATGCGGCGCAGCGCGTCGCGGACGTCCGCGCGCAGCCGTTCGGCGACGGCGGGTTCGTACGCGCCGGCCTTGCCGACGTGGAAGGCGATCATCGCGCAGTACGTGCGGACCGCCTTCGGCAGGAAGCGGTCCGCGTCGGCGTCCCGGGAGACCTCGTCCAGCAGGAGGTCGTAGGAGGGGATGAAGTCCAGTTGCCGGTGGTCGGTGATCTGGGTGAGCGAGGTGGCGACCCCCCGCCGGTAGAAGACGCCGTGCAGGGAGAGCGCCGCGAAGGTGCGGGCCCTCAGGTGGAGCCGCCAGATCCAGAGGCGGTCCTCGGCGGTCCGCAGGGTCGTCTCGAAGCGGGACGCGCCGTTCTCGAAGAGGTGCCGGCCGTAGATGCCGAAGGGGACGAAGGGGTAGTCCACCATCGTGACCATGCCGGCCGGCGAGATGCCGTCCCTGGGGTCCATCACGGTGTCCCGGCGCTTGGCGGGTGCGTAGCGGATCTGGCGCTTGCGGCCCTCCGCCAGGACGTGGTCGGTGCGGGCGAAGTCGCAGCCCAGGCGGGTGATTCCGGCCACGGCGGCCTTCAGGTGGCCGGGCGCGTACCAGTCGTCGCCGTCGAGGAAGGTGAGGTGGTCGCCGGTCGCCGCGTCGATCCCGGTGTTGCGCGCCTGGGCGACGCCCCGGTTGGTCTCGTGCCGGATGACGGTGGCGTTCGGCAGGCGGTCGCGCCAGCGGTCGAGGATCTCCGGGGTGTCGTCCGTCGAGCAGTCGTCGACCAGCAGGAACTCGAAGTCCGGGTCCGCGTTGTTCGCGAGACCGCGCAGGGTGTCGGAGGCGTACGCCCCGACGTTGTGGAACGGTACGACGACGGACAGTTTCGGCACTCGGGTTCCCCACACTGGATCGGACGGTCGAACGTCGTGGTGCCGCGTACGGTAGTGCTCCGCCTTCCCGGCCGAACGAGCCGCGCGTGTACGGCCGGTGAACTCTCCCCGCCCTCTCGGCACGGCGCGTCCCCCCGCGGGTCCGTCACGCACGGGCGCGCCGGCGGCGAGGTGCCCCGGTCGCGACCAGGGCGAGGAGGGCGGCCGCCCCGACGGCGGCGCCGAGGCGGAGGCCCGGGGGCCGGAAGGAGCAGCGGACCGTGTCCGCCCGCCCGTCGAGGGGGACGGCGACGAGCCCGTCGTACGTACGCGCGGGGCGGAGGTCCGCGTCACCGGCGGCGCAGCTCCAGCCGGGCACGCGGGGGACGGCGAGGACGGCGATGCCCGTACTGCCTCGCGGGAGTTCGGCCGTGACGGTGTGTCCGGTGGCGCGGACCCGGGTGGCACCGGTGGCGGTGAGCCGTTCCACGGCGGCGTCGAGACGGGCGCGGACCAGGCAGCCGACGGGCTGCCGGGGCAGCTTCGGCCCGGCCTCCGGGGACAGTTCGATCCGCACCTCTCCCGAGGCGGGCACGGCTCCGAGGGCGCCCATGGCGGCGCTGACGGCGGGCGGTCCGCCCCCGAACGCCACGGGGTCCTCCCCCGCGAGGGCCGCCGTGCCCCGGTACTCGGGCGCCCAGAACCACACGTCGGAGCCGGCCGGGCAGCGGGCGGTGAGGACGTGTCCGGCGCGGCGGGGCGCGGGCAGCTCGTACACGGGGGCGCCGAGCAGGCGTCCCTGCCGGACGAAGGCCGAGTCCCCCGGCCGCCCCGTGGGCCGCGGCGCCGGGCGGACGGTGACCAGCGGCGGTACGGGGACGGTCGTGGCGGTGACCGCGGCGCGGGGCGGGGCGTCCCGCCGCACCGGCTCCGTGGGTTTCGCGCGCACCCGGGTGCCGATGGAGAAGAGGGCGTCGGTCACGGGGTTGTCGAGGGTGACGGGGTGCCGGCCCTTGGCGTAGTGGCCGAAGCCCAGGCCGGTGAGGGTGCGGGAGGTCACGTCGGCGGTGAGGCTGCTGTAGTGGTCGGCGCCCTGTCCGCCGACGAGCAGGGCGTCGTTGCCGCCGGGGACCTCGCCGGGCTCCGTGCGGTACCGGGGCCAGGCGTCCGCGCGGGCCGTCTCGCGCGCCACGGCCTCGTGCCAGGGGCCGATCCGGGGCGACCAGGCGACCTCGTTCCGCCGCTGTTCCTCGGCCCGCTTCCCGGTGACGACCGCCTCGCCCGCCTGGGCGGCGACGAGCAGGACCACGGTCAGGGCGGTGAGGAGGCGGGCGGCGCGGGGGCGGGAGCGGGCGGCCGTCAGGGCGGCGAGGGCGGCGGCGAGCGCCAGGAGCGCGGCCGCGCCGAAGGCGGGGAAGGTCCACCGGTCGATGTCGGCGCTCCCCCGGGCCGCCCACGCCAGGGCGCCGAGCAGGCCGCCGGCCGCGAGGAGCGCCGCCGGGCGGGGCACTCCCGCGGCGGCCGAGAACCAGGCGCCGATCAGCAGCAGGCCGCACAGGACGAAGGACTGGCGGTACGGGATGCCGTTGGGCGAGGCGCCCGCGTGCCAGAGCAGGTGGGTGGGCTCCCACTGGAGGGAGAGGGCCACCAGGACGGCCGCCGTCGTCCAGCCGGCCCGGACGCGCGGGGCGACGGCCCGGTGGAACGGCAGCGTCAGGGCGAGGGCGAGGGCGGAGGTGCCGACGAAGAGCGCGGGGGTGGCCACGCTCGCGGTGGCGGGCAGGAGGCGGGCGAGGACGTCCGCCGGGGCCGCGGGCGCGAAGACGGTCTCCGGGGTGGGGTCGGCGGCCCGGGTGGCGAGGAAGACGACCACGACGAGCGGCGCGGCGAGCCCGACGCCGATGAGGACGCTCCGGACGGCCCGCGCCGCGCCGGCGAGGCGCTGCCGCGCGGTGGCGGGCTCCCCGGCGGTGAGCAGCCGGACGGCGAGGACGACGGCGGCGCCGAGGGTCGCCATGTACGCGGTGTAGAAGTTGGCGGTCCAGGCCAGCGCGACGACGAGCGGCCCGAGGACGGGCCTGCGGCCGGCGCGGGCCCACTCCCCGGCCAGGCAGAGCAGCGGGAGGGCGACGAGCCCGTCGAGCCACATCGGGACCGTGGACCCGTGGTCGAGGGTCCAGCCGGAGAGCGCGTACGCGGTGCCGAGCACGGCGGCGACCGGCCAGGGGCCGGGACGCAGCCGCAGGAGGAGCAGGGCCATGGCGGCCCCGGCGGCGGCGATCTTGAGGGTGGTGACCGCGTACAGGGCGAGTTCGACGCGGTCCGCCGGAAAGAACACGACGAGGAGGCTGAAGGGGCTGCTCAGGTACGTGCCGATGTCGCCGAGGAAGTTGGAGCCGAATCCGGTGTTCCAGTCGAGGAGGGCGTCCCCGTGGGTCTCGCCGCGCAGGAAGGCGCGCCAGTAGGTGTGGTACGGCAGGTATTGCTGGCCCAGGTCGACGACGTTCCTGGTCGTCGGGCCGAAGGGATGGGCGCGGGCGAGCCGGGTGGCGAGGCAGAACAGCACGGTGGTGAGCAGGGCGGCGGCGGTCGCGGCCCGGAACTCCGGTCGGCGGAGGCGGGGCCGGAGGGTCCCGGAGGGGGGCCGGGTGCCCTCCGCTCCGGTCCCGGCCGCACCCGCGCCCCCGGCCTTCGTCTCGGCCCCGGTGGCGGCGGGCGCGGTCTCGGGGGCGGGGGGCACGCGTCCTCCAGGGGTCGTACGGCGCGGGAACGCCCGGAGGTGGAGTCGTCACGCACGGGCCGACCGCCATTACCACCGAGGCGGACGACCCGCGGCCGATCACCGGGGATGGTTCGGGTACACCGCGGGTGAACTCCCGGTGCCGTGCACCCCGGGACGGGCCGGACGACCGGTGGCGGGCGCCCCGGGACGGGCCGGACGACCGGTGGCGGGCGCCCCGGGACGGGCCGGACGACCGGTGGCGGGCGCCCCGGAAGAGGCCGGGCGGTCGATGCCGTGCGCCCGGGGGCGTCAGGCGGCCGGGGCGCCGGCCACGAGTTCGCCGACCGTGCGGGCCACCGTGCCGAACAGGTCGGAGACGGTCGTCAGGGCGGCGGCCCCCAGCGCGTCCGGGGACAGGACGGTGCCGTCCGGCGCCTCCAGGGGGCGGGTGGCGGTGGCCTCGGCGACGACGGTCGGGCGGTAGCCGAGGTTGAAGGCGCCCTGCGCCGTGAACAGCACGCACATGTGCGTCATGAACCCGGCGAGGACCAGATCGCCACCGGCGCCGAGCTCCTTCAGGACGCCCTCCAGCTCCGTGGCGTGGAAGGCGTTGGGGACCTGCTTGACGACCACCCTCTCCCCCTCGGCCGGGGCGACCTCGTCGCTGATCGAGCCGATCTCGGCCCGGATGTCGTACGGGGTGCCCTCGCCGCCGTCGTTGACGACGTGGACGACCGGGGTTCCGGCGGCGCGGGCGGCCGCGAGCAGGCGGGCACCGGCGGCCACGGCCTCCTCGGCGCCGTCGAGCCGCATGACGCCGGTGCGGTAGGTGTTCTGGAAGTCGATCATGATCAGGACCGACTCGCTCAGTCGCGGCAGCTCCCGGGGGAGGCCGATCACCTCGCGAAGGGTGGGAGACGCGGTCATGGCGGTTCCTTTCGGACGGGGAGGGGCGGTGGAGGGGTCGTCACGCACGACCACCCCTGCTTGTTTTCAACGCTAACACAGATCGTAATCACTGATAACAAGAGAGTCAGCGCCTGCGCCACCGAGGGCCCGAACAGGGGATTCGCCCAGGTCCCCCCTGTTAGCGCTGATACCGTGGAGCCATGTCGACAGCCCGTGAGCGCATCCTGGAAGCCACCGAGGAGCTGCTCGCCACCAAGGACGCGCTGGCGATCTCGACCCGGGCCATCTGCGACCGGGCGAAGGTGGGCATGCCCGAGATCTACCGCCGGTTCGGCGACAAGCAGGGGCTGCTCACGGCGGTGGCCGACATCGGTTTCGAGCGCTTCCTCGCCGCCAAGAGGCTCAATCCGCTCACCGACGACCCGGTGGCGGACCTGCGCACGGCCTGGGACAGCCACGTCACGTTCGCGCTGCGCAACCCGCACCTCTATCGCCTGATGTTCACGCCGACGGGCGACGCGAGGCCGGAGGGCATCAGGGAGGCGCAGGCGATCCTGCGGGCGGCCCTGGAACGGTGCCGGGACGCCGGGCGCCTGCGGATGCCCCCCGAACCGGCCGGCCGGGCCGTCCTCTCCGCCAACGTGGGCGTGTGCATGATGGCGCTGTCCTTCCCCGGCCTCTTCGGGGACCCCGGCACCTCGGAAGCGGTGCGGGACGCCGTGATCGGCCGGGTCACCGGCGACGAGCGGGAGGACCCCCGGCTCGCCACCGCCGCCGTCCTCGCCCAGGCCCTGGTCGCCACCCTCACGGGAACGGCGCCGGTGGAGGCGGCCGGCCCCGAAGACCCGGCCGGCGGCCGCGCCCACGGAACCCTGAACCCGCCGGCGGCGCTCCCGGAACCGCAGAACCCTCCGGGCCGCGCCCCGGGGGCCGTCAGACCTGGTTGACGGGGAGCACGTCCGGGGAGAGGACGCCGACACGGGCGGACGACGAGGTCACGCGGCGGCGGTGATGCCGGCGGCAGAGGACCTCGTAACCGATCTCCTCCGCAGGACGGTTCACGTCGCCGACCACGACCTGCTCGCCCTCCACGACCATCTCGCCGCCCACCGTACGGGCGTTGTGCGTGGCGCGGGCACCGCACCAGCACAGGGCCTCGACCTGGAGCTGCTCTATGCGGTCCGCCAGCTCGATCAGACGCTGCGAGCCGGGGAACAGCTTCGTGCGGAAGTCGGTGGTGATGCCGAAGGCGAAGACGTCCAGGCCCAGGTCGTCGACGATGCGGGCGAGCTGGTCGATCTGCTCCGGGGCGAGGAACTGCGCCTCGTCCACGATCACGTAGTCGGCCTTGCCGCCCTGGGAGAGCTGGCCGACGAGGTACGCGTACAGGTCCATGCCCCGCGGCGCCTCGACCGCCTCCGTCACCAGGCCGAGCCGGGAGGACAGCTTGCCCTCCCCCGCCCGGTCGTCACGGGTGAAGATCACCCCCTGGAGCCCCCGCGCGTCGCGGTTGTGGGCGATCTGGAGCGCCAGGGTGCTCTTCCCGCAATCCATGGTTCCGGAGAAGAAGACCAGCTCGGGCATGACGGGTCGGGGACCTTTCGGGGGCGTGGGGATCGTGGGGGGGGGAGGGGGAAGTGCCGGAAGGTCAGGAGCGCACTTCGAGCAGCGGGACGAACTGCTCGGCGGGGGTCATGGACCCGTGCATGCCGGCCATCGCGGACTCGTGGGGCTCGTTGACCGAGGCGGTGATGGCCACGTCGTCGTGGGCCGCGACGACGACGTCCCCGATCCGCCCGTGGACGCGCGCGTCGATCTCGTCGCCGAACCAGCCGAGGGAGATCGCCTCCTCCCGGCCCGCGACCCAGAACCGCTCGCCGACGACCTCGCGCCAGCAGGTGAGGACGTCCGCCTCGGCACCGGGCACGGCGTAGACGTGACGGGCCCGCCCCTCGCCGCCGAGGAGGGCGACGCCGGCGCGCAGCTCCCAGTCCTCGTCGAAGTCGATGCGGTGCTCCTCGTCGAAGGGGATGTCGACCATGCCGTGGTCGGCCGTGACGTAGAGCGCGGAGCGGGGCGGCAGTTGCTCCGCGAGCCGCTGGGCGAGCCGGTCGACGAACATCAGCTGGCCGCGCCAGGCGTCGGAGTCGATGCCGAAGCGGTGCCCGGCGCCGTCGAGTTCGCTGTAGTACGTGTAGACGAGCGAGCGGTCCCCGGCGGCGAGCTGCTCGGCGGCGAAGTCCATCCGCTCCTCGCCGGAGAGCCGTCCGTGGAACGTTCCGCCGCTGAGCGCGACCTGGGTGAGCGGGGTCCGCTCGAAGGCCGGGGAGGAGACCTGGGCGGTGTGGACCCCGGCCTCGTGGGCGAGCCGGAAGACGGTGGGGTACGGCTGCCAGACGCGCGGCGCGGTCCACGGCTTCCAGCGGAGCTGGTTCATGAGCGCGCCGGTGCCGGGATCGCGCACGGTGTATCCGAGCAGCCCGTGCGTGCCGGGATGGCGGCCGGTGCCGACGGAGGCGAGGGAGGTCGCGGTGGTGGCGGGGAACCCGGCGGTGACCGGCCGGCCCGTGCCGCCCCGCGAGGAGCCGAGGAGCGAGGTGAGGTAGGGGGCCTCGTCGGGGTGGGACCTGATCTGCTCCCAGCCGAGCCCGTCGATCAGGAAGACGCAGTTCCGGTCGGCGGGGGTCAGCTCCGCGATCCGCGGGGCGAAGCCGGGCACCCCCTGGCCCGCGACGAGCGTCGGGAGGAGGTCGCCGAGGGAGCCGGAGGCGTACGCGGGCACCGGCGCGGTCTCCGGGGCGAGCGGAACCGGATCGTCGGGCCAGCCGTAGGACACGTCGGTGGACCGCTCCATCAGCGGGTGGAGGCGGCGGTGGCCGCGGTCGCCTCGGAGAGCGCCTGGGCGAAGGCGAGGGTCTGCCGGACGGTGTCCGGGCCGTCCCCGGCGTCGCTCACGCGCAGGCTGAGGTCGTCGGCGGTGGAGTTGCCGGTGTAGCCGTGGTCCGCGTCGCAGTCGGGGTCGCCGCAGGCGGCGGGCTCCAGGTCGATCCGGGAGACGGCCCCCCAGCCGATGGTGAGGACCACCTCGCGGGGCAGCGTGCCCGGCGTGTAGGACTCGGGGTTGGCGACCACGCGGCTGACGACGACCGACGAGATCCGGTCGAGCTTCACGGACTCGGTGGAGGTCGTGGCGTACGGGGTCGGGGAGCTGGTGTCGGCGGCCTGCTCGTCGGTGTGGCTGACGATGAAGCGGTTCGGGGTCAGGACGAGCACGGTGACGTGGCGGCGGACCTCGTTCGCGTCGAAGGTGGTCTCCTGGTGCACCACGTACGACGCGACGGCCTCGCCGCCGACGGCGGCCTCCACCGCCTCGGCCACGAGGGCCGGGTAGTAGCCGCTGCGCTCGATCGCCGCGCGCAGCCCCTGGGTCGTCGTACCGCTCTTCGCCATGGACTCCATCCTACGGGGCCCGGGGCGCCCCTCGGCCCGCTCAGTACCTCGGCAGGCTGCGCGGGCCGAGGTCGGTGCGGGGCGGCGGCGGGGCCAGGCGGACGGTCGCGCCGAGGACGGAGAGGCCCCGGGAGGCCACGACCACCGGCTCCAGGGAGACGGCGACCACCTCGGGGTGGTCGTCGACGAGCCGGGAGACCCGCAGCAGCAGTTCCTCCAGGGCCGGGATGTCCACGGGGGCGGAGCCGCGCCAGCCGAAGAGCAGCGGGGCGGTCCGGAGGGAGCGGACGAGTTCGGCGACGTCCCGGTCGGTGGCCGGGACCAGCCGGTGGGCCGTGTCGCCGAGGAGTTCCGAGGCCGCGCCCGCGAGACCGAAGGAGAGGACGGCTCCCACGCCCGGGTCGATGGCGGAGCGGACGACGGTGTCGACGCCCCGGGGCACCATGGCCTGGACGACCGGCCGGAGCTCCTCGGGCCTGCCGAGGGCCTCGGTCAGCTCGGCGTAGGCCGTGCGGAGCTGTCCCTCGGTGGCCAGGTCGAGCCGGACGCCTCCGAGATCGGGACGGTGGCGGAGGTGCGGCGCGGTCGTCTTGAGGGCGACGGGGTAGCCGAGGCGGGCGGCCGCCGCGACGGCGGCGTCGGGCGCGGGCGCGGGCAGGGCCGGCAGGACGGTGATGCCGTACCGGGCGAGCAGTTCGCCCGCTTCCGGGGAGGCGAGGGGCACGCCCCGCGCGTCCGCCCGCTCGGTGGTGAGCACCCGCGCGATCAGGTCGGCGGCCCCGGCCTCGTCGATGTCCTCGTACGCGGGCACCCGGCCGGGTTCGGCCGCCTGCCGCCGCCACTGCCCGTACCGCACGGCCTCGGCCAGCGCCCGTACGGCCCGCTCGGCGGCGGGGTAGGAGGGGATGGTGACCGGGGCGGGGGAGGTTCCGGGGACGGTTTCGGGGACGGGCGCGCTTCCGGCAGCGGGCGCCGGGCCGGAGGTCCGTTCCGGGGCGGGAGCGCGATGCGGGCCGGTCCCCCGGTGGGGGCCGGTCCCCCGGTCCGGGCCCGCCGTCGAGGACGGCACGCCGCCCGGCGGGGCGGGCCGCGTGCTCGTGGCCACCGCCAGGGCCTCCGCGAGACCGCCCATCTCGACGTGGACGACGACGACCGGCTTCGCCGGGGCGGAGGCGACGGCCTCGCGGAGCGCCGCCGCCAGCACCTCGCCGTCGCCGGACTCGGTGGCGCCGTCCTCGCCGACCCAGGGGATCGCGGTCACGACGACGGCGTCGGACGCCTCGTCCGCGAGGGCCGCCGCCAGCGCGTCCCGGAAGTCCTCCGGGGTCGCCGCGGTCGTCAGGTCCAGCGGCCGCAGCGGCCGCAGCCCCTCGGTCAGGCAGGCGTCGTACGTGAGCAGGCCGAGCGACTCGGAGTTGCCGAGGATCGCGACCCGGGGCCCGGCGGGCAGCGGCTGGGCGGCCAGGAGCGTCCCGGCGTCCACGAGTTCGGTGACGGTGTCGACGCGGATCACCCCGGCCTGCCGGAGCAGCGCGGAGACCGTGGCGTGCGGGACGCGGGTGACGGGCACCCGGTGTCCGGGCGGGGCGCTGCCGCTGTGCCGGGCGCCCTTGACCACGACGACCGGCTTGACGGCGGCGGTGCGGCGGGCGAGCCGGGCGAACTTCCGGGGGTTGCCGATCGACTCCAGGTAGAGGAGGACGACGTCGGTGCCGGGGTCGTCGTACCAGTACTGGAGGAAGTCGTTGCCGGAGACGTCGGCGCGGTTCCCGGCCGAGATGAAGGAGGAGAGCCCGGCGCCCCGCCGGTGCAGTTCGGCGAGGAGGGCGATCCCGATGGCGCCGGACTGGGTGAAGAGCCCGATCCGCCCGGCGGTCGGCGGGTGCGGCGCGAGCGAGGCGTTGAGCCGGACGTCGGCGGCGGTGTTGATGATGCCGAAGGCGTTCGGCCCGATGATCCGCATGCCGTGGGAGCGGGCCTGCCGTATGAGCCGGCGCTGCCGCTCGCGGCCGTCCGGGCCGCTCTCGGCGTACCCGGCGGAGAGCACGACCAGGCCCCGCACGCCGTGCTCCCCGCAGTCCGCGACGGCTTCCGGGACCCGTTCGGCGGGGACGGCGACGATCGCCAGGTCCACGGGTTCGCCGATGGCGCCGACGGAGCGGTGGGCGGGGACGCCGTCGAGTTCGGCCGGACCGCCGTCCCCGTCGCCGGCCTCGGGGAACGCGGAGTTCACCGCGTACACGCGCCCCGTGAAGCCCGCGCCGAGGAGGTTGCGCAGAACGGTCCGGCCGACGCCGCCGGGGGTGCGGCCGGCGCCGACCACGGCGACCGACGCGGGAGCGAGCAGCCGTTGCACGGAGCGGGCCTCCGCGCGCTGCTCCCGGGCGCGCTGGACGGCGAGGGAACGGTCGGTGGGTTCGAGGTCGAGGTGGAGCCGGACGGAACCGTCCTCGAAGCTGCGCTTCTGGGTGTAGCCCGCGTCGGTGAAGACCTTGATCATCTTGTTGTTGGCGGGGAGCACCTCGGCGACGAAGCGCCGGATGCCCCGCTCGCGGGCCACCGCCGCGATGTGTTCGAGCAGGACGGAGGCGACGCCGCGGCCCTGGTGCGCGTCCTGGACGAGGAAGGCGACCTCGGCCTCGTCGGCCGGTGCGGAGGCGGGCAGCCCCCGGGCGTCGATGCGGTCGTAGCGGACGGTGGCGATGAACTCGCCGCCGACGGTCGCCGCGAGTCCCACCCGGTCCACGAAGTCGTGGTGGGTGAAGCGGCGCACGTCCTTGGCGGAGAGGCGCGGATAGGGAGCGAAGAAGCGGTAGTACTTCGACTCGTCCGAGACCTGCTCGTAGAAGCTGACGAGCCGGTCGGCGTCGTCGGTGGTGATGGGCCGGATGAGCGCGGTGCCGCCGTCGCGGAGCACTACGTCCGCCTCCCAGTGGTCGGGGTAGGCGTGCTCCGGCGCCACCTGCGGTTCCGTCGCTTCCGGCTGTTCCGACGCGCTCTGCATGAGGTCAGCCTACGGCTGCGCCACGGGTGGGGCACCGGTCGCGCGGCGGGGGTGCCCGTTGCAAGGTGGGGGGACCGGGAGGCGGTCCGGACCGGGCCGGGGACCGGTGTGAGCACCTCGCGTCCCGTGAGAGACTGGTCTAGACAACCCGCTTGAGACTTGAAGGGCAACACCATGGCTGAGCGCCGCGTCAACGTCGGATGGGCCGAGGGCCTGCACGCCCGTCCCGCGTCCATCTTCGTCCGTGCCGCCACGGCTTCCGGCGTTCCGGTGACGATCGCCAAGTCCGACGGCGCCCCCGTGAACGCCGCTTCCATGCTCTCGGTGCTCGGCCTGGGCGCGCAGGGCGGCGAGGAGATCGTGCTCGCCTCGGACGCCGAGGGCGCCGAGGCCGCGCTGGACCGCCTCGCGAAGCTGGTCGCCGAGGGCCTGGACGAGCTGCCCGAGACCGTCTGAGCCGGGACGGTCCCGGACCGGGGACGGTCCCGGAATGCCGTGACCGCCGCGATTGCGGCGGTCACGGCATTCTGCTTTTCCGACCCCTTTTCCGGGCAGCACAAAAGCCGCCCGACGAATTCCTGCTCCCTTTGTACGGCGGGCGTGTTAATTCCGGGCGCCCGTCGTGTTGACGGCATGTTGCGGAACCCTCACACGACCGCGCTCCGCCCCTTTGAGCCGGTGCAGCGACAGCGAGCGCTCCGCGTGCAGCGCGGTCAGCGCCCTCGCCCGCTCCGCGTCACCGCGCGCCACGGCGTCCACGATCGCGCCGTGTTCGGCCCAGACGTCCGCCGGCCGGGCGGGCCGCTCGACCGCGTACACCCAGGCGATCTTGTGCCGCAACTGGGTGAGCAGCGCCGTCAGGGCCGGACTGCCGCACGCCTGCGCGAGCGTCTCGTGGAACCAGCCGCCGAGCGGGCGCAGGTCCTCGTCCCGGCCCCGTCCGGCCCTCTCCTGCCCCAGCCTGACCAGGCCGCGCAGCACCTTGAGGTGGGCCTCGGTGCGCCGCTGCGCGGCCCGCGCGGCTCCCAGCGGTTCGAGCAGCGTCCGCATGTCGAGCAGGTCGGCCGCCTCCCGCTCGGTGGGCTCGGCCACGTGCGCGCCCGCGTGGCGCCGGGTGAGGACGAAGCCCTCGGACTCCAGGGTGCGCAGCGCCTCGCGGACCGGGACGCGAGAGACCCCGTACCTGCGGGCGAGCTGCTCCTCGGTCAGCCGGCTCCCCCGCGCGAAGACGCCGGAGACGATGTCGTCCCGGATCGCCGTGCACACCGAATGCGCGGGAATACGCATGTCCGACCTCCGCCTTGGTCCGCGCGAGTCCATTCGGGCGGCGCCTTTTCCGCGCCCGTGCCACGACTCTATTGCAGCCCGCCGGAATTTCCGATGCCCCGCCGGATTCCACGGACGCGTTCCGGCCGAAGAAAAGCCCCGGCCCAGTACGGGCCGGGGCTTTCCCGAGGCGGGGCCCCGGGGCCGGGGACGCGCGGAGGGGCGACGGTGTCAGACGGTGACGCCGCGGGCGCGGAGGTAGGCGACCGGGTCGATGTCGGAGCCGTACTCGGGGCTCGT
The DNA here is from genome assembly GCF_055591945.1 of Streptomyces sp. NPDC041191. Taxonomy (NCBI): domain Bacteria; kingdom Bacillati; phylum Actinomycetota; class Actinomycetes; order Kitasatosporales; family Streptomycetaceae; genus Streptomyces; species Streptomyces sp. NPDC041191. The sequence goes on along the minus strand of NZ_JBVIZC010000003.1, from coordinate 101,631 downwards.
GCGCGCTTCGAAGTGGAGGTGCGGGCCGGTCGAGTTGCCGGACGAGCCCGAGACGCCGATCTGCTGGCCCGGCTCGACGGTCTGGCCGACGTACACCCCGATGGAGGAGAGGTGACCGTACTGGGTGTACGTGCCGTCGTTCATCCGGATGACGATGTTGTTGCCGTACGCGCCGCCCCAGCCGGTCTCGACGACGGTGCCGGAGCCGACGGAGACGACACGGCTGCCGTAGTCGGCGTGGAAGTCGATGCCGGAGTGGCTGCCGGAGGACCAGAGCGAACCGCCGGTCTTGTAGGCGGTGGAGACGTACGAACCGGCGATCGGGAGCTGGAAGGAGTTCAGGCGGCGGCGCTCGGCCTCACGGGCGGCGCGCTCCTTCGCCTCGCGGATCTCCTTGGCGCGGGCCTCGGCCTTGCGCTTCGCCTCGGCCCGGACCTTCGCCTCGGCGGCGGCCTCGAACGCCTGCCGGTCCTGGGCGGCGGCCTGGGCGTTGACGCGGTCGACGAGGGAGTCCTCGGTGATCACCTCGATGAGACCGGTGTCCTCGGGTGAACGGTGGTCCGTGTCGGCGGCGAGCGCCGGGGAGGCGAGGGTTCCGATGACGCCGGTGGTGGCCAGCGTCGCGACGCCGGCGATGCCGGCGCTGCGGCGCGCCATCCGGCTCGGACCACGATGCTTCCCGGTGGCACGGGTGAACGCCATGAAGACGCTGTTTCCTTTCCCTCCTTCTCGCCTACCGGGTTAGCTGACGGGTTCGGAGCAGGAAGGTCTCCTACGGGCCCCTCCGTACGGAACGAAGGCGTCCGATTCACCCCAGGGACTGCGTGCGGGTCCCCGGCTCCCCTGGGCTCGCGCCTGACGGGGACTCGGCGATGGCTGTCCGGTGCCGCGGGTGCGGCGGGTACGACTGGCGAACAGCCGGATCGACGGTAAGCGGGTCGCCAGTCGATCACCAACCGAACAGGGCCTTTTGTAAGACATGCCACAGGGCAGAGGATCACTCTTGCCGCCAATACGGACAATTCCCTTGCGGGAACCCCTCCGCGGATGCCCTTCCCACAAGGAATTTTCCTGATGGGCCGTCATGTCCGGGCCCCGGTCGCGGGGACGGCGGTGGTGGACCGCCGTCCCCGCGGGGGACGGTCAGCCGCTGACGACGGTGACCTCACCGATGCCGAGCGCGCGCACCGGCTCCGCGATCTGCGCCGCGTCACCCACCAGGACGGTGACGAGCCGGTCCACCGGAAAGGCGCTGACGACGGCGGCGGTCGCCTCCACGGTGCCCGTCTCGGCCAGGCGCGCGTACAACTGCGCCTGGAAGTCGTCCGGGAGGTGCTGCTCGACCTGGTCGGCGAGCGTTCCGGCGACGGAGGCGGCCGTCTCGTACTTGAGCGGCGCCACCCCCACCAGGTTCTGCACGGCCGTCTCCCGCTCGGCGTCCGTGAGCCCCTCGGCGGCCAGGGTGCGCAGCACCTTCCACAGGTCGTCCAGGGCCGGGCCCGTGTTGGGAGTGTCCACGGAGCCGCTGATGGCGAGCATCGCGGCGCCGTTCCCCCCGGCGTCGGAGCGGAGCACCTGGCCGAAGGCCCGCACGCCGTACGTGTAGCCCTTCTCCTCGCGCAGGACCCGGTCCAGACGCGAGGTCAGGGTCCCTCCCAGGCAGTACGTGCCGAGGACCTGGGCCGGCCAGACGCTGGCGTGCCGGTCGGGACCGATCCGGCCGATGAGCAGCTGGGTCTGGACGGCGCCGGGGCGGTCCACGACGACGACCCGCGCGGTGTCGTCGGCGGTGATCGGCGGCATCGGAAGCGGCTCGCCCGGCTCGCCGGTCCAGGCGCCCAGCGTCTCCGCCAGGACCTTCTCCAGGTCCACCCCGGTCAGGTCGCCCACGACCACGGCGGTCGCCGTGGCGGGCCGCACGTGCGCCGCGTAGAACGCGCGGACCGCGGCGGCGTCGATCGCCGCGACGGTCTCCTCGGTGCCCTGGCGCGGCCGGGACATCCGGGACTCGGCCGGGAACAGCTCCTTGGACAGCTGCTTGGCGGCCCGGCGGGCCGGGCTGGCCGTCTCGTGCGGGATCTCGTCGAGGCGGTTGCGCACCAGGCGCTCGACCTCGGTCTCCAGGAACGCCGGGGCGATCAGCGCCTCGGCGAGCAGACCGAGCGCCTTGGGCAGCCGGGAGACCGGCACCTCCAGGGAGACCCGTACGCCGGGGTGGTCGGCGTGCGCGTCGAGCGTGGCGCCGCAGCGCTCCAGCTCGGCCGCGAACTCCTCGGCGGTGTGCCGGTCCGTGCCCTCGGAAAGCGCGCGGGCCATGATGGTGGCGACGCCGTCGAGACCGGCAGGTTCGGCGTCCAGCGGGGCCGGCAGGAACAGCTCCACGGCCACGACCTGCTGGCCGGGGCGGTGGCTGGTGAGCACGGTCAGGCCGTTCTCCAGGGCACTGCGGTCCGGGGCCGGGAAGGCCCAGGGGCGTGCGGTGCCCGGCGTCGGCCGCGGGTGGAACTCCATGCTCGTCAAAGACACGGCAGCGTCGGTCACTGGTCCGCCCCCTCTTCCTCGTCGCTGTCGCTCTCGCTCTGTTCGGTGGCCACCGGCTCGTAGACGAGCACCGCGCGGTTGTCGGGGCGCAGCCGGGCCGCGGCGGCCTCCCGCACCTCCTCGGCGGTGATGTCGAGGACCCGGTCGACGGCGGTGAGGGCGAGCTGCGGGTCGCCGAACAGCACGGCGAACCGGCACAGTTCGTCGGCACGGCCCGCGACGGTGCCCAGCCGGTCCAGCCACTCGCGCTCCAACTGGGCCTGGGCGCGCTCCATCTCCTCGGCCGTGGGCCCCTCGGCGGCGAACCGGGCCAGCTCCTCGTCGACGGCCGCCTCGATCTGCGGGACCTCGACGCCTCCGGACGTCTTGACGTCCAGCCAGCCGAGCGAGGGCGCCCCGGCGAGCCGCAGCAGGCCGAAACCGGCGGCGACGGCCGTGCGGTCGCGGCGGACCAGGCGGTTGTGCAGGCGGGAGGACTCCCCGCCGCCCAGGACCGTCAGGGCCAGGTCGGCGGCGTCGCACGCGCGCGTGCCGTCGTGCGGCAGCCGGTAGGCGGCCATCAGAGCGCGCGCCGGCACCTCCTCCTCGACGACCTCGCGGAGCTGCTCGCCGATGACGTCGGGCAGCGAGCCGTCGCGCGGGACCGGCTTGCCGTCGTGGGACGGGATGGAGCCGAAGTACTTCTCGATCCAGGCGAGGGTCCGCTCCGGGTCGATGTCGCCGACGACGGAGAGCACCGCGTTGTTCGGGGCGTAGTACGTGCGGAAGAAGTTCCGCGCGTCCTCCAGGGTGGCCGCGTCCAGGTCGGCCATGGAGCCGATCGGCGTGTGGTGGTAGGGGTGGCCCTCCGGGTAGGCGAGGGCGGTCAGCTTCTCGAAGGCCGTGCCGTACGGCACGTTGTCGTAGCGCTGGCGGCGCTCGTTCTTGACGACGTCCCGCTGGTTCTCCATGGACTCGTCGTCCAGGGCGGCGAGGAGCGAGCCCATGCGGTCGGCCTCCAGCCAGAGCGCGAGCTCCAGCTGGTGCGTGGGCATGGTCTCGAAGTAGTTGGTGCGCTCGAAGCTCGTCGTGCCGTTGAGCGAGCCGCCCGCACCCTGCACCAGCTCGAAGTGACCGTTCCCGTGGACCTGCTTCGAGCCCTGGAACATCAGGTGCTCGAAGAGGTGGGCCAGCCCCGTGCGGCCCTCGACCTCGTGGCGCGAGCCGACGTCGTACCAGAGGCAGACCGCGGCGACCGGGGTCAGGTGGTCCTCCGAGAGCACCACGCGCAGGCCGTTCGCCAGCCGGTGCTCGGTCGCTGTCAGGCCGCCGGAGCCGGCCTCGGCCGTGGCCGTGTGACCCATGGGCATGTACGTCCCTTCGATCGCGATGTGAAAAAGTCCTGCCACTGTATGCAAGCGCGCCGACACCTGGCGAAGTTCCCGCCCGTTCGAGATGTCCCTCTTCCGGGTCGCGGTCGGCGTTGTCGGTGGCACGGTCCACAATGGTCCGCGTCAGAGCAACCATGTTGGTGAAGGAGCCGCAGCCGCGATGGCCCGCCGCAGCACGAAAACACCGCCGCCGGACGACGCGTACGAGGAGAAGATCCTCGACATCGACGTCGTCGACGAGATGCAGGGCTCCTTCCTCGAGTACGCGTACTCGGTGATCTACTCGCGCGCGCTTCCCGACGCCCGCGACGGCATGAAGCCCGTCCAGCGCCGCATCGTCTACCAGATGAACGAGATGGGGCTGCGGCCCGACCGCGGCTTCGTGAAGTGCGCCCGTGTCGTCGGCGAGGTGATGGGCAAGCTGCACCCGCACGGCGACGCGTCGATCTACGACGCGATGGTCCGCATGGCGCAGCCCTTCTCCATGCGCCTCCCCCTCGTCGACGGCCACGGCAACTTCGGGTCCCTCGGGAACGACGACCCGCCGGCCGCCATGCGGTACACCGAGTCGCGGATGGCCCCGGCCGCGCTGCTCATGACCGAGTCCATCGAGGAGGACACGGTCGACTTCGCGCCGAACTACGACGGCCAGGAGCAGGAGCCGGCGGCGCTGCCCGCCGCCTACCCGAACCTGCTGGTCAACGGCGCCTCCGGCATCGCGGTCGGCATGGCGACCAACATGCCCCCGCACAACCTGGGCGAGGTCGTCGCGGCCGCCCGCCACCTGATCAGGTACCCGAACGCCGACCTCGACGCGCTGATGCGCTTCGTGCCCGGCCCTGACCTGCCGACCGGTGGCCGCATCGTCGGCCTCTCCGGCATCAAGGACGCGTACGAGTCGGGTCGCGGCACCTTCAAGATCCGCGCCACCGCGACCGTGACGGACGTGACGGCGCGCCGCAAGGGCATCGTCGTGACCGAGCTGCCGTTCTCGGTGGGCCCCGAGAAGGTCATCTCCAAGATCAAGGACCTGGTCGGCTCCAAGAAGCTCCAGGGCATCGCGGACGTCAAGGACCTCACCGACCGCAGCCACGGTCTGCGCCTGGTCATCGAGATCAAGAACGGCTTCGTGCCGGAGGCGGTCCTGGAGCAGCTCTACAAGCTGACGCCGATGGAGGAGTCCTTCGGCATCAACAACGTGGCGCTGGTCGACGGACAGCCGCTCACCCTCGGCCTCAGGGAGCTCCTCCAGGTCTACCTGGACCACCGCTTCGAGGTCGTCCGCCGCCGTTCCGAGTTCCGCCGCACCAAGAAGCGCGACCGGCTCCACCTGGTCGAGGGCCTGCTCGTCGCGCTGCTCGACATCGACGAGGTCATCCGCCTCATCCGGGAGAGCGAGAACTCGGCGCAGGCCAAGGAGCGCCTGATGGAGCGCTTCTCCCTGAGCGAGATCCAGACGCAGTACATCCTGGACACCCCGCTGCGCCGCCTCACCAAGTTCGACCGGATCGAGCTGGAGAGCGAGCGCGACCGGCTCAACGGCGAGATCGACGAGCTGACCGGGATCCTCGACTCCGACGCGGAGCTGCGCAAGCTGGTCTCGGCGGAGCTGGCCGCGGTCGCCAAGAAGTTCGCCACGGACCGGCGGACCGTCCTCCTGGAATCGGCGGGCGCGCCCGTCACGGCCGTCTCCCTGGAGGTCGCGGACGACCCGTGCCGGGTGCTGCTCTCCTCGACCGGCCTGCTGGCCCGTACGGCGACGGCGGAGCTGCCCGGGGCCGACCCGGACGCGAAGCGGGTCAAGCACGACGTGATCGTGTCGTCGGTGGCGGCCACCCAGCGCGGTGACGTCGGCGTGGTGACCTCGGCCGGCCGGCTGCTGCGGCTCGCGGTGATCGACCTGCCGCGGCTGCCGGACACCGTGAGCGTCCCGAACCTGGCGGGCGGCGCGCCGCTGTCGGAGTTCCTCTCCCTGGAGGCGGGGGAGACGGTGGTCTGTCTGACCACGCTCGACGAGTCCTCGCCCGGTCTCGCGCTCGGCACGGCGCAGGGCGTGGTGAAGCGGGTGGTGCCGGACTACCCGGCGAACAAGGACGAGCTGGAGGTCATCACCCTCAAGGACGGCGACCGGATCGTCGGCGGGGTCGAGCTGCGGACGGGCGAGGAGGACCTGGTCTTCATCACCTCCGACGCCCAGCTGCTGCGCTACCAGGCGTCCCAGGTACGGCCCCAGGGCCGGCCGGCCGGCGGCATGGCGGGGGTCAAGCTGGCGGCGGGCGCCGAGGTCGTCTCCTTCACGGCCGTCGATCCGGCCTCGGACGGCGTCGTCTTCACGGTCGCGGGCTCCACGGGCGCCCTGGACTCCTCACTCGGGACGTCGGCGAAGCTGACGCCCTTCGACCAGTACCCGCGCAAGGGCCGTGCCACGGGCGGCGTCCGCTGCCACCGCTTCCTGAAGGGCGAGGACGTCCTGCTCCTGGCCTGGGCGGGTGCCGCCCCGGCCCGCGCCGCCCAGAAGACCGGCGCCCCGGTCGACCTCCCGGAGGCCGACCCCCGCCGCGACGGCTCGGGCACCCCGCTGGCGAAGCCGGTGGACGTGGTGGCGGGCCCCGCCGTCTGACCGGGTTCACCCGGGCCCCGGGGGCGGGCGGAAGCACCGCCTCCGGGGGCCTCTCGCGTCCGCCGGAGACCGTGGGCCGGGTCCGGGGCGCGGTCGCCACCGGGCGCGCCGCCGGGCCGGCGTCGGCTCGACGGGCCCGCCCCGTCTCGGCCCGGCCAGGTCAGGTCAGGTCAGGTCAGGAGACCGCGTCCTCCTGGCCCGGGTCCTGCTCCGTCTGCTGCACATACCGCAGGACGCCCCACATGCTGTGCTCGTCGGGCACGTCCTCCGGGCCGTTCAGCTCGCAGGCGGCGAGGTCCTTGCGCAGACGGGCCGCGTCGGTGCCGGAGCCGATCAGGACGAGCTGGGTGAGGCGCTCCTCGCCGGCGGGCCAGGGCTCCGGGTAGAACCGGAGGAAGCGCCCGACCGCGTGGACGGTGTAGCGGTTGACCGGGTCGGCGGCGCCGAGGTCGACGAAGCCCTTGATCCGGTAGACGCCCTCGGGGCGCGCGTCGAGGAACTCCATCAGACGGCGCGGATGGAGCGGCGTCGAGGCGGTCAGCGAGAACGCCTCGTAGTCCGCGTGCGGGTGCTCCTGATCGGTCTCGCCGGGTTCGTACAGGACGTCCTCGATCGACATCTGGCCCTCGATCTCGCCGTCCGGCACGACCCGGTCGAAGAGCAGTTCCGGGTCGACGCGTCCGTGGGAGGTCTCGACCACGGCGGCGCGTCCGGCGAGTTCCGCCACCGTTTCCCGTACGGCCCGCAGCTCGTCCCCGGGCACCCGGTCGATCTTGTTGACGACCACGAGATCGGCGACGGCGAGGTGCCGGTCGGTTCCGGGGTGCCGCTGCCGGGTGGTCTCGAACTCGGCCGCGTCGACGACCTGGACGAGCCCTCCGTACACGGTCCGCTCGTTCTCGCTGGCGAGCACCATGCGGACGAGTTCCTGCGGCTCCGCGAGTCCGCTCGCCTCGATCACGATCACGTCGAGCCGGGACTCGGGCCGGGTCAGGACCTCCAGGTACTCGTCGAGTTCGCTCGCGTCGACGGCGCAGCACAGACAGCCGTTGCCGAGGGAGACGGTGGAGCCGACCTGGCCGGCGACGGTCATCGCGTCGATGCCGATGTCGCCGAAGTCATTGACCATGACCCCGATGCGGGTGCCCCGGGCGCTGCGCAGCAGATGGTTGAGGAGCGTGGTCTTCCCGGCCCCGAGGAACCCTGCCAGGACGACGACGGGGATCTGCTGTGTGGTCAAGGGAACGTGCCTCCGGTCGTACTCGGTCGCGGTCTCCGTGGCGCGCCACCCCGCGGAAAGGCCCAGGATAGGCGGCCGGCCGGCCGGTGGCGGGCTCCGGAACGGCGCGGTGCCGCGGGTACCGCTGCGGTCCTCCGGGTCCTACCCCGCTCCCGCCCCCGCACGCGCACCGCCTCCGCCCGCCGGCCCCTGGCCCCGCACGCCGCGTCCCGGCCTTCCGTCCCCTCTCGCCCCCGGCCCGGCCTTCCGTCCCTCCTCGTCTCCCCTCTCGTCTCCGTCCCGGCCTTCCGTCCTCCCTCGTCTCCCCCTCGCCCCCGTCCCGGCCCCGGATCTCTCCCCCGCCCTTCGCGTGGCCCCCGCAGCGTTTTCCCCACCGTCCCGGCCTCCGCGACCGGCCCGGTGCCCTTCGTCCGGGAGGCTCGTTTCCCGTCCCGGGGTGTCTCCCCGTACCTTTTCGGACATGAACCCCGCACAGACCGGCCTTGCGCGCCCCCTCGCGCGCCGTCGGCGGTTCGGGTGGCCCCAGCGGGTGTTCTCGCAGGTCCTGCTGATGCAGCTGGCCATCGCGACCGGCGTGACCGTCCTCGCCACTGGACTCTTCCTGGCTCCGCTCGGCGCACAGCTCGACGACCAGGCCATGCGGCGCGCCCTGGCCATCGCCGGGGCCACCGCGTCGCCCCGGCTCGCCGCCGGCCTCGACGCCGGGCCGCCGTCCGCGCGGGGTCCGGTGCAGACGGAGGCCGAGCGGGTCCGGACCTCCACGGGCGCCGAGTACGTCGTCGTCATGGACACGCGAGGAGTGCGCTGGTCGCACCCCGATCCCGCCCGCATCGGCGGGCTCGTCTCCACCGATCCCAGCACCGCCCTGGCCGGGCGGGAGGTGATGGAGATCGACGACGGCACCCTGGGCCGCTCGGCGCGCGGCAAGGTGCCGCTGCGCGACGCGGACGGGCGGATCGTCGGAGCGGTCTCCGTCGGCATCGAGTACGACAGCGTCCGCGCCCGGCTCCTTGCCGCGATCCCCGGCCTCCTGGCCTACGCCGGCGGGGCGCTCGCGGCCGGCGCCCTGGCCGCGTACCTGATCTCCCGGCGTCTCCAGCGGCAGACCCACGACCTGGCCTTCTCCGACATCTCCGCCCTCCTCGCCGAACGCGAGGCCATGCTCCACGGCATCCGGGAGGGGGTCGTGGCCCTGGACCGCAACGGCTCCGTACGGCTCATGAACGACGAGGCGCAGCGGCTCCTCGGCCTCGGCCCCGAGGCCGCGGGCCAGCCGCTCGACGAGGTCCTCGGCCGGGGCCGCACCTCCGACGTCCTCGCGGGCCGGGTCACCGGCGAGGACCTGGTCACGGTCCGGGGGCACCGGGTACTGATCGCGAACCGGATGCCCACGGACGACGGCGGCGCGGTGGCGACCCTCCGCGACCGCACCGAGCTGGAACGCCTCGGCCGCGAGCTGGACTCCACCCGGGGCCTGATCGACGCCCTCCGGGCCCAGGACCACGAGCACGCCAACCGGATGCACACCCTTCTCGGCCTCCTGGAACTGGAGATGTACGAGGACGCGGTGGAGTTCGTCACCGAGGTGGTCGGGGTGCACCGGGCCACCGCCGAGCAGGTCACCGAGAAGGTCCACGACCCGCTCCTCGCCGCGCTCCTGGTCGGCAAGGCCACCGTCGCCGCCGAGCGCGGCGTCTCGCTGCGGATCGCGCCCGGTTCCCTGCTGCCGGACCGGCTCGTCGACCCTCGCGAACTGGTCACCGTCGTCGGCAACCTCGTCGACAACGCCCTGGACGCCGCCGCGGGTACCCCCGAAGCCCGGATCGACGTCTCCTTCCGCGCCGAGGGCCGGGCGGTCGTCCTGCGGGTCTCGGACAGCGGGCCCGGTGTACCGGAGGACCGCCGTGAACTGATCTTCACCGAGGGCTGGACGACGAAGCCCCTTCCGTCCCACGGAAAGCGCGGACTCGGCCTCGCCCTGGTGCGCCGGCTCGCCGAGCGCCGGGGCGGAACCGCCGCCGTGACCGGAGGCCCCGACGGCGGCGCCCGGTTCACCGTCGTCCTCCCCGACGCGCTCTCCGACCCCTCGGACGACCCGGGGCCCGGCGTGCCCACCGCGTCACCGGGACCGGCCGGTGAGGCGCGATGATCGACGTACTCGTGGTGGACGACGACGTGCGGGTCGCCCGGATCAACGCCGCCTACGTCGCCAAGACGTCCGGCTTCCGGGTCGTCGCCACCGCCCACTCGACCGCCGGGGCGCTCGCCGCCCTGGACGCGCGGCCGGTGGACCTGGTCCTCCTCGACCACTACCTGCCGGACGAGAACGGCCTCGCGGCGGTACGCGAACTCCGCGCGCGTGGCCACCAGTGCGACGTGATCATGGTGACGGCGGCCAGGGACATGGCCACCGTGCAGGCGGCGATGCGGCACGGTGCCCTCCAGTACCTGGTCAAGCCGTTCAACTTCGCCGGACTGCGCGCCAAACTGGAGGCGTACGCGACGCTCCGCCGCACCCTGGAGGGCGGGGGCGAGGCCGAACAGGTCGAGGTGGACCGGATCTTCGGAGCCCTGTCGGCGGGCTCCGTCGCCCCCGACCTGCCCAAGGGCCACTCCCCCACCACGGCCGAACTGGTCCGGCAGGTCCTGCTCGCCGCCGACGGCCCGCTGTCCGCGCAGGAGATCGCCGAGCGCTCCGGCGTCAGCCGCCAGACCGCCCAGCGCTACCTGAAGCTCTTGGAGCGCGCCGACCGCGTACGCCTCTCGCTCCGGTACGGCGAGACGGGCCGCCCCGAGCACCAGTACACCTGGACGACCCCGCCGACCGCCGTCTGACGCCCGGAACGGGACCGGGTCAGACCGCTCCCGCTCCGGTGAGCGCCCGGACCTCGGTCTCCGCGTGCCGCGCCTCGTCGGGCGGCTCGGCGGAGGTGACCGTACCGATCCAGCCGGCGAGGAAACCGAGCGGAACGGACACCACGCCCGGGTTCTGGAGCGGGAAGAGGTGGAAGTCGACGCCGGGGAACAGCGCCTCGGGGGCACCGGAGACGACCGGTGAGAACAGGACCAGCAGCACGGCCGGAACCAGGCCGCCGTACACCGACCAGACCGCCCCCCTGGTCGTGAACTTCCGCCAGAACAGCGAATAGAGCAGCACCGGCAGGTTGGCGGAGGCCGCGACCGCGAAGGCCAGGCCGACGAGGAAGGCCACGTTGAGGTCGCTGGCGAGCAGTCCGAGACCGATGGCGGCGGCGCCGATCACGGCCGCGGCGACCCGGGCCACGGCCACTTCGCTGTACTGCCTCGCGTGCCGGCGGCGCAGCGACGCGTAGAGGTCGTGGGCGACGGAGGCCGAGGAGGCGAGGGTGATCCCCGCGACGACGGCGAGGATGGTCGCGAAGGCGACGGCGGCGACCACCGCGAAGAGCACGGTGCCCCCGGTGGAGCCCGCGCCTCCGCCGAGGTCGAGCGCGAGGAGCGGTACGGCGGTGTTCCCGGCCGCGTTGGACGCGCGGACCTCGTCGGGGCCGATGAGGGCGGCCGCGCCGAAGCCGAGCACGATGGTCATCAGGTAGAAGCTGCCGATGAGGCCGATGGACCAGACGACGGAATGCCGGGCGGCCCGGGCGGTCGGCACGGTGTAGAAGCGCGACAGGATGTGCGGCAGCCCCGCCGTGCCCAGGACCAGGGCGATGCCGAGGCTGATGAAGTCGAGGCGGGCCGTCCAGTCGCCGCCGTACCGGAGTCCGGGGGCGAGGAAGCCGGGGCCGTGGCCGCTGCGCTCGGCCGCGGTGGAGAGCAGACCGTTCACGTCGCCGTGGAAACGGAGCAGGACGAGGACGGTGAGCGCGACCGTGCCCGCCATGAGCAGGACCGCCTTGACGATCTGGATCCAGGTGGTGGCCCGCATGCCGCCGAGCGACACGTAGATCACCATCAGGGCCCCCACGCCGATCACCGTCCAGGAGCGGGCCGCCTCGCCGGTGCCGCCGAGGAGCAGGGCGACCAGGCTTCCGGCGCCCACCATCTGCGCCACGAGGTACAGCACGGAGACGGCCACCGAGGACGTCCCGACGGCGATCCGCACGGGACGCTCGGACATCCGCGCGGCGACGACGTCTGCCAGCGTGAACCGCCCGCAGTTGCGGACCAGTTCGGCGACCAGCAGGAGAACGACCAGCCAGGCGACGAGGAAGCCGATCGAGTACAGCATGCCGTCGTAGCCGTAGAGCGCGATCAGTCCGGAGATGCCGAGGAAGGACGCCGCCGACATGTAGTCGCCGGCGATGGCGAAGCCGTTCTCCATCGGTGAGAACAGCCGCCCGCCGGCGTAGAACTCCTCCGCCGAACCCCGTCGGCTGCGGCTCACCCAGGTGGTGATGCCCAGGGTCACGGCGACGAAGGCGCTGAACAGCACGAGCGCCAGGGTCTGGTGGTCTCCGGTCACCGCTGTGCCGCCCCTCGGGTCATCTCCTGCGTGTCCCAGCGCAGTTCCAGCGCCGCCCGGTCCCTGCGCAGCCGCGCGTGGCGCGCGTAGGCCCAGGTCAGCAGGAAGGTGGTGAGGAACTGTCCGAGCCCCGCGACCATCGCCACGTTCACCGCTCCGGCGACCGGCCGGGCCATGAGCCCCGGCGCGGCGGTCGCCGCCACGACGTAGGCGAGGTACCAGAGCAGGAAGGCGGAGGTGGCCGGGAAGACGAACCGGCGGTAGCGGCCGCGCACCTCCTGGAAGGCGGGGCTGCGCTGGACCTCCAGGTAGATCTCCGCCGCGCTGGGGACCCGCTGCCGCGGCACCGCGCCCCGATGGCCGTCGCCGGCCGTTCCGCTCTCCGCCCACCCCTCCCGGCCCGGGGTCGTCACGTCGTACCAGGGGTCGTCGGCCGGCACCGTCGAAGTGCCGCGCCCCTCCTGCTTGTCCACCTGCTCCACCGGTCCAACTCTCCTTGTCAGCGGACCGTTTCGGCCGCGCGTCCAAGGATGGACAGAGCGGGAAGTTCCCGGACTCTTCTCCCTTCCAACTTCACCCCATCAGGTGAGTTTTCCTCCGGGCACCCTGACAAGCCCGTGCTGATATGCGTACCGCACGGCCTGCGCGCGGTCGCGTACTCCGGTCCCGGCGAAGAGATCCGGGGCGTCCGCGTTCCGCACCCGTCACCACTCCTCCGCCACCACAACGCCACGGAGAGTCAGGCCCCGCGCGATCGACCCGTGGGGGAGCATGTGCCTCCACCCACGGGCGGAGCGCCTCAGGCGTCGATGCGCGAACGGTCGAGAGTGGCCGCCGAACTGGTGATGAACTCCTTGCGGGGTGCCACGTCGTTGCCCATGAGCAGGTCGAAGACCTGCTCGGACGCCTCCAGGTCACCGATGTTGATCCGGCGCAGGGTGCGGTGGCGCGGGTCCATGGTGGTCTCCGCGAGCTGGTCCGCGTCCATCTCGCCCAGGCCCTTGTAGCGCTGGATGGAGTCCTTGTAGCGGACCCCCTTGCGCTGGAACTCCAGCAGGGTCTGCCGCAGCTCGTTGTCCGAGTACGTGTAGACGTACTTGTCCTGGCCCCGCTTCGGCTGGACGAGCTCGATGCGGTGCAGCGGGGGTACGGCCGCGAAGACCCGTCCCGCCTCGACCATGGGCCGCATGTAGCGCTGGAAGAGGGTCAGCAGCAGGGTGCGGATGTGGGAGCCGTCGACGTCGGCGTCGGTCATCATGATGACCTTGCCGTAGCGGGCCGCGTCGATGTCGAAGGTGCGGCCCGAACCCGCTCCTATGACCTGGATGATCGCACCGCACTCGGCGTTCTTGAGCATGTCCGAGACCGACGACTTCTGCACGTTGAGGATCTTGCCGCGGATCGGCAGCAGGGCCTGGAACTCGCTGTTGCGGGCGAGCTTGGCCGTACCGAGCGCGGAGTCCCCCTCGACGATGAAGAGCTCGCTGCGCTCCACGTCGTCGCTGCGGCAGTCGGCGAGCTTGGCCGGCAGGGAGGAGGACTCCAGCGCGGTCTTCCTGCGCTGCGCCTCCTTGTGCTGCCGGGCCGCGATCCGGGTCCGGGCCGCCGCGACGGCCTTCTCCAGGACGGCGCGGGCCTGCGCCTTGGCGTCCCGCCTGGTGGAGGTGAGGAACGCCTTGAGCTCCTTGGCCACCACGTTCGCCACGATCCGGCGGGCCGCGGAGGTGCCGAGCACCTCCTTGGTCTGCCCCTCGAACTGCGGCTCCGCGAGACGCACGGTCACGACGGCCGTGAGCCCTTCCAGGGCATCGTCTTTGACGACGTCGTCCTCGGCGACCCGCAGCATCTTGGCCGAGCGCAGCACCTCGTTCACGGTCTTCGTGACGGCCTGCTCGAAGCCGGAGACGTGGGTGCCTCCCTTGGGGGTGGCGATGATGTTGACGAAGGACTTGACCGTCGTGTCGTAACCGGTGCCCCATCGCAGGGCGACGTCGACCGCGAGCTCCCGGGTGACCTCGGTGGGGGTCATGTGACCGCGCTCGTCGAGGACCGGGACGGTCTCCTTGAAGGTGCCCTGTCCGGTGAGGCGCTGGATGTCGCAGACGGCCTTGTCCTGCGCGAGGTACTCGCAGAACTCGCTGATCCCTCCGTCGAAGCGGAAGGTCTCCTCGCTCTTGCCGATACCGGCCAGGTCCCGCTCGTCGCGGACGACGATGGTGAGGCCGGGCACGAGGAAGGCGGTCTGCCGGGCGCGCTGGTGGAGCGTCTCCAGGGAGAGCTTGGCGTCCTTGAGGAAGATCTGCCGGTCCGCCCAGTAGCGGACGCGGGTGCCGGTGCGGGTCTTGGGGATCCGCTTGCCCTTGTGGAGCCCGTTGGCCGGGTCGAAGGGGCTGTCGGGCCCCTGCTCCGTGAAGACTCCGGGGACGCCGCGGCGGAAGCTGATCGAGTGGGTCGCGCCGTTCCGGTCGACCTCGACGTCGAGACGGGCCGACAGGGCGTTGACCACGGAGGCGCCGACGCCGTGCAGACCGCCGGAGGCCGCGTACGACCCGCCGCCGAACTTGCCGCCGGCGTGCAGCTTGGTCATGACGACCTCGACGCCCGAGAGACCGGTCTTCGGCTCGACGTCGACCGGGATGCCCCTGCCGTTGTCCCGGACCTCGACGGAGCCGTCCTCGTGGAGGACGACCTCGATGTGGTCGCAGTAGCCGCCGAGGGCCTCGTCGACCGAGTTGTCGATGATCTCCCAGATGCAGTGCATCAGGCCGCGGCTGTCGGTGGACCCGATGTACATGCCGGGGCGCTTGCGGACCGCTTCGAGCCCTTCGAGTACGAGCAGGTGCCGCGCGGTGTAGTTGGAACCGTCACGGTCTGCGGTCAGCAGCGCACTGGACGGCACGGACGTTTCGGCGGTCACGCGGTTCGCTCCTCGCTGAATTTGAAATCTGGCCCGATGGGTAAGGCCCGGCGTCGGTTCACCGGTTCAGAGCGTACCGATGCCTGGTAGAGCCGTTGCCACGCCACCCTCCCCGTTTCCTCATGCTAGTCCAGAGTCGCATAGATGTTCGATCCCTCGACGGGCTGACGCGAACATCACGTTCCCTTCCAGGCATGAACCATTTAGGCTCCGGGCACGTCCTCATGAACAACCGGCAACCACGCCGGGAGGGCCGACCGAGACAAGCAACGCGAAAACCGTAGTGCGACGCAATACGGCTCATTCGCCGCAACCGGCAACAGACAGCCACCTTGGAAGAAGTTTCAAGGAAAAGCCACGAGCGGGAACGTTTTCGGCCTGGTTGGATGTTGACCCTGGTACGACAGCTCGTCGAGCTAGAGAAGAGGCGACGTGACTACTGTTCTGACCCCCGCGAGCCCCCTGACGGCCGCTGACCGCTGCGACCGCTGCGGCGCCCAGGCCTACCTGCGTGTCGTTCTGACCAGCGGAGGTGACTTGCTCTTCTGCGCCCACCACGGACGTAAGTTCGAGCCGGAACTCAAGAAGATCGCCGTTGAGATACAGGATGAGACGGACCGGCTGACCGATGCGCCGGCCCGCACGGTGGGCGACGAACACTGACGCCCCGCATCCACGACGAGCCCAGGGCCGGTCACTGACCGGACGGCGGGCGGTCACCCCTCTCTCCGAGGAGGGTGGCCGCCCGTTCTCGTTCCTCCGCCCCGGTCGACCGCGGCGGAGTCCGGCGCGGCACTCCCGGCGCCTTCCGCGGACCCCAGCTCAGAAGTGTTCGGGCAGCACGGCGGAGACGCGCGTGTAGACACCGGGGCTCTCCGCCCGCCCGCACCCGCTGCCCCAGGACACCAGCCCCACGAGGAGCCCCCGGGCCACCAGGGGACCCCCGCTGTCCCCCTGGCACGCGTCCTTGCCGCCCCGCGGGTCCCCCGCGCACATCATCGTGTCCTTCTGGTACCGCACGCCGGAACCGCCCGGATACGCCCGCTCGCACGCCGTGTCCGGCAGCACCTGGACGCTCGCCGTACGCAGCGTGGAGGCGTAGGAACCGTTTCCGGTCGTGTCCCCCCAGCCGTAGACGCGTGCGGCCGTCCCGGGCGCGTACGCACTGTCCCCGCCGTGGGCGACGCCGATCACGTACGACTCCGGCAGCGCCCTCGCCAACGTCAGCACCGCCAGGTCTCCCGTGTTGGCCGCCGGATCGTAGGCGGGGTTGATCCAGGTGCCGGAGACCCGCACCTCCTGACCGCCCCGGCCACGCAGCGCGGTACGGCCCGCGACGACCGCGAAGTCGGACACCTCCCCCGGCTCGCCTCCGAGGACCTCCCTGCCCAGACAGTGGGCCGCGGTGAGCACCTTGGTCGGCGCGACGACCACGCCGCCGCAGAATTGTCCCGCGCGCGCACCTCCGAACCGGTCACGGCTGGACAGCGCCACGACCCACGGCGCGTCCGCGATCCGGACCCGGCTGCCGCCCACCACGACACCGTCGGCGGTCGCGAGGGCGGCGACAGTGAGTTGTCCCGCCGCCGCGGTGATCAGGGCGAGAACACCCGTCAGCGCTCGGGTGAGGGAACCACGCATGGAGCCTCCTGACTCTCCGGTGACATCTGTTCACCCAGAGTCCAGCACCGGCGGCCCCGGCGCACCCCCGCACGCCGAAGGACCCGGCTCCCTCTTTCGGGGAGCCGGGTCCTTCGGCGTGACGTTCCGCGTCGCGTACGACTCAGTCGAGGTAGTCGCGCAGCACCTGCGAACGCGAGGGGTGGCGGAGCTTCGACATCGTCTTCGACTCGATCTGGCGGATCCGCTCCCGCGTCACGCCGTAGACCTTGCCGATCTCGTCCAGCGTCTTCGGCTGGCCGTCGGTGAGGCCGAAGCGCATCGAGACGACACCCGCCTCGCGCTCGGAGAGCGTGTCGAGGACGGAGTGCAGCTGCTCCTGGAGGAGCGTGAAGCTCACCGCGTCGGCCGGGACGACCGCCTCGGAGTCCTCGATGAGGTCGCCGAACTCGCTGTCGCCGTCCTCACCCAGCGGGGTGTGGAGGGAGATGGGCTCACGGCCGTACTTCTGGACCTCGATGACCTTCTCGGGGGTCATGTCGAGTTCCTTGGCCAGCTCCTCCGGGGTGGGCTCACGGCCCAGGTCCTGGAGCATCTGCCGCTGGACGCGCGCGAGCTTGTTGATGACCTCGACCATGTGCACCGGGATGCGGATGGTGCGGGCCTGGTCGGCCATGGCGCGGGTGATCGCCTGACGGATCCACCAGGTGGCGTACGTGGAGAACTTGTAGCCCTTGGTGTAGTCGAACTTCTCGACGGCGCGGATCAGACCCAGGTTGCCCTCCTGGATCAGGTCCAGGAAGAGCATGCCCCGGCCGGTGTAGCGCTTGGCGAGGGAGACCACCAGACGGAGGTTGGCCTCCAGGAGGTGGTTCTTGGCCCGGCGGCCGTCCTCGGCGATGATCTCCAGCTCGCGCTTGAGCTTCGGGGCGAGCTTGTCCGAGTTCGCGAGCTTGTCCTCGGCGAACAGGCCGGCCTCGATGCGCTTGGCGAGTTCGACCTCCTGCTCGGCGTTGAGCAGCGGGACCTTGCCGATCTGCTTGAGGTAGTCCTTGACCGGGTCGGCGGTGGCACCGGCGACGGCGACCTGCTGCGCGGGAGCGTCGTCCTCGTCCTCGTCGGACAGGACGAAGCCCTTGGCCTCGCCCTCGGTCTCCTCTTCCTCACCCTTGCCGGGCGCGACGTCCTCGATCAGCTCCTCGCCCTCGACGAGCTCGTCGGAGTCCTTCTTGGACGCGGTCTTCTTGGCCGCCGTCTTCTTGGCGACGGTCTTCTTCGCGACCGCCTTCTTGGCGACGGTCTTCTTGGCGGCCGCCTTCTTAGCGGGCGAGCCCGCTTCGTCGGCCGAGTCGGCACCTTCGGCCGAGGGGGCCGAGACGGTGGACTTCGTCACGGTCGTCCTGGCGGTGACGGTCTTGGTGGCGGTGCGCTTGGCCGGGCTCTTCGCTGCGACGCTCTTGCGGGCGCGCTTGGGCGACTCCGCTGCACTGACCATCAGCGTCACACCCTCTTCCTCGAG
Organism: Streptomyces sp. NPDC041191; assembly: GCF_055591945.1. Classification (NCBI taxonomy): domain Bacteria; kingdom Bacillati; phylum Actinomycetota; class Actinomycetes; order Kitasatosporales; family Streptomycetaceae; genus Streptomyces; species Streptomyces sp. NPDC041191. The sequence continues at coordinate 83,357 of NZ_JBVIZC010000003.1, read as the reverse complement.
GATCTGATTGAGGCTGCGCAGAACATTCTTCCACTGGGTTGGCGGAATCTGGTCAGCCTCGAAGGCCCGACGCACGTCATCGCCGGCGATCTGCCCATCAGCCTTTCCCCGCTCGATGAGCGCCATCACAGACTCGGACTCGGCGATCTCCGGCGGGAGCGTACGGGATGTGCTGGCCGACACGAACAACCTCTCGGAACGATGGAAACGGCTTCCGGCCCCGCCCTGGATCGGGCTGGAGCCGACGACCGTCGACGGGGAGTGTGCCGACGGCGCGGGCTGGACCGGGGAACTGCACAGCGCCTGGGGCGGCTGCTGTATTCCTTCCTCGGCTGTCACCTCTTAGGTCATCGCACGGCCCGGAGGAGTGTTACGCCCAATCTTCGTGGCCCGAGTCACACCCTGTTTGCGACGAACAGCCCAGACCGGTGGATCAGTGCACATTCGTACCGCCGCAACCCCGAATCCCCACGGGAGGGCTCCGCCGAACTCCCGGGACCCGGTACGTACGCCTCGGCGCCCGGCCGCGGCTCGCGGATCAGTGTTCGCGGGGAGCGGGAACGACACGCTCCCCCTCGGGGTGGACCACGAGCAGCTGCCGCATGGCCGCCTCGGCCCCCTGGGCGTCTCCGGCGGCGAGCGCGTCCACGATCCGGCCGTGGTGCGCGAGGCACGCCTCGCTCGGCCGGTCGCAACCGGTGGCGGGACCGCCGGAGACCTGGAGCGCGGCGGCGACGATGCCGGAGAGGTGCTCCAGCATGCGGTTCCCGGCGAGCTGGATGAGGAGGGAGTGGAATTCCGTGTCGGCCCGGGAGAAGGTCGTGCCGTCCCCCTGGGTGAAGGCGTGCCCCATGATCTCGACCATGTCGGCGAGGCGCTGCTGCACGTCCTCGCGACCGTGTCCGGCGGCGAGGCGGGCGGCCAGGGGTTCGATGGTCCAGCGCATCTCGTTCAGCTCACGGCGCTGATCGTCGCGCTGCGGGCCGAAGGCGCGCCATTCGATGATGTCGGGGTCGAGGAGGTTCCAGTCGCTGACGGGCCTGACCCGGGTACCGACGTTGGGGCGGGCGCTGACGAGCCCCTTGGCCTCGAGCACACGGAGCGACTCGCGCACCACGGTGCGCGAGACCTCGAACCGCTGGCCGATCTCCTCGGGGACGAGCGGACGGTCGGCGCCGAGGTCACCGGAGACGATCATCTGGCCGAGCTGCTGGACGAGCTGTCCGTGCAGTCCCCGGCCCCGGCTGCCGGTGCTCCTGCGTCCGACGCGACCCAGGTCGGTCTCCACCCCCTCCCACGAGGAGGGACCCACACGACCGGCGGCGGGCGCCTCCGGGTAGGGATAGCGGTCGAGATCGCCCGGGGCGCCGAGGCCGGGGTCGACGGAGCGGGCGGCGGTCATCATGGTGTGCGCAAGGGTACTCACGCATCTTTTGTCGGCGCTGCTTCGACAGCCCTTGAGGTCTTTGCTGAAAAGCACACGAAAGGGTGATCAACACCCCTTACACAATTGACGATTAATCGGTCATATAGTGCATAACGCAAAAGAGTTGTCGATCAAGCGGAACCTTTCGGGCTGCACACGATCACCAACGAGCCCTGCGGCGCAGTCCGGTGAGCACATAAGCGCAGAGCAACCCCGTCAACGTCAACGAAAGCGCCACTCCTGCGGGTTGCCCGGCCACCCGCAGCGCCGCCGTCAGCCACTGGTCCACGACCGGCGACCAGTGCGGCCCCACAAACGCGCGCAGCCGCTCCGGAAGGCCGGCGGCCGACCGCACCGACGGCCCCGTCAACACCTTCTGCATCAGCGGGAAGAAGGCGACCGGTACGGCGAGGACCGCGGCCATCCCGGCCGCAGCGGCCCGGAAGACGCCGGCCCCGAGCACTCCCGCCCAGGCGCAGCCGACGATCAGCCCCAGCCAACTCGCCCACAGCGTGGGAGCGTTCTCCGGAACGGGGATCAAATCGGCTCCGTGGACGAGCCGCAGCGCCCCCAGGTCCGCCATGACGACAAGCACTCCGAGCACGAGGGCGACAGCCGCCGCCACGGCGAGTTTGGCCAGCAGCAGGGCGGGTTCGCGGGCCACGGCCCCACGGCCGGCGGTGAGCGCGGGATGGCGGTACTCCTCCGCGAAGGAGAGGGCGCCGAGCAATCCGGCCCCCAGCGCCGCGGGCGGCAGCGGGGAGAGCGCGGGCCAGCCGGCGAGGACGGCGGGCAGCGCGGTCCGGCCACCGCGACCGAGGAGGAGGGCGAACGCCACGGAGACGAGCAGGACGGCGCCCGTCACGAGGGGCGTGGACGGCACGCCCAGAAGGCGGTGGACCTCGTACCGGAGCGGACGCGAGGGCGCGCGGACCGGCTTTCGGGCAGCATCCGGCCTCCCGGGCGGGGCGTCACCGGTCGCGGTGGCGCGAGGCCGTCCGGTGTACCGCGACGCCGCCGCGCCGTCCCTCCCGGACGCGGACCCCCCGGACGCGGACCCCCCGGACGCGGACCTCCCGGACGCGGTCCTCCCGGGAGCACCGTCCTGTTCGGCGCGCCGTCCGACGCCGCCGTCGCCACGGACGTCGGCACCTCCGGCCGCACCCGTCGCACCGGTGTCACCGACCTCCTCGGTGAGGCGGTGGACCGGCACGCCGTGGCGGAAGGCGGTGTCACCGACGGAGGCGCAGTCACTGCCGTAGACGAGGAGGCGGTTGCCGTCCTCGGCGACCGCCTCGACCGGGCGGCGGGCGGCTCTCGCCTCCCGGGTCACGGCCGCGGCCAGACGCGCGGCGTGCGGGGTGCGGACGGCGACCCGCGGACGCAGCCGGGTGCGGGCGAACTCGGCCGCGTCCTGGTCTGCGACGAGCCGGCCGCGGTCGACGGCGACCACCCGGTCGGCGTTGCGAGCCGCGTCCTTGGGGTCCCGCGTGGTGTAGAGCACCGTGCCCCCCGTGGAGGCGTGGGCACGCAGGAACGCGTGCAGCCACCTGCTCTCGGATGCGGAGAGGCCGGCGCCCGGTTCGTCGAGCAGCAGCGTGTGGGGCCCGCCCAACAACGCCGTGGCGAGGCCGAGACGGCGATCCGCCCCGATCGGCAGGGTGCCGATCCGCCGTCGCTCCAGGCCGGCGAGGCCGACCTCCCGCACCAGTTCCTCCGCGCGCGAGGCGGGGACTCCCGTGGCGGCGCAGAGCATCCGGAGCTGCCCCCGGACCGTACGGGCGGGATGCGCGGGGACGTCACCGAGGAGCACGCCGACCTCGCGAGGGGGGCGGGCGATGCGGTGCAGCGGCCGACCGCGGAAGTAGGTGATCCCTCGCCCCGGTTCGATGTCGAGCATGAGACGGAGGGCGGTGGTCTTGCCGGAGCCCCGGGGGCCGAGAAGGGCGGTCACGGCACCCGGCCGGGCGTCGAAGGTCAGATCGTCCACGGAGGGCGGACGACCGGGGCGGGAAGTGCTGGTGAGTCCGATTGCCTGGAGCATCGCTTCTCTCGCGGTAGGTGACACCGCTCCGCGGCAGGGCGGCGCTACCGCAGCAAGATAACGCTACATTTCGGACTTGAGGCGCATGGCGGGCATCAGGGGCGCCGGATTTCCGCCCTCCTCAGACCTCGGGGCGCAGCATGGGCGGATTGAGAAGGGTCGCCCCACCCGCACGGAAGAGCTGGGCGGGGCGCCCTCCCTGACGGGTCGTGGTGCCACCGGCCGGAACCAGGAAGCCGGGCGTGCCGGTCACCTTGCGATGGAAGTTGCGCGGATCCAGGGTCACCCCCCATACCGCCTCGTAAACGCGCCGCAGCTCGCCGACCGTGAACTCCGGCGGACAGAAGGCAGTGGCCAGGGAGGAGTACTCGATCTTGGATCGGGCACGCTCCACCCCGTCGGCGAGGATTCTGGAGTGGTCGAAGGCGAGCGCCCCTTCGTCCTCGACGCCGGCGGCCCCGCCCCCTCCGAGCAGCTCCTCGACCGGGGCCCAGCGGGCGCTGTTGGCGTCGCCGCCCGCCCGGGGGGCGGGGAGATCGGGAGCCAGGGCGAGGTGGGCGACGCTGACCACGCGCATCCGGGGATCGCGGTCGGGCGCCCCGTACGTCGCCAGCTGCTCCAGGTGCGCGCCGTTGCTCGGCACAGGAGTCGGTGCGGCCGGGTCGTGGGCGCGAAGGCCGGTCTCCTCGACCAGTTCGCGCGCCGCCGCGGCACCGAGGTCCTCCTCCGCCCGCACGAAACCTCCGGGCAGTGCCCAGCTCCCCTTGAACGGCGCCTCCCCCCGTTTGACGACCAGCGCACAGAGTGCGTGGCGCCGCACGGTGAGCACGACCAGATCGACGGTGACGGCGAAGGGCGGAAAGGCCGACGGGTCGTAGGGAGGCATGCCGGGATCATAGTCGTCTTCCTGACGATAAGCACGTCCCGGGGAATCTTCGGCGACGGCTTCCCCGACGTGCCGCGAAGCTTCCCTCATGTCCGTGCCCGGCATCCCGCCACACCCCCGATCGAACGCCTCCGCTGCTGTCCCGACCATACCGAGACCACGCCCGGCCGTCCGTACGGTGCGCGGTTCTCCGTGACCGCGGGGCCCGACGACCGGAACGCCCGCCACCTCCTGACAGGTCCGGTCCGGTTCCGCGGAGACCCACCGCGGGTTCGGACCGGGATCCGCGACCGCCGTCGTTCCGGAGCCCGCGAAGTCCACGCGCGGAGCGTTTTCCGCAGGAAGTCGGCGGGAACGGGCGGCGGCGCTCCACGAGATGCCCCGCTCCTTTCCGACTCCGCCCCGCGCACGTCCGAGGGCGGCACCCCGGGGCCCGCCCCCTCGGAGGTGTGCAGAACGTGGGGAACGAGTGGGAGGGCGCGATCGAACATGCCGTGCGCCGGAGGGAGTTGCGTCCGTCGTGCCGTGCGGGGATGCGCGGCGAGCACCGTAGACGTGTCCGGTCGACTGCCCGGCAGGGCGGCCGAGGGCCGTGGTGGAAACGGAGCGCCCTCCGCGCGGACCGGGAGGCCGGAGGAGCACCGGTGGCACGGTCCGCGCATCCGTGCCGGAGAGCGGAACGCGCTTGCGGCCGAACCGATCACGGTCGTCATCGGCCGCTCCTGGTCCCACGATGTCCGCCGGGCCGCGGAACCCCGCCCCCGGGCCTGCTGGTGGCGGGCCCGGCGGGTCGGACCCCGGCAGCGGCCCTCCGGTTCCCCGTCCCGGCCTGCCGTCCCGCCCCGACCAGGCCCTGGCGGGTGGTCCGCCGACGGGTGGCACGCACCCTGACCCGCCGGGAGGACGCCGGCGCGGCCGGTTCCGGGACGGTCCGGGCGTCCCGCTCGCTCCTCAGGCAGGAACGCAGCGACTCGGGATCGAGACCTTCGTTGCACGCCTGGTGCAACAACCGGGCGAAGACGTACTCGGGGTCCGCATTGAGCGCGAGTCCGAGAGCGACCCGGGCCGTCGGCTCGTCGCCGGTGGACCACGCCGTCCAGCCCACGAGGGTGAGGGGCGCGGCGGCATGCTCCTGGTAGGGGGTGACGCAACGCCGGGCCAGTACGCGCCAGAGCCGCAGGGCGGCGGTCCCCTCCCAGCCTTCCATCCATTCGGCGGCGCGGTCCCGGGTGACGCGGTCCTGGAGGCCCAGGATCAGTGCGGCGGCCTCGTCGGCCGTGACCAGGGCGTCGTCGGCGGCGTCACCCGCCGCAGCGTCGGCGGCGCACCTCCCCGGCTTCACCGTGCTCCCCGGGCTCCTCCGGTTCGTCGAACTCCTCGGCCCTCCCGGTGCCTTCGGGATCTCCGGATCCCTTGGGCCGTCCGAGGCCTTCGGGCTTTCCGGGGTCTTCTGTTCCCGCGGACCGTCCGGAACTTTCGGGGCCCCCTGGCCGGCGAATCGACGGAGGATCTCGCGAGCGAGACGCAGTGTCCCCTCGCGCACCTCCTCCCTCCCCCGCTCCTCGGAACCCTCGACGATGCGGGGGACGATCGAAGCGGCGGCGGCGTCGAGCGCGGCCCGCTGCTCCTCCGCTCCGGTCCCGTCGGCCGGCTTCAGCCGGGCCTCCATGTCCCTCAGGGAACCCCGCACCTGGATTCCGGCGTACGCGGCGGTCGCCGCCATCACCGTCGTGCCGCTCAGCGCGAGCGGAGTGCCGTCGGGTGGGCAGCAGCGCGCGTCGGGGCAGCAGTAGGAGAAGTAGAGGCCGTCGGAGATGCAGAGGGCTTCGTAGACGGGAATGTCGAGGGCCCCGCAGGCGGTGCGCAGTCGCTGGGCGAAGGGGCGCAGCCGCTCCATGACCCTCCGGCCCGTCTCACCCGGTTCCGGGTCCTGACAGAGGAAGACGACGATGCCGTCGGGCCGGGCACCGGTTCGGGCCCCTCCTTCGACGAGGCACTCGGCGAGGTGGTCGGCGGTGGAGGCCCATTCGCGGGGCGAGTTCGGGATCCCGAGCCTGATCCGGCCGCCGAAACGGCCGTGTTCGCCGTGGAGAGCGACCATGACGACGGAGTCCGTGGGGTGAAAGCCCAGCATGAACGGGAGGGCGTCGGCCAGTTCGGCCGGGCCTCGCAGGGTGATCCGCTGGGTGCGGGTGGGTCCGCTGGTTTCGTGGTGATTCGCGTTCATGGTCAGGACGGTCTCGCGATCTCCCGAAATCCGAAACCCCTGTGGATAACTCCCGGAACGCGGCATCCGTCGGTTCGCCCGGTTGTCCACAGGTTCGGCGGCTCATCCGCGTGGTGGCCGCGTCGTCGGGTTTCATGGAGACGACTCGTGCGGCTTCCGGAAGACGGGCTCGTGTTCCGTGCGGCCGTCGGTGCCGCATCCGTCCGTCCCGTTCCGGGTCCGGCGGGCAGGACGGATGCGGCTGCGCGGTCGTGGAAGAACCGCTCAGCCCGCCGCGGCGAGAACCAGCGGGAGCACCGGCCCGCTGCCTGCCCGGCGGAGCAGACGGGCGGCGACGGCGAGGGTCCAGCCGGAATCGGTGCGGTCGTCCACGAGCAGGACGGGTCCCGGGGAGCCCGCCAGGGCCGCGGCCAGGTCCTCGGGGACGGTGAAGGCCCCGGAGAGTGCCCGGAGGCGCTGGGCGGAGTTGCTGCGGCTCGCCGAGTGCGCGCCGTCCGGCCCGGCGTACGCCAAGGCGCCGAGGTGGGGAAGGTGGCCGACGGCCGCGACCCCCCGGGCGAGGGAACCGACCAGCTGCGGGCGGGAGAGGGACGGTACGGCCACGACCCCCACGGGGCGCGCGATGGCGTCCGGGACGTTCGGTGCCCAGCCGCCCGGAGAGCGCGCCCAGTCGGCGAGGACGGCCACCGCGGCCTTCAGGACATCGTCGGGAACGGGGGTGTCGGGGGCGTTGTCGGCCAGGAGGGGGCGCAGCCGGTTGCCCCAGCCGATGTCCGAGAGCCGGCCCAGGGCACGGCCGGTGGAACACTGTTCACCGGCGGGGATGCGTCCCTTGAGGTCGATGCCCAGGGCGGGCAGGCCGGTCGGCCACATACGGCGGGGCTCGACCTCCACACCGGGGCGGTCCAGTTCCTTCGTCGCCCCCGTCAGCGCGTCGGCCGAGACCGAGGAGTCGATCCACGGGCCCGCGCAGTTGTCGCACCGGCCGCACGGGACCGCGCCCTCGTCGTCGAGCTGTCGCCGCAGGAACTCCATGCGGCACCGGGAGGTACCGACGTAGTCGCGCATGGCCTGCTGCTCCGCCGCCCTCTGGCGCGCCACCCACGCGTACCGTTCGGTGTCGTACGTCCAGGGCCGTCCGGTGCTCTCCCAGCCGCCCTTCACCCGCTTGACCGCTCCGTCCACGTCGAGAACCTTGAGCATCGTCTCCAGGCGGGTGCGCCGCAGGTCCACCGCCGCCTCCAGGCTCGGCACGGACAGCGGGCGCCCCGCGTCGGCGAGGGCCGCCAGGGTCTGCCGGACCTGGGCCTCGGGCGGGAAGGCGGTGTCGGCGAAGTAGCGCCAGATCGCCTCGTCCTCCTGCCCCGGCAGCAGGAGCACCTCCGCGTGCTCCACTCCGCGGCCGGCACGGCCCACCTGCTGGTAGTACGCGATCGGCGAGGACGGCGAACCGAGGTGGATCACGAAGCCGAGATCCGGCTTGTCGAAGCCCATGCCCAGCGCCGACGTCGCCACGAGCGCCTTGACCTTGTTCTGCTGGAGGTCGGTCTCGGCCTGGAGGCGGTCGGCGTTCTCCGTCCGTCCGGTGTAGGAGTCCACCGCGAAACCCCGCTGCCGGAGGAAAGCCGTGGCTTCCTCGGCCGCGGCCACCGTCAGCGTGTAGATGATCCCCGAGCCCGGCAGCTCGTCCAGGTGCTCGGCCAGCCACGCCAGCCGGTGCGCCGCGTCCGGCAGCCGCACCACGCCGAGCCGGAGGCTGTCCCGCTCCAGCGAACCGCGCAGCACCAGGGCCTCACTCGCGCCGGTGCCCAACTGGTCGGCCACGTCCGCCGTCACCCGTGCGTTCGCCGTCGCCGTGGTGGCGAGCACCGGCACACCGGGGGCCAGCTCGCCGAGCATGGCCCTCAGCCGGCGGTAGTCGGGGCGGAAGTCGTGGCCCCAGTCGGAGATGCAGTGCGCCTCGTCGACCACCAGCAGGCCCGTCGTGGCCGCGAGCCTGGGCAGCACCTGCTCGCGGAAGTCCACGGAATTGAGTCGCTCCGGACTCACGAGGAGCACATCGGTCGCCCCGCTCTCGATCTCCCCGTAGATCGTGTCCCACTCCTCCGGGTTGGCCGAGTTGATCGTGCGCGCCCGGATGCCGGCCCGCTCCGCCGCCTCGACCTGGTTGCGCATCAGCGCCAGCAGCGGCGAAACGATCACCGTCGGTCCCGAGCCGCGCCGACGCAGCAGCGCGGTGGCGACGAAGTACACCGCCGACTTGCCCCATCCCGTGCGCTGCACCACCAGCGCCCGTCGGCGTTCCTCCACGAGAGCCGCCACCGCCTGCCACTGGTCCTCCCGCAGCCGTGCCGAGCCCCCGGGGTCGCCGACCAGTTCGGCGAGGACGGCATCGGCTTCGGCGCGGAGTTCCAGGTTGGTCATGCCTCCATGCAACCCGATGGCACCGACAATCGACCAGTTCACCCGGAGTGACGCGTCTCTCGCAGACGGTCCCCGGGCCGCACGCCTCCCGGCGCCACGGGCCCGTCGGCCGCGCAGCGCGCCCGAGCGCGACGGCGGGAAGGCTCGCGTCGGCGCTCCCCGCCCGCAGGGAAACCGACAAGGGAACGGGGAGTGAACAATGGGCGACTGGGCAGGGATATGAGTGGCATACCAACCCATTCCCCTCAGCGGCCTCAATTGCTCATTGCCGCTCACGCACGGGCCAGCAAGAATTGGGGCACCGCCCCGCACGGCCCGTCAGCGGTCCGGAAGGACTGTGCCGTGGTGCGCCCTCACCCGACCTTGCCCGCCCAGCGGGCGCGTATCCGAAGGGAGGACCGTGACCCTCGGATTCGCTCCGCCCACAGCCACCTCGCTCAGATCATCGTCCGGGTCCGCCAGCCGCCTCGCCCGGATGCTCGAACCGGCCGAGTGGACCGCGGCGGGGATTCCTCTGCTGCGCAATCCGCGCGAGGTCGTCAGCGGTCTCCACTCGCGTCACGCCCCCACGCCCTCGACAGCGGTCCTCGCGGTCCTGGACCACGAGGAGCGGCTCGCCGCCAGCGCCTCGTTCGTCCACCGTCCCGCCCCGGCGGACGGGTGGGAGTTCCGCAACGCGCTCCTGGCCCACCTGCGGCGCGTCATCCCCCACGACCTCAGGAGACGCTCACCCGTACGGACCGCGGTACTGCTGTACTGCCGCGAGGGCGACGAGCGGTGGACGGAGGAGGACGGAGCCTGGATGTGGGGGCTCCGTGACGCCTGCACCCTGCACGGGCTCCGCTGCGGCGCGTACATCACGCTGACCCGGGCGGGCTGGCAGGTGCTCGGGGAGGGCCGTGGGGGCCGCCGCCCGAGCTCCGACTCGCTCCCCCTGCCGATCGGCGAGGGGCCGGTCGAGCTGGGCCGGCTCGTGCCGAGGACCGCGAGCGGCGCGAGCGAACCGTTGCGCCGGGCCGCCGCGCGCTGAGCGGACGGGCGGCTTCCCTCTGCCCGCCGGACCCTACCGGTCCGGCGGGCAGAGGACCGGTCAGACGCCGGCGCCCGCTCCGAGGAGGGCCGTGATGCGCTGCGGGTCGCCACAGACGACGAGCAGCGCGTCCGCACGAGCCAGCGCCGCCGGAAGGGCACGGGCCGCCGTCTCGTCGTCCCCGCCGTTGACGGCGACGATCACCACGGGGCGGGGGGCGGTCCGCTCCACCGCGGAGGCGTCGGCGAAGAACACGTCGTCGCCGGTGTCCTGCTGCGCCCAGTAGGCGGCCTCGCCGAAGGACAGCTCGTGTGCCGTCCAGGGGTGCTGTCCGCCGGTGGTGAGCAGCAGGACGTCGCCGGGGGCCCGGCCGTTCTCCAGCAGGAGGTCCAGAGCCTCCTCGGCGGCGTCGAGGGCGCCGTCGACCGGGGCCGGGATCAGCTGGAGCTGCGGGGAGGGCCGCTGACCGGAACGATTCTCCGGGCCGTCGGCCGGAGCCTTCCCCGCGCCGGGGCGCGGCGGCGGCACGGGCCTGACGGGGCCGGGAACGGGGCGTCCGGGACGCGGGGTGGCCGCGGAGCGCGGGCCGGGTACGGGACGGGGGGTCGACGCGGGGCGGCCGGCGGCCGTGGTGGCGCGGGGACCCTGGGCGCTCTCGTGAATCTGAGGCTCCTCGGGGATGAGAGGCATGGGTGGTTGTCTATCAAACGCCGGTGCGTGGGACACCGGCGGGTGGGCACACAGGTGCGCTCCGGGCGCGTGCACGGCCCTTCGGCAGGGCTCCGCGTCCGGAAGTTCAGAAGTCGAAGCCGAGTTGGCCCCCGCTTTCCAGTGCGGCCGTCCCGACGGGGAGACGGACCTTCTTGAGGTGGCGCCACCGGGGCAGCGCGTCCAGGTAGGACCAGGAGAGCCGGTGGTACGGGGTGGGTCCCAGCTCTTCGAGGGCGGCCCTGTGGACCGGCGACGGGTAACCCGCGTTGGCCCCGAAGGCGTACGGCGCGTACTCCCCGGCTTCCAGCCCTGCCATGAGGTCGTCCCGGCGGACCTTCGCGAGGACGGAGGCGGCGGCCACGGAGACGCAGGACCGGTCGCCCTTGATCACCGTACGGACCTGCCAAGGGCTGCCGAGGTAGTCGTGCTTGCCGTCGAGGATCACCGCGTCGGGCCGCACGGGGAGAGCTTCGAGGGCCCGGACGGCCGCGAGGCGCAGTGCCGCGGTCATCCCGAGGTCGTCGATCTCCTGCGGGGAGGCGTCACCGAGCGCGTACGCCGTGACCCACTGTTCGAGTTCCGCCGCCAGCGCGGTACGGCGTTTGGGGGTGATCAGCTTGGAATCGGTGAGCCCGGCGGGGGGTCGGCGCAGGCCGGTGACGGCCGCGCACACCGTGACGGGCCCGGCCCACGCCCCGCGCCCGACTTCGTCGATTCCGGCGACGATCCTGGCGCCGGCGGTGGCACGGAGCGATCGCTCGACGGTGTGGGTGGGGGGTTCGTACGGCATGGCGCCAGACAGGTTACGCCGCTCGGCGCCGCGCGCGATACCCGGCTCCCCTCCGGACGCCGGGGAAATCCCTGTCGCGCCTCCGGGAGCCGTCGCCACGCCCGGCCCGGCACCGCCGGTCCCGGTGGCCGGGAAGTCCGACGGCCACCGGGAGCCGGGTACATCGGCACCCGGGGAAGCGGTGCGGTGTCAGACCGCCGCGGTCGGGACCCAGGCCGGGAGTTCCTCGGTCCGGCGCAGCCAGTCCGCCGGCGGCGCGCCGTTCGCCGCGGCCGCCACCACGCCCCCGGCGATGGCACAGGTCGTGTCGACGTCGCCGCCGACCTGCGCGGTCGTCCAGAACGTCCTCTCGAAGTCACCGAGTCCGCGGGCCGCCGACCAGAGGGCGAAGGGAACCGTGTCGTGCGCGCTCGTCCGCCGGCCGCTGCCGAGCACGGCGGCGACCGTGCCGGCGTCGCCGTAGTCGAGCATGTCGCGGGCCCTGCGCAGCCCCGCCCCGACCGCGCTGCGCGGCACCAGGGCGATGACCCCGTCGAGCAGTGCTTCGGGCGTGGGCGGTCCGACGGGGTCGGCCGCGATGGCGGCCGCGGCGGCGACGGCCATCGTCCCCACGACGGCCTCGCGATGCTGGTGCGTCGTGTAGGCGGAGATCTCCGCCTGGTGGGTCGCCTGTTCCGGATCACCCGCGTACCAGGCCCCGAGCGGGGCGATCCGCATCGCGGCACCGTTGCCCCAGGAGCCCTGTCCCTTGAAGAGCGCGGCGGCCAGCTCCCGCCAGTCGCCGCCCTCCCGGACGAGCCCGAGCATCCTGTTGACCGCCGGGCCGTAGCCCCGGTCGAAGTCGTGGTGCTGTGCGAACGACGTGGCCAGGGCGTCCTGGTCGATCCGGCCGTGCCGCACGAGGACGGCCAGGACGGAGCAGGCCATCTCGGTGTCGTCGGTCCACCGCCAGGGGCCGGGCGGCAGTTCGCGCCGCTTCAGCAGGGGGTAGTGGGCGGGTACGAAGAACTGGGAGCCGAGGGCGTCTCCCACGGACAGCCCTCGCAGACTGGCCAGGGCGCGCTCGAAGCGCCGGTCGGGTGAGGAGTCAACGGTCATCGGTCTGCCACTCTATCCGGTGGGGCCGTACGGCTCCGGGGTACGCCAGCGTTCGAAGGGCCGGTCCAGGCGGTACCTCCCGTCGTCGCCGAGCAGAAGGACGCGCGTCTCGGCGTTGCCGGGGTTCGACAGGGACTCGAACTCCGCGACCGTCCAGTGGAACCAGCGCATGCAGAACAGCCGCATGGTCAGTCCGTGGGTGACCAGCAGGACGTTGGGCGGGTGATCGGGCGCCTCGAAGCTGCGGTACAGGCTCTCCAGGAACGCCCCGACCCGGTCGTAGACGTCCGCTCCGGACTCTCCCTGGGCGAAGCGGTAGAAGAAGTGCCCGTACGCGTCGCGGTACGCCTTCTGGAGGCGCACGTCCTCCCTGTCCTGCCAGTTGCCCCAGTCCTGCTCCCGCAGGCGCGGTTCCTCGCGCACCCGGACCTGTTCCGGAGGGAGCCGGAAGGCGTGGAGGGTTTCGTGGGTGCGCCGGTACGGCGAGACGTAGACGCTGACCGTCTCCTCTCCGAAGAGCTTCCTCAGTCGCTCCCCCGTCGCCTCCGCCTGCCGCCGGCCGGTCTCCGTGAGCCGCAGGGCATGGTCGGGCTCCCGTTCGTACACCGTGTCATCGGCATTGCCCTCGGACTCTCCGTGCCGTACGAGAACGATGCGCCGCGGTCGTGCCATACCCCGACCCTAGATCGCCGGTCTCCGACGGGCTCGACCGAGGGGCGCGGCGGGGGTCGGCTCGCCCGCGCCGTTCTCCCCCTCTGCCCCGATCCACTCCCCGGAGCACACGGAGCACGCGGAGAACGGAACGCGGGTGGAAGCGTGGTTCGCCACGGGGCACGGCGGCCTCGCACGACGGGAAAGGGCTGGACAAGGTCACCTCCGGGAGCGGATCACAAATGCGACGCCTGTTGCATTAGGATGAGCGTGACACGGTCCGCATCCCCGAGGCAACAGGAGGGGCACATGAATGACCCGATCGTGGAGCCACCGGCTCCCGCACCGGGCAGCAGGCGCCCCGGCGGGCGTACCGCCCGCACCCGGGCCGTCGTCCGCGACGCCGTCCTGACCGGCCTCTCCGAGCACGGCTATCCGGCCCTCACGATGGAATACGTGGCGGAGCACTCGGGGGTCCACAGGGCGACCCTCTACCGGCGCTGGGGCAGCGTCGAAGGGCTCCTCGCCGACGTGCTCGGCCTGGCGGGCGAGAGGGCCTGGACGCCTCCGGACACCGGCAGCCTCGCGGGAGACCTGCGCGCGCTCGCGCACGAAGTCGTCGACGCCTTCGGCGACCCCGGCGAGGCGGCCGTCCCGACCGCCTTCGTCGGCGCCGCCTTCCAGTCCTCCCGGGCCGCCGACGCCCTGCACGCGTTCTCCTCCGAACGCTTCCGCCGCTGCGAGGCCGTCGTCACCCGGGCCACCGCCCGCGGCGAGGCCCCGGACGGCACCGACGCCGCCGCCGTCGTCCGGGCGGCCCTCGCGCCCCTGCTGCTCCGGCTCTTCGTCACCCGTGAGCCGATCGACGGCGCGCTCGCGGACCAGGCCGCCCGCGCGGTGCTGGCGGGGGTCGCGGCGGGCGCGTTCGTGGCGGGTTGAGCGTCCTCAGACCGTCCAGGCCGGTTCGAGCCGCACCACGTCCCCGCTCAGCGCCGCCACATCGGCCGCGGTCCGGGCCCGCAGCCCGAGCCGCTCCACCCGCTCCTCCCGGTACTTGCCGTGCTCGGCGGCGGACTGCCACATCGAAAGCACCAGGAACTCGCTGCCGGGCGCCTCGCCGAACATGCCCCGCAACATGCCGGGGGAACCGGCCATCGCCGGGTTCCACACCTTCTCCTGCATGAGCGCGAAGTGCTCGGCACGCTCCTCGTGGACACGGCAGTGCGCCACCCTCGCCACGTCGGCGTCGGAGAACCGCGGCTCGAACCCCGTCTTCACGTCGAAGCGGTGGTCGAACAGCTTGACCTGGGCGTCCTTGAACGTGCCCGCCTGCGAGGACGCCAGCCGATCGTGCGACCGCGCCATGAACGAGTCGTAGAAGGCCCGGCTCTCCCAGAAGGCGAAGACATGGGCGACGTCCGGCCGGCCCCGGCTCCAACCGCCGCCCTGCCCCCGGAACCCGGGCTCGCCGAGCAGCCCCGCCCATTTCCGCTGCCCCCGCTCGAACCCTCGACGGTCCACCACGGTGCAGCGAATCCACTTGACCAGCACCGCGCCATCGTACGGGGCACGGGAGCGACCCGGCACCGCTCGACGAGCTTCTCCTGAGGACTCCGCCGTATCCGATTCGAGCCGGACAAGCGTCGAATTTCAGCTCGTCATCACTCCACGAACCACTCTCCCCCTCAAGCGCCGGGTCCCCTGTCGTAGGCACGTGACACCATGAACAACCGGCCCACGACCAAGGGCTTTCGAGCGGTACGGCGGTACGGGACGAGGCGTGCGCAGGGAGCGCGCGGAGAGGGGAAGCACCATGAGCGGACTCAACAAAGGGGTGGGACGGGTCGAGGTGACGCTCAAATGGGACCCGGCGCCGGCGGGCGCTCCGGCCCACGACCTGGACCTCGTCGCCGGTGTGTTCACCACCGACGAACCTCACGGAGCACCGGTGTACCTGGTGCACTTCGGCAGCCGTTCCCCCGACGGCACGATCACGCTCCACCGCGACAGCCGTACGGGCCAGGGCTTCGGCTACGACGAGGCCATGACCCTGGAGCTGGACCGCCTGGCGCCGCGGTACGCGCGCGTGGTGGTGGGCGTGGCCCTGCAACAGAACGGCGGGCGGCTGGCCTTCGGTGACGTGACGGGCGTCGGCATACGGGTGCGCGAGGGCTACACCGACCTCCTGGCCCACGACTTCACCGACGTACCGGACGCCCTGGCGGCGACGGTCGTGGAGTTCGTCCGCGACGGGACGGACGGCTGGGCGTACCGTCCGGTCAGCCGGGGCTTCGACGCCGACCCGCAGACCTTCGGCGAACTCCTGGGTTCCGTGGTCTCCTGAACGGCCCCGATACGGACGAGGGGCGCCGACCCTGTGGATCGACGCCCCCGGGCGGCCCGGCGCGCTCAGCGGCTCCCGCCGCTCACGAGCGCACCGGTCCGCCGTGGGCCGGTCAGCTGCAACCGCTGGTGGAGCCGCAGCCCTCGCAGATGTAGCAGGAGCCGGCCCGCTGCATCTTCGTGCCGCAGGAGAAGCAGAGCGGGGCGTCTGCGCTGATGCCGAGCTGCATCTCGACCAGTTCCGCCGAGGTGTGGACCTGCTTGGGGGCCGGAACCTCGGCCTTCGGAACCGGAGCGGTGGCGACGGCCTTCAGTTCCGGGGTGCGGGGGGCCGACTGGGCCAGGCCCTCGACATCGACGTCCTCGTCCTCGGGCTGTTCGTACGAGCCGGTGTCCAGGTGACGCTGGCGCTCCTCGGCCGAGTGGATGCCGAGGGCGGACCGGGTCTCGAAGGGCAGGAAGTCGAGCGCCAGGCGGCGGAAGATGTAGTCGACGATCGACTGCGCCATCCGCACGTCCGGGTCGTCCGTCATACCGGCCGGCTCGAAGCGCATGTTGGTGAACTTCGACACGTAGGTTTCGAGCGGGACACCGTACTGCAGACCGACGGAGACGGCGATGGAGAAGGCGTCCATCATCCCGGCGAGGGTGGAACCCTGCTTGGACATCTTCAGGAAGACCTCGCCGAGACCGTCGTCCGGGTAGGAGTTGGCCGTCATGTACCCCTCGGCACCACCGACGGTGAAGGAAGTGGTGATTCCCGGGCGGCCCTTGGGCAGGCGCTTGCGGACCGGGCGGTACTCGACGACCTTCTCGACGGCTTCGCGGATCGTCGCCTCGGACTTCGCGGTGACCTCGGCCTTCTCCTTCTCCTTCTTCTTGGCGGAGAGCGGCTGGCCGACCTTGCAGTTGTCGCGGTAGATCGCGAGCGCCTTGACGCCCATCTTCCACGCCTCGAAGTAGACCTCCTCGACGTCCTCGACCGTGGCCGTCTCCGGCAGGTTCACGGTCTTGGAGAGGGCCCCGGAGATCCACGGCTGGATGGCGGCCATCATGCGGACGTGGCCCATCGCGGAGATGGAACGCTCACCCATGGCGCAGTCGAAGACCTCGTAGTGCTCGGTCTTGAGCCCGGGAGCGTCGATCACATTGCCGTGCTCGGCGATGTGGGCGACGATCGCCTCGATCTGCTCCTCCTGGTAACCCAGGCGGCGCAGGGCCTGCGGGACGGTGCCGTTGACGATCTGCATCGAACCGCCGCCGACGAGCTTCTTGAACTTGACCAGGGCGAGGTCGGGCTCGAGGCCGGTGGTGTCGCAGGACATCGCGAGGCCGATGGTGCCGGTGGGGGCGATGACCGACGCCTGCGCGTTGCGGAAACCGTTCTTGGCGCCGAGGTGGATCACGTCCTGCCATGCCTCCGTGGCGGCGGCCCAGATCGGCGAGTCCAGGTCGTCCATGCGAACGGCCTTGGCGTTGGCGTCGGCGTGCTGCTTCATGACGCGCTGGTGCGGCTCGGCGTTGCGGGCGTAACCGTCGTACGCGCCGACGACCGCGGCGAGTTCGGCGGAACGCCTGTACGAGGTGCCGGTCATCAGGGAGGTGATGGCGCCGGCGAGGGCACGGCCGCCGTCGGAGTCGTACGCATGACCCGTCGCCATCAGGAGGGCGCCGAGGTTGGCGTAGCCGATGCCGAGCTGACGGAAGGCGCGGGTGTTCTCGCCGATCTTCTGGGTGGGGAAGTCGGCGAAGCAGATGGAGATGTCCATCGCGGTGATGACGAGTTCGACGACCTTGGCGAAGCGCTCGACCTCGAAGGACTGGTTGCCCTTGCCGTCGTCCTTGAGGAACTTCATCAGGTTCAGCGAGGCGAGGTTGCAGGACGTGTTGTCCAGGTGCATGTACTCGCTGCACGGGTTCGAGCCGTTGATCCGACCGGACTCGGGGCAGGTGTGCCAGCGGTTGATCGTGTCGTCGTACTGGATTCCCGGGTCGGCGCAGGCCCACGCGGCCTCGGCCATCTTGCGGAAGAGCGACTTGGCGTCGACCTCCTCGATGACCTCGCCGGTCATGCGGGACGTGAGGCCGAACGTGCCACCGGACTCGACGGCCTTCATGAACGTGTCGTTCACGCGGACGGAGTTGTTGGCGTTCTGGTACTGGACGGACGTGATGTCGTCGCCGCCCAGGTCCATGTCGAAGCCCGCGTCGCGCAGCGCGCGGATCTTCTCCTCCTCCTTCACCTTGGTCTGGATGAAGTCCTCGATGTCGGGGTGGTCGACGTCGAGGATGACCATCTTGGCCGCGCGGCGGGTGGCACCGCCCGACTTGATCGTTCCCGCGGAGGCGTCGGCGCCGCGCATGAAGGAGACCGGGCCGGAGGCGTTGCCGCCGGAGGAGAGCAGCTCCTTGGAGGAGCGGATGCGGGAGAGGTTCAGGCCGGCGCCGGAGCCGCCCTTGAAGATCATGCCCTCTTCCTTGTACCAGTCGAGGATGGACTCCATGGAGTCGTCGACGGACAGGATGAAGCAGGCGGAGACCTGCTGGGGCTGCGGGGTGCCGACGTTGAACCAGACCGGCGAGTTGAAGCTGAAGATCTGGTGCAGGAGGGCGTAGGCCAGCTCGTGCTCGAAGATCTCGGCGTCGGCGGGGGAGGCGAAGTAGCCGTGCTCCTCGCCGGCCTTCGTGTAGGTCTTCACGATCCGGTCGATGAGCTGCTTGAGACCGGTCTCGCGCTGCGGGGTGCCGACCGCACCGCGGAAGTACTTGCTGGTGACGATGTTGACCGCGTTCACCGACCAGAAGTCGGGGAACTCGACGCCACGCTGCTCGAAGTTGATCGAGCCGTCGCGCCAGTTGGTCATGACGACGTCCCGGTGCTCCCACGTCACCTCGTCGTACGGATGCACGCCGGGGGTGGTGTGGATGCGCTCGATGCGCAGACCCTTGCTCGCCGACTTGGTTCCCTTGGTTCGGGAACCACGTGCCGGGCCGCTCGCCGTCTCTGTCATGCCGCCTCCCATATACGGGCAAAACACACTTTGGCGCCCAGATAGTCCCAGGGCACCGTCTTCTGGTACGTCGTTCTGTACTGCTGCCACGAGGACCTTCAGGGACCTCGTGGCACGTCTGCCGGGCCGCGCGACGGCGGCCGGGTCGTCCGGGCCGTCGCCGGCCCGGACCGCCGGTCAGTCGGCGGCGGTGGCCGGAACGGGAACCCCCGGGATCGCGCCGGTTCCGGAATCCTCGGCGGAAGGCCGCACGCGGAGTTCCGCGATGGCGGCCTCGAAGTCCTCGAGGCTGTCGAACGCCTTGTACACGGACGCGAAGCGCAGGTACGCGACGAGGTCGAGTTCCCGCAGGGGGCCGAGAATGGCCAGCCCCACGTCGTGCGTGGTCAGCTCGGCGCTGCCGGTGGCGCGCACCGCCTCTTCGACGCGCTGGCCGAGCTTGGCGAGGGCGTCCTCGGTGACCGGCCGCCCCTGACACGCCTTGCGCACTCCGGAGATGACCTTGGTGCGGCTGAAGGGCTCGGTGACGCCGGAACGCTTCACCACCATGAGCGAGCACGTCTCCACCGTCGTGAAACGACGGGAGCACTCGGGACACTGGCGACGGCGCCGGATCGACGTCCCGTCGTCGGTGGTGCGGCTGTCGACGACACGGCTGTCGGGGTGCCTGCAGAAGGGGCAGTGCATTGGTTCCAGAGCCTCCCTCGCGGCACGACTGACGGGCCTCGCGCTGCCCGTGGGGGCTCCGCGAAGCGACCACCAGCATAGGCGATACGGGCACCCCCGGCAGACCGGGGACCACTACCCCTGGGTGGCCGGTGACATCCAACCACTAGATCTTGGGTTGGGCGGACTTCTGGCCCTTCCGCGTGTCGCGGCATGCCCGTTCCCGGGACCCCGCCTCGGCGGGTGTGGCGCAGAGGGGATCCGCCGGGTGATCGCGACCCAGCGGCGAAGGCTACCGGAACGCCCGGCCGGGGTTCCGAAGCAGCCCTGCGCATACACCTCTCTTCGTACAGGCGTAGGGCAATCTGCGAATTTTCACTCGAACGTGTGTTTGGCGCAACCTTTCGAAAGCTACTACCGTTGTGCCAGCCAGGGAGACCATTCGAGAGGGGCCGACGTGACCACCACCGCAGACAGTGCCACCATCACCGCCCAGGACCGCTCCCAGGGCCGACTCGAGGCGGTGCACGCCATGAGTGACGCGAACATGAACGGTGAGGAGGCCGGGCGTCCCGCCCGCGCCCTTCCCGGACGACCTCCTGGCATCCGGGCCGACAGCTCGGGACTCACCGACCGACAGCGCAGGGTCATCGAAGTCATCCGCGACTCGGTCCAGCGACGTGGCTACCCACCGTCGATGCGTGAGATCGGGCAGGCGGTGGGCCTCTCCAGCACCTCCTCGGTGGCCCACCAGCTCATGGCCCTCGAACGCAAGGGCTTCCTCCGCCGCGATCCGCACCGCCCCCGGGCGTACGAGGTGCGCGGTTCCGACCAGCCGAGCACCCAGCCCACGGACACCACCGGCAAGCCCGCCGCCTCCTACGTCCCGCTGGTCGGCCGGATCGCCGCCGGCGGTCCGATCCTGGCCGAGGAGTCCGTCGAGGACGTCTTCCCCCTCCCCCGGCAGCTGGTCGGCGACGGCGAACTGTTCGTCCTGAAGGTCGTCGGCGACTCGATGATCGAGGCCGCCATCTGTGACGGCGACTGGGTCACCGTGCGCCGCCAGCCCGTCGCGGAGAACGGCGACATCGTCGCCGCGATGCTGGACGGCGAGGCCACGGTCAAGCGCTTCAAGCGCGAGGACGGTCACGTCTGGCTGCTTCCGCACAACGCGGCCTACCAGCCCATCCCCGGCGACGAGGCCACCATCCTCGGCAAGGTCGTGGCGGTGCTGCGGCGGGTGTGACCCGTCCCTCCGGTTCCGACCGAGCCCCGGAACCCGCCGCGCCGGTTCCGGGGCCCCGCTCTGTCCGGAGAAGCGGAACCGGGGGTCGATCCTCAGACCTCCGCCGCCTTCGAGGCGGCGTCGATGGCAGCCAGCGACTTCCGCACCTGGTTGCGGTCCGTGGTGTACCAGAAGTCGGGCAGTGACGCCTTGAGGTAACTGCCGTACCGGGCCGTGGCCAGGCGGGGGTCGAGGACCGCCACGACGCCCCGGTCGCCGGTGGCCCGCACGAGGCGGCCCGCGCCCTGAGCCATCAGCAGGGCCGCGTGGGTCGCCGCCACCGCCATGAAGCCGTTGCCGCCCGCCTCCTCGACCGCCTTCTGCCGGGCGCTCGTCAGCGGATCGTCCGGACGCGGGAACGGGATCTTGTCCATGACGACCAGCTGACAGCTGGGGCCCGGGACGTCCACGCCCTGCCAGAGCGAGAGCGTGCCGAAGAGACAGGTCTTCGGGTCGGCGGCGAAGTTCTTGATCAACTCGCCCAGGGTGTCCTCGCCCTGGAGCAGGATCGGCAACTCCGGAATGCGGGTCCGCAGCTCCTCCGCCGCCTGCTGCGCCGCGCGCATGGAGGAGAAGAGGCCCAGGGTCCGGCCGCCGGCCGCCTGGATCAGTTCGGTGAGCTCGTCGAGCATGTCGCCCCGCTCCCCGTCGCGCGCGGGGCGGGAGAGGTGCTTGGCGACGTACAGGATGCCCTGCTTCGGATAATCGAACGGCGAGCCGACGTCGATGCCCTTCCAGACGGGCAGGTCGTCGCCCGTGACGCCCTCGGGAGCCAGACCGAGCGAGGCGCCGACGCCGTTGAAGTCGCCGCCCAGCTTGAGCGTGGCCGACGCGAGCACCACGGACCGCTCCGCGAACAGCTTTTCCCGGAGCAGGCCGGAGACCGTGAGCGGCGCGACCCGCAGCGAGGCGCCGCTGTACCGGGGGGCGACCCCGCCCCGGGGTTCGTGGCGCTCGTACCAGACGACGTCGTACTCGGACGCCTGGGTGATCCGCTCCGCGACGCCGTGGACGGTCTCCACGGAGGCCATGGCCTGCTTGCGCACGGCGTCCTCGTCCTGCACGGCCCGGTCACGGGTCGAACCCAGGGCCGTGATCACGGCACGGGCCGCGTCGCGCAGCGCCATCAGGGCGTACGCGAGGTCGTCCGGGATCTTCTCCAGGCGCCCCGGCAGGGCCAGCTCCATGACGCGTTCGAAACCCTCGGCGGCGGTCTGGAGCTGGTCGGCGATCTTCTCGTCCACGAGCTTCGCGGCCCGCCGCACCGCACGGTTGACCTGGCCGGGGGTGAGTTCTCCGGTGGCGACGCCGGTCACACGGGAGACCAGCTCGTGGGCCTCGTCGACGATCAGCACCTCGTGCTGCGGCAGTACGGGAGCGCCCTCGATGGCGTCGATGGCGAGCAGGGCGTGGTTGGTGACGACGACGTCCGCGAGCTTGGCGCGTTCCCGGGCCGCCTCGGCGAAGCACTCCGCCCCGTACGCGCACTTGCTCGCGCCGAGGCACTCCCGGGAGGAAACAGAGACCTGGGACCAGGCCCGGTCGGAGACCCCCGGCGTCAGGTCGTCCCGGTCACCGGTCTCCGTCTCGTCCGACCAGTCCCGCAGACGCAGCAGGTCCTGTCCCAGCTTGCTGGTGGGCGCGGCCGCCTCGAAGGGGTTGAAGAGGCCCTCCTCCTCGTCCTGCGGCACCCCTTCGTGGAGCCGGTGCAGACAGAGGTAGTTCGACCGGCCCTTGAGCATGGCGAACTGCGGGCGCCTGCGCAGCTGCGGATGCAGTGCGTCGACCGTCCGGGGAAGGTCGCGCTCGACGAGCTGGCGCTGCAGCGCCAGGGTGGCCGTGGCCACCACCACCCGCTCCCCCTGGGCCAGTGCCGGCACGAGGTAGCCGAGCGACTTGCCGGTGCCGGTGCCGGCCTGGACGAGGAGGTGGGAGTTGTCGTCGATGGCCTCGGCCACGGCCTCGGCCATGGCGACCTGGCCGGGCCGCTCCGTGCCGCCGACGGCGGAGACGGCGGCATGGAGGAGGTCGGGGAGGGATGGCTTCGTCATAGCCCTCCCACCCTACGGGGCGGCACCGACAGCCCGGTCACGCGAGCGGATTGGGAACCGTCCCGTGGACGGCGGCGTGGGGACGCCTCGGCCTGTCGCGGTAACCGTCCAGATGCAGACGGTTGCGGTTGAGGCAGAGCCGCTCGATGCGAGGGGTGAGGAGGTCGAAGAGTTCGAACCGCTCCTTCAGCTCGGGGAAACGCGCCTGGTGGCGCAGGATCTCGGCACGGACAAGGCCCCAGAAGTCCCGCTCGGGCAATCCCAGTTGGTCTTCACAGAGTGGTGCCAGATAGCGGAAGACGCCCACGAAGAGCCCCGAATGGATGAACTGGATCAGGAAACCGGGCTCTTCGGTCAACAGGATGGCGCGGACGTCATCCGGGAGGGTGGCGTGTTCGGGAAGCGGCTGGGCACTGATGTTCACATCGTCGACGAAGTCCTTGATCGCCAGACGAACGGGGACGTCCTCGTCGTCGTACACGACGATGGCGTTCTCCCCGTGGGGGGAGAAGACCGTGCCGTACCGGTAGAGGAAGTGCAGCAGAGGGGGGAGCAGAGCGGTGAAGAGGTGCCGGAGCCAGACGACGGGGGCGAGCCCGGAGCGTTCGACCAGTTCGGCGACGAACGCCCGGCCGTCCGGGTCCGTGTGGAGGAGGGAGGCGAGGGTGCGGGCGCGCTCGCCCGGGGGGAGCTTCAGGGGTTCGCGCCAGATGGCGCCGAGCAGTTCCTTGTACTGGTACGGGACTTCGGGCAGCCGGTCGTACAGGGGGTGCTCGACGGTGACGGAGGCGACCTCGCCGAGGAGGACCACGCGGCACTCGTCCCGCAGGAACGGGTCGGCGTCGCGCAGACCGTGGACCCAGGCGGTCACGGCCGGGGCGGCGAGGGTGCGTTCGGTCGGCAGCCCGCGCCAGACGAGGGTGTTCAGCACCGACAGCGGGAGCTTGACGGTGTGCCGGTCCGGACGATCGGTGTTGAGGAACGTGCGGACGGACTGCTGCGGCAGACGGAGGTCGCCGTCGGTGGTGAGCGGGACTATGGTTCCGGCGGCGACGGCCGGCGCGTAGAGCGGGAGCAGGATCTCGTCCCACTGCCAGGGGTGGACGGGCAGCAGGAGGTAGTCGTCGGCCTCGTGATCGCGCGCGGTGAGGGCGGCACGGAAGGCCGTGTGGACCTCGGGGTCGAGCTCGCGGGCGTAGAGGCGGCCGGGGCTTTCGAGGCCGGGGACGCCCCGGTAGGTGGCGAGGCGGTTGCTGACGGCGATCCACGGCAGCCGGACGGGGCGACGTGCCTCGGGCGCCCAGCGGGCGGCGTCGGTGGCGGAGAAGCCGACCCGTCCCTTGTTGAGGACGAGCCAGGGGTGACCGGTCTGGTGGCCTTCGAGTTCCGCGTAGGAGAGGTCGGCCAGCCGGTCCGCGGTGAGGGCCGCGTGGTCGAGGCGGGTGTCGGCGGCGAGGGTGGCGGAGAGTTCACGGATGAGATGGCCGAGGGTGGCGCCGTCGAGCCGGAGGAGACCGCGGGCACGGACCAGGAAGTCGAACGGGTCGGTCAGCGGCCGGCCCTCGTGGGTGATCGAGTCGGCCTCGACGCGCCAGCCGCCGTAGGCGCCGCGGAGGGCCCGGAAGGTGAGGGCGGTGCCGTCGTCGAGGCGCAGGCCGTACCGGTCGGGGGTGCCGTCGTCGACGGGGACGGGGTCGAGGATCTCCTCGTACGCGAACTCGGCGAGCGCCTTGGCGAGGAGGCGGGAGGACGCCCGGTTCCAGGCGGCGGCGTTCAGCTCGGGAGGTGCGAACAGAGCGGAGGGCACGGACGGATCGGCCGGTGCGAGCGGATCGGGCGCGGAGGCCGGGACGGAAACGGAAGGCGGGACGGAGGTGGAGGTCCGGGTGGGTGCGGGGGGTGTCCCTGCGGAGGGCTGGACCGGGATGCTCTCGGAAGCCCTCGCGGGAGGGGCGGGTGGTACGGAGTCGTGAGGTGCAGGGGACGTCGACACGGGGACTCCTCGGAGTGGAAACCGCTGTGGGTCAGCGGTGTACGCGGGACGGAGGGATGGTCACAGGACGTGGCGCAGGGCGCGGTCGCGGATCATGAGCGCCGCTCGTTTGCCGGGAAGGTCGACTTCCGTCGCGTAGCGGAAGCCGGCGCCCAGGAAGGCCGAGACGGAAGGGGTGTTGCGGATGTCGGGTTCGGCGATGACGCGGGTGCAGTGGGGACGGTGGTCGAGGACCAGGTCGGCGACGGCGCGCAGGAGTGTGGTGCCGATGCCTCGGCCCCGGTCCGTGGCGCCTCCGATCAGCAGGTGGATACCCGTGTCGTGGGGACGCGCCGGGTAGTGCCGGGCGAGCGGGTCGAGGTCTGCGCGGTAGATCTCGAAGTAGCTCATGGGCGTCGCGTCAAGCACGCCGAGGCAGGGGACACTCCGGCCGTCGCCCTCCAGTTGGGCACGCAGGTGCTCGGCGGTCGTGGCCGGGGGCCCGGCCAGCTCCCAGAAGGCGGAGACGACGGGGTCGTTCATCCAGGTTGTGAGGAGTGGCAGGTCCCGTTCGGG
Organism: Streptomyces sp. NPDC041191; assembly: GCF_055591945.1. NCBI lineage: Bacteria > Bacillati > Actinomycetota > Actinomycetes > Kitasatosporales > Streptomycetaceae > Streptomyces > Streptomyces sp. NPDC041191. The sequence goes on along the minus strand of NZ_JBVIZC010000003.1, from coordinate 58,166 downwards.
CCGGACGGGGACGAGCCTGAAGGAACCGGCCGGGGTGGCGACGGGGCTCCAGGTGGCCACGGCATCGAGCAGGTCGCCGTCGAGGAGCCCGCCCGGGGAGATGTCTCCCGGAAGGGCACTGTCCAGGGAGCGGTCTCCGAAGAGACCCGCGGAAAGGTCTGGGGCACGGAGACCTGTGGCGCGGGGTCCGGGGACGGGGTGATCGGTGGCGGGCCGACCGGTGGGAGCGGGACCGTGGTGCGGCGGGAGGCCACCGGGGAAGGCGGTGCCCGAAGGGATGGCGCGGGCCGGGACCGGGGCTCTCCCGGTGAGGAGGGCGACGACGACTTCGGCTCCCGGGGCGGGGGTGTCGTTCCCGGACGGATCGGCCGGGGGGCGGATGGGTGACACGCTGTCGCTCTCCTCTCGACGGGACGGCCGGGGCGGGACCGCCGGCCGCGAGCGGGTTCAGGTACGGAGGGGGTTGGTGACGGTGACGTAGACGGACTGGGTGTCGACGGGACCGACGAGTTCGTCCAGACCGTGCAGACGGGTGAGGAGGTTGGCCTTGCTCCGCAGGGTCTCGGCCTCCAGGAGCCGGTGCGGAAGGGGCGAGCCCAGGTGGGTGGCGGAGGTGAGGAAACTGCGGAAGGCGGCGAGCAGGACGCGTTCGTCGGCGAGGTGCTGGGAACCGAACGCACCGATCAGGCCGAGGACGTTGTTGATCCCGAGGTAGTAGGCGAAGCGCTCGTCGGTGACCTGGTCGGAGACGAAGGTGTCACTCTCGGCCCCGATGCCGGGAAGGCGGCTCTCCAGTTCACTCCGGTGGGACTCGCGGAAGTAGTAACCCTGGTTGTCGCGGTAGCGGCCGCCGATCGGCCAGCCCTCCGGGTCCAGGAGCACCAGGGTGTTCTGCTGGTGGGCCTCCAGGGCGACGCCGGCATGTCCGTCGAGCCAGAGGACGGGGCGGACGACCTGGTCGAGGTAGCGGAGGAACCACTCGGTGGCCACGGCGGTGGCGGGACGGCCGGTACGGGCGGCGAGCCGGCCGATGAGGTCGGCGAGCCGGGAGCGCACGGCGGTGGCCCCGGGCCAGGGGCGGGGGGCGGTGAGGGAGGCGATGCAGACGGCGTCGTCGCCGGGCCCGAAGGGGTTGTGGCGGATCATGACGTCCAGGCCGGTGACGGGGGCGCCGTCCGGGGTGTCGACGGCCAGCCAGGCGGGGTCGCGGACGATGTCGAAGCCCGGGTGGGCGGCCTGCCATTCGTCGGCGAGGCCGGTGCGGAGCAGCCGGTGGACTTCGACGCCGCGGTGGAGTTCCTTGCGGAGGTTCTCGCGGCGGGAGTTGGTGATGCGCAGGCCGAGGGAGAGTTTGAGCATGGCCCGGGCGCCGGGGCGGTGCACGGTACGGATGGAGGAGGTGGGGTGCCAGGGGTTGCCGTGGGGACCGAGGTCGTGGAGGAGGCCGGCGGCGAGGAGGGCGTGGACGTCGGGGCGGTGCCGGAGGTCGCGGGCCTGCCAGGGATGCAGGGGCAGGGGCACGGTCCCGGCGGGGAGGACGAGCCCCTCGGCGAGGTCCAGGGCGAGCCGTTCGGCGGTGACGGGCCGACCCTGTTCCGTCCAGGCCGAGTCTGCCGCCAGAACGGAGGGGTCGACGGCGAACCAGTGGAGGGAGAAGGCGCCCCGCAGCTCGGGAGAGTAGAGACGGCTCTCGGCCTCGGTGAGGCCTTCGCGGCTCTTGGGGGTGGGGTGGAGCGGGTGGCCGAGCAGGAGGGACTGCTCGGCGGCGAGGAAGAAATCGGCCTCCGGGTGTGGTTGAGGCCGTCGGCGGCGTTCGGTGAGGAAGTCGGCGGTGCGACGGGCGGAGTCGGCGACCCGGCCGACGAGGTCGGTGCCCGCGGGGCGGCCGGTCTCCCGGGCGATGAGGGCGGCGACGGTGACGGCGTCGACGGACGGTGTCGAGGCGGGGAGCCCTTCGAGGGAGGGGGCGCCGAAGCGGTGCCAGCCGGTGGGCGACCAGTAACGGACCGGGACGAGGAGGGCGGTGCCGCTGGCGTCGAGGGGAATGCGCAGAGTGGTGGACTCGGGAGCGGGGAGGTTCTTCTCCCGGACCCAGCAGCGGAGGAGGTTCTCGACCGTGGCCGTGTCGGCGGCGCGTTGCGGGTCGGGATCGTCCAGGGGGTCGGCGGTGTCGGGCCGGGGCGGCTGAGGGGCGCGGGTGCCGGCGCGCCGGCACGGGACGTCGGGCTCCGCGAGGAGGCCGCGTCCGGCTCCGGGTGTCGCGGTCCCGGACGCGGGCGCTCTGGACGCAAGGGTCTCGGACGTGAGTGATGCGGACGTGAGTGATGCGGAGCCGGACGTTTCGGAGGGGCGGGTTCCGGGGTGGAGCGTCTCGGAAACGAGCGTCTCGGGCCCGTGCCCGCCGGAGCCGAACGCCTCCTGGGCGGCCCTCCCCCGGCCGGTCCTTCCGGCGGTGCGGGACGCGGAGCCGGGGAGCTCGAGCGTGAGGGGGGAATCAGCGGCGGAGTACTCGGTGACGAGAGCGGCCTCGGTGGCGGGTGCCGGGGAGGCGGGGGTGGCGTTCACGGGCTTCCTTGGGGGGTGGGGCCGGTCGGTCCGGGATCAGTCGGACGGCTCGGGGGCGATCGTGGGAGCCGGAGCCCCGTGGGGGACGGGCGGGCGGGGGGTGTGGGCCCGTTCGGCCGCGGCGAGGGCGTCGGCGAAGCGGTCCAGGACGGCGGTGGCCTGCTCGTCGGTGAGGGTGAGCGGCGGCAGGAGCCGGACCACCGCGGAGTGCCGGCCGCCGAGTTCGACGATGAGTCCGCGGGCCAGACACTCCTGCTGGACGGCGCGGGCCAGGGCGGGGGCGGCGGGCGGTACGGGGTCGCCCGGTTCCGCCGCCTCGGGGTCGACGAGTTCGATCCCGATCATCAGGCCCCGGCCCCGGACGTCACCGACGCACGGGTGGAAGGCGGCGAGGCCCCGGAGTTGTCCGAGGATGCGGTCGCCGAGGACACCGGCCCGTTGGGCGAGCCCGTTCTCGCGGACGTACGCGAGGGTGGCCGTACCGGCGGCCATGGCGAGTTGGTTGCCGCGGAAGGTGCCCGCGTGGGCACCGGGTTCCCAGGCGTCGAGCGCGGAGCGGTAGACGATGACGGCCAGCGGGAGGGAGCCGCCGATGGCTTTGGAGAGGACCATCACGTCGGGCACGACGCCACTGTGCTCGACGGCCCAGAAGGCGCCGGTGCGACCGACCCCGGTCTGGACCTCGTCGACGACGAGCGGGATGGAGCGGTCGGTGGTGACGCGGCGCATCCGGCGCATCCAGTCGTCGGGGGCCGGGATGACCCCGCCCTCGCCCTGGACGGCCTCGACGATCATTCCGGCGGGAGCGGTGACGCCGCTCTTGGGGTCGTCCAGGAGGCTCTCGGTCCAGCGTGCGGAGAGTTCCGCGCCGTACGCTCCGCCGACGCCGAAGGGGCAGCGGTAGTCCTGTGGATAGGGGAGGCGGGTGACACGGACGTCGTTCGCTCCGCCGGAGGCGGCGAGGGCTCCCGCGGTCATGCCGTGGTAGGCGCCGGTGAAGGCGAGGAGCCCGCTGCGGCCGGTGGCGGTGCGGACGAGTGTGAGGGCGGCCTCGACGGCGTCCGTACCGGCCGGCCCGCAGAACTGGATGCGGGCGTCGTCGGCGAGTTCGCCGGGGAGGGTGGCGAACAGTTCGGAGGTGAAGGCGTCCTTGATGGGGGTGGCGAGGTCGAGGACGTGGAGCGGGGCGCCCGAGTCGAGGACCTTCTTGACGGCTTCGAGGACCACGGGGTGGTTGTGGCCGAGCGCGAGCGTCCCGGCGCCGGAGAGGCAGTCCAGGTAGCGGCGGCCGTCGGCACCCTCGATGGTCAGTCCCCGGGCCCGGACGGGCACGATCGGGAGGGACCGGGCATAGGTGCGGGCGGCGGATTCACGCAGGGCCTGGCGGCGCAGGATGCCCTCGTATCCGGTCCCCCGTACCGTCCGGCCCGCGGGGGACGCCTGTTCCCCCTCGCACCCCGGGTCCGCTCTGCCCGTTCCGTCCGCCGGGGTCGGCGGGGTGCCCGGCCCCGGGCCGGCGCCCCGGGCCGGAGCGCCGGCGGCGGGGTGCGGCCCGTCGGCGGTCCGGCCGGCCGGTCCGGTCTGCGCACGCGCGGCCGGTGGGACGGCTGGAGCTGGTTCGGTCACGGCCACGGCTCGGTGTCCTCCCGCGGTAACAGTTGCGTTGCACATCGGGACGTCGCGGAACGGCCGCGAGGGCCGGCCCGAGCGCCTCCGTCGTGTCCCCCGTACGTACCAACGACGGGAACTGCCGGGGATCACGGGCCGGGGGCGAGATCTTGGCGTGTCCCGGATCACGGCACGACAACGGCCGAACGGTTCCCGGAACCGCCGGCGGGGCGCGTACCGTCCCCTCCGGCACCGGCATAGTGGGGGCCGCCGGCCGTGGCCCGCGAGGACTCGGCCGCTGTTCGCCCACGAACAAGCCGTACAAGTTGACGTAGTCCCAGGGGGATCACGAGATGCGATCGATTCGTCCGCTGCTGACGGCGGTCTCCGCCGTCGCGGTGCTGACGCTCACCGTTACGTCCTGCGGGCCGAGCGAGGAGAACGCGGGAGACAAGCCCAGCGCGCCCGCGAGCCCGAGTCCGGACGCCAGGATCAAGATTCCGGAGGACCTGAAGGACCGCCTGAAGGCGCACGGGATCGACCTCGACAAGTGGCGCGACGGCGAGTGGAAGAACTGGGACCGCGACAAGTGGCTGCGTGAGGCCAAGGACTTCGTCAACCCGATCATCGAGGACCTCTGGAACCCGGACCGGATGCGGGAGGCCGAGCGCCCCGACCGGCCGGTCGAGGAGGAGGACATCTCCGGCGACAAGGGCGTCACCGACCCGGCGCCGGACCCGGTGCGGGCGAAGGCCGTGGGCGCCAAGTACCACGACAGGGTCCCGGAGTCCGGCAAGGTCTTCTTCGACGGCCCCGAGGGTTCCATGGTCTGCTCGGCCACCGTCGTGCGGGACCCGGCGCACCCGGGCAGGTCGAACATGGTCTGGACGGCCGGTCACTGCGTGCACAAGGGGAAGAAGGGCGGCTGGTACCGCAACATCGCCTTCGTGCCCTCGTACAACGACTCCGCGCTGGCGACCTCCGAGCTGGAGAAGGCGTCGCGGGAGAAGATCGCCCCGTACGGCGTGTGGTGGGCGGAGTGGGTCAAGACCTCCGACCAGTGGATCGCCGAGGGCGCGAACACGGGCGGCGCGGGCGCTCCCTACGACTTCGCGGTCATCCAGGTGACCCCGGAGAAGGGTTCGTCGGGCAAGTCCCTGGAGGAGACGGTCGGATCGGCGCTTCCGGTGGAGTTCAACGCCCCCGCCGTGCCGAAGGTCGCGAGCCTGACGGCGACCGGTTACCCGGCGGCGCCGCCGTTCGACGGCCAGAAGATGTTCCAGTGCCAGGACAAGCCGGGTCGGCTGTCCCTGAAGGCGAACCAGCCGACGATGTACCGGATCGGCTGCACGATGACCGGCGGTTCGTCCGGCGGCGGGTGGGTGGCCAAGGGCCGCGACGGCAAGCCCGCACTGGTGTCGAACACCTCGATCGGCCCCTCGTCGGCGGGCTGGCTCGCGGGACCGCGGCTGGGTCCGGAGGCCAAGGCCGTCTTCGACTCGGTCAGCAAGAAGTACGCCGGCCGTTAGGGCGTACCGGGGAGGCGGGGCCCGGTGGGTCCCGCCTCCCTCCGTGCCGGAGCCGTGCCGGCCCGGTCCCGGACACGGGAACACGCCCCGGCCGCCCCGCGCACCGGCGAGAACGGGCGGGGACCGACGGGAGCACGCTTGTCAGGAGCACGTCCTTGAGGGACGTGCCCCTGCGGAAACACTTTTCAGGGGGAGACCACCACATGCGTTCCGTACGACTCATACCGGCCGTCCTCGGTCTGGCCTCGGCGCTCGCGCTGACCGCCACCGCCTGCGGTCCCACCGAGACCCCGGCCGCCGGTGAACCGGCCGGGACGACCGCCTCCACGCCCGCCACCGACGGCGGTTACGGCGGCCCCGCTCTTCCCGGGGACCTCGCGGGCAAGCTCAAGGAGCACGGCGTCGACCTGGAGAAGTGGAAGAACGGCGAGTGGAGGAACTGGGACCGGGGGACCTGGCTCCGTGAGGCCGAGGACTTCGTCAATCCGGTGATCGAGGGCCTCTGGGACCCCGCGCGCATGCAGTCGGCGAAGAGCCCGGACCAGGCGATCACCGCGCAGGCCGGCACCGGCGGCACCGATCCGGTGCCCCGGCCCGTCGGGGCGCAGCGCGAGAAGACGCCGTACCACCGCAACGCGGCCCCGGTCGGCAAGATCTTCTTCGACGCGCCGCAGGGCCACATGGTCTGCTCCGGGACCATCGTGAAGGACCCCCGGCACCCCGGGAGGTCCAACCTCGTCTGGACGGCCGGTCACTGCGTCCACGCGGGCGGGAAGGGCGGCTGGTACCGCAACATCACCTTCGTTCCGGCCTTCAACGACCTGGGGAAGCCGCCCGCCGCGCTCCGGAACGCGAAGCCGCACGAGGTGTACCCGTACGGCCAGTACTGGGCCGACTGGGCCGTGACCTCCGGCGAGTGGATCAGGTCCGGCGGCACCAACCGGGCATGGCCGTACGACTACGCCGTGCTGCACGTGAAGCCGCAGCGGGGCACCAAGTCCCTGGAGGAGACCGTCGGCGCCGCCCTGCCGGTCGACTTCTCCGCCCCGGCGCCCGCACGGGCCGGGACGGTCGGGGCCTGGGGCTACCCCCAGGCCGCCCCGTACAACGGCGTGATCATGCACAAGTGCCTGGACCGGGCGACCCGGCTGACCACGGCGCCCGCCACCCCGGTGATGTACCGGATCGGCTGCACGATGACGGCGGGATCGTCCGGCGGCGGCTGGTTCCGGGTGCTGCCGAACGGGAAGACGGCACTCGTGTCGAACACCTCGATCGGCCCGGCCGGCGGCAACGGATGGCTCGCCGGACCGCAGCTGGGCCAGGGGGCCAGGGCGGCCCACGAGGCGGTCAGCAAGAAGTTCGCCCGCTGACGCCGTCCCGCGGAACGGCCGGAGGCGCCGGTCCCCTCCCTCGCGGGAGGAGGCCGGCGCCTCCGTATCGGGCCGTCAGTGCGCGGCGGGGACGAACGGCGCGAGCAGCGCCGCCAGCTCCTCGTGCACCCGGGCCCTGACCAGGGTGCCCTCGGGGGTGTGCTCCTCGGACTCCAGCTCGCCCTCGGCGTGCACCCGCGAGACCAGACCGCCCTGCGTGTACGGCACGAGGGCCTCGATCTCGACCTGCGGCCGCGGCAGCTCGGCGTCGATGAGCGCGAGCAGCTCCGCGATGCCACGGCCCGAACGGGCCGAGACCGCGATGGAGTGCTTCTCCGTCCGCAGCAGGCGCTGGAGGACCAGCGGGTCCGCCGCGTCGGCCTTGTTGATGACGACGATCTCCCGCACGTTCACCGCGCCGACGTCCCGGAAGACCTCGCGGACGGCGGCCAGCTGTTCCTCCGGGGCGGGGTGCGAGCCGTCCACCACGTGCAGGATGAGGTCGGAGTCGCCGACCTCCTCCATGGTGGAGCGGAACGCCTCGACCAGGTGGTGCGGGAGGTGCCGCACGAAGCCGACGGTGTCGGCCAGGGTGTAGACCCGGCCGGTGGGCGTCTCGGCCCGGCGGACGGTCGGGTCGAGGGTGGCGAACAGGGCATTCTCCACGAGGACGCCCGCGCCGGTGAGCCGGTTGAGCAGGGAGGACTTGCCGGCGTTGGTGTAGCCCGCGATGGCGACCGACGGCACGTTGTGGCGGCGCCGTTCCTGCCGCTTGACGTCGCGGCCGGTCTTCATCTCGGCGATCTCCCGGCGCATCTTCGCCATCTTCTCGCGGATGCGGCGCCGGTCGGTCTCGATCTTGGTCTCACCGGGACCGCGGGTGGCCATGCCGCCACCGCCGCCGCCGCCCATCTGCCGGGAGAGCGACTGGCCCCATCCGCGCAGGCGCGGCAGCATGTACTGCATCTGCGCGAGCGCGACCTGGGCCTTGCCCTCCCGGGACTTGGCGTGCTGGGCGAAGATGTCGAGGATGAGTGCGGTCCGGTCGACCACCTTCACCTTGACGACGTCTTCGAGGGCGATGAGCTGGCCGGGGCTGAGCTCGCCGTCGCAGACGACGGTGTCGGCGCCGGTCTCGACCACGATGTCCCGCAGCTCGCGCGCCTTGCCGGAGCCGATGAAGGTCGCCGGGTCCGGCTTGTCGCGGCGCTGGATCACACCGTCGAGCACGAGGGCGCCCGCCGTCTCGGCGAGGGCCGCGAGTTCCGCGAGGGAGTTCTCGGCGTCCCGCACGGTCCCCGAGGTCCAGACGCCGACCAGCACGACGCGCTCCAGGCGCAGCTGGCGGTACTCGACCTCGGTGACGTCCTCGAGTTCGGTGGAGAGGCCCGCGACACGGCGCAGGGCCGCGCGCTCGGAGCGGTCGAACTGGTCGCCGTCCCGCTCTCCGTCGATCTCGTGGCTCCAGGCGACGTCCTCTTCCATCAGGGCATCGGCCCGAAGGCTCTCGGTACGGCTCGTCTCCGCGAAGCGCTGCTCGTCCTGGGAAGGGGATGAAGAGGAGGTCATTGGATCCTTACGTCGATCGATGAGAGGAAAGAGGTGTCCACCGGTGACAACGTCCGCGGGCACCGGAAGATTCCCGGCCCGGCCGCGCCGCCGACCCGACGATGGTGACACGGCCCGCCACGGCCCGTCATCCGGGTTTCGCGGTGCCCGCCGTCCCCGGTCCCCGGGCCCCCGGCGGACGCCGGCCCCTGCCCCCGGGCCCGCCCGTCCGGGGCTCCGCCGGGCCCGTCACCCGCGTTTCGGCGTGCTCCCCTGCGTCCTGACCGGGTCGCTGCGCCAGTCCGGGTGTCCGGGCATGGGCGGGGTCTTCGTTCCGTACAGCCAGCCCCGGAGGAAGCCGGTGAGGTCGCGCCCGGCGGTCCGGCCGGCCAGGGCGACGAAATCGGCGGTGGCGGCGTTCCCGTCCCGGTGCCGGGCGACCCAGAGGCGTTCCAGGCGCCGGAACGCCTCGGTGCCGATCTCCTGGCGGAGGGCGTAGAGGACCAGGGCGCTGCCGTCGTAGACGACCGGCCGGAAGAGGCTGATCTTGTGGCCCGGCGAGGGGGGCTCGGGGGCGGCGGGCGGGCCGCCGGCCGCGCGCCACCCGTCGGAGGCGGCGTAGGCGGCCTTCATGCGCCGTTCCAGGGACGGACCGGCGTGCTCCTCGGCGTACAGCGCCTCGTACCAGCTGGCGTGTCCCTCGTTGAGCCACAGGTCGGACCAGGTGCGGGGCGAGACGCTGTCGCCGAACCACTGGTGGGCCAGCTCGTGGACCATGACGGAGTCGACGTACCACTCCGGGTAGGCGGGCTCGGTGAAGAGGGAGCGTTCGAAGAGCGAGAGGGTCTGGGTCTCCAGCTCGAACCCCGTGGCGGCGTCCGCGACGAGCACGCCGTACGTCTCGAAGGGGTACCGGCCGACCTGCCGCTCCATCCACTCCAGGTGGCCCGGGGTCCTGCGGAGCCAGGGCTCCAGGCGCTCCCGGTCGGCGGCGGGCACCACGTCCCTCAGGGGCAGGCCGTGCGGGCCCTCGCGGCGCACGACGGCGGAGCGACCGACGGAGATCTGGGCCAGCTCGGTGGCCATGGGGTGGCGGGTGCGGTAGGTCCAGGTGGTGGTGGAGCCGTGGCGGACGCGTCCGGCGGGCAGGCCGTTGGCGACGGCGGTGAAGCCGCTGGGGGCGGTGATCCGGAAGGTGAAGTACGCCTTGTCCGCCGGGTGGTCGTTGGACGGGAAGACCCGGTGGGCGGCGTCGGCCTGGTTGGCCATGGCGAGGCCGTCGCCGGTGCGGACCCAGCCCCCGGTGGCGGCGGGCCCCGTGGGGTCGCTGGTGTGGGTGACGGTGATGCGGACCGGCTCGCCCGCGCCGACCGGCTCGGCGGGGGTGACGACCAGGTCCTCACCGCGGCTCGTGTACGCGGCGGGCCGTCCGTCGACGGTGACGGCGGAGACCTCGCCCCGGGCGAAGTCGAGGTTGATCCGTTCCAGGTCGTCGGTGGCGAGCGCGTCGATCCGGGTCACGGCGGAGAGGGGCTTCGTGTTCACCCCGGGGTACGCCACGTCGATGGCGTACGCCAGGACGTCGTAGCCCGGGTTGCCGAGGTGCGGGAAGAGCGGGTCTCCGATGCCGAGCGGCGCGGGGGCGGGCGGTGCGGCGGCGACGAGCGCGGCCGCCGCGGCGACCGCGGCGGCGGAACGGAGCCGCCGCGCACGGGACAGGGGGGATCGGACGAGCGGCATGGGCCAGGGCCTTTCCGGAGGACTGGACCTACGGCTACCAGGGGTTTCCCCGATCGCGGGGGCGGCGCGCACGCCCGCCACCCGAAGGGCGTCACGGCCACGGCCACGGGCGGTGTCGCCCTCGCACCCGGTCGTACCGGTGTCCCGCCGCCCGCGCGCCACGGAATGCCCGCGTCCGGCCGCGGCGGTGGGCCACCTCTTCCCCGTCCCGGGGCGCCCGTGTCCGGTCACGCCCGGCGCGGTCTCGATGACGCCCGGTGGCGGGCGCGGCGCACGTCGTACACCCCGGGCACGTCCCGCATGGCCCGCATGAGGGCGGGGAGCTCCGCCACGTCGGGGAGGTGGAGGGTGTACGTGTGGCGGACCCGCTGTTCGCTGGGCGGTTCGACGGTCGCGGAGACGACGGCGGCGCCGGCGGTGGCGATGGCGTCGGTGAGATCGGCGAGGAGGCCGGGCCGCCCGAAGGACTCGGCGACGAGGGTGACCCTGCCCTGGGCGGTGTCGCCCCAGCGGACGGTGACGGGCGCGCGGCCCACCCGGCGCATGGCGGCGGCGGACGCGCAGCCGGAGCGGTGGACGGTGACCGATCCGCCGTGCACCCGGAAGCCGGTGATCTCGTCGGGCGGCACGGGGGTGCAGCACCCGGCGGGCCGGACGGCCGCGGGCCGCTCCCCGTCCAGGTCGGCGTGGAGTTCGGTGCCCGTGCGGCGGTCGGCGGCCGGGCCCGCCGGGGGCCGGGGGTCGGCGGGCGCGGCGGCGGGCGCGGTGCTCTCGGGGTGGGCCCGCAGCCAGCCGGTGATGGCGATCCGGGCGGCGGGGGTCCGGGCGTGGTCCAGCCATTCGGGGGACGGGCCGGACACGGCGTCCCGGGCGAGCAGGAGCTGGACGGTGTCGCCGTCGCCGAGGACGGTGCTCATCGGCGCGAGGCGTCCGTTGACGCGGGCGCCGAGGCAGCCGTGGGCGGCCTCGCCGTGCTGGGCGTAGGCGGCGTCGACACAGCTGGCGCCGGCGGGGAGGCTGAGCGGACCGGGAGCGGCGCCGTCCGTGGGGAAGACGGTGATCTCCTCGTCCTCGGCGAGGTCGGCGCGGAGGGAGGACCAGAAGGTGTCGGGGTCCGGGGCGGCCTGCTGCCAGTCGAGGAGGCGGGAGAGCCAGCCGGGCCGGGTGGGGTCGACGCGCTCGCCGTCCTCGGCCGGGGACGCGGCGGCGTCCGGGTGCGCGGCGCCGTCCGGCGGTCCGGCCGCCTCCTGGCCCCCGTGGGGGTTGCCGAGGGCGACGACCCCGGCCTCCGCGACCCTGTGCATCCGGTGGGTCCGGATGAGGACCTCGGCCACGGCCCCGTCGGGAGCGGCGATCGCGGTGTGCAGGGACTGGTACAGGTTGAACTTGGGCGCCGCGATGAAGTCCTTGAACTCGGAGACCACCGGGGTGAAGCACGTGTGCAGTTCGCCGAGGACCGCGTAGCAGTCGGCGTCCTCCGCGACGAGCACGAGGAGCCGTCCGAAGTCGCAGCCGCGCAGCTCGCCCCGTTTGAGGCGGACGCGGTGGACGGAGACGAAGTGCCGGGGGCGGACGAGGACTTCGGCGCCGATGCCCGCCTCGCGCAGGACCGTTTCGGCCTGCTCCGCGACGGCGCCGAGTTCGCCGGCGGCGTGCGGGGCGCCGGCGACGAGGGCGCGCGTGGTCTCGTACTCCTCGGGGTGGAGGATGGCGAAGACGAGGTCCTCCAGTTCGGTCTTGAGGGCCTGGACGCCGAGCCGTTCCGCGAGCGGGATGAGGACGTCCCGGGTCACCCGGGCGATCCGGGCCTGTTTCTCGGGGCGCATCACGCCGAGGGTGCGCATGTTGTGGAGGCGGTCCGCGAGCTTGATCGACATGACCCGGACGTCGTTGCCGGTGGCGACGAGCATCTTGCGGAAGGTCTCGGGTTCGGCGGCGGCGCCGTAGTCGATCTTCTCCACCTTGGTGACGCCGTCGACGAGGTAGGCGACCTCCTCGCCGAACTCCCGGCGCACCTGATCGAGCGTCACCTCGGTGTCCTCGACGGTGTCGTGGAGGAGGGAGGCGGTCAGGGTGGTGGTCTCCGCGCCGAGTTCGGCGAGGATGAGGGTGACCGCGAGCGGATGGGTGATGTACGGCTCGCCGCTCTTGCGGAACTGACCGCGGTGCGAGGACTCGGCGAGGACGTACGCCCGGCGCAGCACGCCCAGGTCGGCCTCGGGGTGGTGGGCGCGGTGGGCCTCCGCGACGTGACCGATGGCGTCGGGCAGCCGGTCGCGGGGGGACGGTCCGGCGGTGGCGCCGAGGAGGGCGGCGCGGCCGAGCCGGCGCAGATCGATACGGGCGCGCCCGCGTCTGCGGACGGTCACGTCGGTGGCGGCGTCCTCGGCCGCGCTCACGGGGTTGGTGGCCTCTGGGCTCATGGGGCACCTCCGGCGACATCGACCGGCGGTGGGCGGGCCAGGCGTGCCCGGGGCCGGTGCTTGATGCTACCGACCCCACCACGCGGCGCAGTCACGCTCTCGCTCAGCGTGAAACGGATCACCCATTCGAGCGATAAATCAGCCGTTGACAGTTTCGATTCCGGGGATGTCTCGTTTCCCGGCCCCGTTCCCTCGCGGGGTCCGGCCGCCCCGGGGCCCCTCAGGCGCCCGCGGCGAGCCAGGCCGGGTCGACGGTGCCCTCGGCGACGATGACGGCCGGGCCGGTCATGTCGATCCGCCCGTCGGGGTGCTCGGTGATGATCAGGGTCCCCCCGAGGACGTCGACGGTGTACGTGACGGGGGCGCCGCTCCCGGCGGGATCGACGCCGTCCCGGCGGGCGGCGGCGACGGCGACGGCGCACGCGCCCGTGCCGCAGGAGCGGGTCTCGGCGGCGCCGCGCTCGTGGACCCGCATGGCGACGTGGCGGGGGCCCCGGTCGGCGACGAACTCGATGTTCACCCCGTCCGGGTAGACCGAGGCGGGCGCGTAGGACGGCTCGGTGAACAGGCTCCCGGCGTGGTCGAGGTCCTCGACGAAGGCGACCGCGTGCGGGTTGCCCATGTTCACGTTGCGGGCGGGCCAACTGCGCCCGTCGACGGTGACGGTGACGCCGGCCCCGGGGAGGACCGCGCGCCCCATGGCCACGGTGACGGAGCCGTCCTCGCCGAGGCGGACGTGCTTGGTGCCCCCCCGGGTGGCGACGGCCACCTCGCCCGTGGTGACGTGTCCGGCGTGCTCCAGGTAGCGGGCGAAGACCCGGACCCCGTTCCCGCACATCTCGGCGACCGAGCCGTCGGCGTTGCGGTAGTCCATGAACCACTCGGCCTCGTCGGCCAGGTGCCGGGCCTCGGGGTGGGCGGCGCTGCGCACGACGTGCAGCAGCCCGTCGCCCCCGATACCGGCCCGCCGGTCGCACAGCCGGGCGACGACCGCGGGGGGCAGGTCGAGGGCGTTCTCCGCGTCGGGGACGATCACGAAGTCGTTCTCGGTGCCGTGGCCCTTGAGGAAACGGAAGGGGGAGGTCTGCGCGCTGGTCACGGGATCAACTGTACGGGGCGGGTCAGCGGAGGCGGGCCACGCGCCAGACCGCGAGGGCGACCAGGACCGCGATGGTCGCCGCGTACAGGGCGAGGACGCGCCAGTCCGGGCGCTCGCCGGAGCCGCGCGCCGGAAGGCCGGGCCAGGTGTGGCCGACCTTGCGGGCCGCCATCACCCCCCAGCCCGCCGCACAGGAACTGATGAGCAGTCCGAGCATGGCGAGGACGGCGCCGCCGTCGCCGGAACCGAAGGCGAGCGGGAACGCGAACATCAGCGAGCCGACGGCGGCCAGACCGACGATCGGCGCCAGTTGCCAGATCCGCAGGCGCCGCTGGGGACGCAGTTCGACCTCGACCTCGTCGGCGTCCACCTCGACGGCGGTGCCGACCGCGTCGTCGGGGCCGTCCGGGGTCAGTCCGGGGACCACCGCCGGGACACCGCCGGCCGGCCGCCCGGGCACCTCGCCCGACGGATCCTCCGTCGGGTCGCCCAGGGCCGCTCCGTGCTGTTCTCTGTCGCGAGGGCCGGCCTCCATCGCCACGCGCCCTCCCCACTCGGACTCGACTCGGTCGATCGATGCTCGATGATGGCACGCTCCCGCCCGCCGGAATGACGGGCAGGGCGTCCCGATGCCATCACGTGATCAGGCTGTAACCGCTCGTTCGACCAACGCGAGCGCCTGTCCCGGGAGTTCCCCCCGGTGGTCGGCGGCCCCGCTGAGCCAGTGCACGCGCGGGTCGCGGCGGAACCACGAGTCCTGGCGGCGGGCGAAACGCTTGGTGGCGCGCACGGTCTCGGCGCGCGCCTCGTCCTCGGTGCACTCCCCCGCGAGCGCGGCGAGGATCTGCTGGTAGCCGAGCGCGCGGGCCGCGGTGCGCCCCTCGCGCAGGCCCCGCGCCTCCAGGGCGCGCACCTCGTCCACCAGACCGGCCTCCCACATCCGGTCCACGCGCGTGGCGATCCGCTCGTCCAGTTCGGGGCGGGCGACGTCGACGCCGATCTGGACGGTGTCGTAGACGGAGTCGGGTCCGGGGAGGTTGGCGGTGAAGGGCTTGCCGGTGATCTCGATCACCTCCAGGGCCCGGACGATGCGGCGCCCGTTGCCGGGCAGGATCGCGCGGGCCGCGTCGGGGTCGGCCGCCGCGAGCCGGGCGTGCAGGGCGCCGGGACCGTGCGCGTCGAGCTCTGCCTCCAGACGGGCCCGGACGGCGGGGTCGGTGCCGGGGAACTCCAGCGCGTCGACGGCTCCCCGCACGTACAGTCCGGAGCCGCCCACGAGGACGGGGGTGCGGCCGACGGCGAGCAGCCGGTCGATCTCGGCGCGGGCGAGACGCTGGTACTCGGCGACGCTGGCGGTCTCCGTGACGTCCCAGACGTCGAGGAGGTGGTGCGGGACGCCGCCGCGCTCCTCGGGTGTCAGTTTGGCGGTCCCGATGTCCATCCCCCGGTACAGCTGCATCGAGTCGGCGTTGACGACCTCGCCGCCGAGCTGCTGGGCCAGGAACACACCCAGATCGGACTTTCCGGCCGCCGTGGGGCCGACGACGGCGATGACCCGCGGGGCGGGAGCTGCGCTTCTCACCGCCACAGTCTCGCAAACCTCCCGGCCCCTCCCCGAACGAGCCGTGCGACGGACCCCGTCCGGCTCCGCCGTCCGGTGCGGGGTCACGACCGTCGGTCACCGTCCGGACCCCCTCCGCCGAGTAGGCTGAGGAGTGGATATGGGCGTTTTGGCAATTTTCCTTCCCGGGAAGCGGAACGAACGGACGCGATCGGGAGTTCTCCGGGCAGGAGCGGGAACGCGGACGGTACGGCGGCCGCCGGCACGGCCTCGGCGCCGGCCGGAGCGGACCGCGGGTCGGCGAGGACGCGTGCGGTCGGTGCCCCGGGACACCGGGGACAGGACACGAGGACGGGCCCGCGAGGGCTCGTGGAGGGAAGGTGCCCCATGGGTCTCATGGACTCGCTGAAGGCGAAGCTCGGCCCGGCCAAGGAGAAGGTGGCCGACCTGGCGCAGCAGCACGGAGACAAGATCGACCAGGGCCTGGACAAGGCCGCGAAGGCGGTCGACGAGCGGACCAAGGGCAAGTACAGCGACAAGATCCGGTCCGGCACGGGCAAGGCGAAGGAAGCCATCGACCGGATGGGCCACAAGGACGGGGGCGCGCCCGGTGGCGGCACCCCCGGGACCGCGAGCACACCCGGCGGCGCCACGCCCGGGACCCGGGGCACGCCGGGCGGTAGCGCCACGCCCGGCACCGGTGGCGGCTTCCCGGGAAGCGGCGGTACGCCGCCGCCGGCGGCCTGACGGCTCCGGAGACACCCGGCGGGCCGTTCCCCGTCGTCGCGGACGGCCGCGGAGCGAAGCGCTCCGCGGCCGTCCGCCGTCGTACCGGCGATCGTCCGCCCCTGTAGGTTCCTGCCGGTTCCTGTCGGCCCCTAGGACCAGACGGCGACGACGTACTCCACCCCGTAAGGGGCGTCCTCGTGGAGGATCCGGCCGCCGAGACCGGCTCCCTCGGCGGCGCCGGCGAGGACCTGCCAGGGCGCCCGGCCCGCCGCTTTCAGCTCGCGGGCGAGCCGGGCGTCGAGGGCGAGCAGCGCGGGTCCGTCGGCGCCGCCCAGCGCCCGGACGGCCTCCGCGTCGAAGTCCGCGGCCCGCTCGTCCAGGTAGCCGGGGGCCTTCACGGTCCGGCAGGCGCTGCCGTCGCCCATCACGAGGAGGGCGACGCGCTCGGCGGAGGCGGCGAGGGCGCGCCCGGCCCCGGCGCAGAGGTCGGCGTCGGCCGACGCGGCCACGCCCAGGCCGTCCACGGGCACGCCGGCCCAGTCGGCCCGGCCGAGGAGCCAGGCCCCGACGGCGAGGGAGGCGGGCAGGGGCCGGTCGGCGTCGACAGCCAGGGGGGTGTCGCCGAGCCGTACGGAGAGCTCGACGCCGAAGCCCGCGAAGGAGCCCGTGGTGCCGGACGGGAAGACGCCCTCCGTGCCCTCGGCGGCGGGACCGACCACGTACAGCCGGTCCGGACGCGCGGCGGCGAGCGCCCCCACGGCGTCCGCGCAGGCCGCTCGCGCGGCGTCCAGTTCGGGAGCGGCGCCGGTCGCGACCTCGGGCACGAGAAGCGGCGGACAGGGACAGACGGCTGCGGCGACAAGCATGATCCGCACCTTACTGCTCCCGGTCCGCGCCGTCCGGGGACGGCCGGGTTCACGGAGGGACGGCGCCTCGCGACGGCCGCCGGGGCGGTTCGCCGGGGTCAGTGGGTCCCGCAGGCCGGAACCCCGGCCGCCGGGAGGGGCGCCGGGACGCCGATCTTCGGGAGGCCGAGGAGGACGCCCTTCGGCTTCTCGGCGGTGCGCTTCTCCCAGGCGTCGCCCGCGCGGGTGCGGCGCACCGACACGGCCGGCCCCTCGGCCAGGAGGTGGTGCGGGGCGGCGTAGGTGATCCCGACGGTCACGACGTCACCGGGGCGCACGTCCTCGTCCGGCTTGGTGAAGTGGACGAGCCGGTTGTCGGGGGCGCGGCCCGAGAGGCGGTCGGTGGCGCCGTCCTTGCGGCCCTCGCCCTCGGCGACCATGACCTCCAGGACGCGGCCGACCTGCTTCTTGTTCTCCTCCCAGGAGATCTCCTCCTGGAGCGCGACGAGCCGCATGTAGCGCTCCTGCACGACCTCCTTGGGGATCTGCCCCTCCATCTCGGCCGCCGGGGTCCCGGGGCGCTTGGAGTACTGGAAGGTGAAGGCGTTCGCGAAGCGGGCCTCGCGGACGGTGTGCATCGTCTGCTCGAAGTCCTCCTCGGTCTCGCCGGGGAAGCCCACGATGATGTCGGTGGAGATGGCCGCGTGCGGGATCGCCGCCCGGACCTTCTCCAGGATGCCGAGGAAGCGCTCCTGCCGGTAGGACCGGCGCATCGCCCGGAGGATCGCGTCCGAGCCGGACTGCAGCGGCATGTGCAGCTGCGGCATGACGTTCGGGGTCTCGGCCATCGCGGCGATCACGTCGTCGGTGAAGTCGCGGGGGTGCGGGGAGGTGAAGCGGACCCGCTCCAGGCCCTCGATCCCCCCGCAGGCGCGCAGCAGCTTGGAGAACGCCTCGCGGTCGCCCAGGTCGGAGCCGTACGCGTTGACGTTCTGGCCGAGCAGGGTGATCTCGGAGACGCCCTCGGCGACCAGCGCCTCGATCTCGGCGAGGATGTCGCCGGGCCGGCGGTCCTCCTCCTTGCCGCGCAGGGCCGGGACGATGCAGAAGGTGCAGGTGTTGTTGCAGCCGACGGAGATCGAGACCCAGGCGGCGTACGCGGACTCGCGGCGGGTCGGCAGCGTGGAGGGGAACGCCTCCAGGGACTCGGCGATCTCGATCTGCGCCTCCTCCTGGACGCGGGCGCGCTCCAGGAGGACCGGCAGTTTGCCGATGTTGTGCGTGCCGAAGACCACGTCGACCCACGGGGCCTTCTTGACGATGGTGTCGCGGTCCTTCTGGGCGAGGCAGCCGCCGACGGCGATCTGCATGCCCGGACGGGCGGTCTTCATGGGGGCGAGCCGGCCGAGGTTGCCGTACAGCTTGTTGTCGGCGTTCTCACGGACCGCGCACGTGTTGAAGACGACGACGTCGGCGTCGCCGTCGGCGCCCTTGGGCGCCCGTACGTAACCCGCCTCCTCCAGCAGACCGGAGAGCCGCTCGGAGTCGTGGACGTTCATCTGGCACCCGTAGGTGCGGATCTCGTAGGTCTTGGTGCCGTCAACGCTCACTGCGGTGCTCCGGTCGCTGCTGCTCGTCATGCGTCCAGGGTAGGCGGTCCGGAAGGGGTCCCCTTCCGGGTTCCGTGCCCGGTGCACCGGGGGCCGGGCGGTCACCGGGTCCGGAGCACCGGGAGGGGCCGGGCGGTCACCGGGTCCGGGACGCCGGGGCGCCGAACGGAACCGTCGGGATCCGTCGCGGGCCCGGCCGGACCTCCGCCGTCCCTGGCCAGGGACGGCGGCCGGCTGGCAGGATCGCTTCCATGTTCGCCTCGCTCTCCCGCGCAGCCCGCCGCCGTGCCCTGGCGGCCTCGGGCGCGCTGCTCGCGGTGTGCGGGGTCCTCGTGTGGTGGCTGGTTCCTTTCGGCTCCCCCGCCCCGAGGGGCTCGGTCACCTTCAGCACGGGCGTCCCCACCGGCGTCTACCAGCGGTACGGGGAACTCCTCAAGCACTCCCTGGCCAAGGACCTGCCCGAGGTCTCGGTCACCCTCGAGGACAGCGAGGGCTCCCAGCAGAACCTGGCCCGGGTGGCCACGGGCGAGGCGGACTTCACCGTCGCCACGGCCGACGCGGTGGCCCAGTACCAGCGGGAGCGCAGGCCCGGGTTCGAACGGCTGCGGGGCTGCGCCCGGCTGTACGACGACTACGTGCAGCTCGTGGTGCGCAAGGGGGCGCCGTGGCAGGGGGTGCGGGACCTGAAGGGCCTCCGGGTGGGGGTGGGCCAGGACGGGTCCGGTGTACGGCTGATAGCCGACCGGGTCCTCGCGGCGGCGGGGCTCGCGCCCTCCCGGGACGTGAAGGCGGTCCCGGCCGGCATCGACACGATGCCCGGACTCCTGGAGCGCGGCGAACTGGACGCCTTCTTCTGGTCGGGCGGGCTGCCCACGCAGGCGGTGCAGACGCTGTCCGAACGCTTCCCCGTCCGGCTGCTCCCGCTGGACGCGGACCTGATCGACCGGCTGCACGACGTCGGCGCCTCGACCCGCCACTACCGCTCGGCGGTGATACCGGCCGAGGCGTACGCCAAGGCGCAGGACGGCCGGCCGACGGAGACGCTGGCCGTCGCGAACCTCCTGGTCACCACGGAGGAGGCCGACCCGGGCCTGGTGGAGGGCTTCACCCGTACGGTGATCGGGAGCAGGGACGGGATCGGCCGCCAGGTCCATCCGGCCCAGCTGGTGGACCTGCGCACCGCCGTCTACACGGAACCCCTGAAACTTCACGACGGCGCCCGCCGCTACTACCGCTCGGTGAAACCCTGACCCGGGTGCGCCGGTCCGGCGGGACGACGGCCCTGTGAAGGCCCTCGGTCCGGGGACGCGGGCCCGGCGGGACGGCGGCCCCGTGAAGGCCCCGGTCCGGGGGCGCGGGCCCGGCGGTGCCCCTACGCCCTCTCCGCCGGTGCGTTCCGGGGGACGGTGACCGTCACCCGGAGCCCGTGCGGCTCGTTCGGAGAGAAGGCCACCCCGCCCCCGCCGGCCGTCAGCAGGACGCGCGCGATGGAGAGGCCCAGGCCGGAGCCCTTGACGTTCTGGTGCCGGCCCGAGCGCCAGAAGCGGTCGCCGACACGGCCCAGTTCCTCCTCCGTGAGGCCGGGGCCGTGGTCGGCCACGACGACGGTGACGTTCTCCCCGTCCGGCGCCGCGCCGACCGTGACCCGCTCCCCGGCCGGAGTGAACTTCAGCGCGTTGTCGATCACCGCGTCGAGGGCGCTGGAGAGGGCCACCGGGTCCGCCCAGGCCGTGACCGCGCCGCACTCCCCCGCCAGGACGACGCCCTTGTCCTCGGCGACCGGCCGCCAGGACGCGACCCGCTCGGCGGTGAGCGCGCCGACGTCGGTGAGCCGCGGTTCGGCCGCCGCGTGCTCGGCCAGCGCCAGGTCGAGGAGGTCGTCGAGGACCCGGGCGAGGCGCTTGCCCTCGGTCCGTACGGAGGCGATCTCCTCGTTGCCCTCGGGCAGCTCCAGGGCGAGCAGCTCGATGCGCAGGAGCAGGGCCGCGAGCGGATTGCGCAGCTGGTGGGAGGCGTCGGCGACGAAGGCCCGCTGCTGTTCGAGCGCCTCCTCCACGTTGTCGGCCATCTCGTTGAACGAGCGTGCCAGGCGCCGCAGTTCGGGCGGGCCCCCGGCGGCGGCGACCCGGGAGTTCATCCGCCCGGTGGCGATGTCGTGGGTGACGGCGTCGAGGATCCGGACCGGCCGCAGCACCCAGCCGGTGAGCCGGAAGGCCGCGCCGACGGCGAGCAGCATCGCGGCGGCCTCGCCCGCGAAGATCAGCAGCCAGCCGTGCAGGATGCGGGAGCGGAGCTGCCGGGTGGGCGAGTCGGTGACGACGACGGCGACGACGTCGCCGTCCCGGACGACCGGGGAGGCGACGATGAGCCGCGCACCGTCCTGCCAGGGCCAGACCTGGGGAGGATCGTGGCTGCGGCGGCCGAGCAGCGCCTCGTTGAAGGCGCGCCTGCCCTCCCCGTCGTACGGAACGACCCAGTCCCCGGGGGCGGCGGCCATGGCACGGTTGCCCCGGTAGAAGACCCCGGCCCGGATGTCGTACACGTCGTGGTAGCTGGCGAGTTCACCGCCGAGCGTGACGCGCCGCTCGTCCACGCCGGGGCCGCTCTCGCTGACGAACTGGGCGAGGGCGGCGAAGCGCGCGGCGTCGTCGAGCCGGTCGACGACGACCCGCTGCTGTTCGGAGGCGGCGAGGGCGGCGGCGAGCGGGAAGCCGAGGGCGAGCAGGACGCCCGCCATCAGGACGATGAGCAGAGGAAGGAGTCGGGTGCGCACGGAGGGACCGCCGGAGGGTTACGCGGAGGGGGCGACCAGGCGGTAGCCGACGCCCCGCACGGTCTCGATCAGGGCGGGCATCCGCAGCTTGGAGCGCAGGGAGGCGACGTGCACCTCCAGGGTGCGGCCGGTCCCCTCCCAACTGGTGTGCCAGACCTCGCTGATGATCTGCTCCCGGCGGAAGACGACCCCGGGCCGCTGGGCGAGGAGGGCGAGCAGGTCGAACTCCTTGCGGGTGAGCTGGACGCCCTCGCCGCCGACGCTGACCCTGCGGGTGGGCAGCTCGACGGTGACGGAGCCGAGCCGCAGCAAAGTGCCGTCGGTGGTTCCCGCGCCGCCGGACGCCTCCTCGGGCCCGGTGCTGCGCCGGCTGACGGCGTGGATGCGGGCGAGGAGCTCGCCGGGGTCGTAGGGCTTGACGACGTAGTCGTCGGCGCCGAGGTTGAGCCCGTGGATGCGGGAGCGCACGTCCCCGCGCGCGGTCACCATGATCACCGGGGTGGTGGTGAGCTTCCGGATGCGGCCGCAGACCTGGTAGCCGTCCTGGTCGGGCAGACCGAGGTCGAGCAGGATCACGCCGTAGGAGGGGCGCTCCCCCCGCGCGGTGGGCAGGACGGCCTGGAGCGCCTCCTCGCCGTTGCGCGCGTGGGTGACGCTGAAGCCGTGCCGGGCGAGGATCGCGGAGAGGGCGGCGGCGACGTGGTCGTCGTCCTCCACGAGCAGCAGTCGCATGCGTACCTCCTCCGTCCTCTCCGGGTTCCGCGGCCTCTACGGGTTCTGCGGGTTCTGCGGCTTCTTCTTCGTTTCCTGCGCGCCCCCGGACGTTCGCGCCGGGTGACGGCTCTCTGTGTATCAGGTGGTACCGGGGCATGAACACCGTTCATCGGCGCCGTGGCCGAGTCTCCCTCCGTGACGGAGGCGCCCGCGCGGCGCGTCCGGGGCGGCCGGCGGCACTGTCTTCACACGCCGTGCCCGCTCGCGGCCGGATCGTTATCCTCAATTTCCGCTCAGATGTGATGACGCTCGTCACACCCGGTCTCTAGTGTCCTCCCCAACCGAGGAGGACGGAGCAAGAGGCCGATGAGCGGAGAGTCAGTGTCCAAGGGTCCGGAGAACGCCCCGCGTGCCGCGGACGACCTGGTCGTACTGTCCGACGTGAACAAGCACTTCGGCGCACTGCATGTCCTCCAGGACATCGATCTGACGATCACCCGCGGCGAGGTCGTGGTCGTCATCGGGCCCTCGGGGTCCGGCAAGTCGACGCTGTGCCGCACGATCAACCGGCTGGAGAGCATCGACTCCGGCACCATCACCATCGACGGCAAGCCGCTGCCGCAGGAGGGCAAGGAGCTCGCCCGGCTGCGGTCCGACGTCGGCATGGTCTTCCAGTCGTTCAACCTGTTCTCGCACAAGACCGTGCTCGAGAACGTGATGCTGGGGCAGATCAAGGTCCGCGGTACGGAGAAGACGGCCGCCGCGGCCAAGGCCCGCGCCCTGCTCGACCGGGTGGGCGTCGGCACCCAGGCGGACAAGTACCCCGCCCAGCTCTCCGGCGGTCAGCAGCAGCGCGTGGCGATCGCCCGCGCGCTGGCGATGGACCCGAAGGTCATGCTCTTCGACGAGCCGACCTCGGCGCTGGACCCGGAGATGATCAACGAGGTCCTGGAGGTCATGCAGCAGCTGGCCCAGGAGGGCATGACGATGGTGGTCGTGACGCACGAGATGGGCTTCGCGCGCTCCGCCGCCAACCGGGTCGTCTTCATGGCGGACGGGAAGATCGTCGAGCAGGCGTCGCCCGAGGAGTTCTTCAGCAACCCGCGCAGCGATCGCGCCAAGGACTTCCTCTCCAAGATCCTTCACCACTGAGCGAGTTCGGGCCTATTCTTCCCCACTCACGCCTAGCCAAGGGACTTTCCTCGATGAAGCTTCGCAACACCTCCGCCGCCGCCGCGGCCGTCGTCCTGCTCGCGCTGACCGCGACGGCCTGTGGTGGCGGGTCCGACTCCGGGAGCAACGGCGACAAGATCACCGTTGGCATCAAGTTCGACCAGCCGGGCCTGGGCCTGAAGACCCCGGACGGCAAGTACGCCGGTTTCGACGTCGACGTGGCCCGGTACGTGGCCAAGGAGCTCGGCTACGCCGAGGACAAGATCAACTTCAAGCAGGCGCCGAGCGCCGAGCGCGAGAACCTGATCAAGAACGGCGACGTGAAGTTCATCGTCGCCAGCTACTCGATCAACGAGAAGCGCAAGAAGGAAGTCGACTTCGCCGGCCCGTACTTCCTGGCCCACCAGGACCTGCTCGTGCGCGCCGACGACACCTCGATCACCAAGGTCGAGGACCTCAACTCCAAGAAGCTCTGCTCGGTCACCGGCTCGACCTCCGCGCAGAACGTCCGCGACAAGCTGGCCCCCAAGGCCGACCTGCGCCAGCTGGGCGGCTACTCCGAGTGCCTGACCGGCCTGGAGAACAAGCGTGTCGACGCCCTCACCACCGACGACTCCATCCTGGCGGGCTACGCCTCCCAGAAGGAGAACCAGGGCAAGTTCAAGCTCGCCGGCCTGCGGATGAGCGACGAGAAGTACGGCATCGGCCTCAAGAAGGGCGACGCCGAGCTGCGCGGCAAGATCAACAAGGCGCTGGAGAAGATGGTCTCCGACGGCACCTGGGAGAAGCTCGTCAAGGAGCACTTCGGCCCCTCCGGCTACAAGTCCGAGCCCGCGCCGAAGGTCGAGAGCTGACCCACCCCGCCCCCATCGTGACGGCCTCCCCCATGCGGGACGGCCGTCGCGCGGGCACCGGCCGCCGCCCCCGCGGCGGCCTCCACACCGACCGACCACCAGGGGAGAGCGCGGGGCATCGTGTTCGACTTTCTTGATTCCGGGCAGTACGACCTGCTCGGCGCCTTCTGGGTGACGGCGCAACTCACCTTCTACTCGGCGATAGGTTCCCTGATCTGGGGCACCGCCCTGGTCGCCATGCGGGTCAGCCCGGTCCCGCTCATGCGGGCCTTCGGCACCGCGTACGTCAACTTCGTCCGGAACACCCCGCTGACCGTGGTCATCGTGGCCTGTTCGCTGGGACTCGACCAGACCCTCGGCATTACGCTCGGCGCCGACGACTCCGAGACGATCGGCTTCCGGCTCGCGATCCTCGGGCTGGTCGCCTACACGGGCACCTTCGTCTGCGAGGCGCTGCGCTCCGGCATCAACACCGTCCCGCCCGGCCAGGCCGAGGCCGCCCGTGCGCTGGGCCTGAGCTTCTTCCAGGTCCTCACCCTGGTGGTGCTCCCGCAGGCCTTCCGCACCGTGGTGACCCCGCTCGCCAACGTCCTCATCGCCCTCACCAAGAACACCACCGTGGCGGCGGCCATCAGCGCCGCGGAGGCGGCGTTCCTGATGAAGGAGATGATCGAGAACGAGGCCGACGCGCTCTTCGCGGTCTTCGCCGTGTTCGCGTTCGGTTTCATCGTCCTCACCCTCCCCACCGGCCTGGTCCTGGGCTGGGCGGCCAAGCGACTGGCGGTGAAGCGATGACTTCCGTCCTGTACGACACCCCCGGCCCGCGCGCCAAGCGGCGCAACGTCCTCTACACGGTCGGCTTCGTCGCCGTCCTCGCCCTGCTGGCCTGGTGGGTGCTCTCCGCCCTGGCCGAGAAGGGCCAGCTGTCGGCCGACAAGTGGAGCCCGTTCGTCACCGACTCCCGGGTCTGGACGACGTACCTGCTGCCGGGTCTGGTCGAGACCCTCAAGGCCGCCGCGCTCTCCATCCTGATCGCGCTGCCGCTCGGCGCGCTCCTCGGCATCGGCCGGCTCTCGGACCACCGCTGGGTGCGGACGCCCGTGGGTGTGGTCGTGGAGTTCTTCCGCGCCATCCCGGTCCTGCTCCTGATGATGTTCGCGAGCGCCGTGTACGCGCAGTTCACGCCCGTGAGCTCCGACTTCCGTCCGCTGTACGCGGTCGTCACCGGCCTGGTGCTCTACAACTCCTCGGTCATCGCCGAGGTCGTCCGGGCCGGTGTCCTCTCGCTGCCCCGGGGCCAGGGCGACGCGGCCGTGGCCCTCGGCATGCGCAAGGGCCAGACCATGGTGTACGTCCTGCTGCCGCAGGCCGTGACCGTCATGCTGCCGGCCCTGGTCAGCCAGCTCGTCGTGATCGTCAAGGACACCGCGCTCGGCGGCGCCCTGCTCGGTTTCCCGGAACTGCTCAGCCAGAACCGGCAGATCACCGCCAACTACGGCGCCAACACGATCGCCACCTTCGCGGTCATCGCGCTGATCTTCATCGGCCTCAACTTCGCCCTCACCACCTTCGCGAGCCGGCTCGAACAGCGGCTGCGACAGGGGCGGAAGACGTCCGGCGTGGCCAAGAGCGCCGTCGTGAAGACCGGCGAGACCCCGGCGGAGGCCACGAGCGGCGCCTGATCCCGGAGGGGACCGGCGGATTCCGCGGGGATCCACCGGTTCCACGGCGGAGTCGTGGGACGGCAGGGGCGGGCCGGAGCGGTACGACGTCGAGTCGGCCGCGCCGGACCCGCCCCTCCGCGCGTGGCGCCCCTCCCCTCCGGTGAGGGCTCACCACGCTCCCTCCCCCGGCGCAAGCACCCCGACGCCTGACGCGGACACCCGTCGCTTGACGCGGGCACTCTCAGTGGGTTGCATACGTTCTGTGATCAAGCACCGGGTTCGTGCCACACTCAGGTGTGCTGCCCTCATGACCGTCCGGCCTTCAGGAGCCGCGCCGTGGACCCGGTGATCATCGTGGGCGCGGGGCCGGTCGGTCTCGCGCTCTCCCTCGCGCTCGCCGCCCAGGGCGTGCCCAGCGTCGTCCTCGACGAGGGCTCCGGCAAGGAGGAACCCCGCCCGGCGCGGAGCGTCGTCCTCCGCGCCGACATGGCCGCCATGGTCGAACGCCTCGGCTGCACGACCCTCCGTGACGAGGGCGTCCGCTGGATCGGCTGGCGCGGCATGCGCCGCCGCCAGGTGGTGCGCCGGCTGGACCTCGACCTGGGGCTCGGCGGTACGGAGGAGTGGTCCGAGGACCCCGCCGCGCCCGCCGCCCCGGCCGCCCCGCTGCACATCCCCCAGCACGCCCTGGCGCGGGGACTGCGCGCCGCCGTCGCCGGACAGGAACTGGTCCGGCTCGTCACCGGGGCCCGGCTCGACTCCGTCGAGCAGGACCGGGACGGGGTCGTCGCCCACACCCGGGGCCCGGCGGGCACCTGGTGGCGCGGCAGTCACCTCGTCGGCTGCGACGGCGCCCGCTCGACCGTGCGCAAGCTGCTCGGCATCCGTTTCCCGGGCCGCACGGCGGTGGAACGGCACGCCGTCGCCGCCCTGCGCACCGAACTCCCCTGGCCCGGCGAGGCCCTGTTGCACCGTCAGCCCGCGTGGCGCGGCGCCGCCGAGGAGATCGGCGCGCGTCCGCTGCCCGACGGGGTGTGGCGGATCGACTGGCTGCTGCCGCCCCGCGGCGACCTGGTCACCCCGGACGCGCTGATCGCCCGCGTCCGCGAGACCCTGGCCGGCTGGTGCGACGGGGTGACGCCGCCGTACGAACTCATCGACACCGGGGTGTACACGCTGCACCACCGGCTCGCCCGCCGCTGGCGGGTCGACCGGGTGCTCCTCGCCGGGGATGCGGCGCACCTGCTCGGCGCGGTCGGCACCCAGGGGCTCGACGAGGGGTTCCGGGACGTGGACAACCTCGCCTGGAAACTCGCCCTGACCTGGCACCACGGCGGCTCGGACCGGCTGCTCGACAGCTACCAGAGCGAACGGCGGGCGGCCGTCGCCACCCGGCTGCGGGCGGCGGACCAGTCCCTGCCGGTGCTGCGCGGCGGCGGGGGGTTGCGGACCTATCTCCCGGGAGCCGCGCGCGGTCACGACGCCCTGCTGACCGACGGCCACGTGGGGCGCGGGCCGCTCGGCGCGCCCCCCGCGTACCCGCACTCCCCCCTCGCGCCCCCGTACACCGAGGGCTGGGCCCCGGTCGGCACCCCGCCGGGCGCCCCGGTCGAGGACGTCCACGTGACCGCCCCCGACGGCACGACCGTACGGCTCCGGGACCGTCTCGGACGGGGCCTTCTCCTGGTCGTCCTGGTCGCCCCCGGCACCGGCGTGTGGGACCGGCGCCACTGGCGGACCGCCGGGGTGATGCCCCGTCTCGAAGAGGCCGTCCGCGCCCTCCCGGTGAAGGCCGAGGTCCTGGTGACGGAGGCGTACCCGGGCGCCCCCGCCCACGCCGTCCTGCTGGTGCGGCCCGACGGGCACCTCGTGGCCTCCTTCTCCGGGGTCCGCCCCGAGGGGCTGTACGCGGCGGCGGACGCGGTGCGCGGCGGCTCGGTCGCCGACGGGGAGAGCGCCGGTGGAGGAAGTGACGCCGGGGAGGGTGACGGCGGAGGAAACGGCGGCGGAGAGGGTTCCGGCGTGTCCCCCGAAGCGGTCGTGGGGAGCGACCGCACGGCGGACACGCATTGATTCCGACGGGGCCGCGTGGTGTACTCCGGAACGTGACCGACACCGATGCGCGCCTGTGGCGGAGGGTCCATGTGGACCTCCTCCGCTATGCGGGCTGCGTGTGTCGCCCGTCCCGCTGATCTCGCTCCTCTTCCCCGCGCGCCCCGCCGCCCGTCCGTGTCCCGTCGCCCTCCGCGCACCGACACGGGTCCGCGTGCGCCGTGTGCCGCCGCGCGCCCTTCGCGAACTCCAGGACGGTCACCCGTGTACCAGCACGTCGCCTTCCCCCCGCCCGTACGCGGCGTCCCCGCCGCCACCTCCCCTTCTTCCCCTGCCTCCCCTTCTTCCCGTGCCTCCGCGCCGACAGCACCGACAGCACCGACAGCACCGACAGCACCGACAGCGGACGAACTCCTGGAGTTCGTCCGGCGCACGGCCGTCGACCAGGAGCTGGTCTCCGCCCTGCCGCTCGACCCCGAGGGCCGCACCTGGGTACGGCTCGACGGCCCCGGCGGCAGCGAGGCATGGCTCATCGGCTGGCCCCCCGGCACCGGTACCGGCTGGCACGACCACGCCGAGTCGCGGGGCGCCTTCGCCACCGCGCGCGGCACGCTGACCGAGAACGCGCTCGCGGTCCGGTTGCCGGCGAGCGGCTGGAAGACCCTGGAACTGACCGGCGGGGTCGACCGCTCCCGCCGGCTCGGGGCGGGCGTGGGGCGGGCCTTCGGTCGCCACCACGTGCACGAGGTGTTCAACGAGTCACAGGACACCCATGCGGTGTCGGTGCACGTCTACCATCCCCCGCTCCCGCTGATCCGGCGTTTCAGCCGGACGGGCGCGGTGCTCCGTCTGGAGCAGGTCGAGCGTCCGGAGGACTGGCGGTGAGCGGCGAGCACGTGGGCATCGACGTCCTTCTGGAACGGGTCAGGTCGGGCCTCGACCGGATCGGCCCCCGGGCCGCGTACGAGGCGTACGGGGCGGGTGACGCCCTCCTGGTGGACACGCGCTACGCGGCCCTGCGGGAACGGGACGGACTGGTCCCGGGCGCGCTGGTCGTGGAGCGCAACGAGCTGGAGTGGCGGCTCGACCCGCTGGGCAGTCACCGTGCGGCGGAGGCCGACAGCCACGACCTGCGGGTGGTCGTCTTCTGCAATGAGGGCTACGCCTCCTCCCTCGCGGTCGAGTCCCTGCGCCGCCTGGGTCTCCACCGGGCGACCGATCTCATCGGCGGCTTCCAGGCATGGAAGGCCGCGGGCCTCCCGGTCCTGCTCCCGCCCTCCCGCCGCTGACGGCAACGGAACGGGAACGGAAACCGCAACGGGAAGGAAAGCGGACCGAGCGCGGCGGCGGGGACGGGGGACGGCGAGAACGCCGCCGGACCTCACGAGATCCGGCCGCCGGTCGACGGCCGCCGCGCCATGCCACCGCATCCGGACCGTCGTGTCCTGACCGCTGCGTCCCGGGCCGTCGAACCTGCCGTCGGTTCCTGTCCCCGGGCCCTGCCGTCGACCCACGCTGCCGTACTGTCCCGGGCAGACCCTCGCCCCGGACAGTACGGCGGAGAGGGCGGCAGGGCAGCAGACGGCAGGCAGCAGGCGGCGGAACGCTCCCCCGGCCGGGGCCTCCCGCCCCTCTCCCGTCTCAGGTCGACATCAAAAGGGCTCGTCCAGCCCGTCCGTGTCCTCGCCCTCCGCTTCCAGGGCCTGGCGGACGACGCGCAGGGCCATGCCTTCGGGATACCCCTTGCGGGCGAGCATGCCGGCGAGCCGCCGCAGCCGCCGGTCGCGGTCCAGACCGCGGGTGGCACGCAGCTTGCGGGCCACGAGTTCGCGCGCCGTGACCTCCTCCTGCTCGGAGTCGAGCCGGTCCACCGCTTCCTGGACGAGGGCGGGCTCGACGCCCTTGGTGCGCAGCTCCCGGGCGAGGGCCCGCCGGGCGAGGCCCCGGCCGTGGTGACGGGACTCCACCCAGGCGCCCGCGAAGGCCGCGTCGTCGATGAGGCCGACGTCCTCGAAGCGCGAGAGCACTTCCTCCGCCACCTCGTCGGGGATCTCCCGCTTGCGCAACGCGTCGGCCAGTTGCTTGCGCGTGCGGGGGGTCCCGGTGAGCAGGCGCAGGCAGATCGCGCGCGCCCGCTCAGCCGGTTCCTGGGGTGACGGCTCCTTCTCGGCCCTCGACGAGTCGGGGCCGTCACCCGGCCATTCGGTGCGACCGGTCACCGGTTCAGCTCTTGACCGCGGTGGCCTTGGTCGCCTTCACGGTCTTCGCGGCGGCTGCCGGGACGCTCTTGGCGGCGTCGTCCGCACCGGCCGCGTCCGTGCCCGCAGCGTCCGCGCCCGGCTCGGCCGGCAGGGTCTCGGGCCGGACACCGACGCCCAGCTTCTCCTTGATCTTCTTCTCGATCTCGTTGGCGAGGTCGGGGTTGTCCTTCAGGAAGTTGCGGGCGTTCTCCTTGCCCTGGCCGAGCTGGTCGCCCTCGTAGGTGTACCAGGCACCCGCCTTGCGGACGAAGCCGTGCTCCACGCCCATGTCGATCAGGCCGCCCTCGCGGCTGATGCCCTGGCCGTAGAGGATGTCGAACTCCGCCTGCTTGAAGGGCGGCGCGACCTTGTTCTTGACGACCTTGACGCGGGTGCGGTTGCCGACCGCGTCCGTGCCGTCCTTGAGGGTCTCGATGCGGCGGATGTCGAGGCGCACCGAGGCGTAGAACTTCAGGGCGCGGCCACCGGTCGTGGTCTCCGGCGAGCCGAACATCACGCCGATCTTCTCGCGGAGCTGGTTGATGAAGATCGCGGTGGTCTTGGACTGGTTGAGCGCGCTGGTGATCTTGCGGAGGGCCTGGCTCATCAGTCGGGCCTGGAGGCCGACGTGCGAGTCGCCCATCTCGCCCTCGATCTCCGCGCGCGGGACGAGCGCGGCGACGGAGTCGATGACGATCAGGTCGAGGGCGCCGGAGCGGACCAGCATGTCGACGATCTCGAGGGCCTGCTCACCGTTGTCCGGCTGGGACAGGATGAGGTTGTCGATGTCGACGCCGAGCTTCTTGGCGTACTCGGGGTCGAGGGCGTGCTCGGCGTCCACGAAGGCGACCTGGCCGCCGGCCTTCTGCGCGTTCGCGACGGCGTGCAGGGTCAGGGTCGTCTTGCCGGAGGACTCCGGTCCGTAGATCTCCACGACACGGCCGCGCGGCAGCCCGCCGACGCCGAGGGCGACGTCCAGGGCGGTCGATCCGGTGGAGATCACCTCGATCGGCTCCTGGGTGCGGTCGCCCATGCGCATGACCGCGCCCTTGCCGAATTGGCGTTCAATCTGTGCGAGCGCGGCGTCGAGCGCCTTCTCGCGGTCGGTTCCTGCCATGGGTTCCACCCGGTTTGCTTGAGTCGATCGCTTCATGTGAAAGACGCTAACCCCTGCCACTGACAATGGGCCTCGCGCTCCCGCCCGGCCTGTGGACAACTCCGCTGCAACCCCGCGATTCCAAGGCCCGGGCCCCCATAGGAATGTATGTTCGATTTTAGTGTCAAGCGTGCCACGCGGGGCCGGAGGGAACGCGGTCCGACCGCCCGGGCCCGCTCCGGAAGGGCCGGGGAGGGCCGGTTCCCGTGCGGTCACCGGCCCGGCGGCACGGACGCGTACACGGCATGGGCACGGAGGCACCGCCGCCGGGTCAGGAGTCCTCCGGAGCGGACTCCTTCTTGTGCTGGAGGGCCTTCTGCAGCCGGGCGACCACCGCCTCGCCGTACCTGCGGTGGCCATGGACGCGCGGGTCGTCCATCACGTCGTACCGCTTCACGTAGGCACCCAGGAACGCCTGCAGGGTGGCGACGGCCGGGATGGCGATCAGCGCGCCGACGGCGCCGAGCAGCGCCGTCCCCGCGATGACCGAGCCGAAGGCCACCGCCGGGTGGATGTCCACGGTCTTCGAGGTGAGCTTCGGCTGGAGGACGTAGTTCTCGAACTGCTGGTAGACCACGACGAAACCGAGCACCCACACCGCGTACCAGGGGTTGACGGTGAAGGCGATCAGCATCGGCAGGGCACCGGCCAGGTAGGTGCCGATGGTCGGGATGAACTGCGAGACCAGGCCGACCCACACGGCGAGCGCCGGGGCGTACGGCACGTCCAGGATCTCGAAGAGCACGAAGTGCGCGATGCCCGAGACGAGGGCCATCAGACCGCGCGAGTAGAGGTAGCCGCCGGTCTTGTCGACCGCGATCTCCCACGCCCTCAGCACCTCGGCCTGCCGGGCGGGCGGCAGGACGGAGCAGAGCGCGCGCCGCAGCCGGGGGCCGTCGGCCGCGAAATAGAACGAGAACAGGAAGATCGTGAGGAGCCGGAACAGACCGCCGAGGACGGTGGCGGAGACGTCGAGGACCCCGGACGCGCTGTTCTGCACGTACTTCTGCAGCCAGCCGGAGCGGAGCAGGCTGTCCTGGACCTCGACCCGCGACAGGTCCGTGTGGAAGCTGTCGTTGATCCACTTGATCAGCGAATCGAGGTACTTGGGGAAGTTCTCGACGATGTCGATGATCTGTCCGGCGAGCATCGACCCCAGGAGGAAGACGAAGCCGACGCCGAAGACCAGGACGGCGAGGAAGACGAGGAAGGTGGCGAGGCCCCGGCGCATTCCTCGTGCGGCCATGCGCCCGACCGCCGGCTCGATGGCGAGGGCGAGGAAGAAGGCCAGGAGGATGTTGACGAGGAGGCCGATGAGCTGGTGGAAGGCCCAGTCGCCCAGCCGGAAGCAGGCGTAGAGGGCGAGGGCCAGGACCAGCGCGCGGGGCAGCCAGCGGGGCATCCGCTCGGAGCCCGCCGGGGGCGCCGTGGCGGCGGGGCCCGGGGACGCGGTCCCCGGGGCGGGGGAGGTGCCCGCGGCGACGCCCCTCCCGGTCCCGGGGGCCGGGACCGGGGGAACCGCCGCGTCGCTCATGCCGGACGGCCGGGGCCCACCGGGCTCGGCGGGCGTGTCGGGAGGGGTGATGTCGTCGCTGTCGTCAGTCGGGGCCACCCCGCCAGTCTCGCGCACCGCGCCGGCGTTCCGCCCGGGGCCCCGCGCATCCCCGCCGGGTGCCCCGCCGTACGGCTCCCGTCACACCGGGGGCCGCTTCGTCGCCCTCCCCCGTTCACCTCCGGCCCTTCCGCCGCGCGCCTCCGGGCGCGATCCGGCTCCCGCACACCGGGGGCGGCCCCTCAGCGTTTGTCGGCGGGCACGTCGACGGCCGCGCAGACGGCGCGCCACACGTCCTTCGCCTCCCAGCCGGCCTCCAGCGCCTCCCGTACGGTCCGGCCCCCGAGCTCCGACATCACGTGGTCGCGCGCGAAGGACTCGGCGTACGACGCGCCGAAGTGATCGGCCATCCGTTCCCAGAAAATCGTCAACCGCATGACCCCAGTATCCCGCTCCCAAGAGTGCAGACCGCCTCATGGGCCCTCTCACCACGGCTTTCCGCCCTACGGTCGGAGCATGGCGGAAACCACCCCTCCCTCCCCGTCCTCGACCCCTCTGGCCCGCGCCGAGCGTTTCGTCTGGCTGACGGCCCGGATCCTCGAACAGCGCCGGTTCGCCTACCACTTCCGGCGCGGTGGCGCGGACCAGGTCGAAACGGCCCTCACCGCGTACCTCAACGAGGACGGCGGCTACGGTCACGCGCTCGAACCGGACCTGCGCGGACCCGTCAGCCAGCCGCTGCACACCGCGCACGCCCTGCGGGTCCTGGACTCCGTCGGACGCTGCGGCGGACCCCGGATCGAGCGGATCTGCCGCTACCTCACGGCGGTGTCCACGCACGACGGGGCGCTCCCGGCGATCCACCCGTCCCAGCACGGCCACCCCTCGGCGCCCTTCCTCCCGGTCGTCGACTCCCCGCCGAGCGCGCTGCTCTCGACCGGCCCGGTGGTCGGGCTGCTGCACCGCAACCAGGTGTGGCACGCGTGGCTGTTCCGGGCCACCGAGTTCTGCTGGTCCGCCGTGGAGAACCTGGAGGAGTCCCACCCGTACGAGGTCCGGGCGGCCGTCGCCTTCCTCGACGGGGCCCCTGACCGCCCGCGCGCGGAGGCGGCCGCCGACCGGCTCGGCCGGCTCGTCCGGGAGCGGGGGCTCGCCGTCCTCGACCCGGACCGGCCCGAGGACTACCCGGCGGCGGAGGGGCACGCGCCCGGGGAGCACCACTTCCCGCACGACTACGCGCGCGTGCCGGACTCGCTGGCCGCGCGCTGGTTCACGCAGGAGGAGACGGCCCGGTCCCTGGACCGGCTCGCGGCCGACCAGGAGGAGGACGGCGGCTGGCCGGTCCGCCGGCGCGCCTGGGCGCCCGGTCCGGCCCTGGAGTGGCGCCCGATCGCCACCGTGGAGGCGCTGCGCACCCTCCGCGCGCACGGCCGTCCCCTCGGTTGAGGGCCGCGCGCCGGAACGGCGTCCCGGCGTCGAGCGGGGGGGCGGCCCGGGAGCCCCCGGCCGGGGGCCGCCGCTCCGGGAAGCCCCGGTCGTTCCCGCCGGCGCCCGTCCGGGCGGTTCCCGCGGGCTCGGCCCGCAGGTCGTTTTCCACAGGCTGTTTTCCACAGGTCCGGGCGACTGTCGGTGGCCGGGTGCAGGATGGGGGGCATGGTCAGGTCCGCGCTCGACTCGTTCTCCCCCGCCACCCGTGGTTGGTTCACCGGGGCCTTCGACGCGCCCACGGCGGCGCAGGAGGGCGCCTGGAACGCCATCGGGGCGGGCTCCGACGTCCTCGTCGTCGCCCCGACCGGCTCGGGCAAGACGCTGGCGGCCTTCCTCGCCTCCCTGGACCGGCTGGCGTCCTCCCCGCCGCCCGCCGAGGCGGTCAAGCGCTGCCGGGTGCTCTACGTGTCCCCGCTGAAGGCGCTCGCCGTGGACGTCGAGCGGAACCTGCGCTCCCCGCTGACCGGCATCCGCCAGGAGTCGGTGCGGCTCGGGCTGCCCGAACCGGACATCCGGGTCGGCATCCGCTCCGGCGACACCCCCGCCGCCGAACGCCGGACGCTGGCGACCCGGCCGCCGGACATCCTGATCACCACCCCCGAGTCCCTGTTCCTGATGCTGACCTCCGCCGCGCGCGAGGCCCTGACGGGCGTGGAGACGGTCATCCTGGACGAGGTCCACGCGGTCGCGGGCACGAAGCGGGGCGCGCACCTGGCGCTCTCCCTGGAACGGCTCGACGAGCTGCTGCCCCGCCCGGCGCGCCGGATCGGCCTCTCGGCCACGGTCCGACCGGTCGAGGAGGTGGCCCGCTACCTCTCCCCCGGGAGGGCCGTGGAGATCGTGCAGCCGCCTTCGGGCAAGGAGTTCGACCTCTCCGTCGTCGTCCCCGTCGAGGACATGGGCGAGCTGGGCGGCTCCCCGGCCTCCGAGGGCAAGGAGGGCGGCGACAAGCCGTCGATCTGGCCGCACGTCGAGGAACGGATCGCCGATCTCGTCCAGGCCCACCGCTCCACCATCGTCTTCGCCAACTCACGCCGCCTCGCCGAGCGCCTGTGCAACCGGCTCAACGAGATCGCGTACGAACGGGCGACCGGCGAGCCCCTGCCCGAGGGAGCCCCTCCGGCCGAGGTCATGGCCCAGTCGGGAGCGGCGCAGGGCGCTCCGCCGCTGCTCGCCCGGGCCCACCACGGCTCGGTCTCGAAGGAGCAGCGCGCCCAGGTGGAGGAGGACCTGAAGGCGGGCCGGCTGCCCGCCGTCGTGGCCACCTCCAGCCTGGAGCTGGGCATCGACATGGGCG
Source organism: Streptomyces sp. NPDC041191 (assembly GCF_055591945.1). NCBI lineage: Bacteria > Bacillati > Actinomycetota > Actinomycetes > Kitasatosporales > Streptomycetaceae > Streptomyces > Streptomyces sp. NPDC041191. Next base: position 22,573 of record NZ_JBVIZC010000003.1, on the reverse strand, counting down.
CGGTCGACCTGGTCGTGCAGGTCGAGTCACCGCCCTCGGTGGCCTCCGGGCTCCAGCGGGTGGGCCGCGCCGGCCACCAGGTCGGCGCGGTCTCCACCGGGGTGGTCTTCCCCAAGTACCGGGGCGACCTGGTGCAGGCGGCCGTGGTCACCGAGCGGATGCGCGCGGGGGCGATCGAGTCCCTGCGGATTCCCGCCAACCCGCTGGACGTGCTCGCGCAGCAACTGGTCGCCACGGTCGCCCTCGACACCTGGCAGGCGGACGACCTGCTCGCGCTGGTGCGCCGGGCGGCGCCGTTCGCCTCGCTGCCCGAGTCGGCGTTCACGGGCGTCCTCGACATGCTGGCGGGCCGGTATCCGTCGGACGCCTTCGCCGAGCTGCGCCCGCGCGTGGTCTGGGACCGGGTGGCCGGGACGGTCACGGGTCGGCCGGGTGCGCAGCGGCTCGCCGTCACCTCGGGCGGCACGATCCCCGACCGGGGCCTGTTCGGCGTGTTCCTGGCGGGCTCGGACCCCAAGAAGGGCGGGGGCCGGGTCGGGGAACTGGACGAGGAGATGGTGTACGAGTCACGGGTGGGCGACGTGTTCACGCTCGGCACCACCTCGTGGCGGATCGAGGACATCACCCGGGACCGGGTGCTCGTCACCCCCGCGCCCGGCGCGCCGGGCCGGCTGCCGTTCTGGAAGGGCGACCAGCTGGGCAGGCCGCTCGAACTGGGCCGGGCGGTGGGCGCGTTCCTCCGCGAGATCGGCGCCCTCGGGGACGAGGAGGCACGGCTGCGGCTGCTCGCCGCCGGTCTCGACGCGTGGGCCGCCGAAAACGTCCTGGCGTACCTCCGGGAGCAGCGCGACGCCTGCGGCCACGTGCCGGACGACCGGACCGTCCTGGTCGAGCGCTTCCGGGACGAGCTGGGTGACTGGCGGGTCGTCATCCACTCCCCCTTCGGGGCGCAGGTGCACGCCCCGTGGGCGCTGGCGCTCGGCGCCCGGCTCTCCGAGCGGTACGGCATGGACGCGCAGGTGATGCACGCGGACGACGGCATCGTGCTGCGGCTGCCGGACGCCGATCTGATGGGTCTGGACATGGGCCTGGACCTCCTCGACCACGAACCGGTCGATCCGGGCCGGTACGCGGACGCCGCGTACGACGCCGACAAGGCGCCCGTCGGCGCGGCCGACACCCTCTTCGACAAGGGCGAGATCGAACAGATCGTCACTGACCAGGTGGGCGGCTCCGCCCTTTTCGCCTCCCGCTTCCGCGAATGCGCCGCCCGCGCCCTGTTGTTGCCGAAGCGCAACCCGGGCAAGCGCACCCCGCTCTGGCAGCAGCGCCAGCGCGCGTCCCAGCTCCTCCAGGTGGCGGGCGAGTTCGGCTCGTTCCCGATCGTCCTGGAGGCCGTCCGCGAATGCCTCCAGGACGTCTTCGACCTCCCCGGCCTGACGGAACTGATGGGCGACATCGAGGCCCGCCGGGTCCGTCTGGTCGAGGTCACCACCTCCGAGCCGTCCCCCTTCGCCCGCTCGCTGCTCTTCGGATACGTGGCGCAGTTCCTGTACGAGGGCGACTCGCCGCTGGCGGAGCGGCGGGCCGCCGCGCTCTCCCTGGACTCCCGGCTGCTCGCGGAACTGCTGGGCCGGGCGGAGCTGCGCGAACTGCTCGACGCGGACGTCCTGACGGAGCTGGAGCGGGAGCTGCAGTGGCTGACGGAGGACCGCCGGATCAAGGACGCGGAGGGCGTCGCGGACCTGTTGCGGATGCTGGGGCCGCTCACCGGCGCCGAACTCGCCGAGCGCGGTGCCGAGGCGGACTGGGCACCGGCCCTGGAGGCCGCCCGGCGCGCGATCCGGGTGCGGATCGGGGGCCGGGAGCACTGGGCGGCGATCGAGGACGCGGGCCGGCTCAGGGACGCCCTGGGCACCGCCCTGCCGGTCGGCGTGCCCGAGGCGTTCACCGAACCGGTCAAGGACCCGCTGGGAGACCTCCTCGGCCGGTACGCGCGCACGCACGGTCCGTTCACCTCCTCCCGGGCGGGCGACCGCTTCGGCCTGGGCACGGCCGTCACCGACGGCGCCCTCCAGCGGCTCGCCGCGTCGGGCCGGGTCGTCCAGGGCGAGTTCCACCCCTCCGGCATCGGCCAGGAGTGGTGCGACGCCACCGTTCTGCGCCGGCTGCGACGGCGTTCCCTGGCGGCCCTGCGTCACGAGCTGGAGCCGGTGCCCCCGGCCGCCCTCGCCACCTTCCTGCCCCAGTGGCAGCACCTGGGGGGCAACAGCCTGCGCGGCATCGACGGCCTGGCCCGTGCGGTCGAGCAGCTCCAGGGCGCGCCCGTCCCGGCCTCCGCCCTGGAGAAGCTGGTCCTGCCGTCCCGCGTCCGGGACTACTCCCCGGCGATGCTGGACGAACTGACGACCACCGGCGAGGTGGTGTGGGCCGGCGCCGGATCGCTGCCCGGCAAGGACGGCTGGGTCTCGCTCTACCTCGCGGACGCCGCGCCGCTGCTCCTTCCCCCGCCGCACCCGCTGGAGCTGTCCGCGCTGCACGAATCGGTGCTCACCGTCCTCTCCGGTGGCTACGGGCTGTTCTTCCGCCAGGTCGCCGACCAGGTCCGGGCGACCACCCATCCGGAGGTGACCGACCCGCAGCTCGCCGACGCCCTCTGGGACCTGGCCTGGTCGGGCCGGCTCACCAACGACACCCTCGCCCCGCTGCGCGCGCTGCTCGGATCGGGCCGCACCGCCGGCTCGACCGCGCACCGGGCACGCCGCACCGTCCCCCGCGGCCGGTACGGCGCCCCGACCGCCTCCGCCCGGCCCGTGTCCCGCACGGGACCGCCCACGGTCTCCGGCCGGTGGTCCCTGCTTCCGCCGGCCGAACCGGAGCCGACCCACCGGGCACACGCCCTGGCCCGCACCCTCCTGGACCGGCACGGGGTGGTCACCCGGGGCGCGGTGGCCGCCGAGGGGGTGGAGGGCGGTTTCTCGGCCACGTACCGGATCCTGTCCGCCTTCGAGGACAGCGGGCAGGCCCGCCGCGGCTACGTCGTGGAGGGACTCGGCGCGGCCCAGTTCGCGATGGACGGGGCGGTGGACCGGCTGCGGGCGGCGGCGACCGCGCGCGACCGGGGCGTCGAGGCGGCGGCCGGTCCGCGCGCCCTGGTCCTCGCGGCCGCGGACCCGGCGAACGCGTACGGCGCCGCGCTGTCCTGGCCGGAGCCGCCCTCCGGTGCCGGGCACAAGCCGGGACGCAAGGCGGGCGCGCTGGTGGTCCTGGTCGACGGCGAACTGACGCTCTACATGGAGCGGGGCGGCAAGACCCTGCTGTGCTGGCCGGACGACCCGGACGACCCCGCCCTGACGGCGGCGGCCGAGGCCCTGGCCGCGTCCGCCCGCGCCGGCTCCCTCGGCACGGTCACGGTGGAACGGCTCAACGGCGCTCCGGCCCTGACCTCTCCCCTGGCCCGCCCCCTGGAGGCGGCGGGCTTCCTGGCGACTCCCAGAGGTCTCCGCCTGCGCGCGTGAACCGCCCGGAGGGACGCTCGCGGGCCCCTCCCCGCCCCGTCGTCCACCACCGGGCATCATGGACCCGTGCCCGAAGGAGACACCGTCTGGCAGACGGCCCACCGCCTGCACACCGCGCTCGCCGGGCGGGTGCTGACCCGCTCGGACCTCCGGGTGCCCCGGTTCGCCACCGCCGACCTCACCGGCCGCACGCTCCTCGACTTCACCCCGCGCGGCAAGCACCTGCTCGCCCGCATCGAGGGCGGTCTCACCCTCCACTCCCATCTGCGCATGGACGGCGCCTGGCGGATCCACGCCGCCGGGGAGCGCCCGCGCGGCGGCCCCGACCACCAGATCCGGGCCGTCCTCGGCAACGCGGAATCCACCGCGTACGGCTACCGGCTCCCGGTCCTGGAACTGATCCGTACCGCCGAGGAGTCCCGTGTCGTGGGCCATCTCGGCCCGGATCTGCTCGGCCCCGACTGGGACCCGGAGGAGGCGGTGCGACGGCTGACGGCCGATCCGGCGAGGACGCTCGGGGAGGCCCTGCTCGACCAGCGCAACCTGGCCGGCATCGGCAACATCTACAAGTCGGAGCTGGCCTTCCTCGCCGCGGTCAGCCCCTGGCTCCCCGTGGGGGAGCTGGACCCCGACACCCCCGCGCGCCTGGTCGCGACCGCCCACCGCCTGCTCGACACGAACAAGGACCACCCGGACCGGCGCGTCACCACCACGCGTCGCCCCGGCGTCCCGCTCCACGTCTACGGTCGCGCGGGCCACCCGTGCCTGCGCTGCGGTACTCCGGTCCGCAAGGCGGAACTCGGCGACCGGATCACCTACTGGTGTCCGGGATGCCAAAAGGGCCCGCACCGGGAAACCGGTGCGCGCCCCTCACCCTGACGCGGGCCCCCCGGGCTCGATGGCGTGCCTCGCGGCTCCGTGCTCATCTCTCATGTGCGTCGTACCCGTCTCACGGATGCACCGCACCGGCCTCACGCGTTCCCGTACCGACCGCACACACCCTCGTACCGACCGCACGCGTCCCGTCCCGGCCTCACGTTCGGACCCGCGCTCATGCCGCGTCGGATCCCGCGCCCCTGCGACGGCTCCGCGTCATCCTGCCGATGCGCCGGGCGATCGTGCTGGGCCGTCCCGACGAGGCGGTCACGTGGACGGGCAGCAGGCTCAGACCCCAGCCGCCCGCGGCCACCACGCCCTCCACCGGCCCGGCGGCTTCCGGGACGAGCAGCACACGCAGCACCGCCCACCACCAGAGTCCCCCGGCCACCAGCCCGACCGCGACCAGCGCGAGTGCCGCCGGTGGAAACCCTCGCCGTACCATGGCCGCCTCCCGCGGTCGACGCTAGACCGGCAGGATCACCCTGTGGGAGGGCGCACCGGGGTGAGCCCCGGCGCGCACCGCACCTATCGCCACGCCCGGCGGTACCGGGACCGGGGACACGACACCCGGCGGGCCGATGCCCGGAACCGAGGACACCGCTTCCGGCACCCCCCGGACCGAAGCCGTCGTGGCCGTCGTCTTCACGACCGGCACCTCCACGGCCGACCCGTTCCTAGACGCTCTCCGCCTGGAACATCCATGCGTGCTTCTCGAGCTCGCCCGTCAGCGCGATCAGGATGTCCTGGGTGACCGGGTCCGGGTCGCCGGTCGCGTCGATCCGCTCCCGCATCCGGCCGGTGACGGCGCCGAGGGCGTCGACGAGGATCTTCACCGCGTCCACGTCCTTGATCCAGCCCTCCGGCACCGTCCCGATCGCGCTCGACGAGGCCACGGTCGCCGCGCGCCCGTCCGGGTTGACCCCCAGGGCGGAGGCGCGCTCGGCGACGGTGTCGGAGTGCGTCCGGGCGGTGGTGACCACCTCGTCGAGCTGAAGGTGGATGGAACGGAAGCGCGGTCCCACGACGTTCCAGTGCACCTGCTTGGCGACCAGGGAGAGGTCGACCAGGTCGGCCAGCGCCCCCTGGAGTGCGTTGCCGACCGTCTTGAGGTCGGCTTCGGACAGCGTGCTCTTCACGACAGACATGCGGAATCTCCAACCAGTCGAACGTTGTTCCACCATGGCACGGGTCTCCGGAAACCGGCATCTCAAACAAATCAAGGCAAAGCCCAAAGGGAAAAGCCCCGGTCAACACCCTGTGAGGGTGTTGACCGGGGCTTTTCCCCGTTTCGGGTCAGGCGGCGACGACGTCGACCGCCTTCGCGGGTGCCTTGAGGGTCACCCGCTCGGTGGGCACACCGGCCACCGACACCGAGTTGAGCATCGGACGAACGGGTGCCGGCACCTGTTCGCTCGCGGCTGCCGACTCGGCCAGTTCGGCCAGTGACAGCTCGTCGCTCACTTCACGCATGAGCTCGGACATCCGTACGTCCAACGCGTCGCAGATCGCGGAGAGCAGTTCGGAGGAAGCCTCCTTCTGCCCCCGCTCCACCTCGGAGAGATAGCCGAGCGAAACTCGGGCGGACGAGGAGACTTCGCGCAGAGTACGGCCCTGGCGCTGGCGCTGCCGACGCAGCACGTCACCCAGCAGGCGACGGAGCAGAATCATCGGTGGCTCCCTCCTCGGACCGCGTAGCCGCATCCTTCACGCCCCACCGTACCGCCTCGCGACGCGGCCGTGCGGGGAGCGATGTCGTGTTCACTCAGGGCTGCAAACATCAAGTCCCCCCGTTCTGTTCCGTATCCTGTGCCCGCACATTTCCCAGGAGTTCCCCGTGGAGCAGTTCCAGCGCGCTCCGCACGCTCTCCCTACGGATTTCCCCCCGGTCGCCGTTCAACCTCAACGACACCACTTTCCCCGGTTTCCCCGGTTTCCCCGGCCCGGTCTTCGTCGCGGCCGGGCCCGCGACCGCCACGTAAACGGTTCCCACGGCCTGCCCGTCCTGCGGATCGGGACCCGCGACCCCGGTCGTCGAGACGCCCCAGTCGGCGCCGAGCCGGTCCCGTACGCCCACCGCCATCTGCACCGCGACCTCCGGGTCCACCGCTCCGCGCTCGGCGAGCAGGTGCCCGTCCACGCCGAGCAGCTCGTGCTTGAGGGGCGTGGCGTAGGCGGTCACGGACCCCCGGAAGGAAGCCGAGGCCCCGGGGACGCCGGTCAGCTCGGCGGCCACCAGGCCGCCCGTGAGGGACTCCGCGACGGCCACGGTCTGACCGCGTCCGGCGAGCAGCGCGAGCACGCGGGCGGCCTCGGTCACCGGGCCGCCGCCTCCGCCCGCGCAGCCGCCCGCTCGGCGGCCATGCCCCTCCGCCGCAGTGCGAGGGCCTGCCGTACGTAGTCCAGGCCCGTGACGACCGTCAGCACGACGGCCAGCGCCATCACCCAGAAGCGGAGGGTGGCCAGCGGCCCGACGAGCATCAGCACGTACATGCCCACGGCCGTGCCCTGGGCGAGCGTCTTCATCTTGCCGCCGCGGCTGGCCGGGATGACCCCGTGGCGGATGACCCAGAACCGCATCAGGGTGATCCCCAGCTCCCGGGCCAGGATGACCCCCGTCACCCACCAGGGCAGGTCCCCCAGCCAGGACAGGGAGGCCAGTCCGGCCGCCATGATCGCCTTGTCCGCGATGGGGTCGGCGATCTTCCCGAAGTCGGTGACCAGGTTGTACGCGCGGGCGAGGTGCCCGTCGAAGACGTCCGTGATCATGGCCACCGCGAACGCCGCCCAGGCCCAGGCCCGCCAGGCGGGGTCGTGCCCGCCGCCCTGGAGCAGCAGCAGCACGAAGGCCGGCACGAGCACGAGCCGGATCATGGTGAGGATGTTCGCGATGTTCCACAGACTGGCCTGGTTGACGGCCGCCGTGCCCAGCTTGCCGCGGGGCGCCGGCCTGCCGGTCCCGCCCGTCGCGGATGCCGGGACTCCGGTCATCTGCCCGCCTCCTCGGAAAGACACTCGGCCACCAGATCGACGCCTTCCGTGCCGACGACCTTCGCCCTGACCATACGGCCCGGAGCCAGGTCGGGCTCCGTCCCGTCGGCCGTGACGAGGAGCGTCTGCCCGTCGGTCTCGGGAGCCTGGTGGGCGGCGCGGCCGATCCAGCCGTCCTCCTCGTCCAGGGACTCCACGAGTACTTCCAGGGTCTCTCCGATCCGCTCCTCCGCACGCTGGGCGGTGAGTTCCTCGGCGAGCCGGGAGAGGTGGGCGAGTCTCTCGTCGACGACCTCCTGGTCGAGCTTGTGCTCGTAGGTGGCGGCCTCGGTGCCGTCCTCGTCGGAGTAGCCGAAGACGCCGACGGCGTCGAGGCGGGCGTGGGTGACGAAGCGTTCCAGCTCGGCGAAGTCCGCCTCGGTCTCGCCGGGGAAGCCGACGATGAAGTTGGAGCGCGCTCCGGCCGTCGGGGCCTTGGCGCGGATGGTCTCCAGGAGCTCCAGGAAGCGGTCGGTGTCGCCGAAGCGGCGCATGGACCGCAGCACGTCCGGAGCGCTGTGCTGGAAGGACAGGTCGAAGTAGGGAGCGACCTTCTCGGTGGACGTGAGGACGTCGATCAGACCGGGGCGCATCTCGGCGGGCTGGAGGTAGCTGACGCGGACGCGCTCGATGCCGTCCACCGCCGCCAGCTCGGGCAGCAGGCCCTCCAGGAGGCGGATGTCGCCGAGGTCCTTGCCGTAGGAGGTGTTGTTCTCGGAGACCAGCATGATCTCCTTCACGCCCTGCTCGGCGAGCCAGCGCGTCTCGTTCAGCACGTCCGAGGGGCGGCGCGAGACGAAGGAGCCGCGGAAGGAGGGGATCGCGCAGAAGGTGCAGCGGCGGTCGCAGCCGGAGGCCAGCTTCACCGACGCGACGGGGCTGGTGTCCAGCCGCCGGCGGAGCGGCGCGCGCGGGCCGGAGGCGGGGGCGATCCCCTCGGGCAGGTCGGCCGGGGCCTCGGCGGCGTCGCCGTGTCCCGGCAGGGCCACGGCCGCGGCGGCCTCCTGACGCTCCACGGGCGAGAGCGGCAGCAGCTTGCGCCGGTCACGGGGGGTGTGGGCCTCGACACTGCCACCGCTGAGGATGGTCTGGAGGCGGTTGGAGATGTCGGCGTAGTCGTCGAAGCCGAGGACTCCGTCGGCCTCCGGGAGGGCGTCGGCGAGTTCCTTGCCGTAGCGCTCGGCCATGCAGCCGACGGCGACGACGGCCTGGGTCCTGCCGTGGTCCTTCAGGTCGTTGGCTTCGAGCAGGGCGTCGACGGAGTCCTTCTTGGCGGCCTCGACGAATCCGCAGGTGTTGACGACGGCGACGTCCGCTTCCTCGGCGTTCTCGACGAGCTGCCAGCCGTCCGCTGCCAAGCGGCCTGCGAGCTCCTCCGAGTCCACCTCGTTACGGGCGCAGCCAAGAGTGACAAGGGCGACGGTACGGCGTTCGGGCATGGGCTCAAGACTACTTCGTCCCGGCCGTTCCCCCGTCGCGCAGGGTTCGTCCGCGCGACGGAGGTCACATCACGGCGCCGGGGCGGCTCAGCCGGCCTGGGGGTCGCCCTTGGTGTACGTGAGCCGCTCGACCTGGCCGGATTCGAACGTGTCCGCGACCTTCTTGCCGTTCACGTACAGCTCGATGGCCCCGGCGTTGCCGAGGACCAGGTCGACGCGCTCGTCGTCCTGGAAGGTCTTGGACTCGCCCTTGAGGAGCAGGCCGTCGAAGAGCAGCTTGCCGTCGTGGGCCTTGGCCGAGATCCAGCTCTTGTCGTCGACGGCGGTGAGCTTGACCGTCACCTTGTCCCGCGGAACGGCGGCGATCGCGCTCTCGGTGGCCTTGGGCGCGACGGGCTTGATCGGCTTCGGCTTGGCGGCCGAGGTCGCCTTCTCCGGGGCGGGCACCGGGCCGCCGTCGGCCGCGGTGGTCCCCTTCGGGGCGTCGTTCCCGTTGAACATCGTGAAGCCGACGAACCCGACGACGGCGACGATGGCCGCGACCATCGCGGCGGTCCAGTTGGGCCTGCGCGGCTCGGGGCGGATGCGCTCCGCCTCGAAGAGCGGGGCGGCGGGGGTGGGGGCGGGCCGGCCGCCGTGCTCGGCGTCGAACCGCTCGACCAGCGGAGCCGGGTCGAGGCCGACGGCGCGCGCGAGGGCGCGAACGTGGCCGCGGGCGTAGACGTCCCCGCCACAGCGCGAGAAGTCGTCCTGCTCGATCGCGTGCACGATCGGGGTCCGGACGCGGGTGGAGGCACTGACCTCCTCGGCGGTGAGACCGGCGGCGATACGGGCCTGCTGGAGAGCGCGACCGATCGAGTCCCGGTCGTCTGCCGGGAAGATCCGGTCGTCTTCGGGGGAGTTGCCGATGGACACGAGAGCGCCTTTCGAGCGTGTAGCCACCTGCTGGACGTTCAGTCTATGGGTGGTACGAAAGGGTGGGGCAACCGGACGGGTGTGTTTGTACGCCATGAGGCTGGGACGTCCTTCTGTCCCTCCGTCCAACTTGACGTACGCCCGGAGGAAACGGTTGCTCACCCATTCTTACGAGTGAGTCTCAGCAAGATCTCGAACGGGTACCCCGCCTTCCGGCGTCCACACCCGGCCCCCCTCGCCACCGCTACTCGCCGGGCGCCGGCTCCCCCCGGATCACGGCGAGCACCCCGTCCAGTTCGTCGGGCTTCACCAGGACGTCCCGCGCCTTCGAACCCTCGCTCGGTCCGACGATGTTCCGCGACTCCATCAGGTCCATCAGCCGGCCGGCCTTCGCGAAGCCCACGCGCAGCTTCCGCTGGAGCATCGAGGTGGAACCGAACTGCGTCGAGACGACCAGCTCGGCGGCCTGGCACAGCAGGTCGAGGTCGTCGCCGATCTCCTCGTCGATCTCCTTCTTCTGCTGAGTGCCCACGGTGACGTCGTCCCGGAAGACGGGCGTCATCTGGTCCTTGCAGTGCCGCACGACGGCCGCGACCTCGTCCTCGGTGACGAAGGCGCCCTGCATGCGGACGGGCTTGTTGGCGCCCATCGGCAGGAAGAGCCCGTCGCCCTTGCCGATCAGCTTCTCGGCGCCGGGCTGGTCGAGGATGACCCGGCTGTCGGCGAGCGAAGAGGTGGCGAAGGCGAGCCGCGAGGGCACGTTCGCCTTGATGAGACCGGTGACGACGTCCACGGACGGCCGCTGGGTGGCGAGCACCAGGTGGATGCCGGCGGCGCGGGCCAGCTGGGTGATGCGGACGATCGCGTCCTCGACGTCCCGGGGCGCGACCATCATCAGGTCCGCGAGCTCGTCGACGATCACCAGGAGGTACGGATAGGGGCTGAGCTCGCGCTCGCTCCCCTCCGGCGGCTTGACCTTCCCGGCCCGGATGGCCTCGTTGAAGTCGTCGATGTGCCGGAAGCCGAAGGCGGCCAGGTCGTCGTAGCGCAGGTCCATCTCGCGCACCACCCACTGCAGCGCCTCGGCGGCCTTCTTGGGGTTGGTGATGATCGGGGTGATCAGGTGCGGGATGCCCTCGTAGGCGGTGAGTTCGACCCGCTTGGGGTCGACGAGCACCATCCGGACGTCGTCGGGGGTCGCCCTTATCATCACCGAGGTGATGAGGCAGTTGATGCACGAGGACTTTCCGGAGCCGGTGGCACCGGCGACCAGGATGTGCGGCATCTTCGCCAGGTTGGCCATCACATAGCCGCCCTCGACGTCCTTGCCGAGCGCGACCAGCATCGGGTGGTCGTCGCCGGCCGCGTCCGCGAGCCGCAGCACGTCCCCGAGGTTGACCATCTCGCGGTCGCTGTTCGGGATCTCGATGCCGACCGCCGACTTGCCGGGGATCGGCGAGATGATCCGCACGTCCGGGGAGGCCACGGCGTACGCGATGTTCTTGGCCAGGGCCGTGATCTTCTCGACCTTCACGGCGGGGCCGAGTTCGACCTCGTACCGGGTGACCGTCGGCCCCCGGGTGAAGCCGGTGACGGCGGCGTCCACCTTGAACTCGCCGAAGACGTTGGTGAGCGCGGCCACGACGACGTCGTTGGCGGCGCTGCGCGTCTTGCCGGGCCCTCCTCGTTCCAGGAGGTCCATCGACGGCAGGGAGTACGTGATGTCGCCGGAGAGCTGGAGCTGTTCGGCCCGCGACGGCAGGTCGGTCGGCTCGGGCGCGGGCTTCGTCAGGTCGGGTACGGCGCCGGAACGCGACTCCCCTCCCCGCGCCGGCGGTACGGGCGCGGGCGTCCTGCCCGGGGCCCCGGCCGCGTCCCGCTCGACGGTGACGTCCTTGGTCAGGTCGGCGACGACGGGGGACGGGGGCATGCCGTTCAGCACCGCGCCGTCGAGCGCGGCGGCCGCGGCGGCGGCGACGTCCACCGGGTCCATGCCGGGATCGAACGCGGAGCGGCGCGCCGGACGGCCGCGCCGGGCTCCCTGCTCCGCCCCGGCCGGGTCCGTCCCGTACGGCTCCGCCGGGGCGGGGGCGCGGCGCCGGACCGGGCGCGCGGGCCGCGGCTCCGCCCCCCGCCACTCGTCCCCGTACCCCTCCTCGGGCCCGTACTCCTCGTCCTCCGCCGGGTCGTAGGCCGGTTCGACGACGCCGAGCCTGACGCCGAGGGCGCGCAGCCGCCGCGGGATCGCGTTGACCGGAGTGGCGGTGACGACGAGCAGGCCGAAGACGGTGAGCAGCACCAGCATCGGTACGGCCAGGACCTCGCCCATCATGAAGACGAGGGGCTGGGACGCCGCCCAGCCGATGAGGCCGCCCGCGTCCTGGAGGGCGTCGGCGCCGTCGCCGCGCCCCGGCGAGTCGCACGCGATGTGCACCTGGCCGAGGATGCCGACGGTGAGGGCGGAGAGGCCGATGACGATCCGGCCGTTGGCCTCGGGACGTTCCGGATAGAGGATCAGGCGTACGCCCATCCCGGCGAGCAGCGGCGGCACCAGCAGGTCGAGCCGGCCGAAGGCCCCGGTGACCAGCATCTCGACGAGGTCGCCGACCGGACCGCTCAGATGGGACCACGTCCCGGCGGCGACGATCAGCGCCAGGCCGAGGAGGAGGAGCGCGAGGCCGTCCTTGCGGTGGGCGGGGTCGAGCCCCTTGGCGCCGCGCCCTATCCCCCGGAACACCGCGCCGACCGCGTGGGCGAGACCGAGCCAGGCGCCGCGCACGAGCCGGTAGACGCCCCCGGTCGGGGACGGGGCCGGCCGGGGCGGGGCCTTCTTCGCCGCGGTCTTCCGCGCGGGCGCGCGCTTGGCGGGCGCGGCCTTCCTGGCCGGCGCCTTCTTCGCGGGCGGCTTGGCGGGGGACTTCGCGGGCGCCGCTTTCTTCGCGGCGCCCGCCGTACGGCCGGCGCGCGGCTTTGCGGTGCCCGCCGTGCCCTGGGAACCCTTGCCGGACGTACGTGAAGCCATGGGGCCGAGGTTACCCGTGCGGGAACCGGCTGTCCCCACTCACCCGTTCGTGTCGTCCGCGCCGGGGCGCGAAGCTGACGCGGGCTCACCGGCGGGCACCCCGGCCGCGACGGACCGGGGAGCCCGGTGACGTCGCGTCAGCTCGGGGAGGGCAGGGAGGACGTGGCGCCGGTACCGGGCTCCAGGGCGTCCAGGGCCCGGCGCAGTCCGGTCAGCTTGCGCTCCAGGTGCGCGGCGGTGGCGACGGCTGCCGCGTCGGCCGAGTCGTCGTCGAGCTGTTTCGACAGCGCCTCGGCCTGTTCCTCGACGGCCGCGAGACGGGCGGACAGTTCGGCGAGCAGACCGGCGGACTCCTTGCCGTGGCCGCTCTCGCCGCCCTCCAACTGCAGTCGCAGCAGGGCGGCCTGCTCGCGCAGCTTGCAGTTCTTCATGTACAGCTCGACGAAGACGGAGACCTTGGCCCGCAGCACCCACGGGTCGAAGGGCTTCGAGATGTAGTCGACCGCCCCTGCCGCGTACCCCCGGAAGGTGTGGTGGGGGCCGTGGTTGATGGCGGTGAGGAAGATGATCGGGATGTCCCGGGTCCGCTCCCGCCGCTTGATGTGGGCGGCGGTCTCGAAGCCGTCCATGCCCGGCATCTGGACGTCCAGCAGGATGACCGCGAAGTCGTCCGTCAACAGCGCCTTGAGCGCTTCCTCCCCGGACGATGCCCGCACCAGCGTCTGATCGAGCGCGGAGAGAATGGCCTCCAGCGCCAGCAGATTCTCCGGCCGGTCATCGACCAGGAGGATCTTGGCCTTCTGCACCATGCCCCGTCCTCCTCGTCCCGGAAACAGCTCTCCCCGGTCCCCCCGACCGGGGGAAGCACCGGGCGCCGCCCCGGAAGACGACTCCCTAGCGCCGTCAGTCCTTGTGCCGGTCATCGTAGCCGCACCCCGCCCGTCGCCACACCCTGTCACCGCGATGTCACCGTGCACGCAGGAAAAACGCGGTGGAAGCCCAGAAGGTTCCCCGTGACCGGGCCCTTCACACGCCCGTGGCGAGAGTACGTCGCCCGGGGCCGGGGGCCCGCACGGTGCTTCCGCGCGGGCCCCCGGTCCGGAGTCACGTCCGCCGCATCCACTGCTCCATGACGGACAGCAGGTGGTCGGGGTCGACCGGCTTGGTCACGTAGTCCGAGGCGCCCGACTCGATCGCCTTCTCCCGGTCGCCCTTCATCGCCTTCGCCGTCAGCGCGATGATCGGGAGCCCGGCGAACTGCGGCATCCGCCGGATCGCGGTGGTCGTCGCGTATCCGTCCATCTCCGGCATCATGATGTCCATCAGCACGACCGCCGCGTCGTCGTGCTGCTCCAGGACCTCGATGCCCTCCCGTCCGTTCTCCGCGTACAGCACCGCGAGCCCGTGCTGCTCCAGGACGCTGGTGAGGGCGAAGACGTTGCGGATGTCGTCGTCCACGATGAGGACCTTCTCGCCGGAGAAGGAGAAGGTGCGGCGCGGCTCCTCCGCCACCTCCTGCTCCGGACGCTCGGCCTCGGGCTGTCCGGACCGCCCCGGGGCCGCGTCCCGCCCCCCGGTCGCCTCGGCGGCGGCCTTCCTGCGGTGCCGGAACAGCGCCCCGGCCCCCGACCGCGCCTCCTTCCGCACGGGCGGCGGGAAGTGCGGGAACGGCTGGACGGCCCCGTCCGCCCCCTCCCCGGCGTCCTGCTGCGGGGCGTCGCCCTCCTGCGCCCCCTGCCCGGCCCCCTGCGCGGGCGGTTCGGTCGGGTTCAGCGGCAGGTAGAGGGTGAACGTCGATCCCCGGCCGGGCTCGCTCGCGGCGAAGATCTCACCGCCGAGCAGCCGCGCGATCTCCCGGCTGATCGAGAGCCCCAGCCCCGTACCGCCGTACTTCCTGCTGGTCGTGCCGTCGGCCTGCTTGAACGCCTCGAAGATGACCCGCATCTTGCTCGCCGCGATCCCGATCCCGGTGTCGGTGACCGAGAACGCGATCAGGTCGGCCTCCGGGTCGCGCAGCGAACCGGCCTCCAGGAGCTGCTCGCGGATCGACTGCGGCACGTCCGAACCGGCCGGCCGGATCACCAGCTCCACCGCGCCCGTGTCGGTGAACTTCACCGCGTTCGAAAGGAGGTTGCGCAGCACCTGGAGCAGGCGCTGCTCGTCGGTGTGGAGCGTGGCCGGCAGCTCGGGCGAGACCCGCACCGAGAAGTCGAGACCCTTCTCCGCCGTCAGCGGCCGGAAGGTCGCCTCCACGTAGTCGACGAGCTGGACGAGCGCGATCCGGGTCGGCGAGACGTCCATCTTGCCCGCCTCGACCTTCGACAGGTCGAGGATGTCGTTGATCAGCTGGAGCAGGTCGGAACCGGCGCCGTGGATGGTCTCCGCGAACTCGACCTGCTTCGGCGTCAGGTTCGACTCGGCGTTGTCCGCGAGCAGTTTGGCCAGGATCAGCAGCGAGTTGAGCGGGGTGCGCAGCTCGTGCGACATGTTCGCCAGGAACTCAGACTTGTACCGCATGGAGACGGCGAGCTGTTCGGCCCGCTCCTCCAGGACCTGCCGGGCCTCCTCGATCTCGGTGTTCTTCACCTCGATGTCGCGGTTCTGCCGGGCGAGCAGTTCCGCCTTCTCCTCCAGCTCCAGGTTCGACCCCTGGAGCTCCTTCTGCCGGTGCTCCAGCTCGGCCGAGCGCTCCTTGAGCTGCTCGGTGAGCTCCTGCGACTGCCGGAGCAGCACCTCCGTCTTGGTGTTGACGCTGATGGTGTTGACGGTGGTGGCGATCAGCTCGGCGAGCTGGTTGAGGAAGTCGCGCTGGATCTGGGTGAACGGCTGGAACGAGGCCAGCTCGATCACCCCGAGGACCTTGCCCTCGAAGAGGACCGGCAGCACGATCACGTGCGCGGGCGCGGCCTCCCCGAGCCCGGAGGAGATCTTCAGGTACCCCGGCGGCACGTTGACCTGGATGGTCCGCTTCTCCTCGGCCGCCGTCCCGATGAGGGTCTCGCCGGGACGGAACGAGGTCGGCATGGACCCGGTGGAGTAGCCGTAGCTCCCGCGCATCCGCAGCTCGTACGAGCCGTCGCCCTCGCCGACCAGTTCGGCGTCGCCGTGGGCGGAGCCGGTCGGCATCGCCACGAAGAAGGCGCCGTGCTGGGCCGAGACCACCGGAGTCAGCTCGCTCATGATGAGCGACGCGACGTCGTCCAGGTCCCGCCGGCCCTGCATGAGGCCGGAGATGCGGGCCAGGTTGCCCTTGAGCCAGTCCTGCTCCTCGTTGGCGAGGGTCGTGTCGCGCAGGTTGGTGATCATCGTGTTGATGTTGTCCTGGAGCGCCTGGATCTCACCGGCCGCGTCCACACCGTCGATCTTGAGGTTCAGGTCGCCCCGGGTGACCGCCGTGGCGACGGCCGCGATGGCCCGCACCTGACGGGTCAGGTTCCCGGCCATCTCGTTCACCGACTCGGTCAGGTCGCGCCAGGTGCCGTCGACGTCCCGTACGCGCGCCTGGCCCCCCAGGATGCCCTCCACGCCCACCTCGCGGGCCACGCGCGTGACCTCCTCGGCGAAGTTCGAGAGCTGGTCGACCATCGTGTTGATGGTGTTCTTCAGCTCCTGGATCTCACCGCGCGCGTCGATGTCGATCTTCTTGGTGAGGTCGCCCTTGGCGATCGCGGTCGTGACGGCCGCGATCTGCCGCACCTGACCGGTCAGGTTGGACGCCATCGAGTTCACCGACTCGGTCAGGTCCTTCCACGTGCCGGAGACCCCCGGCACCCGGGCCTGACCGCCCAGCTCGCCCTCCGTGCCCACCTCACGGGCGACCCGGGTCACCTCGTCCGCGAAGGACGACAGGGTCGTCACCATCGTGTTGACGGTCTCGGCCAGCTCCGCGACCTCGCCGCGCGCCTCGACGGTCACCTTCTTGGTCAGGTCGCCGTTGGCCACGGCCGCCGAGACCCGGGAGATGTTCCGCACCTGGCTGGTCAGGTTGTTGGCCATCAGGTTGACGTTGTCGCTGAGGTCCTTCCAGGTGCCCGTGACGCCGCGCACGCGCGCCTGGCCGCCCAGGATGCCCTCCGTACCCACCTCGCGGGCCACGCGCGTGACCTCGTCCGCGAAGTTGGAGAGCTGGTCGACCATCGTGTTGACGGTCGTCACCAGCTCCAGGATCTCGCCCCGGGCGTCGACCGTGATCTTCTTCGACAGGTCGCCCATGGCCACCGCGGTCGTGACCTCGGCGATGTTCCGCACCTGGATGGTGAGGTTGTTCGCCATGAAGTTCACCGACTGGGTGAGGTCCTTCCAGGTGCCGGAGACCCCCTGCACCTCGGCCTGGCCGCCCAGGATGCCCTCGGTGCCCACCTCGCGGGCGACCCGGGTCACCTGCTCGGCGAAGTTCGAGAGCTGGTCCACCATCGTGTTGAGGGTGTTCTTCAGCTCCAGGATCTCGCCGCGCGCGTCCACGTCGATCTTCTGCGACAGGTCGCCGCGCGCGACCGCCGTGGCGACCTGCGCGATGTTGCGGACCTGGGTGGTGAGGTTCCCGGCCATGCCGTTCACCGAGTCGGTCAGGTCGCGCCAGACCCCGGCCACGCCGGGCACCTGCGCCTGCCCTCCCAGCCGCCCGTCGGTGCCCACCTCGCGGGCGACCCGGGTGACCTGGTCCGCGAAGGCGGAGAGCTGGTCGACCATCGTGTTGATGGTGTTCTTCAGCTCCAGGATCTCGCCGCGCGCGTCCACGTCGATCTTCTGCGACAGGTCGCCGCGCGCCACGGCCGTCGTCACCTGGGCGATCTGGCGCACCTGCGAGGTCAGGTTGCCGGCCATGAAGTTCACCGAGTCGGTGAGCTCCCGCCAGCGCCCGGAGACCCCGTCCACCCGTGCCTGGCCGCCGAGCCGGCCCTCGGTGCCCACGTCCCGGGCCATCCGGGTCACCTGGTCCGCGAAGGACGACAGCTGCGACACCATCGTGTTGACGGTGTTCTTCAGCTCCAGCATCTCGCCGGCCACGTCCACGGTGACCTTCTGCGACAGGTCGCCGTTGGCCACCGCCGTCGTCACCTGGGCGATGTCACGGACCTGACCGGTCAGGTTGCGGAAGGCGGTGTTCACCGAGTCGGTGAGGTCCTTCCAGGTGCCCGCCGCGCCCGGCACCTCGGCCTGGCCGCCCAGCAGGCCCTCGACGCCGACCTCCCGGGCCACCCGGGTCACCTCGGAGCCGAACGCGGAGAGCTGGTCCACCATCGTGTTGACGGTGTTCTTCAGCTCCAGCATCTCCCCGGCCACGTCCACGGTGACCTTCTGCGACAGGTCGCCGTTGGCCACCGCCGTCGTCACCTGGGCGATGTCACGGACCTGTGTGGTGATGTTCCGGAAGACCGTGTTGACGGAGTCCGTGAGGTCCTTCCAGGTGCCCGCCGCACCCGGCACCTGCGCCTGCCCGCCGAGCAGGCCCTGCGCGCCGACCTCGCCCGAGACGCGGGTCACCTCGTCGGCGAACGTCCGCAGCGTCTCGGTCATCTGGTTGATCGTGTCCGCGAGCTGGGCGATCTCGCCGCGCGCCGAGACCCGGACCTTCTGCGACAGGTCCCCGTTGGCGACGGCGGTCGTCACCTCGGCGATCCCCCTCACCTGGTTGGTGAGGTTGCCCGCCATCGTGTTGACGGAATCGGTGAGGTCCTTCCACACGCCGGCGACGCCGGCCACCTCGGCCTGGCCGCCCAGCTCGCCCTCGGTGCCCACCTCGCGCGCGACCCGGGTCACCTCGGAGGAGAACGACGACAGCTGGTCCACCATCCGGTTGACGGTGTTCTTCAGCTCCAGCATCTCCCCGGCGACGTTCGCGGTGACCTTCTGCGACAGGTCGCCGTCCGCGACCGCCGTCGTCACGAGCGCGATGTCCCGCACCTGGGCCGTCAGCTGGTTCGCCATGGTGTTGACGGAGTCCGTGAGGTCCTTCCACGAACCGGACACCCCGCGCACCTGCGCCTGCCCGCCCAGCTTGCCGTCGGTCCCCACCTCGACGGCGACCCTCGTCACCTCGGAGGCGAAGACGGACAGCTGGTCCACGAGGTTGTTGGCGGTCCGCGCCACCTTGAGGAACTCGCCCCGCAGCGGCCGCACCGTCCCGTCGGAACCCTCCGAACGCAGGTCCATCCGCTGTTCCAGGTCGCCCTCGGCCACCGCGGAGAGCACCCGCCCCACTTCGGACACCGGCCGGGCCAGGTCGTCGACGAGCGCGTTCGCGGCCTCGATCGCCGCCGCCCACGCCCCTTCGGTGGGCCCCGTCTCCAGGCGCTCGGACAGCTTGCCCTCGCGCCCCACCACCCGCCGGACCCGCGACAGTTCGCCGGTCACGTGCATCTGGCGGTCGGCGACCTCGTTGAACACGGCGGAGATCTCCGCCATGACCCCGTCCCCGGAGACCGTGAGCCTTCTGCGGAGGTTCCCGTCCCGCATCGCCGCAAGCGCGGCGAGCAGCCGCTCCAGCGCCGCCGCGTCCACCTGGACCGTCCCTCCCCGGGAACGCCCGCCTCTCGTACGCGTACCGCTGCCTCCGCCGCGACGCGCCGCCGTGCCAGACTCCACCGTGTCCCTCCCGAAAGGGGTCGACCGTACCGCTCCGGCTCTGCCGGTAGCCTGCTCAGTGTTTCACCGTGACCGAACCAGGCGATAACAGTTCGGCGGCTTCGACGGTGTCCTCGCCCCCCAGGGGTGGAATCCGCGTGACCGGCATCCGCTGGGACAGCGAAGGTAAGTAACCTGGCATCCGGCTGTCCAGCCGCTCCGGTCCGCCCGGCCGGGACGGTGTGGCGCGCGCACGACCGCCGGGAAGTGGGAGGGACAGACCGAGCATGGCAGAGCCGGGCGTCGAGACTCGTACGAGGAGAGCTGTGATCACCGCGCGGGCGACTGCCACCTTCGAGCCCGTCGGGCGGTCCGTCGCGTCCGCCCGCGCCTTCGTCCGGGACACCCTCCAGGGCTGGGGACACCCCGAACTGGTGGACGACGCCGTCGTCCTCACCAGCGAACTGGTCACCAACGCCGTCGTCCACGCCGGCACCGCCGCCGACGTGCTCTGCCTGCTCTCCGACGACAGCGTCCGCGTCGAGGTGTCCGACCGCTACCCGGAGCGCGAGATCCCCGTCCAGAGCGGTCGCACCCTGGCCGCCCCCGACCGCGAGAGCGGCCGCGGCCTGCTGCTCTGCGCCGCCCTCGCCCACCGCTGGGGCGTCGACTACTCCCCCACCCGCAAGCACGTCTGGTTCCACCTCGACCTCCCGCAGCGCCCCGTCGGCACCCGCTCCGCCGGTCCCGTGCTCCCCGACGCCCTCCTCCCGGTCGCCGACAGCCGCGTCCGCGTCGCCGTCGTCCAGATCGACCGGGACGGAACGGTCGACGCCTGGAACGAGGACGCCGAGGAACTCTTCGGGTACGCCTCCGGCCAGGTCACCGGCAAGCCCCTGGGCGATCTCGCCGCCTGGCCCCACACCCCCGGCATCGGCACCGGTCTCGCCGAGGCACTGCGCCTCTCCCGCTGGGAGGGCAGTTACGGCATCCGCTGCGCCGACGGCCGGATCGTCCCCGTCTACGCCTCGCACCTGCGCGTCCGCGACTCCCAGGGCGAACCCTCCACGGTCTGCCTCCTGGTGCGCGAGCACGAGCGGGCCGTCCTGCAGACTCCGCAGCGCCCGGCCGCCGAGCCGGGCGCCGAGAGCCGCGCCGCCGACCCCTTCGAGGTCTTCATCGGCTCCCCGGCCCCGGAGGACCTCGACGGTCTCCTCCAGCGCACGGTGGAGCGCGCCCGCGACATGCTCGACGGCGACGCCGCCTTCCTGCTGCTCGCCACCGACGACGAGACGGAGCTGGAGGTACGGGCCTCCACCGGCCTTCCGGCCGCCCGCCAGCGCTTCGCCCGCGTCCCCGTCGAGACCGGCGCCAGCCGTTACGGCTCCGCCCGGATGCCCGCCGTCCACGAGGACCTGGCCGCCGTTCCCGGCGCCGTGCCGCTCCTGGAGAACACCGGCATGCGCTCGGTGGTCACCGTCCCCCTCAAGGTCGAGGGTCGGCTCACCGGTTCCCTGGGCGTGGCGGCCGAGGCCGCGAACCGCTACTCGAACGAGGAGGCCCTCCGCCTCCAGTTCGCCGCCGACCGCATCGCCCTGGCCGTCGAGTCGGCCCGCCTCGGCGAGCTGGAGCGCCTGCGCCGCGGTTCCCTCAGCTTCCTCGTCGAGGCGTCCGACCTCCTGGCCGGCACCCTCGACCGCGACCAGACCCTGGCGCTGATGGCCCAGATGACGGTCCCCACCCTCGCGACCTGGTGCGCGGTCTACACGATCGCGGACCAGTCCTCCGACCCGTACCTCTCGTACGTGCTCCACGAGGACGAGGACCGCATCGACGGGCTCAAGGCGCTGCTCTCCTCGATCGCTCCGCCCGACCCGGTGCCGACCCCCGGCGCCCGGGTCTGGACCGCGCCGGGCGACGCCGCCCACCGGGCCGCGCTGGACGCCTCGACGCAGGCCCTCAACCATCTGTCGGGTCCTCTTCCGGCGGACGTGGACACCACCCTGGCCACCGCGCACACGGTCGCCGGCGAGACGGTCGTCCTGCCCCTGGTGGCCCGCAACCGGGTCATCGGCATGCTGACGCTCGGCCGGCCCTCCGAGGACCACTTCCGCCAGGAGATCCTGGAACTGGCCGAGGACCTGTCCCGCCGGGCCGCCCTCGCCCTGGACAACGCCCGCCTCTACTCGGAGCGCGTGGCGATCAGCCAGTCCCTCCAGCGCAGCCTCCTGCCGCCCGGCCTCCCCGAGATCCCGGGCGTCGAGGTCGACGTCATCTACCGCGCGGCCGGCGAGGGCAACGAGGTCGGGGGCGACTTCTACGACCTGTTCCCGATCGCCGACGGCGCGTACGGCTTCGCCATCGGCGACGTCTGCGGTACGGGTCCGGAGGCGGCCGCCGTCACGGGCCTGGCCCGTCACGCCCTGCGGCTCCTGGCCCGCGAGGGCCTGGGCGGCCCGGCCGTCCTGGAGCGTCTGAACGCGGCGATCCTGGACGAGGGCGCCCGCAGCCGCTTCCTCACCCTCCTCTACGGCGAGATGCGTCCCCAGGAGGACGGCTCCGCGATCCTCAAGGTCGTCTGCGCCGGCCATCCCCTCCCGCTGCGCCTCAGCCCGGACGGCACGGTCCGCCCCGCGGCCGAACCGCAGCCGCTCCTGGGCGTCATGGAGGACCTGGAACTGTACGAGGAGACGGTCACGCTCGATCCGGGCGACGTCCTCCTCTGCGTCACGGACGGTGTGACGGAGCGTCGTGAGGGCACCCGCATGCTGGGCGACGACGGCCTCGCCGACGTCCTCAAGACGTGTACGGGTCTGACGGCCGGCGCGGTCGGGGCCCGTGTCCTCCGCGCGGTCGAGCGCTTCGCCCAGGAACCGGCCTCCGACGACATGGCGATT
The DNA here is from genome assembly GCF_055591945.1 of Streptomyces sp. NPDC041191. Taxonomy (NCBI): domain Bacteria; kingdom Bacillati; phylum Actinomycetota; class Actinomycetes; order Kitasatosporales; family Streptomycetaceae; genus Streptomyces; species Streptomyces sp. NPDC041191. The sequence continues at coordinate 312 of NZ_JBVIZC010000003.1, read as the reverse complement.
CTCGCGATGCGCCTCCGCGAGCCGGACGACCGCTGACCTTCTGGGGCCTTCCCTTCCGGGGAAGGCCCCAGAGGTGTTCCGGTCTCCGGCTTCCGGAAACGCGAAAAGGCCCCCGCCACGAGGCGGGGGCCTTTTCGTCTGAGCCCTTTAACGGAATCGAACCGTTGACCTTCTCCTTACCATGGAGACGCTCTACCGACTGAGCTAAAAGGGCAGGTGTTCGGCGGTGTCCTACTCTCCCACAGGGTCCCCCCTGCAGTACCATCGGCGCTGAAAGGCTTAGCTTCCGGGTTCGGAATGTAACCGGGCGTT